>CAZKJE010000015.1:0-9986 GCA_964553015.1 uncultured Candidatus Saccharibacteria bacterium | reverse complement strand
TTATAAGAGATTAGTCAGCAATTGTTGCGTAATTTGTCTTGTAGTCTCCTAGATCAGCGGTGTAGACTACAGCAGCTGTTGCGACATCACTTGTTGCCCAACCAAGTCCTGCTAGTAATGCTCGGAATCCAACGTTATCAATTGAAGGATTTTCATCCGCCGAGATAGTAACTTTCAAGTTGAATGTTCCGGTCTTGCCTGACTTCAATTCGTATGAATTGGTCTTTAGGGTAAGATCGTCATCATTCTCCGTCAACACTGCAGAAACCTGAGCTGATGGCGGTGTTACCGTTCCAGATGTCTGGACATGGTAGCCAACCTTCTCAGTTGTGCTTGGTGCAGTTGTTGTAGAACTCGTTGATGGAGTACCAGTCAAGGTGTCGCCATCAGGGATGTACAATGTGACATCACCATAGTTGAACACATCAAAGATCAACTCAAGCTCTACACGGTCATTGTTCACACCATCAATAGTGTAAGCGGTTGCGACTTGACTGGTTCCAGTAAGTCGGAAACCGTTATCGTATAGGAGATGCACCCCACCCACAGGATCTGATCCGGAGGCTGTAACTGTATCTCCAGCTTCATCTTCTGCTGTCAAAGTAGCATCTACGGTAAGCTGCACGGTATCGCCTTCATCAAGCGCAGCATCAACATTATCCATAGTTACCCAGAAAATCCATTCTTCCGCATCTCCGGCGGCAATCGTGTGATTAAGGTCATCGTAGGTTATAGCTCCACCGGCAGCAACAGTTTCTTTTTCACTGATGCGTACTCCACCTACCTCTATCCATGTAGAGACAACAATCAGAGATTCATTTGTTTCTCCTGTCGTTGTGATTGTAGCGCTAACTTCATCTACCCAGATATCTGACTCACCTGATGCGTCAAAGAGGACTGATGTAATCGGATGATCTGTGTTGTTTGTATCGTCAGAGTCAAGAAGGTGGACATCGTTAATTGCATCATCATCAAGAGACAATGTCAACTCTGCGTCATTTGCGGTAGCAAAAGAAGCAAAGTCAAATGTTTTTCCATATGTACCAGCTCCTGCAGTAGTTGCAGCTGAACCTGACTCAGTGGTAGTAACTCCAGCACCATCGGTAAAGCGAACACTTAGAAGGTCCACCTGCCATGCGTCTGTGTCAATATCACCGCTGTCTAGGCTGTCATTAGCTGTAACAGCTATAACTAGATCGTCCTTATCTCCTGCTCTGATAATCGCGCCGTCAAGACTGATTGACTTAGAGAAGTAGTTAGTAGTTGCTTCTGAGAAGTCAGAAGTGTCATCACTACCAACTTTTACTCCGTTAAGCCATACTGTTACCTCGCTTGCGTAGTCTTTCAGATCTCGGTCATCAGCTGTTGTTGCCTGGAAGAACTCAACCTTAACCGAATTAAGTTCTACATCAGAGTCTTCATCAGCTTCAACCTCAACTGCGAGAACTTTTGCGTCTTCCTCCCCTTCTCCAACTTCTTCACTAGAGTAGGTTCCTTGTAGAGTCAGAGTGATGTCGCCTGCTCCACCGGTCAAAGGACCTGAAGGTGTAGAAGGTGTTGAGCTGCCGTCACACTTTACTCCTGTTAGAGGAGAGTATCCTGCAGTTGTAGAACAGCCTGCTGGAAGTCCAGAAGATACACCAGTATCACATTTTACTCCTGTTGTAGAAGAGTAACCTGCAGATGAAGTACAACCTGCTGGGAAGTTTCCTGTAGGTGCACCCATCAAGCTAGCACGAGTCAAAGGACCGACGACTCCGTCAGCAACTAGACCGTGGGAAGCCTGCCAAGCCTTAACAGCAGCTAAGGTCATAGGACCAAATTTGCCGTCAGGTGTAGCACCGACGATTGACTGCATGCATTGAACTTCAATGCCTGAAGAACCGAGCCTTAATGTAGATGTGATGACACAGTCAGCTGAAGCTGAGTTTGCATTTACTGCAAAACCGCCTACAACCAAAACTGCGACAACCATAACTCCAAGAAGGAATTTTGATTTAAATAATTTACTCATAAATTTTTCTAATTTTACTACGCCATTAATAAGTTTCGACAAAACTAAAAGCGTATTTTTCTTATCATTATTTTTCCGGCCAATAACTTATAATAAATAATAATGTGGCCCTACTAGATAATGAACAGATATTAACTTACATTCATTGAAAACATAGCTATTAAGTTTTCAATGACCTTTCCTCGCCTCGCCATAACTGAATAGTGACGGCGGGCTTTTTATTTTCTTCCAAAGATTTTTTCGACGAAATCAGTTGAAGAAAATAAATACATCTGCACCCACACATTACACGAGAAGCGTAATCCGCGAGTACAATTAACATTATAATATATCCCCTTAAAATAAGGCAATATATTATGTGGATAACCCTGCAGCAAACAAACAATTTGCGCAGATAGCCAGTGCCCATATTTTCTCATATTTTAAGAAAAAAAGCAACTCGTCCCCACAGTTCATGAGACGAGCGAAAGTTATAGTTCTTACCCTTGTACAATGTACTTGCTCCAGCGCTTTTCTCCGGTCTTCTTAAGGACACCATCATGCACCATAGAGACTAATTCTCTCTGCAGTGTTTTCTCGCTGCAGGTGGCGAGTGATCCGGCTTTAGCTGGTAAATTTTTTGCTTTATCTTTGATGTCCTTTATGGTAGCGCTTCCTCCTATTATCTTTATTATATTTAGTATATCTTCGCGACGCTGTCTTTTTAAAGCATCAAAATCTTGGACTGAATGTCTGTTAGAAATGTCCTTGATAGCTTTTAGTAAAGTCTGTCCTTTTTGAACCCCAAGATTTACATGTCCTTTAGAATTTAATTCCCCTCTTGAGGGGTGGCCTATGGCCGGGGTGGACGTAAAGAAATCTGTCAGATCTATTTTTTTGGTTGGAGTTATCACATTATCTCCGGACTCTTTTATGGACTGATTCAGCTCCAAAAATTCTTTCCTTAAGATATTGCAATTCATTTGGGAGATGATATTCATAGCAGAAGCTATGTCTAAAAAGGACATGATCTCGCTAATCCTCCTAGCAAGGACTGTTCTAGCCAGTGTATCTAGGCTATGTGTGTCCGATATAATTTCTGTACCAAGTGTCCTTAATTTATTTCTTAAAGGTTCGTCTTTATCTATGATGTCCGTGACCATATACAGAGCTGTAACAAGCTTATCTGTCTTTGTATAGGACCCCGAACTAAAGCCTCCGGCTTGGTGCGGGGCAGGCATGGATGAGATGTCTTTTACGCTTTCTTCAGAGTCCTTGAGATTTTTTTCTTCTCTAAACATGCTGTCCATTATATACCCAGGAAGGCTGATTGCAAGTCCTTTAGAAAGAAAAGTTGGGAGTTGTTTTTTCAATGCCTTGCGCAGGCGGGCAGCCGAGCAGAGCAAATTTTTAGTAAAAAATTATGTGTGCATTTTTAAAATAATTCCTAGCTTTTCTGTAATAAGCAGAAGAAATAAATTTATGATAAAATATCTCTATATGGCAAAAAACGGCAAAAAGTACGATAAGAAAAATGACAAGGATAAATACGAAAAGAAAGCAGCCGGCGGATTAAAAACTCAAACCAAACACGGCATCGCCGCAGTAATATTTTTCGTGCTCGCATTCTTTTTTTTGATGGCAGCTTTTGAGGTCGCCGGAGTAGCTGGGGCGCTAGTGTACGAAAAACTTTATTATCTCCTCGGCGTCGGATATTTTCTTCTGCCGATACTCTGCATTCTCCTCGGAAGCTCATTCATAAAATCAGAGGTTCCGGACATCGGATGGACGCGAATCATAAGCGGAGCGATGTTCCTGTTCTCCGGCCTCGGCATTATAGATATAGTTTCGGCTAATCATGCCGGCGGATTCTTTGGAGAAATATTGGCGACGCCATTTGTATCCCTTTTTGATCAATACGCGAGCTTGGTATTCCTCGTAGCGATTCTTATAATTTCAATTTCGATAATGTTTGACGCAAAGTTCAACCTCGCGCCGGCATTTATTAAGATCAGGTCGCTCTTTAAAAAAGAACAAGATGAAGAAAAAGAAGAAGATATAAAAAAAATAGAAGACGAATACGAAGAAGAATCCCCTCTATCCCCCTTAACGGAAGGAATAGAGAACGAAACCTCCCCTGACAAGGGGAGGAAGGAGGGGTTCTTTGGTAAAAAGAAAAAAGAAGAACCAGCAGAAGAAGAAATGCCGATCATGAAAAGAAAAACCGGCTTAGTGTCAACGTATGTTCCCCCTCCCTTGTCACTCCTTGAAGAAGACAAGGGCAAGCCAAATACCGGAGACATAAAAGCCAACGCAAATATTATCAAGCGCACCCTCGCAAACTTTGGCATTGAAGTTGAAATGGATGAGATCACGATCGGGCCGACAGTCACTCGCTATGCCCTCAAACCAGCTGAAGGGGTAAAACTCTCGCGGATAGTCGGACTGCAGAATGATCTCGCACTCTCTCTTGCCGCACACCCTATCCGCATAGAAGCGCCGATCCCGGGAAAATCCCTCGTCGGTATTGAAATTCCGAATAAATCAAAATCTATCGTTGGTCTCGCTACTTTGCTTTCCGACGAAAAATTTAAAAACTCTTCAAAACCACTCACGACAGCTCTCGGCCGAAGCATTTCCGGCAAGGCGATCTTTGGTAACTTGGCAAAAATGCCTCATGTGCTCGTCGCCGGCACGACTGGCTCTGGAAAATCTGTGACCATACACTCCATGATTACTTCCCTCTTATATAGGAATGGCCCGGACGACCTCAAGCTCATACTCATAGACCCAAAACGGGTAGAGCTTACTCTGTATAACAATATTCCCCACTTGCTCACACCGGTAATAACCGAGGCAAAGAAAACGATCCTGGCCCTAAAGTGGGCGGCAAAAGAGATGGACCGCCGTTACGATATATTGGAAGCTGAATCTGTGCGAGACATAGAGTCTTATCACAACAATGTCTTTGCTAAAACGCCTAAGAAAATGAAGACAAACAGCGAGGGGATGGAAGAAGAAGTAAACGCCGATCGCATGCCATACATTGTCATTATCATAGACGAACTCGCAGACATAATGAGCACTTACCCGAGAGAGCTTGAAGCGGCGATCGTCCGCCTCGCACAAATGTCGCGTGCTGTCGGCATACACCTGATCCTTTCCACCCAGCGTCCGGAAGTAAATGTAATTACCGGCCTCATCAAAGCCAACGTCCCTGCCCGCGTCGCGCTCAAAGTTTCTTCACAAATAGACTCGCGTACTATTTTGGACGCCGGCGGAGCAGAAAAGCTTCTTGGCGCCGGAGACATGCTGTATTCTTCAGGCGAAGCACAGCCGGAACGTCTGCAGAGCGCCTTCATTTCCGAATCAGAAGTTAAAAATGTCGTGAAATATCTGGCAGATGCTTATAAAGATGAAGTGTCAGAAGAGATTTCCCTCTCAGCCGGATCTATCTCCGCTGACAAAAGCATATTCGAAGCATCGCTTGAGAATGACGAAGACATGGAAGATGATGACGAAATGTATGAAGAAGCGCGAGCTTGCGTCGTAGAAGCTGGGAAGGCTTCCACTTCATACCTGCAAAGAAAACTAAAACTCGGCTATGCCCGCGCAGCGAGACTCATGGACAAGCTCGAAGAGCGCGGAGTGATCGGTCCGGGCGACGGCGCTAAGCCCCGTGAAGTACTGGAAAAAATTGAGCATACTGAAGATGGCGGTAATGTAATATAAATGAATACAAGATGAACATAAGTGCGAAAAAAATAGTAAAAATAGGCAGCATTTCTATTTTTTTTATTCTGATAATTGTGTACGCTTTTTTCGTATCTAAAGATCTGATCTTTGGCGTGAAAATAAAGCACGTAAATATAGAAGACGGCGCGACCTATTCGGAAAGCGTGATAAAAGTAACTGGCAATGCGAAAAATGCCACAAAACTTACATTAAATGGACGGGAGATATACATAAATCAGGCGGGAGATTTCGATGAGACGATTGCGCTCCTCTCGGGTTATAATATAATCAGCATCAGGGCGCAGGATAAATTTGGGCTTGTGGATGAAAAAAATTTCCGCCTCATTGGCGGATTCGCCCTAGAGGCGAAATAGATTATTAAGTAACTTATTAAATTTATGGTAAAGAAGAAGGAGAAAAAAGAAGACAAGACGGTCGGCGTAGCGGTACTGAACGATACCCTAAAAGCCATCCAGACAAAATTCGGCGAAGGCTCAATAATGAAATTCGGCGATGCGCCGAAAGTGGACATAAATGTGATACCGACTGGATCAGTCGGCCTCAACATGGCGCTCGGCGTCGGCGGCATACCACGCGGAAGAATAATAGAGATATTCGGGCCGGAGTCAAGCGGAAAAACGACTCTCTCCTTGCACATTGTCGCGGAAGCTCAGAAGCTCGGTGGAGTGTGTGCCTACATAGACGCCGAGCATGCGATGGATCCGGATTATACCAAGAAACTCGGAGTAAATATAAACGATCTCCTTATCTCTCAGCCGGACAATGGCGAACAGGCGCTTGAGATAGTTGAAAGCTTGGTGCGCACGGGAAAAATTGATGTGATAGTGGTGGACTCTGTGGCGGCGCTTACCCCAAAGGATGAGATAGAGGGAGATATGGGCGCCTACCATGTCGGCAAGCAGGCACGGCTCATGTCTCAGGCGCTCCGAAAACTTACGGCAATAGTCGCCCGTTCTAAAACCGTCGTCATTTTCATAAACCAGATCCGGATGCAGATCGGAGTGATGTTTGGCAATCCGGAAACGACACCGGGAGGCAAGGCGCTAAAATTTTACACTTCTGTGCGTCTTGATATCAGGAAGATAGCCCAGATCAAAAAAGGAGAAGAAGTCGTCGGCTCCCGCACGCGTGTAAAAATTGTAAAGAATAAAGTCGCCGCGCCGTTCAAACAGACAGAGTTTGATATCATTTATAACGAAGGCATATCAAAAGAAGGAGAAATGATGGCGCTCGGAGAAAAATTTAAAATTATAGAAAAAAGCGGAAATTCATATTTCTACACGCCAGCCGGCAAAACAGAGGGAGAGAAACCAGAAAAAGTAAAACTCGGTGTCGGCTATGATTCCACTCGCACATTTCTGAAGGGAGAAAAAAAGGTGTCAGACCAAATACTGAAAGAGATCATGAAGAAATTTGCAGAGGAGGCCTAGTTCTGCTAGTATATTGCCTATGGCCCAATTGGAATATAGCGAAATTCGCGAAAAGAAAATAATAATACACGACGATGAGCCTTGCGAAGTCATAGAATCTCATGTCGCCCGCACTCAACAGAGAAAGCCCCAAAATCAGGTGAAGCTCCGAAGTCTTATCTCCGGCAAGGTCTTCCCCGCTACATTTCACGTCTCCGAATCTGCGCATGAAGCGGATATAAATAAAAAGGATATTACTTTTTTGTACGTAAATAAAGGAGAATATTGGTTCTGCGATCCGGAAGATAAATCTAAAAGATTCAAATTGGATGCCGCCCTTATCGCCGGAGAAACTGCAAAATTTTTAAAACAAAATAGTAATGCTACGGCATTGGTCTGGGAAGATGATGAGGAGGAAAAAATAATCAAAGTAACTTTGCCGATAAAAATGGAATTTTTGGTTAAAGAAGCTCCGCCGGCCGTGCGCGGAGATACTTCCAAGGGAGGAAATAAAATTATAACTTTGGAAAATGGCGCGACTTTAAACGCCCCGATGTTCATAAAAGAAGGAGATAGGATAAGCGTCAATACTGAAACTGGAGATTACGTGGAACGCGTATAGAAAATAAAATACTTCGTACGAGTATTTTATTTTACAACGAAAGGAAGGAGTCCCATAAAGCGAGCATGCTTGATAGCCGAAGCGAGTGCCCGCTGGTTTTTAGAAGTTATCCCTGATCTCTTGTGGCTCACTATCTTGCCGTTTGGGTTCAAGAATTTCTTGAGGATCTCAATGTCCTTGTAATCTATATATTTTATATTGTTTGCTGAAAAATAATCTTGTTTCATGTTGTTTAAAATTAAAAAGGTATGTCTTCTGGATTAATGTCTTCCTCTGGATACTCTATAGAATCAACTTCACCGGACTCTTGCGAAGCGGGTGCTCTCGATCCTGCGCTTGTGGTTCCTTCCCCGCCTCCGCTTCCTGTCTGACCTCCTTTGGGCCCAAACTGCGTGCGATCGGCGACTATTTCCGTGCGGTATTTCTTTTCGCCGCTATTTTTGTCCTCCCAGCTCCTCGTCTGCATCCTGCCCTCTACTAATATTGAATTGCCTTTTTTCATGTACTGGGCGACGGTCTCTGCTTGTCTCCCGAAAACCACGACGTTGTGATAATCAGCAGATTCCTGTCGGACTCCATTTTTGTCTTTCCAGACTCTGTTTGTAGCCAGAGAAAAAGTGCAGACTTTAATGCCCGAGGGCAAAGAACGAAGCTCCGGATCGCGGGTAAGATTTCCTATTACAATTGCTTTGTTTAAGTACATAATTTTTTACGCCGCTACCATTGCCTCTATCTCTTTATCTATCTCTTCTTTGTTTATGGGAACAGCTATTCCGCCTTCTTCTCCCGCCGCTTTCTTTGGCTTTCGGTGCATATCCCCGCGCACAAATCTCTTTGCGGCGATTGTATTTTCCTTTACAGTCTTTAATATCAAAAATCTTATAATAGTCGGATCGAGATCAAGCTTCTTTTTCAATTTTAAAACTTTAGCGGAATCCATGGTAAATTTAATCCATCCAAAGTAGCCAGTGCTGAATTTATTGCGGATGTTTGAAACTACTTTAACCATTTGATACGCAAGAGGAATCATTTTAGGCATTTCATCAGAAATAATCGCGCCTCCAAATGAAGACACCATATCTTTCAGATTTCCATAAGAAACAGGTACATCTTCTTCGGAAACAGTCGGAACCAATAAATAGCCGAGCTCATACACCCGATCGTTTCCCGCTTCTTTTATTTCATTTTCGTCTTTAATATCTGCTTCTGGCATAGATTTCATACTAGCAAAAATCTTTTTAAAATACAACCCCCCTACCCCCTTGTCAGGGGGCTCGTAATTTTCCCTCTCTTGATAAGGGGAGGCCAGGAGGGGTTTTTAAATTCCAAAAACACGCCTTGTGGTGTTAATAATTGCCTGTCTTACTTCCGGTTCCGGCAAGTTTTTTATTTCTGCGATCCTTTTCACTACCTCTCTCACATAAGAAGGTTCATTGCGCTTGCCTCTGTGGAGCACAGGGGTGACATAGGGAGAATCTGTCTCGGTCATTATCATATCAAGCGGGATATTCCTGATAACTTCATCATAATCATGGGTGAAAGTGATAACTCCCGTAAAAGAAAGAGTAAAACCAAAATCTAAAAATGCTTTCGCCTCTTTGACCCCTCCGGCAAAGAAATGCACATCGCCTTTTATCTTTGCATGTTGTTTGAGCAAATCTAATGCATCAAAATATGCATTTTTGGTTTTGTCTTCCGGATTATTTCTGATATGCAGCATGATCGGCTTGTTAAATTCGTTTGCAAGTTCTATCTGCGCGATGAACGCTTCTTTTTGCTTTGCCACAGATTCTTCGTCGCATCTGTAATAATCCAATCCGCATTCGCCTATCCCCACCACCTTAGAGTTTTTCAAAAGTTCGCGGTATGCATCTTTGTCTAAAATTTCTCCGCGTGAAGTGAACTCTTTTCCGCCAACACCCAATTCTTTTACATCGTGATATGAAGCACCGGTATGAATTGGGTGCAGTCCGATGATGGCATACGTATTAGTATACGTATTAGTCATCTCTACTGCTTTTCTTGAAGTGTCTATTTGAGTGCCGACGTTTATAACTATAGTTTCATTCTCTTTTGCCCGTTTCATAACCTCTCCCCTATCCGCATCAAAAGCAGAAAAATTCACATGGCTGTGTATATCTATGTATTTATACATTCTATTTTATAAATGATTATACCCCCTCCTCACCTCCCCCTACATTAGGTG
>CAZKJE010000014.1:0-11300 GCA_964553015.1 uncultured Candidatus Saccharibacteria bacterium | reverse complement strand
CAAAAAGAAAGTATTAAAAAGGCGCTTACAGATTTAAATGATGAGGATATATGCTTCATTGGCGATGTGGATGAAATATGGAATCCGGAAGTTCTAATTGATTACACCAAGGATGATATTTTTAAATTAAGACAAGAAGTCTATGCTTATTATTTGAATAATCGTTCTAGCGAACCTTGGGCCGGGACTATTGTGACAAAATACAAAAATATAAAAAATAATTGCTTAAATCATCTAAGGACTAAAGGGAAAACAAAATATGTCTATATAAAAAATGGCGGGTGGCACTTTACCAGTATGGGAGGCATCAAAGAGGTTCGTAGAAAGTTGAATGATAGTTATACGAAAGATAGTTATAATACAAAAGAAGTTCAGGAAAAATTGGACGGAAGATTTGGTAAAAAAGACTATATGGGCAGAAATTTTAAATTCTGGACTAACGAAAAAGATCTGCCGAAATATATATTGGATAATAAAGAAAAATATAAAAACTTTTTTAAATCATGATTCAGAAAAAAAAATTTGTCACTGGGGCCACAGGATATGTCGGGCAACATCTTGTTAATTCTCTTATTGAAAAAGGGCATCAGGTATATGTATTAATGAGAAAAGAATCTCCTATTTTTTCCAGCAACAAAAATATCAATATAATCATTGGCGATATTACCGACCCGATTAACTTACCGCCCGATATTGATACTATCTACCATTGCGCAGGAGTTATTTTAGAAACTGAACAAATGGAGAAAGTCAATGTGTTGGGAACAAAAAACATCGTAGAAATTGCCATGCGAAATAATTGCCAGCTTATACATCTTTCCAGCGCCGGAGTGATTAATCCGCACAATGCCTACGAATGGTCAAAATACAGAGGCGAGAAAATAGTTTTGGATAGAATAAAGCTCGGCCTAAAAGCGCATATATTGAGACCAACCACTATTTTTGGTTCTGGAAAAAACAAAGAAGGAAACAGTTTTTTAGAACTTATAAAAAGTATGCGAAGCGGCGCCTATAAAAACATCGGCCAAGGAATATATAACATTGTTCATATTGACGAAGTAGTTAAGGCAATGATACAGCTTTCCGAAGCAAACATTCCATACGGCGGCGTATATTTGGTCAATAACCCCATAACTTTTAAAGATATGGATATTTTAGTAAAAAACATACCTCCAGTTATCGCCCAAAAAACCAAGACTATCCCCTACCCTATTGCTTGGTTGGCCACTTTGGTACTAACCTTGATTAGTTTCATAACTCGCCGAAAAAACCCACTAACATTTTCAAGACTTAAAGCCCTTACCAATGCTACGGCCTACTCCCAAAATAAAATTATAGAGGCAATTCATTTTAAAAACATCCTGCCAATAGAAGAATACATCAAGAAAGTTTACTTAGATCTTTTTATGTAATTTTAAAAAAATACCTTTTAAGCGTGTGGGCATTAAATTAAAAATCGGGTAAAAACAAATTTTTGTCCATCCCAATATTATTGCAAATAAATAATTCGGATAGAAATCTTTATGCTCCTGCGCAAAAAGCAAATTTTGCTTTAAACGCAAGAATTTATCTTGAGAATTATATCCCCTTGCGCTAAAACAATACTGAACCGCATACTCCTCTAAATTCGTAAATTTGCCAATTCTGCCAAGCCGAAGCCAAAGATCATGGTCTTCTGACATTTTTGTCACAGTATAACCGCCGATTTCTTTAACGGATTTTGTCCTGTATAAAACACTGGAGTGAATAAAACAATTCGCGCGTAAAATCTTTTTCCTAATCACCAAGTCAGTTTCAGGCATAAAATATCTAGCTATTTCGGCCCCATCTTCGTCAACCACAATAACACCAGTTCCAATTAATTCATAATCTTTATTATTATCTAAAAATTCAACCTGTTTTTTGAGCTTATCTTTGTCTATCCATTCATCATCTTGATCAATTTCTGCAATATATTCGCCCGTAGCTATTTCCAAGGCAACATTGCGAGTTTTTTGCACTCCTAAATTATGTTCATTATTGATATATTTTATACGCTTGTCATATTTTGCAAAAGCAGTGACAATTTCTTCAGTATTATCACTAGAATTGTCATTTATTATAATGAATTCAAAATCCGCAAAAGATTGTACTAGAACGCTTAAAATTGCTTTCTTAATCCATTTTGCGCCATTATAGGCAGGCATTATTATACTAACGAGTGGTGTTTTCATATCTCAAGGCTAAAGCTAAAATTATAAAAAACCAAAAGAAAGACAAGCTGTCGTCAAACATTATAGAAATACTAACCGAAAAAAGGACGCCAAGCAATGCAAGAGTAAAAGGATTAAAATCAGACTTTAATTTAATAAAAAGGTTCTTGAATGCATTTAGAAAAATATAAAGGAAACTAAGTATCCCAAGCAGACCTCCCCACAGCCAGATCTGAAGAAAAGTATTATGTGGTCCAGAGTTTATGTACTCCCCGCTATAATCCAGCAGGTTAAAGCTAAAATGCGTATTCGGACCTATACCCAGCGGATTTGTCAGTACTTGCCTTAAATAAAATGGCCAAATTTGGAAACGAGTTTCTCTAGAAAAATAAATAAGGGCTGGGCTACCAACTTTATCGTTAATAAATTTAATGATAACCTCACCGGCAGATTTGTCTTGAATGGGCAAATAACTGGAATGATCGGAACCACTCGGATATAAAGCTCTCAAAATCACTCTTTGCTTACCGGTGGCGGGAGTCAAAGCAAACCCTATTGTAAGAATTGCAAAGATAAGAACACCGCTGTAAAATAATTTTTTCCAATTAAAATTGTGAAGCGAAAATACAAGCCATATAAAAATTGAAGCGAAAAGGAGTGAAATAAGTCCTCCGCGAGAAGCGGTCCAAAACAATAAAGCTACTATGAGAAAAGAAATTACAACATATCCCTGTCTAGACCACTTTTGCTCGTATTTAAATAAAGAATAAGAGATGAAAAAAAATGCCGGAATAAGCAAAACCTTGGATATTATATTCGGATTCATCGTAAAGCCCAAAAAAGTGCCATCATTCCCGAGCGAGAGATAATAAACTGCTTTGGGAAAGAATACAAAAACCGCGTACACCGTAGGCATTAGCAGAGCGTAAAAATATATTTTAACGTAATTTTTATAGTTTCTGGTGTAAATTAAAATCAATAAAAATATACTCAAGGAAAATATGAAAGTGCCGAACTCTAGAAGCGCGTTAAAAGTGTATGGAATCCCTTTTATGGTTGACGCCCCCCAGCCAAGTAAAACAGAAGCAACCAAGCAGATTGAAGCTACTGCTATACCCCTCGGTATAGAAAAGAAAAACTCTTTTATTTTATTATTTTTTAACGCATCGGTTATAGTCAATAAAACAATTATGAAAACCAAAATCTCAAACGGCTTGGGAATGAAAGTGTTGTAAAAGTTCCCAAGTCTGTAAATCAAAGCAAGTAAAGCAATAAAAACTAAATTTTTATTTACCTGTTCTAGCGTTAAATTTTTAATTTTATTTATTATATTTTTCATATCCGCATCCATGTTTCTGGTATCAAATCATCTGTATTGACTGATGTATCTGTAAACCACTGCTTTGGGCAAACAACTATCTTTTCTTTATGTTGAGACAACCAGGCTCCCCACCAAGAAAAACTGCTGTTCGCAATTATAAAATTTTTGCATTGACTCATTAAATACATATGCTCTTCCCCGCATCGTCCGGCATAATTATCGCCTACAAACATTACCGGAAGCTCAAACGATAAGTTATTTCTGCACCATTCTATCTCGTCAGAAAAGACATAAATTTTATCTATCTGGGCGTGATTTTTTATGTATTCTACTCCCTTTGCATAGTAATTTGTATCAACAACTTCATGATTTTTATTACCCACATAATCTCCTCTGCGCACATGAATACATAAGGAATTTGAGTCTTTAATTTCTTCCGCAAGAATTTTAGTGTTCTGGGTTAATGGATTTTTAAGAGTAAAGTCATTTTTTAGAATATCTTCAAACCCTTCAAAATATTTTGGGCTTTGCCAATAGCCATCAAGATATGCATTTTCGCCTATAGATAATATTTTTTTATCAAACTGAAAACTTTTTTCCTGACCCCTGCTTTTAAAAATTTTCCTAAGTATAGAGATCAAATATGACAAGCGGGTTATTCCTGCCTTGATATTAAATACATCTAAATTATAACTTCTCTTTGTTGTGTTCTTAAAATTAAGATCAAAAAAAGAAAGATCAAGCTTAAGCTTTGTGTTATTTTTTAAGCTCAAAACCCGCCCTAGGGCGTATTGAAACATTTGATTGCCTAATCCGCCTTTTAGTCTTACAATTATCATTTATTTGGCCTGAAGTTAGCCTTATACCAGTCATAAGTGCGTTTTATCCCTTCTTTGAGGTGAATGCTGTGTTTCCATCCCAAAGCTTGTATTTTAGATACATCAAGCAACTTCCTAGGTGTGCCATCTGGTTTTGAAGAGTCCCATATAATTTCTCCATTATAACCTACGCATTCTTTTACAATATTGGCTAATTCTAAAATAGACAAATCCTCTCCGGTGCCAATATTTATAATGTCGCCGTTGTCATATTTGTCCATAAGAAATATGCACGCAAGAGCCAGATCGTCCACATACAAAAATTCTCGCTTGGGCATACCCGTCCCCCAGAGTACTACTTCTGGCAAGTTGTTTTTCTTGGCATCGTCAAACTTGCGGATTAGCGCCGGCAAGACATGCGAATTCTTCAGATCAAAACTATCTCCTTCCCCGTATAGGTTTGTAGGCATTACGCTTATGAAATTTGTGCCATACTGCTTGTTGTAAGATTGGCACATTACAATTCCGGCAATTTTGGCTACCGCATAAGCCTTATTTGTTGGCTCAAGCTCTCCAGTAAGTAAGTATTCTTCCCTTAGCGGCTGTGGTGCGAGTTTTGGATAGATACAAGAACTCCCGAGGAAAAGCAGTTTTTTAACTTCATATTTATGAGCTGCTGCTATAATATTTGCCTCTATCATAAGATTATCCCTTATAAAATCTGCGGGGTATGTATCATTTGCCAATATTCCCCCGACTTTAGCCGCAGCCAAAAAAACATATTCGGGTTTTTCAAGAGAAAAAAACTTTTCGGTTTCAGCTTGAGACTTTAAATCAAGCTCCCGATGACTTTTAGTTATTATATTCGCATAGCCAGACTTTATTAAGCCCCTTACAATAGCGGAACCGACTAAACCAGTATGCCCAGCTACATATATTTTTGCATTTTTTTCTATCATGACTATATCAAATTGAAAGACCTCGCTCTTCAAATTCTTCTCTTACCATTAAATCTATGAGATCTTTAAATTTTACTTCTGCTTCCCAGTTTAATTTTTCTTTTGCTTTTGTAGCATCGCCAAGCAATAAATCAACTTCAGACGGCCTATAATATGTTTCATCTATATTTATTAAAACTTTCCCTGATTTTTCATCTATCCCGACCTCTTCCAATCCTTCTCCCTGCCAGACAATCTTATACCCGACCAAAGATGCCGCATATTCTACAAACTCTCTGACCGAGTGCGTTTCTCCTGTTGCTATCACATAATCATCCGGCTTGTCTTCCTGAAGCATCAGCCACATAGCCCGAATATAATCTTTGGCATAACCCCAGTCACGCTTGGCATCCAAATTCCCCAGAAATATTTTATCTTTTTTGCCAAGTTTTATATCAACAAGGCCTTCCACTATTTTCTTGGTAACGAATGTCCTACCCCTTCTCGGTGATTCGTGATTAAACAATATTCCGTTACAAATGAACATATTGTAAGAATCGCGGTAGTTGGCACAAATCATGTGCGAAAATACTTTCGCACAGCCATAAGGACTAGCCGGATTGAATGGCGTTGTTTCTTTCTGCGGGGTTTGGAGGACCTTCCCGAACATCTCACTGCTTCCTGCCTGATAAAATTTTATCGGATAATTTTGTTCTTTGATGACATTGAGCAACCTCAATGTCCCCAAGGCATCTATGTCGGCAGTGTATTCCGGTATATCAAAACTCACCCGCACGTGGCTCTGCGCTCCCAGATTGTAAATTTCATCCGGCTTGCTTTTATTAATCATGCTATTTATGCTATTGGAATCGGAAAGATCCCCGTAATGAAGAACAAGATGGCGATTAAGAACGTGCGGATCCTCGTATATTTTATCCAATCTTCCAGTATTGAAACTCGAAGAACGGCGAATCATTCCGTGAACTTCATAGCCTTTCTCAAGCAAAAATTCAGTCAAATATGATCCATCTTGACCCGTAATACCTATAATTAATGCTCTTTTTTTATCTTTCATGTTTTAAATATTGTTATACGCCTTTAATTCTGCGATCCCATCTTCTAACATAACACGCGGTTCCCAATTTAGGAACTCCTTCGCTCTTGCTATACCAGCTTGTGTCTGGCGAGGCTCAATACGAGGAGGAATATAAGAAATATCTCCGCCAATTAATTTTGCAATGTAGTTGATGGAGTATTGGTTACTTCCGCCGATATTCAGCACTTCGCCATTCCCCACCTTGTCTCCCTTCATGGCTAAAATGTTCGCCGAAACAATATCTTTTATGTTTACGAAATCTCTAGTTTGTTCTCCGTCTCCGGTGATAGTAAGCGGTTCATTCATCTTACGAAATTCTATAAACTTAGGAATCACGGAAGCATAGGCGCCGCTCGCGCTTTGTCTGGGGCCATAAACATTAAAATAACGCAGAGAAACAGTTTCTACTCCATAAATCTGGGCGTAAAGTTTCATATAAACCTCGCCTATATACTTTTGCGCTCCATAAGGAGAAAGAGGATGGACTTCTTGCATGCTTTCGGTTATAGGCAAAATTTCCTGGTCGCCATATATGGCACTAGAAGAAGCAAAAATTACCCGCTTAACTTTATTTACTCTTGAAGCCTCCAAAACACTCAGGGTGCCTAAAACATTAATTTCGTTAGTCTCAATGGGGTTTTCTATTGAGTATTGCACCTGCGGAAAAGCTGCCTCGTGAAAAACATATTTGGCATTTTTAAATATTGGAACCAACTTTTCTTTTTCTCTTATGTCTGCGACATGTAAAACTGCTTTAGGATTTACATTTTCTTTTTTCCCGGCCGATAAATTATCAACTACATGCACTTCATACCCTTCCTCAACAAGTGCGTCCACAATATGACTACCTATAAACCCCGCCCCGCCTGTAACTATAATTTTCATAACAAATACTATATATCTTGTAAATGAAAATAAAGTTTATTTTTTAAGCCCTTGGTTTTTTCTAAAAAACCATACAGATCGTACGATGTGTCGCAAAAATGGCCTAATTGATCTTCGTCAAACTTTGCGCGAACAGCTTCACATAATGCAATTGCCTTTTGAGCCTCCTCAAAAGCCAATTTTTCATTGCCGGTATACTTGGCATGAAGAGATGCTAGCCAAAATACCTGGGGAATTGAGGTTGAAAGCTCTTGGGCTCGCGCAATCAATTCTCCGGCGCGAGCCAAACGATCTACGCCAAACAATCTCGCAATAAAAATAGTATTCGCATAGTTCATATTGTATCTCAAATTGTCTCTATACTGATTATAATGCGCCTCGTATAAATCAATCATGGCGCTATACTCGGTCGCTATTCCTTCCCTCGCCACAGGATTATCAAATATTGCCGGATTCTCAAGCCATGCATTTGTGAATTTTTCAGTTACAAAGTAAGCGTAATCTGCGGGATAGCCATATATTGAATGCGATGATTTATACATATTCATACGCCTTTCAAAATTAGCCGAAACGAGAGCGCCGACAAGTTCTCGGCTATGTTTTGCAGGGATAATTGCGGTAAATATCATTGCTCCTGTAATGAGAACAAGGAGAGCGCACAGCGTTATCGATTTAGCCCTGTGCGAGATACTATAAGAAATATTTTCCCTACTAAATGACGACACATATGCAAACAGTATGAATATCATAAACAAGCTCGTAACAATATTAAACGAGGTTTGTATTTGAATAAGATGCAAGACCAGCAGCAATAAAACAAGAGGGACAGAAAAATCGCGAGTATCGCGATAATGTTTAAATGAATACCAGCAAGCTAAAATAAATAAAATTATTACGCTAAGAATACCTAATATGCCTGTTTCTAAGGCAAGGTCCAGCCAAATGTTGTGCGCTTTATCAAACCATTTGTCTCCTTTTATAAATGGAATTTCCGGGCCTAGCGTATCTTGAAAAACATATTCAACATTATTAAGACCATATCCCAAGAGTGGCCTATTTGAAAATCCACCAGCTACTTGCTTCCAAGCTGTTGGGCGATGAACGTCGTTTTGACTTGCAAAAAAATCAGCTCCAAACCCTTTTTGCGCAATCGTAGATCCGACAAACCAGAGAGAGACTCCTGTGAGGACCAGTACAATGAAAGAAAATAAGACGCTCTTAACGACAACGGATATACGGATTCTATGAATGACATACAGTATGAGAGTAAGAATGATTCCTAGACCCATAACAGCTGAAGAAGCTCGCGCCGTTCCTAAAACAAGCAATGGATGACTAAAAAGTTCTTTAAGCATTCCCATATTTTGCCAGATCTGAAAATTAAAAATGTCGGGATTTATGAGAATAACAAGCATGGCTAGCGCGTATGATATTTGCCACTTCAATGATTTCTCTTTGGTAAATAATACAGCGCCAAAGAAAAAAGCAAAGACATAATACATTCCGGAAAACGTGTTATTTGAGAATAACGACCCCCCTTGCTCCAGAAAGCTAAACGCTTTCAAGCCAAAACCGTTAATCCCAAAGAAAGAAATAACCGCTAAAATAGCCCCTCCAAATAGTAATGCTCGAAATACATATGTCCAATCACGGGGTTTTAATACCGAAGAAGCTATTAGATACCAGCCGGAAATATACAACGTAGTAACAATTCCAGTCATGCGGCTAATAGCCCCGAAAAAAGACTCTTCAAAATGCCCGCTAGCTACCCCTCCAATAAAAAGCGCTAAAATATAACCGAATACAGCTATATTTATCCAGTTTTTTTTAAACACAACAACGCCCGATCTGTATATGTTTATTAGCCAAACGACAAGTATTATGGATACAGCTATGTATAAGAATATCGCTTTCGGAAAACTTCCGGGAAATGTGAATCCTGGAATATATACCAAAGTAAACAGAAAAGGAGTGCTAATTAGTAGTACTCGCAGTGTTTTTAGTAAATGATTTTCTGTTTCCATACAAGTTAATACTACATCATTCAGCGGTACAATTCAAGCAAAATAATTTTGGTAGAAGTCCAAATAATTTGCTATACCCCTTCTAGATAAAGGTACTGCTTTTTCTTTGAACCACTGGTGTCCATTAAAAAATCTCGTATCTTCAATGAAATAAAGTAAAAACGATCATCCAGCTGCCCAGAACTTTCAAATTTGGCACGACCGTCTTCAGCCATAACAATTGCTTTATCAATTTCCTCAAAAGCTAGCGTTTCATTTCCTGTATATTTTGCCTGCAGAGCCGACAACCAGAATACCTGTGGCACAGATGTTGAAATTTCTTTTGCTCGGGAAATGAGCTCATCTGCCCGATCAAAACGGTCCACGTCAAATAAACTTGCAACGTGTATAGTGCGCACATAATTTATGATGTATTTAAGATTATCATCATACTGATCATAATGTTTTTCATACAAATCAAGAACAACATTGAACTCAGTCGCTATTCCTTCCATCGCGTTTTTGTTATCTTTAAGAATGTCAAAATTCCTTACGAGAGCACCGGTATAAATTTCAGTTATTTTTCGAAGAACTTCAGGCGGATAACCATACAACGAATGTAGGGACTGATATACTTGTAAGCGTTTTTCAATATTGCGAGATCCTAGGGCTTTCACCACATTACGGTTGTAGAGAGCAGGAAGAATTGATCCTACGATAAGCATAACTATGACGACGCCCGACCCCAGCCATAGAGCGATTTCTCTTGCGCGTCGAGAAGAAGTAAATAAAATATTGCTAGAGTATTCTGACGAAATATACGCCAATAATATAAATATCATCAGCAAACTTGTGCTTGTGTTAAATGATGTTTGCGTTTGTATAAAGTGCAGGACAAGAATCAGTATAGTAACTGGTATGGAGAAATCTTGCGTACTTCTATAGCGCTTGAAACCATACCATGAGACAGTGAGAAAAATAAAAAGCATAGCGAGCGTGCCTACGATACCTGTTTCAACCAGCGAATCTATAAGACTATTGTGAGCTTTGTCTGCCCAATTACCGCCTTTCAAAAAGAAAATATCAGAAGTGAGAGTATCCTGAAGCGCATATTCAAAATTATTCGGCCCATACCCCAACAAGGGTCTTTCTTCGAATGCTTTCATTCCATACCCCCATAACATTGGACGCTGATAATCACTTTGGCTTGTCAATAAATCATACCCGAAACCTTTTTGCGCGGCCACAGACCAAACAAATGAAATAGAAACACTCAATAATGACACCAATACGAATAGGAATATGACACCCTTTACGGCAACGGATACGCGAATTCTATGAATGACATACAGTACTAAAGTAAGAACAATCCCTATGCCCATAACGGCAGCAGAAGCTCGCGCTGTCCCCGAGGCAAGTACTGGATTTTTAAAAACTTCTTTGATCATCGACGGGTCTTGCCAGAGTTGGAAATTAAGAATATCTGGATTTACGAGAATAATGAACATAGCTACAGCATATCCTACCCGCCACCGCCATGAGCTATCTTTTGCAAACAAGATGACGCCAAAGAAAAAGGCAAATACATAATAAATTCCGGAAAAAGTGTTATTTGAAAATAGAGATCCTCCTTGGTCTAGAAAATTAAATGCACTGAGAGCGAGGCCGTTAATTCCGAAAAATGAGATAACGGCCAAAACAACTCCGGAAAACAAAAGTGCGCGAAATGTATTCACCCAATCCTTGGACCGAAACACTGAAGCTGCAGCGAGGTACCAGGCGGTGATATAAATGAAAATAATTATCCCAGTGGTACGTGAATAGTCACCGAAAAAAGAATGCTCAAAGTGACCTCCAGTAATACCTGAAATAAAAAGAGTTAGAATATATGTAAGTATCGCTGCTGTTAGCCAATTTTTTGGCAAGATAAGCTTATCATATCTAAAAACATATATTAGCCAGATGATCAATATAACAGATATTGCAGAGTACAAAAAGATTGCGCGCGGAAAAACGGCGGGGTACAAGAAACCAGGCACATATAGCA
>CAZKJE010000013.1:0-16759 GCA_964553015.1 uncultured Candidatus Saccharibacteria bacterium | reverse complement strand
AATTGAAAGTCAACCAAGAGCCACAGTAAGCTAGTTAAGCTGACCGAAACATATATTGTGCGACATGGCTATTAATCCTAAAGGGTGCTTAGAAACCCCTTCCCTTTGCTGCCGCGATAGTTGTTTAAGTACGTGTCGTCTTTTTGTGTTTTGAGAATCTATTGCGACGTAATTATTTTAAAGAGAAAGATAGTTACTGTAATAGCAATAGTATATGATAATGTTGCCAGTTGCCAATATGTTTTTAACAAATATACTAGAAAACTAGATAAAGCATACGCACTTTCTCCCCTATCAGTTAATCTGATTCTTTCTTCATTTCCATAACCGCCTGGATTTACACCTTTTTCTATCCAACCAATTTCCGTGCCAGCGCAGTGGTCTATAATTCTTGCTATACTAAGAAAATCTTTTTTTCCAAAAAGAAATTCCGTAATGATATACCGTAATTTCTTAATGGGAGTTCGGAAAATACTTATTTTACTTCTTAGTAAATCATCGAGTGGCTGTGTACCATCAAGTCCACACATCCATAAGTAAAGTTCACCTTCTGGCACCCATCTTTGCAATTCATTTTTTCGTTCTGAAATGTGATAAAGGCAATTTATTACCCACCATCTGCGCCAGTCGGTCTTCATACGTCTAATTATATCAAACCTAACCCAAAAACCACACATGCGGTTCTTGAATGTAAACATACAATTTTAAATTAAGTTAATAATCCCAAAAACCACACAAATAGGTTAAACCTTCTTCCCTTCTGCTTTCAGAGTTGGCTCCTTTATTTTATTAATGTGTAATAATATACAACCAAAGCAAATATTTTAATAAATATTTGCTGTAACAATAAGAACAATATTGCAAGAAATCCTACCCCGCCGATCAAGCCTACTAAATAAGGTGTATCGGCAAAAGCGTACTCCCAAAAATAAACGAATCTATCTATACGGCTGCCTTGCGTTAATTTTCGACCCTTCCATCCAACACGTATTAATTTAGTGTCTGTGTAAATTTGATGAGTTTGCGTTTCAAAGAAATCTCGTTTTACTAGGTCAGAAACTTCATCTATGTCAATTTTACCAATACTTTTTTCCCCTTTTTTCTCAATATACTCTCCAAATTCCTTTAACTTATCTTCTGTAATTCCACTTCTTAGGATTTGTTGAAATTCAAGAGTGAGCCCCGCTAAAGAGCGAGTTTTGACATACTCATCTAAGTAGATACAAAGTTTTTTAATTCTCCACATTATTTTAATTTTACCATCATCTCTCATAGTTAGCTATTAGAGCCAACTCTGAAAGCAGAAAAAATATTTTCTTTCCATGGATAGTTGGATTGTGCGACATGGCTATATACTAAACACAAGGGCAATTTAGCCCCTGCCCTCCTCTAGTAAGAGATATTGCTTCCGTAATCGTCTGAATAGCTTTCATAACTTCTGTATGTGTAATTGTATCTTGAGTTGTATGAGTTATATCCTACATTCCTTCCATAGTTACGACTATAGTAGTGATTTCTATTATATCGATACGAAGATGTTCGCTCATAAGACTGCCCATAGCGTACATTCTGCCCATAATCCCCTCCATAATAATATGACGAATAATATGCCTGCGAGCTATTAGCTCCAAAAATAAACAAAGCAACTGCTATGAACGATGTTATTGCGAATGTTTTCATAATCTTATCTGCCGGTTGTAATTAATTTGCATTACAACATTAATATTAATAAATTTTATCTTTATACATTAATAATTACATGAACTCGATAAGGTATAACCGGCTTGTTCGGCCTCTTCTCTGGTAGCAAAATAAACTCGATTTTCCATTTTAATCGTTTTTCCCGCAGAACAGCCTATCGGATAGTATCGGCTTCCCCTGCTTGAGGCGAAAAAGTTTTTGGTGGAGGAATTTGTCGTGCTTGCACTAGAATTAGTCGCGGGTTCGGCAAATTTTACAGCTTGTAATACATTTGCCGAGAGATTTTTACCAAGAGTTTCTTCTTGACCCATGTATTCTATTTTTATGCCCGAAGAATTACTTTCTTTAGACAGCCTGCCTAGTTCAAAACTGCCAATTCCAACTAGTATCAGGATCATGACTGTCAATATATCTTTCCCTCTCTGGCTTTCTACGAATAGCTTGATTTTTTGCATAAGTTGATATATAGTAGACACGTAACAGATTACGTAATTTGTTACGTAATTATTCTAACACAAAAGCAGTATAGAGACATATGGCACATAGAAAAGCCGGCGGTACCGCCAAAAACTTAAGAGACTCGCAGCCAAAATACCTCGGTATTAAGCTTGCGGACGGCCAGAAGGCTAAATCCGGAGGTGTAATCGTCCGACAGCGCGGTACAGACGTGATGGCTGGCACAAACGTCGGATTAGGCAAGGATCATACCCTATTTGCTCTCAAAGACGGCACGGTAAAATTCGCAACAAAAAGAAAGATTTCATTTCACGGAAAGATTGCAGTAAAGAAAATAGTAAATGTAATATAAATTAAAAAATCCCCTGATTAGGGGATTTTTTAATTACTACAGTTTCTCAACCACTAATTTAAACGAAGATTTTTTGTCTTTTATTTCTATTGGAATCGTGAATTCCCCTACTTCTTTTATAGGTTTTTCTAGAATAATGAATTCTGCGCTGATGTCTGCGTGATGCTGTTTCTTCATTTCTTCTACCAGTTCTTTGCTATGTATGCCGGAAAACAAGTGTCCTTTGTCGTCTGCCTTTGCTTTTAGGCTCAAAACTTTATTTTTTATTTCTTCTAAATTCATTATCAGGAGATCTTCTTGTATCTTATTTTCTATCTCTATATTTTTCTTTCTTTTTTCCAGTTCGGCAATTGCTTTAGGGGTCGCCGCTTCGGCTAATTTTCTCGGCATCAGAAAATTCAGCGCATAGCCATCGTTCACTTCTTTTATATCATGCCTCTTCCCTACCCGAGGGACATCCTGCAAAAAAATCACTTTCATAAATACTTTTTATTTTGCTAGTAAAATTTCAACTGCCTTGTCCATTTGCGGATCCTTCTTATCTTCAACATCTTTTTTGGTAAATTCTACAGGAAAGTCCGGCGTCAAGCCTTTTTCTGAAATTGAAACTCCATTCGGAGTCAACCACCTTGCCACGGTGATCTTTAGAATCGTGTCGGAAGTAATATCTACGACTTCCTGCACAGAACCCTTGCCGAAGCTCTGTTGTCCTATAAGCTTTGCCTGTCCATAGTCCTGCATTGCTCCTGCGAGTATTTCTGAAGCCGAAGCCGATCCTTCATCTACTAGAATTACAAATTTTAAATTGTCGTTAAAGATATCGTAACCCTTGCTTCGAAATACTTCAGTAGGCCTATTGCCGCCATAATCTTCGGTGACGATAACTTTTCCGCCTTTCAAGAACCAGCTCGCCATGTCTACCGCAGCGTTCAGATATCCGCCCGGATTGCCTCTAAGATCAAGCACTAATTTATCGCTTCCGGAATTAACAAACTGCTTGATCGCGTTTCGGAAAAGACCTGCGGATTTTGCAGAAAAACTATAAAGCTTTATCACGAAAATTCCGTCCGGTCTTTTTTCGGCATCCAAAGTTGGAATATTTATAACGTCTCTGACTATTTTAATTTCCTTTGGCTGGTCCAATCCTTCGCGCAAGATCGTCAAAGTTACCGTCGTGTCTTTTTCTCCGCGTATAAGTTTTATAGATTCTTCAATACTAAGACCTGCGGTAACCTTATCGTCAATCTTTAAAATTTTATCTCCGGATTTTATATCTGCCCTATAAGCAGGAGTATCTTTTAAAGGAGCTATAACTGTAAGCACCTTGTCTTTCATGCCGACTTCCATGCCTATTCCGCTAAAATTTCCGGCTATTTCTTCTTCAAATGATTTAGCTTCTTCTGGAGTAAAAAATACACTGTAAGGGTCGTTCAATGAGTCTACAAGGCCCGCAATTGCACCATAAACCCTGTCTTGGTCGCTTGTTTCCGAAGCATGGGGATATTTTTCGTTTATACTATTCCAAACTTTCCAGAAAGGTGAAAAGTCCGCCGAAGTCTCTACGGCGGTTTCTTTGCCGGTCACTCCTGTGATTTTTTCTATTGCCGGGCGATTATTGCTTCCTATATAAATCCCGAAAATAAAAAAACAAACTACCAGCAAAACAGTTATTCCATATTGTCTTATCTTAGAATAATTTTCCATTTTATTTATATTTCTCTATGCAGTTTTATCTGCCCATGAGAATCCTCTTCAATTACATCAACTTCAATTTCACCCTCAGGAACTTTTTCGCTAAAATCACGATTCTCTCTGAAATTATCAAAATTATTTTGCTTAACTTCTTTTGACTTATGCTCCTGATACAAAACATAGCTCATAAACATCAAAACCAGTCCGGTAAGTGTAGACAATATATCCTTCCACGAATATGGAAAGCCTAAATAAGGCAATACCGCTATCCAGACCCCTAAAATTAAAAATATTCTTGCTTTGCGCATAAGATGCATTATACCAATAAATGGCAGAGGCTTGCAAGCGCTAAAAAAGCCATTTATTCAAAATACTCAGGAGTATTCACAGACATCCAGTCTAAAAGTTGTCGCATTATTGAGGATGCGCCGACACTGTTCGTAGCTGGGCCAGCTTCCATCATAAGCGCAAAAGCGTATTTTGGATTTTCGTAAGGGAAAAATCCCACAATCCATGAGTTAACTTTATTTTTAGAAACTCCGAGCTGGGCAGTACCGGTTTTGGCCGCAACTTCAACATACGGAACATTTAGCGATGCTGCTGTGCCGGCTGTAACTGCCTGTCTCATGCCTTG
Source organism: uncultured Candidatus Saccharibacteria bacterium (assembly GCA_964553015.1). GTDB lineage: Bacteria > Patescibacteriota > Minisyncoccia > Phycocordibacterales > UBA9973 > UBA9973. The sequence goes on along the minus strand of CAZKJE010000013.1, from coordinate 11,924 downwards.
GTGTACAAATTCATAGTGTTCTTTTGTCAGGCCTTGTATTGGAACCGGATTTTCCATTTCTTTATTTGCCATAACTAAATGAGGAGTGAATAAAGTTCCTTTGTTTGCAATAGCTCCCACGCTCCGTACAATTTCTACCGGCGTTACTTGAAATCCGTACTGACCAATAGCAGTATGATACGTATCTCCGATGCGCCACGGATCGCCCTTGAAGTTCTTAATTTTCCATTCCGGACTCGGAATATTCCCGTACTTTTCATCCGGCAGATCTATGCCTGTTTTTTGGTCAAAGCCGAAAAGTTTTGAATATTTTTCTAGGTTTGCAATGCCTAAGCCCTTTTGCCCTTCATAGCCTCCGCCTATTTCGTAAAAATAAATGTCTGATGATACTGCTATAGCTTCCATCATGTTTGTCCAGCCGTTCACTCTCCAGTCCTTAAAAACAGTTTTTTGATCCGGAAAATATGGGTTTGGGATTGAGATAGATCCGGTTGAAAGAATTTCTTTATACGGATCAATTATATTTTCCGCCAAAGCTCCAAGCGCAAAAAATGGCTTTACAATAGAACCCGGAGTATACAATCCGGATATGTTTCTATCTAAGAAAACTTTTCTTTTGTCGTTAAAGTAAGAGCTGATAACCTCTCTGTCTTTTCCTAAAGAAAGTATTTCAGAATTATATTCAGGAAAACTCGTGGATGTCAGTATTTCTCCGTTTCGCACATCAATTATTATTCCCGCTCCGCCCGCAAAAGATCGCTCCTCTGATAAATTTTTTATCAGAGCAAATAATTCTTTTTGCACGCGGGCATCTATTGAAGTTACCAGATCCGTACCAGCTTTTGGCGAGTTTACGATATTTTCAGAGTATATTTTACCAAGCGCGTCTGTCTCAATTATTTTTGCGCCATTTTCTCCTTTCAGCATCTCATTATATTGTTTTTCGAGGCCGTCTTTTCCTATAAATTCTCCCTGCCAATAGTTACCGGATTTATCCTGTGTCGGATAGCTCACATAGCCCAAAACATGCGAAAATCCGGGAGAGGAGTAAGCTCTCGTAGGTATAGAAGTTTCATCTGTCTTCTCGTTCCACGCCAGCTCTTTTTTATTTCGATCATATATTATTCCGCGATCTGTAAAAATAATTACTTTTTCTAAAACGTTGTTCTGGCTTCTGTTGAAATACGCCTCTCCTTTTTGTATCTGCAGGTACATGAGACGAGAGCCGAAAACGCCGGTAAAAACTAAAAATAAAATGCCGACGAGCAGAATGGTTTTTTTAGGTATCGGCTTTTCTATACGGCCCTCAAATTGCTGGCGGTCAAAATTCTGCAGATTTGTGGAGTCAAGAAAAATTTCATCCGGCTCTACGAATGTGTTTTTGCTTCTTAGGTTATTTTTCTTCAGTATTCTTCGTATCATAATCATTTAATTATAAAATTTCAATTTCTTCTTAAACATTTCTATTATTAAGAGAGCAATAAGAAAAGTAAAAAATGAAACAAAAGCCATGCCATTAAATTTTGCCTCACTTATGCCGTAAAGCGCGTCAGAAAGCAAAAAAAGAGCAACAGCCTCGTAAAATTTGGAAAAATAAACCATGCCGGCAAATGCGAGCACTACAGATACCCACAAAGGCATAAAAAGTATTGAAAACAATAGAACCGCCCCAGTTAAAATACGAAGTATGATCATTACTACCTATCTTACTTGGAAGCGAGTTTTGATGCAAGACCGGTGTAATTTTCCGGAGTTATTTTTAAAAGCTCCTTCTTTATTTTATCAGAAACTTGGAGAGAATTTATAAAATAGTGAATATCTGCAAGCTCAACTTTTTTGCCGCGGCTAAGCTCTTTTAATTGCTCGTAAGGCATTTTTACACCCTCGCGGCGCAGGATCGTTTGAATAGCTTCTGTGATTATTTCAGGATGATTGTTCAAATCTTCCAACATTTTTTCTTTATTAATTACGACTCTGCCCAGTTGGTTGTTTAAATACTTATACCCTATCAGGCAGTGTCCAAAGGCAGTGCCTATGCTCCGCAACACAGTGGAGTCAGACAAATCTCGCTGTAAACGAGAGATAGGAAGTTTCCGAGCGAAAAATTCAAAGAATGCATTAGCTGTTCCTAGGTTGCCTTCACTGTTTTCCAAGAACCACGGGTTTATTTTGTGAGGCATAGTAGAAGAGCCCACTTCCCCTGCCACCGGTTTTTGGCCAACCCAGCCATCAGAAATATATCTCCACATATCCTGGTTGAAATCTAACAAAACAGTATTTATTCTTTTTATAGCATCAAAGATTTCTGCATAGCTATCATGGCATTCGATCTGTGTCGTTATAAGATTAGCTTCTAGTTTTAAGCTTCTAGTTTTATTAAAGCTTTCAATAAATTTCTCACTAAATTTTATCCAGTCTATTTTAGGATATGCCGCATATAAAGCATTATAGTTGCCCGTTGCTCCATTTAATTTTGCTTCTATTTTTATATTTTTCAGCTCTTTCAGTCTTTTCTCAATGCGAGCAGAAAAAATTCCCATTTCTTTACCAAAAGTAGTCGGACTGGCGCTCTGACCGTGAGTGCGCGCTAGCATAGGCAGAGATTTGTATTTCTTTGCCAAATTATTTAATTCTGCGACAATTTTTTTAATTTCCGGCATAACAATATTGCTTATAGAATCAGATAACATGAGCGCGTACGCAATATTGCCGGCATCTTCGCTGGTCAGCCCAAAATGCACAAACTCCAGTATATCTTTCAAGCTTGTTTTTTCTAGTTTTTCTTTTATAAAATATTCTATTGCTTTAAAATCATGATTCGTAGCTTTTATATTTTTGTAACCTACAAGTTCAATATCACTAATTGTTTTAGCGTCTTGTAATGAAAAATTCCGATACACATTTCTGATTAAATTTTTTTCTTTTTCACTTAATTTTCGTATTTCTACCCCTCTAGTTTCCGATAAAGCTATTAAATATTCGCACTCCATCAGTACTTTATATTTCATGGAAGCGGATTCGCTGAAATACGGCACAAGGTCCTTTGTGTATTTCTCGTAGCGTCCGTCTATTGGAGAAATAGAATTCAGTGACATTTATATTCCTGCCTGCGCAGGCAGGTTTGCTAAGTTATTTGTAATTCTTTGAATGGTAGTCTGCGAGAAATCGTGCTCAAATGATTTTCCTGTAATAGTTTCATAAATTTCCATGTATCTGCGGGAAAGTTCAGCTATTAATTCCGGCGGAGCTTTCGGCAGAACTTCGTCTTTATACGGATCGCAATTATCCTTGAACCACAAGCGCAAAAATTCTTTATCAAAATATTCCGGCTCTTCGCCTTTCCCAAAGCGTTCTTCGTACGTATTTGCTTTCCAGTATCTGGAGGAGTCTGGCGTGTGTATTTCATCTATGAGTATTAGTTTTCCATTTTCATCAAGCCCAAATTCGTATTTAGTATCTACGAGGATTAATCCTTTACTTAAAGCAACTTCCTGTCCCCTTGTAAATATTTTCAGAGCCTTATCAGCCATTTCATTCCATATACTTTCTGAAACAATTCCCTCCGCCAAAATTTCTTTTGGGGTAATCGGCCTATCGTGCTCGTCTGATTTTGTCGTCGGAGTTAAAACCGGCTTGTCTAATTTTTGATTTTTCTTCATGCCGTCTGGAAGAGTGAAATTTCCAAAGTCTCTCTCTCCATTTTTATACAAAGTCCACAGTGAAGTATTTGTAGAGCCGGTGATATAGCCGCGGACTACCATTTCTATCGGAATCACTTTGCATTTTTTTACCAGCACCACATTTGGATCCGGCGTGCTTATAACATGATTTTGTATAATATCTTTTGTCTTATCAAACCAGAACAAGCTGATCTGATTCAAGACTTCGCCCTTGAATGGCACCTCTGCGATTTTTCTGTCAAAAGAAGTATGTCTGTCGGTGGAAATGAGAGTGATGTGATTTTTTGCAATATAAACGTCCCGAACTTTTCCGATTTTTTTATCGCCGAGCTTTGGAAAATTCGTTTCGACTAATACATCATTAATGTGCTCTTTTATTTTTTCTATATTCATAAATTTTACCGGTATGTAATAATTTTCTCTTTTGTTAGTTTAGAATTTATTAAAACTTTAGGAACGTCATCTTTCGTGATTCTGCCGGCGATTTTTGCTTTTATTCCAAAATCCCCTGCCCTTTTTATGCAATATTCTGCATCTTTTTCATTTATAATTAATAGCATACCTTGTCCTCCGTTCCAAACTTCATAAAATTCTTCATCGCTTATATTATGCCACTTCGCACATTTTTTCATAATCTCCGGTGGTTCCCATAGATCAAAAAGCTCTGCCCCCAGCCCTTTCGGGAAAAGCATATCTTTAGCTAACTTTTCTTTTAATGCTCCTCCAGATAAATGTATAACTGACTTTAGTTCAATTTCAGGTTTAAACCCTTTAGCAAACCAGCCATGCAGAGTATTTACGTACATGTCGTACAACACAGAAGAGCAAGCAGCTTGCCGGATACTTTCTTTAGCTTCCGGATTTTCCCACCATTCTTTGCCAAATTTTTCTTTTAGAGATTTTCGCACTGCACTAATTCCGTTGCATCTAAAACCCTCTTCTTTTAATGCGATTATTACCTGTCCTGCAGTAAGTTTATCTCCAGTTATCATTTTGTCCGGATGATAAGCGCCGATCATTACTCCGGACCAATTTAATTTTGTTTTAGAGTCAGTAATTTCAGAACCTATAGCATCTCCCATTTGCGCAGTTTCGCCCTTGAGGACCACTATCTTCCCTTCTTTTGCAACTTTTCCCAAGCCCGCAATTGCGCTTTTATAGGTTTTGCTCACTTCATCTCCGCTGTTGCCGATAGAAGTGGTGTCAAAAATATTTATAAAGACCAGTGGAATTCCGCCATAGCGGGTAATATCACTCGCAGTCATGGCGATGATGTCATAAGCAGCTAATCCGTGCGAGTTTGCCGCATCTATCAAAATACCTTTTGTGCCTATGCCGTCTGCAGTGGCTTCTATAAAATACCCTTCCGGCAAATTTTTAAAAATAAAAGGCCGAGGGCCGCGAAAATTTCCTTCGGAAAGATCTTTTACCTCCACAAAAGGAGAATTGTTGTAACTTGCTTTACAAATTGACCCCGCAAAACTGCTAAATAAAGATTCTTCTTCTACATCAACCCCATCTCCTGAGTAGATCTTTTTTTTAGATAGTTCGCTCATTTTTATAATTTATTTTTCCAAATATTTTTTATATCCGATTTCAGAAAGTTTTTTCCCTTTAACTTCCACATCATCGCTCATCTTCTTTTTATATTCTGTAAGTTTGTTTTCCAAACCAGCATCTCCTGTCGCCAGTATTTGCACGGCGAGCAGCCCGGCATTTTTTGATGCGTTAATGCCGACGGTTGCTACCGGAACTCCCGGAGGCATATTTACTGTAGAGAGAAGCGAATCCAGTCCATCCAGAGTTTTTGCTTTTACCGGTACGCCTATTACCGGAATCGTAGTGAATGCAGCAGTAACTCCTGCCAAATGCGCAGCACCTCCCGCGCCTGCTATGATTATTTTTAGTCCGCGAGATTTTGCTGTAGTAGAATATTTATGAACTAGTTCCGGAGCGCGGTGAGCCGAGGCTACCGCAATTTCATAAGCGACATCAAATTCTTCAAGTATCTTTGCCGCTTCGGCCATTATTTCCAAATCCGAATCAGAGCCCATAATTATGCCGACTTTTGGGTTTTTCATATAGACTATTTTAGCAATTTAATAAAAATAAAACAAACTTAAAGATCAAAGTATTTTTTACCAGTCTTATAACTTTCAATTGAATATTTACATGGTTCAAAAAGTCGGTCCGGCAACGCATCCAATGAATACCAATCCCAGCCATCACATTTTTCTGGTTCTAAGATTTGAGGTATACCTGATTCCCACTCCGCAACAAGACCTATGTGGCAATAGTGTTTCAGCGCATAGCTTTTTAAATTCATCAAGAAAAGAAAATCAATATTTTTTACCTGAATTCCGCACTCTTCATTTATTTCTCTGACAGCGCAATCTCTGAACGATTCCATGTATTCAAGGTGCCCTCCCGGGAATCCGTATTCATTTTCCCCGTGTGCATTTTTACGCTTACCTAGTAATACCTTATCGTCTTTTAAGACCATAATTCCTACACCAACTTTTATAATATTTTCCATTAGATGCATTATATCAAAGAAACAAAAAAGCGTCAGTCATACGGCGACTGACGCTTTCAGGAAATCGTAAACCGGACTGAGGAGAATTTGAACCTCAGTTCCATCTCGATTTTCCAGGATGATGAAATCCGGATACAATTCCGGCATTGTGTCCGGCGAGCCGGGAGATGGTTCGTTTTGCATGAGCGCTAGCGCTTCCGCTTCGCTCATGTTTTGCCTCTTCATGATCCTCCGACACCTTTCTTCCGGTGAGGCGTACACGAAAAGAAGTAAGGAGTTGCTGGAATACCGACAAAGAGTGCGAGCTCCTTCTACGGTTACATCCATAATTCCGTCTTCGTGGCGGTCAAACTCACTCTTGGTGGTTCCGGAAGTGTAGCTACCCACGCCTATACCAATTTGTACAGAATACAGAATAGTGTCGGCGGATTTTATTGTCGAATAAACATCTTTCGACAAGAAGTAATACTCACGACCGTGCTGCTCTTGGTCGCGTCGTTTCCGAGTCGTGAAAGGAACTACTCTGCGAAGAAGTCTTCCGTGGGAGGAAGACAAAATCGCGTTCAACAGTGTTTCTTTGCCTGCCCCACGCGGGCCGCAAACGCAGATTAGGTTTTCCATCCTTAGCTCCTTGTAAGAGTTTCTAGTTTGAAGTTACTATTGAATTTAGGTTTTGTCAATGCCAAGGTAGCATATAAATTAAAAACGCCCAGCTGATAAATATCATCTGGGGTTCGCGTGGGCTGGTGTGCGTATTTCTTACACCAGCCCGATTTGTGTATCAGGGATTCGCTGGTGGACTATCCACAGCCGGAACTAGATCCGCAGTTGAGGCATTTGTAGTAAGCACCATTTCGCACCATGGTCGAGCCGCAGTCATTGCACGAGGGCGCGTCCTGCTGGTACAGGAACGTCTCCTTAGCCGGCTCTTCGTCGAGTTTGATCACACTAGCTTCGACTTGGCTCTCGCGGTTGAGGAACTTGATCGTGAGCCACTTGAAGATGTAGTCCATGATCGACTTCACCATCGGGATCTCTGGATTCTGCGTGAATCCCGAGGGCTCGAAGCGTGTGTGTGAGAACTTGTCGACCAGTAGTTGCAGCGGAACGCCGTGTTGAAGCGCGAGCGACGTCATCGTCGCGAAGGAGTCCATGAGGCCGGAGATCGTCGACCCTTCCTTCGCCATCGTGATGAAGATCTCGCCCGGAGCTCCGTCCTCGTACTTGCCGACGGTGATGTATCCCTCGTGGCCTCCGACGGAAAACTTGTGGGTGATTGCCTCGTGCTCGTCGGGGAGCTTGCGACGCACTGCTGGTTGAACTGTCATTGCAGTATCTCCTTTCTCCTTTTCATTTTTTATACATCTAGTCCACTATGGACAGATGCCACAACTTTGTTGCCAATTTATCACATTATTACTTATTTGTCAAAGTTTTCTTTGCATTTCAAGGGCTTTTTTGCCAATGTCTCCCCTGTATTGCATGCCCGCAAATGAAATTTTCTCTATCGCTTTGTAGGCTTTTGTTAAGGCTTCTTCTAAAGTATTTCCCGTAGCAGAAACTCCTAGTACGCGCCCGCCATTTGTTAATAGGTTATTGTTTTCCAATTTTGTACCTGCGTGAAATACGACGATGTCAGGCTGCATCTCTGCTTCATCAATTCCAGAAATAATTTTCCCTTTTTCATAACTTTCCGGATATCCACCCGAAGCAAGCACTATTGTGCAGGCAAAAAGATCTTTCCATTTTATTTCTAACGTATCTAGATTTTTATCTATACACGCATCAAAAATATCCAAAATGTCGGTATCAAGCAAGCGCATATAACTTTGCGTTTCCGGATCGCCAAACCGCGCATTATATTCTAAAATTTTCGGACCGTTTTCCGTAAGCATTAATCCCGGGTACAAAACTCCGGAAAACGGATTTTGCATATCAGCCATGGCTGATATTGTTTTTGAAATAACATCTCGCGCTATTTCATTCATTGATTTATCAGGTACAAACGGTACCGGTGCTATCGTGCCCATTCCACCAGTGTTCAGCCCCGTGTCATTTTCACCAATTTTTTTATGATCCTGCGAAGACGGGAACATTTTATATGTTTTTCCATCAGAAAATGCATGGATTGAAATTTCAGGTCCGCTTAAAAATTCTTCTATTACTACGGTGCTTCCGGATTCACCAAAAACTTTTTTTACCATCATATTTTCGAGTGTCTCTTCCGCTTCTCTAGGAGTTTGGCATATAACCACGCCTTTGCCGAGGGCGAGCCCGTTCGCTTTTATGACGATCGGCATATGCTGTCTGCCTATATATGCCTTTGCAATGTTAAAGTCGTCAAATATTTCAAATTTCGCCGTCGGCAGCCCATGATGCTTCATGAAATCTTTTGAAAAAGCCTTAGACCATTCCAATTTTGCGGCAGATTTAGTGGGACCCCATATGCGCGGTCCCGCTTTCTGGAATTCATCAACTATGCCAAGCGCGAGCGGATCATCCGGCAATGCCAGCGTGAGATCAATTTTTTCTTTCTGTGCAAATCCTAAAAGTTTTTCAATTTCATTTGCCTGTATGTCCACATTTATTCCTATTTTCTGCGTGCCGCCATTTCCGGGCGCGAAATAAATTTGTCCAGCGCGGGGAGATTGCATGACTTTCCATCCTATCGCGTGTTCCCTGCCTCCGCTGCCTATTATTAAAATTTTTAATTTACTTTCCATAATGTTTATTCTAATGTTCTATAGAATTTTAGAACTTATTTCTGTGTGTTAATTTTTCTAGAACTTCAGCATATAATTTATTTTCTTTTATCTTTAATCTTGAATACAAAGATTCCACATTGTCATACGGAATTATTTTTTCAAAACATCTTCCAAGAACCGGACCAAAATCAAACTCGCTAGTTAAAAAATGTACTGAACTTCCCGCATAAGTTGATTTTTGATCTAAAAAATTTTGTACTGCTTTACTCCCATACATTCCTTTATTCCATAACGAAGCGGTGCCATCAGGGTTTTGCACTATGCTGTTAATTGTGTCTGGAATTAAGCCGGGATGTATATTTAATATTTTATAATTTTTAATTAGTTCTTCGGGTATAATTTTTTTCCAGCCGGCGAGACATATATAATCCGGCGATATTTTTCCCAAATCTGGTAAAAATCCGCTATCAGAAACTACTGCCGAAATTTCTGCGTTTATTTTGCCGGCGCCAATGGCTTCTTTTACCGCCTTTAGATTAGTTTGGGCGCCTCCCTCGTGTACTAAAAATAAAAGTTTGCTTTTAATCTTTTGGGACATCATAGTTAACCTCCTTAATTCTTTCTTTTAAATCTATCGGGTATTTGCCTGTAAAAAAAGAAGTGGATAGCTGGTCCTTAGGCAGCCCTATAGATTTTACCAGTCCATCTAAAGACAAATAATGCAAGGAAGTCGCGCCTAAAAATTTCCTGATACCTTCTATTGTTTTATTGGAAGCGATCAGTTCTTTCTGTTTCGGAGTGTCTATGCCATAAAAATCGGGAAAGCGTACGGGAGGCGAAGAAATAAGAAGATGAACTTCTTTAACGCCGGCTTTAAATAAAGTTTCCACCAGCCTTTTACTGGTCGTGCCGCGAACTATAGAGTCATCGATAACTGCGATTTTTTTGCCTTTGAGCACTTCTTTGAGCGGTATAAGCTTTAGGGCTACGCTGTTCCGGCGGGATTTTTGGTCTGGTTCAATAAAAGTTCGGTGCACATAGCGATTTTTTACTAAAGCCATTTCCATCGGAATGCCGGAAACTTCGCTATAACCTAAGGCAACAGGAGTAGCCGTATCCGGCACTGGCACAATGCTATCGATATTTTTTAGCTTGTGTTCACTGGCCAAGTGCCTGCCGAAATTTTTTCTGACTTCGTAGATTAATTTTCCATCAAGCACAGAATCCGGACGGGCAAAATAAACGTATTCAAAAATATCGTGCTTAGGATCTGGTTTTGCTAATTGCATGCTCTTCAGCCCTTTACTGTTTATGATTATCATTTCTCCAGGATTTATTTCGCGAACAAAAGTTGCTCCGATGGTTGCGAGTGCGCAGGTTTCGGAAGCAACGACGTAGCCTTTATTTATTTTTCCCAACACAAGCGGGCGCATTCCGTAAGCATCCCGCACGGCCACCAAATTATTTTTATCCATCATTACGAGCGAAAATGCTCCGGTAATAAGCGGATATACTTTTTCTACCGCATTTGCTATAGAATTTCCTTTTTTAATATAAAAATCGATGCTATCGGTTATTAGTTCGGAATCTGTTCTGTTCTTTTTTAGTGCCTTATGCGCGGATAAGAATTTTTGTAAAGATTTTACTGAAGGCAAGTTTCCGTTGTGGGCGAGAGAAAAATAACTGCCAAAAGAATTGTCTATGTTTACCACAGGCTGGGCATGGTCTAAAGCGCCTCCGCCGGAAGTAGAGTATCTGTTGTGGCCGATGCCGATATGCCCTTTTAATTTTTCTATATCTTTTTCCTTATAAACCTGCGCGACGAGACCGGCCCCTTTGTGAGTGTGAAATTTTTTTCCGTCACTTGTGGTTATCCCCGAGGCTTCCTGCCCCCTGTGTTGCAGAGCAAATAACGCAAAAAAAGCAAGTCTGGAAACAGGCAGTTCCTTACCGTATATGCCTACGATTCCGCATTTTTCTCCTCGGAGTTCGTTCATTATCTTTTATAGTAATTTATTGCGTTTTTAAAAATCTGCAACCCTGCACCTTCTTTTTCAACTTTCTTATTAATTTGCCACATCGGACTCTGATGCGCAAACATAGCGCGTTCCGGATGAGGCATGAGCCCGAGCACTCTGCCATTATATGCCAAAACTCCGGCAATGTCATAATCTGAACCGTTTGGATTTTTTTCTAGATTTTGAAACTTGCATACTTCTCCTTTTTCATATGTAAAAGCAATCTCGTCGTTTTTCTGCATTTTTATGTAATCTTTCTTATTTATTAGGTAATGTCCTTCACCATGCGCTATAGGCACTGAAAGTTTTTTAATTCCTGTAAGCCAAGGACTCTTTCCTGTAACTTTTAGATCCACCCACCGGTCGATATATTTTCCGTTTTTATTGAAAGTAAGTCCGCCCGGCAGGATTCCCAAATTAGTCACGATCTGAAATCCGTTGCAGATACCGGCAACTAAAGTATCCCGTGATAAAAATTCTGCCAGTTCTTTACTTAGATGATTTTTAAATTTATTTGCAAAAGCCTTTCCGCTGCCCGTGTCATCCCCATACGAAAATCCTCCCGGAAAAACTAATATCTGATACTCCAAAAGCATTTTAGGCTGTGCTATAAGATCATTCAGGTGTACAATATCTGCGCTTATTTTTTTTTTTGCTCCTGCCAAATCAAAAGCGAATTTTGTTTCCTCTTCGCAGTTAAGTCCGTATCCCGACATTATTAGTTTTTTATTTTGCATAATTTACATATACGCCATAGCTGATATGCTATTTCATGCTCTCTGAAAACTTGTGATAAATTTTGCGCAGGTTTTTTATATTTGTTTCAACTATTTTAGATTTATCTGCGATTATGAACTTTTCATCTTTAGAGACTTTGCCGATTTTTGCATGTGGAATATTTTTTACAATTTTTTCGAAGGCAGGTGCATTTTTGGGCGATACTGAAACCAGAATTCTTCCTTGGCTTTCCGAAAAAAGTTTTACC
>CAZKJE010000012.1:0-17390 GCA_964553015.1 uncultured Candidatus Saccharibacteria bacterium | reverse complement strand
TATCCACGCCGCCAGCGTTCATCCTGAGCTAGGATCAAACTCTAACTAAAAGTTAATTAGAACGAAACAAAACAAAAAACAGCAATGTATTTTTGTAAATGTGTTGTTCCTAGCCCTTGGAATTCAAAAAAATAAACAAGCTTGCACTTGTTCTCAAAACCTATTCTCTTATCAAAGAAGGTCAAATTAAAACGTCATCCCACTAAAGGAAAGACGCTGGGAAAGTATATACCAAGGATAAACCATTGTCAACAGTAGAAATACCTTGTAATATGTACTCATATGGCAACCAAATTAATCTATTTCGTCCGTCACGGCGAAACAGTGCTCAACGCTCAAAATATCAGGCAAGGTCCTGAAGGGCATCTGACCGAAAAAGGCAGAGCGCAAGCACTGGCTACCGCCAAAAGATTCCCGAAGCACAAAGGCAGACCGCAGGTCATCATCGCCTCCCCTTTTGAGCGAACCCGCGAAACTGCAGAGATCATTGGTAAAGAATTAAATATGGAAGTAAAATATTCCGATCTGCTCAAAGAAAGAAAAAATCCTTCCGAAGTAATCGGCAAATGGGGAGGAGATGTCGAGGTCAGAAAAATCATAGACAGAATAGATAAAAGTTATCACGCAGATGACCTTCGCGTTTCAGACGAGGAAAATTTTGCAGACCTCAAAAAGAGAGCGAAAAAATTATTGGGTTTTATTTCGAGAAGACCTGAAAAAAGAATTATTTTAGTAACTCACGGAATATTTTTGAAAATGGTCGTGTCATATATGACCTACGGAGACTCGCTCACTGCTTCGCAATATAATACCCTTTCCTATCTCAACCCCGTCAACAACGCTAGCATGTGCATATGCTCGTACAAGCATCATTGGCTAAAAAGAAACGAGTGGAAAGTACTAGTCTGGAACGATCTGGCATAAAGCGTGGCAGCTCTCATGCACAAAAAATGCCCTATAAATAGGGCATTTTTTGTGCTAACAATTCTATTTTAATTTATTTCATCATCGCCATCCCATCCGCTTCGGACATAAACTTAAACATATTTCCTCCGCATACTGCGCACGTACCTTTAGCAGAATATCTGCCCTTTTCGTTCTTTGTAACCACCGGATTCACCATGTCTCTCATCGTCGGCTTATTGTTTGTCCTGCACTTCATACACAACGCTTTTAATTCTGCCATAAATTTATTGTATTCCTACCTTAAATATTAATCCGGTCATTATATCACTATTCAGTGTGTTTGTTAATAACCGTAATAGTAGGAAGACGCCGCATTGCCGGAGCAATTGCATGGCGCCTGATATTGATATTGCTGATACTGGTAGGCTGCGGGATAAACTATCGGCTGTTGTAAAGGCTCGTAGGCGGGCATGTAGGTGTTGTAACTACTGGGCATGGCGTAGTTGTAATAACCCGCATTTGAATAATAATTCGCAGGTATAGGCTGAGGATAATAATAATTTGTCGGCTGCGAATACGCGGTCGACTTGGCGATAGGTATCGTCACATAAGCTTGCGAGTATTGAGCTCCGCTATACGTATTCGTATACGTATTTGCGTTTGCGGGATAAAGTGTGTTCGTGTTTGCATAATAATTTGCCGGATAGTAAGCCGCCGGATAAACTCCCGCCGTAGAATTTGAAACAGCTTTAGAAAGCGCGCTGTCTGCATTGTTGATCTCTCTCTTGACCACAGCTCCGCTTTGCGAATTAGAGAGCCAGTATCCGACGATCAGCACGACCACCAATATGAGTACCAACCTGACTATACCCTGATGATTTTCCATAAAATTTTTCTGTTAATTAATAATAATTTTTATATTTATTTTTTACTTTTCTTTTCTTGCTCTGGCCTTTGGAACCTTGCCTCCGGCTCTTCTGGCCTCCGACAGGCCTATGGCTATCGCCTGCTTCCGGCTCCTTACTTTCTTGCCGCTTACACCACTCACTAGGTCCCCGTGCTTCCACTCATGCATCACTTTCTCTATCTTTTTTTGTGCTTTTGGCCCATATTTGGTCCCACTTGATTTTTTCGCCATAAATTGTTAAATATGCATCTGCTAATAATATAGCATATATGACGCACAAGTAAAAAGCCTGTTACAAAGAGCTAAGATTCCCTTTACTTAACCATTTCCACTTCTCTACTCGGAATACTGATGAGCTGATATTGTGAGGACCGTATCGTAAGCTTTGACCACGAGATGATAAGCAATGGCTGAGCTCGCAATAGTAAAAATTAATAAAAATAAAAGCGACTGATTGTGTGTTGATATTTTAGTCACCTAAATAGTATAGCATCTTTAGTTCACTAGACCGTCTTTTTTTTCAGCATCACGCTCGTAGCTGATTTTTTCCATTTTTTCAATAAGTTCGTCAATGGTTTTTGCTCTCTCGTCCGGTTCTTCTGTCTCTGCTTCTTCCTCTGTCCGTTCACTTTGACCAGAAGGTATCTTTACCATCTTGTACGTTCCTTCGACGAGGCGATATATACGATCTTTTATTTCGGAAAGAGACATGTTAGTTTCTTTTTTACCTCTTATATCCTCAATTATAACTCCCTGCATCTCTTCCGGCAGAGTTGCGAATTTTTCCAAAGCCATTCTAATTTCAGGATCCGGTATATCCAAAATTTCTTTTTCAAAAGATGGCTTCTTGGATTGACTGGCAACTTCCCTCAAAGCTCCCGCGAGCTCTTCTCCAACGGGTGGCAGTTCTTCTGGCATGCCGGCCTCTCTTAACTTTTGCTCCCAGTCAATTTTTTCGTTCATATATTAATTATAACCTATCTTTCTAGTTCAGTCACTTCACTATTGAGCACCGCTTTTGCAAAAGGCACGGAAAACGCCCTGCACCAAATCCAGACTTCTTTTACATCTTCGGCAGCCATGCCTCTCGGCAATTCGTAATTCTGGGAACCAACGTTGCCCTTCAGTTTGCCGAGTTCGCTCCCCTTTATATATTTGCCATTTTCTCCCAAGCCCACATATAAATCCGGTCCGTTATTTACAGTAAAATTTTCCTCAAAACGAATATAGCTCTTGTCGCCAATTTTCAATACGCTTACAGCGCCCGAGCCAGTATGAATTCTGTCAAAACCGGTAAATGTTCCTGACTTTACTATGATGACTTCGTTTTCAACTTTTTCCTCATCATTTGTTCCCTCGACATCAGGCGAAAGAATTGGCAAGCCTTCAGAAACCTTTTCCGTTCGCCAAAATGGAGAAACGAGCCAGTAGGCCACACTCAAGGATATAATTACTAAAATTATAATCGCGACTTTTTTCATAAAAATATTATATCATTCTTCCACCACCAAAAGCTTGCTCGGGCTCCGATGCCCATTCACAATTCGCACTTTTGAGACCGGCACACGAAAATGCCCCGCGACAAGTTCGAGAACCCTCCCATTTGCCATATTTCGCTCCGCTTTTTCGCGGACAGAGACTTCAAAATGATCTTCATTTTTTTGAATAAAAGATTCTTTCCTCGCCCCCGCCGTTACTTTCGCATGAATATATTTCAAGTTTTTTTACCAGTCTATATCGTCTACTGCATCATCCGCTAGATCTTCGGCATCGTTTGCGAGGTCTTCTGCATCGTCATAATCTTTATCGTCGTATTCATCCTCTGCATCCTCCAATTTATTTTCAGCATCATCCAGAGTATCCCACGCATCGTCCACATCGGCACCGTTGTCTTCCGCATAGTTGATTTCATCTCGGGCATCGTCTATAGCATCCTGCGCATCATTGATCGCGTCTCTTGCATCTTCTTTGTCTCCGCTCGATCCGCCGGCATCGTCAAAAGCATCTTCGGCATTTTGGAATGCATCATCGGCTTTATCAAACGCTTCTCTGAAATCTCTGTCCACAAAGAAAGCAGTGACAGCATCTATCATGTCATCCTTTGCATCTTCGAGGCTGTCTTCGGCAGAGCTGGTATCGTCATCCGAATCGTCAATCTCATCTTCGGCGTCCTGTATCATTTCGAGCGCCTCGTTTATTTTATTGGTCGCCTTCTGGGCATAGCTGTCATTTCCAAAATTCCAGCTCCAGTCGCCGCCGCCATACCCGCCCCCCGTGAGTTCAAAATATTTTGAGCGGGAAAAAGAATCAAAAATTCCGGAGGCCGGTATGCCATAGCTCATCTGCCAATTCATCACCGCCTGCCGTGTGAGAGATCCAAAGATGCCGTCCGGATACACAAAATTCATTCCCCCGGCGTTATCTTTCAAATATTGCTGGAGACAGCGCACATCTTCGCCTGTCATACCCTGCCAGAGGTCTCGGGAAAAATTGCAGGCACTTGCTCCATAGTAATTGCCATAATTAGTCGTAGTCGTGTAATAATTAGTGTTGTAATTGGCTTGCGCACTAAAAGCAAACAGGCCTATTCCAAGAAGAAATAATATCTTTAAAGTCTTAAAAGCTTGTGTTTTCATATCCTCATTCTAGCCCCGCACCAGCAAAAAATCAATGCAGCTAAATTATTTGGAAAGATCGCCGAGTTTTAGCTCCAAGCACGAAGTTAGGGCCGGTGTCTCTGTCCATCCGCATTTTCCATTCGCTTGCCTGCCGCACTGCCCGCTCTGATAGCAAGAATATTCGGGACGATAGGCGCAATCAGACACTGCGTCCGGCTGATCGGAACAAATTTGCTGGCTGCAGCCGCCGATATAGCATCCGTCCGTAGCTGTCGCTGTGTTTTCTCCTGCATCGCCGCCTTCGAGTTTTTCCGTATACAAACTTCCTTCAGGAGTTCTGCACTGCCGAGGATAGCTTTCCATAATAGAATAACCGGCTGCGACACACTCTTCAAAATTAGTGATAAAAGTCGCCTGCTCATTAGAAGCTTTTTGTTTCTGATACACAAAGTACCCCAGTAACGCCAAAACTACGAGCCCTATTATGATCCATAAAGTCATCTGATTTTTTTCCTGCATATGATTTTGAAATTAAAATGCTAATACTCACATTATAGTATAAGACGCGCAAGATAGATATAAATTACGGATAATTTCTTCCGTCAGCTGTAATCGGTATCGTTTCTCCGAGATATTTTGGCTGCCTTTGAAACAGCACATTTATAAAAGCTTTTTCGTTGGCAAATATTTCGCGAATATAATTTTCAAAATGGGGTTGTTCTGTATCGGCGCGGTACCCCTCGACTCGCATGCCCTGACTTCGCGCTAAAAATACCGAACGCGGCAAATGAAAAGACTGCGTAGAAATAATTACAGAATTTACTTGAAAAATTTTTCGGGCGCGGTACATCGTGCTATACGTATCAAATCCGGCGTGATCTAAAAAAATATCTTCGTCAGGAATTCCTTTTTGGAGAAGATAATTGCGAACCGGGTTTACTTCATTGTGATATACGGTGCTGTTGTCGCCGGAAACCAAAATTTTAGAAACAATTCCCTTCTTGTAAAGATCCGCTGCGCCATTTGCTCTCGCTTCGAAAACAGGAGAAAGTTTCCCATCCGAAAAAACAGCGGCTCCGGGAATGAGCACGGCCTGCGCATGGTCGAGGTCTGCCATTTCCTCTTTGATGTAAGGCTTAGTCGCGCCGTATATTCCCGCATTCACCGCAAAGATAAACGCGAGCATGATTTCCAGAGTCCGGATAAAAAATATAAATAATTTCTTCACTTCATTATTATTACATTATTTGAGGTGGATGTAGCTGTGGAAAAAGTTAATAACTTTTTAATGTAGGGCAATATGGCAAAAAATATGTAATGAAGTATTACGCTCTTCGTCTTTATATATACGTAGTGGAAACCACTGCGAGGTGTCTCTTTGTCGAGAGATTCATTTATTAAATTTATTATTAATTTAATCTTTAATTATGACTAAAACAGCATTAGGAGTTATATTGGGCGTAGTAGTTGTGATAGCGGGAGCAGTGTATCTTATGAGCAGGCCTGTCTCTCCGCTGCAGAACAATGAAGAAAATATAAATTATAACGGTACTAGCGACAATACGACAGGTGTGCAGGGCCGGGCGGTCTTTTCGATCACTGATGCCGCCGCAGACATGGGCGCAATCAGTGAAATAAATATGAAGGTCTCCAGCGTAGAAGTGTATAGCGAGGCAAACGGCTGGGCTACCGTATCCGCTACTCCCCGCGTATACAACCTGCTTGATCTTAAAAACAGAAATGAGTCCGAGCTTCTCGCAGATGCAGATCTTTCTGCCGGAACATATAATCAGATTCGCTTGCGGATAGATTCTGTCGCCGTGAAAACAAAAGCTGGAGCCATAAAAGTTGCAAAAGTCCCTTCGAGTTCTCTTGCCATAAATACCAAGCTAGTAGTAAAGGCAAATGAAACTTCGAGCGCAAACTTTGACTTCATGGCAGATAAATCTCTCCACACCACGACTACTGGAGAATACGTTTTCGCGCCAGTCGTCAAGACTGAAACGAGAAGCGACACTAGCGTGACAGTAAGCAATGCGAGCGTGGTAAGTATTAACGGCGGAAATGTGGATGACACAAACACTGTCGGCATGGATATAGACGGAAGCATAAAAGTAAACTTCCAGATTAAAAGCACGACCAAGCTAAACATAGGCACCGACAACAAAATAAATATAAGCTTGTAAACGAGCTTAAAAAACTAAAAATGGTTGTGCGGTGCCGCCACTAAAAATCCCCCTGATTCATCTCGGGGGATTTTTGGTTTTATTTATCTTCGCATCTCAATTTGAGCTCTGCAAGGTCCGCATCCGTCAGGCTTGTATTATTCCCCTGATTAAATTCATACATAATAGCTTTCGGGTCTTTCACATGCTCGAGGTGGAGCGCATGGCCGAGTTCGTGAGCGAGGACACGAACGAGTTTTTCTTCGGTGCTAAATTCGTAAATATCTATTTCCCTCTTTGTGCCCTCTTCAGAATATACTCCCTCTTCAAAAGATTCCCCGCGGGCTTCATTTATATTATTATATTTTTCTACGGAAAGATTTAGAATTCCTGCGAGGCGGTTGATAGCGATGACAAGCGCATTTATTTCTTCCGCCATTTCGTTTAATTGCGCCTGCATTGTTTCTAATTTTTTTGCTTCAGCCTGAAGATCTGCGCGTTCCTGTTCTAATTTATTAAATTCGCCCGCCGGAGCTCCGCCTTTTTTATTCCAATAATTCACTTCTTTCTCATACGCTGCATTCCTTTCATCAAAAGCTTCCACCCGGACATTAAAAATAGTCTCTTCTTTCTCATAATCTTTCTTAAGCGCTTCAAATTTTACTTTCAGGCTGTCATACGAAGCCTGATTATCTTCTACGACGATACCCAGTCCCGAAAGCTTCTCTGTGGCCTGCTGTCGGTAATCGTAAATTAAATTTATTTTCAAATCCCGAGGGTTCCCCTCGGGAACATATGCGAAAAGATCTTTGCCGTAGGGCTTTTCCCAGATCTTTTCCGCTTGAGCTAAAGCGTCAAGAAAATCTTTTTGCGAAATATCAAATTTGGTATCAAAAGTCCCCAGAGTGTAAGGTATCGGTTCTGCGCAGGGAGCTTGGTTTAAAAAACTAAAATCTATACTGGCTCGAAACTGATATGCTATCGCTCCTAGAAAAATTATAAGTATAGAAATTTTTAAAAAATTTTTCATATTATTAAATAAAATAATACCACAAAACGAGTGACGCCGGTGGACTCCTGCGAGTCCACCGGCGTGATGTTGTGCGAGGGTTATTAACCTCGCAATTTTTCAAACCTGTCGCGCAACCAGAGGGCCTCTCCGGCGGCAACAGCAATCGTAACTCCACGACCCGCGACGGGAAATCCGTCGCGCAACGGAAACGTTACTTCCGTCCATTGCGCTGTGATCAGAATGGTCGCATCAGGAATGTTGCTAACAATGCTAGCGTCCATTCCTTCAACGTATGGATCAAAAGTTTCTTCCGCCATTTGGAACCTCCAGCTAGTATTATAGCATTATTTAAAGTCAAAGTCAACTGCTTGAAAAAACCCTTATTTTTCAAGCAGATTATACCTATCCAAAATAGCTTCAAAGATAAGCGGAGCTACGATGGTAGCATCCGATTCTATAACGAACATTGGAGTGTCTTTGGTAAGTTTGTCCCAGGTAATTTTCTCGTTTGGGGTCGCGCCGGAATATGAGCCATATGAAGTCGTACTATCTGAAATCTGGCAGAAATATCCCCAAGGCCTAACCTCTTTTTTCAAATCGTATTTTATAGAAGGCACCACGCAGATCGGAAAATCTCCGGAAATTCCTCCGCCAATTTGGAAGAAACCCAGACCTGCGCCGTCTTTTGAAAGTTCTATATATTTATCATAGAGATACATCATATATTCCACTCCAGTTTTCATCACTGTCGGACTCACCTCTCCCGCTTTGCAGTATCCGGCAAAAATATTTCCGAGAGTGGAATCCTCCCAGCCGGGTACGACGATAGGCAGATTCTTTTTCGCAGCCTCAAGGAGCCAGCAGTGTTCCGGACTTCCTTCGTATTTTCCCTTTAATTCGTCAGACAAAAGCAACTGGTAAAAATATTCGTGCGGAAAAAAACGCTGCCCACTTTTTTCTGCGTCCTTCCATTTTTTTAATATCATCGGCTCAATGACGCGAAATGCCTCTTCTTCCGGAATGGAAGTATCAGTCACTCGCCTTTCGCCTCTGTTTAAAATAGCTTCGTCGTCTTCTTTGGTGAAATATCTGTAGTCCGGATAATCCTTATAACTGTCGTGCGCCACCAATCTGAAAATAGATTCTTCCAAGTTCGCTCCGGTGCAGGATATCGCATGGATTTTTCTTTCCTTTATCATCGGAGCCAAGGTGACGCCAATTTGAGCGGAAGACATCGCGCCTCCCATGGCGAGAAGCATCTTGCCTCCGCCGTCCAAATGCTTCTTGAAGGCGAGCGTCGCGTCTTTCATCGCGCGGGCATTAAAATTGTGGAACAATTTTTTAAATAGATCTAAAATTGAAAGCTTATCGTTTTCCATAAAAATAATTATACTAAATAAGCGCACGCAGTCAAACAAAAAACAACAGACCGCCAGATGGTTGCCTTTTAAGGCCCAATATGCGATAATAGCGAAATGAGTTTAGTAGCGAACATTCTGCCGTACGCGCAGATAATCCTTTCTGTAATACTGATAGTGGCTGTATTGCTTCAACAGTCCGGAGCCGGAGTTGGAGGAGCTTTGGGCGGAGGTGATACGCAGACGTTTCATCACACGCGCCGTGGCTTTGAAAAGTTTCTTTTTTACTTGTCCATTACTTGCGCTATTCTTTTTGCATTGTTTGCATTTTTGTCTGTGCTCATAAAAGCAAACAGCTAAACTTATTTAGTTAGTTAATTTGTTTTAACTTCTTATTCTTATATGGAAAATCAAGATAGACGTATACGCCAGTTAAGATTTACTGGCAAATTCCCTAAAAAAGAAGAGATAAACCACGCCCTTAGGTCGCTCTCTAAAAGAGAAAGAATAATTTTCGGTTTTTTGACGCTTACCCTGATCATAAGCACTCTGCTTATATTGGAAACAGTAAACAAATCACAGATGGAAGAGGTGCCCCTGCGCGGAGGAACTATAAAGGAAGGCATAGTAGGCATTCCTCGTTTTATAAATCCGGTTCTGGCGAGCTCCCCTGCTGATAGAGACATGTCGGCGCTTGTATATTCGGGCCTCATGAGAAAAACTGCCGACGGAACTCTCGTCCCTGATTTAGCGGAAAAATACGAGATGGCCAAAAACGGCCTTACTTATACTTTTACTCTTCGGGATGATATTTATTTTCATGACGAAAAGCCGGTAACAGTAGAAGATATTTTATTTACTATAGACAAGGTAAAAGATTCTGTGATCAAGAGCCCTCATAAGGCAAACTGGGAGGGAGTATCGGCAAAAAAAATAGATGACAAGACCGTAGAGTTCAGCCTGCGACAGCCTTATCCTTTATTTTTGGAAAATACGACCATCGGAATAATGCCGGCGCACCTCTGGAGCGGCTCGGCCATAGAATTGAACGACGCGAATACTTCTCCGATAGGCTCCGGACCATATATGATAGAAAACACATATCGGGAATCTTCTGGAGTTATAAATTCTTACGAGCTAGAATCGTTTGATGATTTTGCCTTGGGCGAGCCCTATATCAGAAACGTTCATCTGCATTTTTATCCGAACGAAACCGAACTCACAAAGGCGCTCGAAGCAGGAGTTGTGGATCAGATAAGCTCTATAACCCCCGACAATGCAAACAAGCTTAAGGAGAAAAGATATGAAGTAAATTCTTCGGTGCTTCCCCGCGTATTCGGACTTTTCTTCAATCAAAATAAAAATCAGTTATTTTTAGATAAAGTTATCATACGCGCCATAGATTCTGCGATAGACAAAGACAGAATAGTGCGCGAAGTACTGTACGGATACGGCATCGCCATCGACGATCCGATACCGCCAAACATGATCGCCTATCAGAAATTAAGAGAGGAGAAAAAAATTTCCCGTAGTGTTATATTGCAAGGAGTAGAGGCCAGCTTGGCCAAAGACGGCTGGACAAAAGGCGAAGACGGGTTCTTGCAAAAAACAACGGCCGATAAAAATAAAAGAAAAACGACTGTCCCCCTTCAGTTTTCTATCTCTACCGGAAATGCACCCGAACTCTCGAGAACAGCTGATCTGATAAAGGAGGACTTGGAAGCGGTCGGCATCAGAGTGGATGTAAAAACTTTTGAGGTAGGCAATCTGAATCAGAGCGTGATCCGCCCTCGTGATTACGACGCGCTTTTGTTCGGACAAATAATAAATCATGAATCAGATCTTTTTGCCTTCTGGCATTCTTCGCAGAGGAAAGACCCGGGTTTAAACGTCGCCATGTACACGAATGCAAAAGTGGATAAAATCTTGGAAGATGCTTTTGTGACTTTAAACGAACAGGATCGAATTAAAAAATATGCTGAATTTGAAAACGAAGTAAAGAAAGACATGCCGGCTGTCTTCCTGTACAGCCCAAATTTCATATACATTGTCTCTCCAAACCTAAAAGGTCTTTCCATAGACCATATTATTACCCCAGGGGATCGTTTCGGAAACGTATACTCCTGGTATACAAAAACAGAAAATGTCTGGAAAATATTTATTAAATAACAAACATAATGACAAAAAAAACAAGACTATCATTCAGTTCTATCACGACGACAGAAAACGAAAAATCTGCGCAAGCTCCGGCGGAAAACAAAATGCCCGTGAGGCCCGCTCTCGCTCGCTTGCATTCTCCTCATAAAACTTACAACCTGTCTGCGCAGGCAGGCAAAAAAAGGACAAAGAGCTCCACGTACCAGTATTCAAATAAAAGCCACGGGCCAAACAAAGGCCCCTACGGCGGCACAAAATCTAGCAAATATAAAAACGAGAGCCTTGGCAAAGTTCCCCCGATAGAAGAAGGAGTCATCCGCGTAATTCCTTTCGGCGGTGTTGAAGAAGTCGGACGAAACATGCTCATGGTGGAATCCAAGGACGACATCATAGTGCTCGACGTCGGGTTTCATTTTATAGATGAAGATCAGGCTATGGGCGCAGATTATACCCTGCCAAACTTTAAATACTTGGAAGAAAATAAACGTAAAATCCGCGCCGTTGCCATCACGCACGGGCACTTGGACCACATCGGAGGCATTCCCTTCATCATGGAACGCATTGGAAACCCGCCGATTTACACGCAATATCTCACAAGCTTGATGATAAAAAAGCGACAGGAAGAATTCCTCGGCAAGCCGCCTCTCACCATAAACGTCGTGGATGAAGACAGTAAAGTAAAATTTAATCAGCTAACTCTGGGCTTTTTCCCTGTGTATCACTCCATACCTGACTCCATGGCTGTTAAAATCGGCACGCCGTATGGAAATGTCGTAGTTTCGGGAGACCTCAAGCTCGAGCATGAAAATGGCTTGCCGACTCCGAAAGAAGCAAAGAAATGGGAAAGCCTCGGAAAAGAAAACAATCTCCTTCTCATCGCAGACTCCACAAACGCCGAGGTGCCGGGTTTTTCTATTTCCGAAAAAGATGTGCAGAAAAATATTGAAGAATTAATAAAAATCACAAAGGGCCGTCTGATCATAGGCACCTTCGCTTCGCAATTTGATCGGATGATAAAGATCATCGAAATCTGCGAAAAATACAATAAGAAAATTATCGTGGAAGGTCGCAGCATGAAGACAAACATAGAGATTGCAAAATTGGCGGGCCTGATGAAGCCAAAACCCGAGACATTTGTAGAAGCGCAGAACATAGAAGATTATCCGCCGGATAGAATCGTGGTCATAGCGACCGGAGCGCAGGGCGAGGAGTTTGCCGCGCTGATGCGAATGGCGATAAACAATCACAAATATATAAAATTAAACTCGCGCGATACCGTCATTTTTTCTTCTTCGGTTATTCCGGGAAACGAAGTCAACATTCAGAAACTGAAGGATAATCTATACAGACACGACTTAAAACTTATTCATTATGGAATTTCGGAAGTGCACTCGGGCGGACACGCGAGGCAGGAAGACCTCGTATATATAAACCAGACCGTCGGCGCGAAATTTTTCATGCCCGGATATGGAAATCACTCCATGCTTCGCATCCATGCGCAGATAGTTCATGAGAGAGTACGCGTACCGAAAGAAAATATCGTCGTCGCAGACAATGGTACCGTGGTAGAAATAGTCGAGAACGGTTCAAAAATAACTGTGCGCAAAGAAAAAGCTCCGGCGGCCTTAATGGTGGTGGACGGTCTTTCCATAGGCGACGTGCAGGATGTCGTCATTCGCGATCGCGTGATGCTGGCGCAGGACGGAATGTTTGTAATCATCGCTCTCGTGGACCAAAAAACCGGAAGATTAAAAAAGTCTCCGGATCTTATTTCAAGGGGCTTCGTATATCTAAAAGAAAATCAGGAGCTTTTGCGCCAAGTCAGGATTATTATCAAGAAATCCATAGAGGATTCTACAGCTAAAATGCACCCGATAGATTTTGACTATATTAAAGCAGGACTGGGAGAAGATATATCAAAATTTCTGTATCAAAAAACTGCAAAAAGACCGCTCGTCATCCCTGTCATATTGAGCGTTTAAAAAAAACATCAAATTAACATCAACATGAATCATAGCCGAAAAATAATATATCTCGCGGGCTTTCTATTCTCTATGCCGATAGCGCTCATGATTTATATCAATTCTAGCTTTCTTTCTACTTTCGTGGACGGAGGATTCCTGGGCCTTACCTATGCTTTAGCCTCAATTGCCTCAATATTGGCCCTGCTCGTCGCTCCAAAAATTTTTCGAAAGCTTGGCGGACATAAATTCTTATTGTTTGTAATTGCGCTTGATGCGCTGTCAATTTTATTCTTTGCATTCTCCCCTAATGCGTTTGTCGCTATGCTTATGTTTATCCTTGGTTTTGCTCTGAATACCTTGATTGTCTTTTCTCTCGACGAGCTTTTAAAGATATTTTCAAGAGATTCCAAGCTGGGAAGCATCCGGGGCATATATCTTAGCGTCGTGCATCTTGCTTTCATTGCTTCGCAGCTTATCTCCGGCGCAATTTTAGGATACCTTTCTTATAAGTTTGTGTATCTGATTGCCTCTTGTTTCATGCTTTTGTTTTTCCTTTTGATATCTTTCAGCCTGAAAAAAATACCGGATCCGAAATATGACAATTTAAAAACTTTGCAGTATGTAAAGAAATTTTTCGGGAACAAAAAGCTATTTCGCATTTACGGGATAAATTTTATTCTTCAGTTTTTTTATACATGGATGGTCATATACACGCCGATATATCTTTCCGCTCATTTGGGCTTTACTTGGGAAGAGATAAGCCTGATGTTCGCTATCATGCTCCTGCCCTTTATCATAATTCCATTTCGCATAGGCGCATATGCAGACAAAGTTGGTGAAAGAAAGTTATTGATGCTGGGTTTCCTAATAACTACTCTCTCTACGTTATCTTTATTTTTTATACAAGCGCACATAGTGCTGTTATGGGCTTTCTTGCTTCTATTCACGCGTATCGGCGCCGCGACGATAGACGTCATGAGCGATGCGTATTTCTTTAGGCACATAAAACCTGAAAATGAAGAGTTCGTAGGAGTTTACCGAAGCTCGCTTCCCTTTTCATTTATCATCGGACCTATTACAGCTTCTCTTGTCTTCCTCTTTGTTCCCTCGTTTAATTTTATTTATCTTATCCTCGGAGCAATCATGTTTTACGGAGTCTATCTGTCCTCCACGATAAGAAAAAGCGATATTTAATTATCCTTCGCCGCTTCAAGCACCACGGAAATAGTTTTTTCCGCACCCTTGTGGAGAATTTTTAGGCTCACCGTCTGTCCGACTTTTTTTTGCCGAATAGTTGCGGCAAAGCTTATTTTGTTGTCCAATTTTACCCCATCTATTTCAAGTATTATATCGTTTTCCACTATGCCGGCAATGTCCGCCGGAGATCCGGGAATAACCGCAAGTTCGCTTTCTATAGTTCCCCTTTTCACTAATATTCCATAATCCACATCCAGATTATTTTTTTCTTTTAGTTCTTCGTTAACAGGCACATAGCGTATGCCGACATATGCGCGGACAATTTTACCGGTAGATTTTACGGATTCAATGGCTTCCTTGACGCTGTTAATCGGCAGAGCAAAACCAATACTTTGAGAACCTTCAGCCACAGCCACATTTACCCCTATCACATTTCCGGAAAGATCGAGGAGCGGACCGCCGGAGTTGCCGTGATTTATCGCCGCATCAGTCTGTATCACATGATCAAGCGTTTCTTTTTTTCCAAAATTATCGCCGGCAACTACGGAACGAGCAAGGCCGGATATAACCCCAACAGAAACTGTATTCCTGAATTCTCCGAGAGCGTTTCCTATAGCGATTACACTTTCCCCTACTTCCAAAGCATCCGAATCGCCAAGCTTGAGGCTCGGGAAACCTGAGCCTTCTATTTTAATAATAGCTATGTCTAAAACCGGATCGCGGGCAATTACTTTTGCTGCGCGTTTCTTCTCATCATTAGTAAAAACTGTGTATTCTACGTTATCTTCTTCGACTACATGTTTGTTTGTAACTATAAGTCCGTTTTCCGATACAAAAAATCCGGAGCCGCCGCCAATTTCTTTTTTCTCGGTACCATTCTGCCTATACTGCGGAATACTGAAATTAAAACCCGGAAAACCATTAAAGAAATCTCCAAAGGGGCTCATTTGCTGGTTTGGATTTACATACGTCTCATATTTAGGAACTTCTTTTGAGATAACAATGGATACGACTGCAGGATTTGTTTTCTTTACCGCGTTTACTACAAAAGATTCTTCTGAAGATGTCGGGGCTTTCTCGCCCTGCGCTAAGTTTTGATTTCCGCTCTGAGCTCTCTCTAGGTACCCCTCCTGTAAATATGAAAAAATATTTGCTCTATAGCGCGAAACAAGCCCTGCCCCTATTAAAAATATAATTATAACAAAACCGAAGCTTATCGCGATTATTTTTTGTAGATCTTTTGTCATAAATAATATTATATTTTTCTTTTTACTTTTAGCAAGTGATTTTTATACATATTTTCTTTGTATGGTTTTAAGCGCGCGATTTTTACTTTTAAGCCTTTATTTTTTAGCTCTTTTTTTAAGTCTTTTACATATGCTTTTTGATCATAACCGAGAGCAATTATGTCCGGACGCTCTCTCATTATGTGAGGAATATGATTTTTTACACCGGATAAAATTACTTTATCTGCAAGATTATTTTTTCTCACTAAATCCAGTCTTGCTTTTTCTTTTTTATTTGGGTACTTCCCTTTTATTTTAAAAACATTTTTGTCCCGCGCAATTGAAACTATCAAAAAAGGATTTTTCACAAGATTTCTCGCCTGCTTAAAAAAATTCAAATGCCCTTTATGAAGCCCGTCAAAGGTTCCAAATAGCATAATTCTTGCCCGCCTCTGGAGGGTTAGTTTTTCCACAGCCTTTTTTGACATCGCTAGGAGTAAGTATATACTAAAGATGTTCTTCTTAAAAATTAAAAGAATGATTGGGGAAACTGGTGACCTGCCTGCGTAGGCAGGGATTCCAGTACAGTGCCGCTACGGTAAGCTCCGACGTAAAGTCCGGAGACAAGTCCGACTACCATCATTCTATCTTTCATCCCGAGCAGGACTAAGTTTTTTGCCCTCATTTTTTGAAGGCCCCACAAATTCTGCCCGTAGCAGGATTTTTTTGTTTTTAATAGAGAAAATATGTCTGAATCAATATCACCAATAGAAGAAGTACCGCCTGAAGAAGAAAGCAGAGATCAAATTCCTGAAGGTGATTTTGAGCGGGACGACAAAATTCCGGAGTATGAAAAAGAGCCTGGAATGGATGAAGAACCCGCTGAAAAAGATATTGAAGATAAAGACAGCGAGGAAGAAACCTTAACCCAATTTCTTGTAGCCAACAGTGGTTGCAGCGAAGAAAATTCGAAACTTGAATATCAAGGAATGGTGGTACTTTCCGAACTTACTGAAGATCAAAAATTAGCGCAAGCGGACCTGCTGGCAACTCTGACTGCTAATCCAGGACAGTCGCATATGTTGCCGGACCATAGGGACGGAAAAACCACTTATTTTACTGCCGTAAAAATGGACACCGAAGGAAATTTAAAATACGAAATTCGATCAGTGACAGATAAAGAAGAAATAGAAGACAAACCAATTGATAAGATAGAGGAAACGAAAACTGCAGAAGAAGCTTTGAATTTAGACATAAACTTAGATATAGAAAAGGATGAAATCACAGACAAAGAAATAGCAGTAGGCATACCTTTGTCTGTAGAAACAGAAATAGCCGCTGAAGAGACCGTTGAACGGGTTGAGGCGACAATTCAAGAAGAAGTTAGCTTAGGTGTTCCTGAAGTTGATCACATAGTGGAAGTAGATCCTGTGGTTACGCTAGGTACAGAACATGCTAAACCTAATGAAGTATCTAATGTAATGTCTAGCGAAAAGTCAGGTATACAATACCCCATACAGGCTGTTGAACAACCCCTAACAGAAACAAAAGGAGATGAAGTAGACAAGCAGATTACCCAGAGAATTTTAGATTTGCTAAAAGATGAACCGACAGTAAGTGAAACATCAGATATTAAAGAAGAAGTAGCAGAAGTCAGAAAAGAAATAGAGGTACCCGAAATACAAATCCCTGCTGCGGCTGGAACAGTAGAACAAATTCACGTAGTAGCGGAGGGGCAACCAGCACTGATAGATAATAAAGCTGCGGAAAATATTAAAGTTTCTGCGCCAGAAATTAAAACTACAGATAACCCAAAAATCGAAGCGACAAAACCCGAGACCATAATTATGCGAACGCCTGAAACGAAAACAGAAGAGCCT
>CAZKJE010000011.1:0-19595 GCA_964553015.1 uncultured Candidatus Saccharibacteria bacterium | reverse complement strand
TATTTATCTCATTAAACATTCCATCTTTATCATAAAAACAAACAGGCAAATATGTCTTATGATGTTTTGTAAAAAGGGGAGTGAAAGACGTATTGTTGCAAATCTGATCAAACTCCTCTTTTGATATATACCTAAAAAAGTTTCCTTTTGCCAAAATAATTACTTCTGGTAGATTGTCATAATTATCTATAATATATGTAAATTTATCATAAATGTCCCAGCCGATATTTGGCACTTTCATAACTTTTTTAGGGTCAAAAGGCTTAATCCATTCATCGGTGTCGCTCCTGTCATAAATTATATAATTGTCTGTGTAGTCCAAAATCCAGCTGATATCAGCATTATAATTTGAAACCATTAAAAAATTCTTATCAATTTTCATTTATAGTTTATTTATATTTTATAAACCTAGCTATAAAATTTTTTGTTTTGAGTGAAAGTAAGCCAGCAATTTTTTTCTTTAAAAGTAAAAGTATGTTGTTATTATTGAATTTCTTAGGTTGATTATTTTTTGTATTGAAATATTCTGGATGAAGTTTTTGATATTCTTCAAATTCTTTTATGCACGTATTATAGTCGCTTAGTTTTCCATCTCTGTCCTGATACATCCACCCTTTTGTTATATTATAGCCGCAGCTCCAATAGCCGTCTGAAGTATTATGCCTTGCCCAATATTTTGGAGCGATACAATATTTTAAATTTTCGGATAACCATGCCGGGAACCAAGCAAAGCTTGAGTTGGAAAGGATTAAATAATGCGCATTTTTTATAATCACATAATCTTTCGCGATACTTAAATGAAAAACATCGTAATTTGGGAAGAATTTCTTTGCTTCGCGTATGTCGTCGGTAATAACGACGAATTTCAAGTTCGCATTTATTTTCAGCATATTACTCACAGCATCCTCCCAATATTTCTTATTTAGATATAAATCTTTATGCCGTGCGTATTCTCCGCCTCGGAAGTTTATTACACAGGTATTATCGTTTGCATAATCATAACATTCATATTCTTCTTTAATCCTCAACCATTCTCTAATCTCGTTTTTTCTGTGTTCAAAATATTTTTCATCCTGCATCATTCCATCAATTTTTGTATTTGGAAAAATATCCACAAGGTTTTTGTCGTATAATCTTATGTCAGATCCGTCAACAGGATGTGTTATTTTCTTTTCACTATAATAATGATTTATGCCTTTTGGCAGTTTTTTAGGAGGGCCGCCTTCCGGTCCTTTGCCGCCAATAACTTTACTGCCAAAATCTAAGTTTAAAAAATCAGACCCTTTAAATAATTCCCCATGCATTATTCCAAAGTCATAACCTAAATCTTTCGCAATGACTCTCGTCGTGACGTAACAAAAAAGCTGATTTCCTAATCCTTGGCCTTTATACATCTCAGTCACTACCAAACTGCCTTTTTCAAAATCAGGATAACGAGAATTTTCACCTATTGTCTTATGGTAAACAAAAGTTTTCAATCCCTTGTTTTCTGGCAGCGGATTTTCCTTGCCGAAATGTAACGCCACTTCAAAGGGGGCGAATTTGCAGCCATTTGCTTCAAATATGTGCCGCATATTTACACAAATGTAGCCGTCCTCGTTATAAAACTCATGAAAAGGTTTCCACTCCATTCCTATTTTCTTTGGCAGCTGCAGCAGTTTTTTTGATCTTAATGATACGCTGTTGCCGACTCTTTGGATTTTTCCATTTATGTCTCTATAAGAAAAATTATCTGTAGGCAGGGGAAAAGGGGAGCCAATATAATCATAATTCAGCCATTCGTTGCGCCATAATTCCGGTTCGCCTATTCCTCCGTCTGGATGTATTAGTAAAGCGAAATCCGTATCTATATAATCTCCGAGATCAAATACGACAGCCTTGTTCCATTCATCTATGGTATTAGTATTTACAATGATGTTTTTTATGGCTCCAAATTCAATGCCTCTCGAGCTGTAATTCAATGCTTTTTGATGTTGGTTTTTGTATTTTTCAGAGCCGATGCAGCAAAGGGTTACGTTTGGGAGCTTTATTTTACTCATAATCTTTTGGGGTGGGTACGCGTGTTTCTTTTATGTAATCTTTAACACTATTTGGCTTTACGTCAGGGCGAGTGCGCTTGGCAAGTTCAAACATTGTTTTTCTTCCTGTGCCTAAGTATTCAAGCTTGTTTGCCTTTTTATTCCACTCCTTTATTTTTTTAACTAGTAATTTTGCAATTACATCTATATAATCTCCCTGGGTATATTGATCTATATATGCTTTTGGAAATGGAAAAGGGTTCGGCTTAAAAAGTGTTCGCAGAATAAGATGGCGTGGGTGTGTTTTGACAATTTCTTCCCCAAGTTTTTTCGTTAATGCGTAAACACCAATAGGATTGTGCGCATATTCAGTTGATATAAAAATAAAAGGTGTATCTTTATAATATTCTACAAGGTTAAACGTTCCATAAACATTTACCATAAAGCATTTTTTCTGATCTTCAAATTCAGCCTTCCTTACATTCGTGTAAGCCCCCACGTGTAATATTAGATCGTACTTCTTTCTTAGAGTTATGGATTTTGTGAAGTCAAAATCTTTTTTACTTAAATAGTCTCCAGGCAGGTGTTTTTTTAATTCTGTTGCTAATTTTCCTGTTCCTCCGGTAATTAAAATTTTATTTTGTCTTTTTAGCATAAAATTCTTTCACTTTTTTTATAATAAATTTAACTTCTTTATCTGTGAGAGCGTTGTGGACAGGAAGGGAGAGAAGCTTTACCCAGATTTTATCTGTAACAGGAAGAGGTCTTTTAACGGCTTTCTTCCAATATGTCATTTCTGAAAGAGGTTTAAAATGTACTGAAGTAGCTATATCATTCTCTGCAAGATATTCGCTAAGCCCATTTCTATCTTCACATTTCATCGTATAGTACTGAACCGTGTGTGAATACACAGGGGTTTCTATTTCTGGCATACCCTTAAAGGCTTTATTATACATTGTTTGAATGGCGCGTCTTCTTTTGTTTGTTTTCTCCAGCCTGCGCAGCTGGCCTAGTCCTACTACTGACTGCATATCCGTCATATACGCCTTTATTCCTTGGCTTTGAGTGATGTCATAATCCCAGGTGTATTTCTTGCCTATTGCCCTGTCATAGGTAGATTTTTCTACTCCGAGCCATGTAAGAGTGCGAAGTTTTTTATAAATTTTCTCATCATTTGTGGTGATGGCTCCGCCATCCCACATCGGCATAGACTTAACTGCTTGAAAGCTCCAAATCGTGATGTCAGCATCCTTTCCAGCGCCCGGAGTATACATAGCGTGAGCGGCGTCTTCAATAATTAAACCTTTGAATTTTTTTCGTATTCCTTTTATATCTGCTAGTCTTCCGTGCGAGTCAACAGGGATGATGGCTTTTGTTTTTTTAGTGATCACCAAGGATTTTGGATCAAGACAAAGAGTATTCGGATCAATATCTGCAAAAGTTACATCCATATTATTCCATTCGCCCACAATAGCATCCGATACGAAGGTCATAGGGGTGGTTATAAGTTCTCCGCTCTTAATGTTGTAAACCTTTAGACATAGGTCTAAAGCGGAAGTGCCAGAGTTTGCGGCAACGCAATATTTTGCTCCTACATATTTAGCAAATTTCTTCTCAAATTCTAGGGTTTTTGGTCCGAATCCCCACCAGCCGGAGTCTAATACCTCCAAGAGTTCTTTCTTGGTCTGGGCGTCTATTGTTGGGCGCAGTACAGGTATCATGAGGAATATTCTATCACAATCCCAGCCAATATAATAGCAGATTTTTTTTGTATTTTTTAGCCATATAATAATGCTCTTTTATCTTTGCCCAGCTGGATAAAATATTTGTCATTTGGTTTTTACTTATGCCGATGACCACATTTAATTTGTTTAAAATTTTTGGTTCACCATATTTATCATACATTCTTTTATAATAATCACAGTCTAGCAACCATGTCATATTTTCATCAAACAAGATAGGATCTTCATTTTTAATTGTCAGTACCGATGGCGCACCTATTGTGTTTCTACCTGAGTATAATTTTTTATTATAAGCTGGGAAGTGCAAATTTATTATTTTTCCATCACCTTTATCGTGCCCGCATCCGGTTACTAGCCAGTCTCCTTTAAAATTATCTATTATATCCTGCAAAGAGTTTTCACTTGCCAGGTAGTCATCCATGTACAATATTTTAATCAGTTTGCCTGTCGCTCTCTTTATAGCTTCGTTGGTATTTTTTGACAGTCCTTTTCTCGGGTTTCTTGTGTATTTAATATTTAACGAGAGGTAAGCTGAGTTCTCGCAAAGATTTTTTACAACATTATCATCAGAATTGTCTGATATTACTACTTCAAAATCCTTGAATGTTTGTTTTTTTAGTGCATCAAAATTTTGGGCAAGCATTTTTTTGGCTTCGCCGTGCATTTCATAGGTTGGGATACAAACGCTTAATTTTATTTTTTCCATTTCTGTATTTTATACCACTCAATTGTTTTTTTAATTCCTTCTTCAAATGACACTGAGGGCTTCCAGCCCAATTCGCTAGTTATCTTTGAATGATCCATAGCATAACGCATGTCATGCCCTTTGCGGTCCTCTACAAAATTTATTAAACTTTTCGGCTTTTCTAACAAATCTAGAATTGTTTCTGCGATTTCTATTCCATTTTTTTCTGAATCACCACCGATACAATATGTCTCACCGATTTTACCTTTATGAAGAATTAAATCTATTGCTCTGCAATGATCAATCACATACAGATAATCACGTACAGCTTTGCCTTCGCCGTAAATAGGCAAGGACTTATCTTCAAAAGCATTGGTTATAAAAAGGGGAATTATTTTTTCTGGAAACTGAAATGGCCCATAATTATTTGTACAGTTAGAAATAGTTGCGGGGAATTTATAAGTCTCAATGAAAGCTCTTACCAGATGATCTGAACCAGCCTTTGAAGCAGAGTAAGGAGATCTCGGGGAGTAAGGAGTTTTTTCAGTAAATTTTTCTTCTAAATTATCTAGTGATAATGTGCCGAAAACTTCATCTGTGGAGACATGGTGGAATCTTTTAATTTTTAACTCTTGCGCTGTTTCCAGCAGAATTTCAGTTCCAACGACATTTGTTTCTACAAAAATTGCCGGACCGGCAATTGACCTGTCAACATGGGATTCAGCTGCGAAATGAACAACGCTGTCGCACCCTGCCATCGCTTTTTTGACTATTTCTCTGTCGCAAATATCACCTTGTATAAATGTATATTTAGGATTGTTCTCTATGCTCCGCAGATTTTCTAAATTGCCCGCATAAGTTAATTTATCTAAATTTACAATTTCATAATCAGGATATTTTCCCATCATATAGATAATGAAGTTTGAACCTATGAATCCTGCTCCGCCTGTGACTAATATTTTCATAAATTAATATTGCAATCTTTTAATAAGGGGGCATTGCTGTCTCTTTCTAATAAAATGGGATTAGAGTTATTCCAATTTATGCCAATATCAGGATCATCGAATTTGATAATTCGTTCTGAGCCTTTATCATAATGGTTATCTACTTTGTATTGAAATTCAGTATTGTCGGTCAAGGTTAAGAATCCATGAGCAAAACCTATTGGAACAAAAAGCTGCTTTTTGTTTTCCGCGCTAAGTTCAATTGCAACCCATTGTTTATAGGTTGGAGAATTTTTTCGGACATCCACAGCAACATCTAAAACAGCACCCCTAGTACAGCTGACCAATTTAGCTTGAGCAAAAGGGTTATTTTGAAAATGCAAGCCCCGCAGAGTTCCAGTTTTTTTTGTGAAAGAATAATTATCCTGAATAAAATCAGTATATATGCCAAATTCTGCCAGTTTCTTTTTATTATAAGACTCAAAAAACCACCCGCGATTATCTTCAAAAACATCTGGTTCAATGACTAAAACGTCTTTTATTTTTGTCGGGGTAATTTTCATAACAGTCTAAATTTTAAGTATTTTCTATTTTTTAACAGGACCTTCTTGAGCTACTCGCATAAGGTGTTGCCCGTACTGGGACTTTTCATACTGTTGAGCTACTTTTAGCAAAGCATTGCGGGTAATCCAGCCGTTCCTAAAAGCAATCTCTTCTAAGGCAGCGATTTTAGTGTTTTGTCTTTCTTCTATTATTTTCACAAAATCATTCGCATTCATTAGAGAAGTCATCGTGCCGGCATCCAGCCAAGCAAATCCGCGCCCAAGTAATTTAACATCTAAGTCACCCGCTTTTAAATACAATTCATTTACGCTTGTTATTTCAAGCTCTCCGCGGCCGCTCGGCTTGATTTTTTTGGCAAAATTTATGACTCGGTTGTCGTAAAAATAAAGGCCGGTAACAGCGTAGTTTGATTTTGGGTTTTTAGGTTTTTCCTCAATAGAAGAAACTTTACCTTGTTTGTTAAATCCGACAACGCCAAACCTTTCCGGATCATTTACATAATATCCGAAAATGGTCGCCTTATTAGTAGCTTGTACTGCGCTTTTTAAAATTTTGACCAAACCATTTCCGTAAAAAATATTATCGCCCAGAATCATTGCTACGTTATCTTTGCCAATGAATTTCTCTCCGATAATAAAAGCTTGAGCCAGGCCGTCAGGGGAAGGCTGTTCCTCATATGATAATTTTATGCCAAAATTCTCACCATTCCCCAAAAGCTTTTTAAAATTTGGCAAATCGTTTGGCGTTGATATAATTAAAATTTCTCTGATTCCAGCCAGCATTAAAACAGACAATGGATAGTAGATCATCGGTTTATCGTAAACGGGCAAAAGCTGCTTGCTCATCGCTATTGTTAGCGGATATAGCCTAGTACCGCTCCCTCCTGCTAATATTATGCCTTTTGTGCTGGTTTTCATTGAGATCAATGTGTTAGCTCGCTGATTATAATATAGATTTGTAAAAATTTCTACTCATATTTAACCTCTGACCATTTCTTTTAGATCCTTGAAAATTGACTCTTTGAGGAGTAAAAGAGCAGAGAAATATGCTGTTGCTGAAACAAAAATATTTAATATAACACCCATTTCAAAATATTTAAAAATAAAAATGAAACAAATCATAATTAGAGTGGCCAAAAGGGATTTTTTCAAATTTGGGAGGATTTCAAAGTCGTTTATTATTTTTAGTTTTCTCCAAATGAAAATTGTAATTGTTCCTGTGGAAACCAGCGTTGCTATAGCCGCGCCCACGGCTCCAAATTTCGGGATAAGGAGCAGATTAAATAAAATATTAGCTAGGATTCCGAGAGAATATGCAGGCGCCAACTGCTTTTGTTTATTGTGAGCAAAAATTGCGTTAGATAATAAAACAAGAGGAAAAGAAATCAATAACATTAACATAAGTACTCGGAATATCGGGATGGCGCCCACGTACCCCTCTCCAAAAACTTTTAAAATAAGCTGGTCAGCTAAAAGTATTCCCCCGAGCGATATCGGGATTCCGATCAGTGAAATCATAGAAAGAGCTTTTTCTAAAATCATTCTAAATTGTTTCTTATCAACGTTTACTAGTCGCGACATCAGAGGAAATACCGCAACGGCAATAGTAGAGGGTATTATCATAATAAATTGCTGTATTCTTTGGACCGAAGCGTAAAGTCCAATTTCCCCGGCGTTTTTCCAAATGCCAAGCATATATATGTCTATGTTCCCCATAATCACTCCTATTAAAGTAATGAATACAAATGGCCAAGTTGTTTTTATAATTATTTTAAATATCTTTGTGTCTACTTTTGCAAGTAACGTCCGCAACTCTTTTCTTATAATGATTGCTATAGAAAAGAAGCCTATGGCACTACCTAAGGCATAAGCAATGGCAATTGATTCTGGAGATAATTTTATTTTTAACAGTAAAACTCCAAAGATAAAGATGGAAGCGTTGGTAGTTATTTTAACCACCATATCCCTTTCCATTTTTTCATAAGCTCTGTTTATAGAAAGTCCGAGTTCTCTCATTGAATCAAAAAATAAAATAAGCGCTACCAAAAAGAAGAGGGAATTTGCCTGCGGAATGTGCGATATAAATGGGCTTACAAAAATTACTAAAAAAGTACTGATAACAAGCACTATGATTTTCAATAATAATGCAGTTGAGACGAAAGTCTGGTGGCCTGCTTTCTTTTGCGTTATTTCTCTTAAAACAAGATCGCTGATTCCTATATCTGCAAATATCATTAACAGAGAAGAGATAGATATTGCATAAGAGAAAACACCCCAGCCGGTTGATCCAAGTACTCTAGCGGCGTAAATAATCAAGCCCATTTTAAGCAAACGTCCGGTTGTTTCACTTAAAAAAAGCCAAAAAGTGTTTTTTAATATAGTTTGTTTTGTATTTGTGTTTTGAAAGAAAAAGCCCTTTAGTTTTTCCATAGTTTAGTAAGTAAATATTTTTGCAACCGTTTTGAGGATAATCAGGATATCAAAAAAAACGGTTCTGTTTTTTATATAATAAAAATCGTATTTTAGTTTTTCCTTTGCGTCTTCTATAGATGAACCGTATCTGTAATTTACCTGAGCCCAGCCGGTTAGTCCGGTTTTTACAGAATGCCTTAAGTCATAATAGAGTATTTCCTTTTTTAGTCCGCTTATAAATTCCGGTCTTTCAGGCCGAGGACCGACGAAAGAGATGTTTCCCTTCAAAATATTAATAAGCTGGGGAATTTCATCTATGTGCGTCTCTCTCATGAATCTGCCTATGGGAGTTATTCTGCTATCATTTTTATTGTTTTCTGTCCAAACAGCGCCATTTTTCTCTGCATCAGTATACATAGACCTAAATTTATAAATAGTAAACTCCGTATCATTCAAACTGATTCTCCTGTGCTTGAACAGAACAGGGCCTCTTGAAGTTGTTTTGATTAAGATAGGGATAATTATAAAAAGAGGCGAGAAGACGATTATCAATGCAATAGACAAGCATATATCCAGAGATCTTTTTACAAAGTTGAAAATAGTCCTATTTTTGCTTAAATAATCTACGACCTCTTCTTTTTCTATTTTTTCAGTCGGAACTTTTTGAAATATTTCTGCGTAAAAATTATTTATGGTGTACACAAAAATTCCCGTCTTTATTAGAGTGTAAATTTTATCAAATTCTTTTTCCGTAATTGAATCTATTACAACCAAATCAGGATCAAGGCTGGTTATTTCTTTTAAATCAAAATAGCTTGTTTCTTTTATAATTTCATATCCGATATTTTGATTCTGTTTTAACTCTAGAGCCAAGCCGTTTTCTTCCGAGCTCACAATGACTATTTTTCTGTTGATTCCTTTTTTTGTAAAATATCTTTTTATCAGTATCCTTAAGTAAAAATCGCTAACCCCAAAAATCGCCGTGAATAGAACCAAATTTGTCTTTGGGGTTAATTTAAAAAAATCTCCAAATATATAAAATACGAGAACAGAGAGAGCAAACGAAACCGCCAAGCTTTTCGTAAAAGAATTAATAAACTCTGTTGTATTTTTGTTAAATCTAAAAGAATATAAATTAAATATATAAAAACTAAGCAAAAACAATAAAATTATTATGGAGAACGGAACAAGGTGGGAAGTTATTTGAGAATAAAAGTCATTTCCCCTATACCTTATAAAAAGTGTCAAAGCAAGAGCGCCAAAGGCCGCAATCAAATCAACGACAAAAATAAGAAACATCTTAAATTGTATTAATAAGCCTTTCACTGCTTTTACATTATAGTATAATATTCAATATGATAAAAGGGTTTTGCTTAAATTATTAATTTTAGATATAATAAGCATATATGGAAAATAACTTGGCGGATCAAATTCAAAGCAGAAAAAATTTAATCCTTGTTGTCGTTGCGATACTGGCAGTCGCGGCTTTGGCCATTGCTCTTGCTTCAAAGTACATAAAGCCCGTAAGAATTGAAACAATAATAGAAGGATGCGGACCTGGCGATAAATTCAACACAACCACCGGCAAGCCATGCGGCAGCGGAGAAGTACCGGTTCCTTGCCAAGGAGGTGATATATACAACATAAATACCGGTGAATTGTGTATATAAGATATATGCTGGAGATTTTTTGGAAAATTTGGTATTTCATTATTATTTTGCCATTTTTGATCGTGGAAAAAGGGTATTTCATGCTGAATGATTATCTGGAAAGACGCGGCAAGCCGAAACTGGGAGTGCTCCATGCCTTGCTAATACTCCTAGTATTTCTCTTGATAATCCTCTGGGCCATAGGTTTCAGATAAATTTATTGATATATGGATTACCATATATAAACAGCACTCGGACATTAAGCAAATGAATTTGCTTATGCTCCTCGTTTGTTGATATAATTCAAGATAATGGTAACGAAACATTTCTTTAAAGTGCTGTTCACTTTCATACTTCTGATTGCCCTTGGCATGGCGGGGATTTTATATGTGAGCAGCCTAGACGAACAAAAGAACGCAAAAGCAAATCCCCAGACTGCTGTCGATTGTACGGGAAGCGATTGCTAGATTTGGGTATCCGTGCTATGGTGTATTTACCGCAGAGAAAGTAGGCAAACAATAAGTCCTATTTAGTGGGTCGATATTCTGACGGCTAAAGCCGTTTTTTTAATTGAAAATAAGAAATAATCATGCTGTTAAAATCAAAAAAGGAAGAAATGATCAAGGACTTGGAAGGAGCTATCAAAGGCTCTGAATCTCTCGTCTTTGTAAATTTCCATGGTCTGAAAGTAAGTGACGAGACAAAGCTTCGCCGAAGCCTACGCGACAACGGAGTGAATTATAAAGTTTCCAGAAAGACGCTTCTAAGGCGCGCCCTCGAAGGCAAAGCGGAAGGAGAAATACCTGCGCTTGACGGAGAAGTGGCTATCGCATACTCCAAAGATGCTACTGCTTCTCCCCGCGAAGTTTACAATTTCCAGAAAGTGAACAAAGGACTCCTAAACATTATCGGAGGTATCTTCAATGGAAAATTCGTGGACGGGGCATACATGATGGAGCTCGCAACGATCCCTTCAAAAGAAGTGCTGCTTTCCAAGTTTGCGTTTCTATTGAAGAGCCCTATGCAGCGCATAGCTTTAGCTATAAATGAAGTTGCAAAGCTTCGCCCATAGGTCTACAGCCGAGGGAAGAAATAAATTTATTAATTATTAGAAATTATCAAAAACATGAACAAAGATACATTATTAGAATGGTTAGATAAAGCAACAACTCTCGAATTGAACGAAGTTGTAAAAGCAATTGAAGAAAAGTTCGGAGTCTCTGCAGCAGCAGTCGCTGTAGCAGGAAACGGAGGCGGCGCAGCAGCGGGAGAAACAGCAGAAGAAAAAGATGCATTCACTGTCGTTCTCGCGTCAGCCGGCGAACAGAAAATTGCGGTGATGAAAGTCGTGAAAGAAGCTCTCGGCCTCGGACTTAAAGATGCAAAGGATCTCGTAGATGCTGCGCCTTCTACTTTGAAAGAAGGTATGAAGAAAGCAGAAGCTGACGATCTGAAGAAAAAAGTTGAGGAAGCTGGTGGTAAAATAGAACTCAAATAGAGTTGAAATAATAATCTCAAAAGTATAAAATTAAAGCACCCGTTAAGGGTGTTTTAATTTTTATGAACAATAAATCAAGACAAAAAACAGCTCTCATTTCTGTATACAATAAAGAAGGGATTACGAACTTCGCGAAAGAATTAATAAATTTAGGCTGGAAAATAATTTCTTCCGGAGGTACAGCAAAGCATTTGAGAGATGCTGGCGTAGCGGTGACTGAAGTCGCAGACATCACAGGTATGCCGGCTATTCTCTCGCACAGAGTTGCTACGCTGCACCCTAAAATTCATGGCGGACTTTTGGCGCTAGATACTCTCGAACATTTGGCAGAACTGGAAAAATATGATATCCCATGGATAGATATGATCTGCGCGGATTTTTATCCGCTGGAAGAAGAAACAAAAAATCCAAATGCTACGCGCGAATCAGTGATAGAAAAGACAGACATCGGCGGGCCGACCTTGATACGTTCGGGGGCAAAAGGGAGGAGAATAACTATTTGCGATATTGATGACAGAGAAAAAGTAATCGAATGGCTGAAGGAAGGCGAACACAATGGTGAAGACACAGAAAATCTGATAAATAATTTATCTGCTAAAGCAGAGGCAGCTATTTCCCGATATTGTGCGGTTTCTTCAGAATATCATAGCGATGGTTTATATAAATCTATTTTTGGTAAAAAAGTTTTAGAACCAGCCTATGGAGAAAATGCATATCAGATTCCTGCTTTTCTGTACAGATTACATGGCACTAAAAAAGACCCCTTGGCAGTTGTTAACTGGCAACTTGTCGCTGGGAGTCCACTATCTTATAACAACATCTGCGACTTAGACAGAATGATGCAGACGATCACTCACATCGGTGCGGGGTTTGAGAAAAATTTTGGAAAAATACCGGCTGTAGCTATCGGCGCAAAACATGGCAATGCCTGCGGGTCAGGCGTTGCTGAAAATGAAATAGATGCCGTAGATAAAATGTTACAAGGGGACTTGCGGGCAATTTTCGGCGGATCGGTGATGCTGAACTTTCCGGTGGATGAAAAAATAGCGGAAGAGCTTATACACAAGTTTGCGGGCG
Source organism: uncultured Candidatus Saccharibacteria bacterium (assembly GCA_964553015.1). Taxonomy (GTDB): domain Bacteria; phylum Patescibacteriota; class Minisyncoccia; order Phycocordibacterales; family UBA9973; genus UBA9973. The sequence goes on along the minus strand of CAZKJE010000011.1, from coordinate 7,007 downwards.
AAAGCAGAAGACTGCTTGATATAGTCGCTGCCCCGTCATTCTCAGATGAAGCCGTAGAAATTCTTGCCCGTAAAAAAGGAAAATGCAGAATTTTAGTAAATAAAAATATTGAAAAAGCTGGCTTAAGTTCTATTGATACTGAAAAGAGGTTCAGATATGTTCGGGGAGGATTTTTATTGCAACCGAATTATACGTTCGTACCTGAGATTAAAAATGAAGATGTCTTACTTGCGTGGGGGATTGGTTCAACTTCGAATTCAAATACAATAACCTTAGTTAAAAAAGGAAGATTGTATGGCAATGGGGTCGGCCAGCAGGACAGAGTCGGTGCAGCAAAATTAGCGATATTCCGCGCAGACGATGCCGCTAAATTTGCTTCCGATCAGCAGGAAAATTCTGCCGCTTTACCCGCAAGCGGGCTCCGACACGGACACAATTTTCCTGCTGATCTTCAGGATGCAGTGGCATATTCTGACAGTTTCTTTCCATTCCCAGATGCGCCGGAAGTGCTTATAAACAGAGGCATCAAAACCATTTTTTCCACTAGCGGTTCAGTAAATGACGAAAAAGTAATAGAACTTTGCAAGCAAAAAGGCGTACATTTACTATTGCTTCCGGATGGAGAAGCGCGAGGATTTTACCAACACTAGACCTTAAATATATAAGGTGTATAATTTATACTATGAAGAAAAAAACATTTTTTAACGTCTGCAAATTTACTGTATTTTTGTTTTTAGTATTCTTTTTCGGCGTTCAAGACAGCCATATAGCCTATGGCGCCGATTCTGGCTGCACTTCGGCAGGACCGTATAGTACAACGACTGGACAGCTTTGTAGCACTGGAACAGCTTCCGGATGTATTTCTGGATATTTATTCAGCCCTCTCACGGGCGCTCCCTGCGGTGGTACATCTCCAACCATTCCACCCACACCAACCTCCGGAGGAAGCTTGAAATATGTCAAAACTTTGCTGAATATTTTAAATACATACCAGTACCCCCAGAGCATAACTGACGCTATCGTAGCTAATAATCAATTCATATTGGGAGGAAAAGGCTGTTTGATGAATATGACAAACAATGGCAGGGGCGGGGGTATCTGGATTGTTTCTGAAGACGGCTCTAAGATTTCTGAAAGGAATTCTTGCCTGGATGCTGGTATGCCGTCTAAACTCCTTGGCAATTCTTTTCATGGGCAAACTGTTACCGGCAATCTGCATGTCAATTGGGGCGGAGACGGATTTATTAAAGAGAATTATTCAATTTATACCGAGGCCAATCACGCGGTTTTTTACAGTGGTACTGGAGTGCCGATATCAAGTTCTCCTTTGGGACTTTACAATAATTACCTTAAAGTTTTAAAAAACAGAGTACTCGCAACGGTCGAAGGAACGGATCAAAAATTATTAAGCCTGCCTGATTGGAATGTAATAGGGGCCGGTTCATTCAATGGAAACATTGAAACGGCGACTATTGGAAATTTTCTGGTCAGCAACGGAACTTTATTTTCTGTAGGAGACGGGGGTGATATAAAAGAAGTTAAAAAACTTTCAAGCGGAACGATTCAGAGCGGATATTCTTTTCATTATACTCTTGACAATTCTACATCGCCGGCAAAACTTGCCATACTAGAAGCTCCTAAACCACCAACCTATTTATTTAACCCAGGTGATGGCAAATACACTGCAAAATATGACAATAATCGCAAAATATATGTGTATAAATTATTCGGAACAGAAGTGGTCTTAGATAAAACAATTAACCCTTCAACAGATATGATTGGCGGAGTCACTAGTATTAGAAATTCCTTTGGAGTTTGGGGTGATTATATAGTCTCGCGAAACAGCAATGGGGGCGAGATTGAGCTTTGGAAAGGGGATCTAAAAATAGATACGGTAAAAATACCGGGTGTGAGCTTTGCAACTCCTTACAATATAGTTATCTCCAAAGGCGGATATGTTGCGGTGACGATTTTTGGTAATGACGAAGGGAAAAACGCTGCGTATCTCTTTAAAATAGACGGCAGCGGTTCGTCTACAAGCCCCGTAGACTCCGGCTGTTCTACAGGTAGTGTTTTAAGCACTACCACCGGCAATCCTTGTGTCTGTGTTTTAAATCCGAAATTTCCCATGGGAACCAGAAGCGAGGAAGTCAGAGCTTTCCAGCAGAAATTAAAAGATGCCGGCTTTTATTCAGGAAATGTTGACGGCATATACGGGCCTATTACTAGAGCTGCGGATCTTGCATATTGTATAAGCGTAGAACACCCAATATATACCCCTCCTGCTTCAGCCGGCAGTCCTCCCGTTATTAGCGTGATAAATGGGCCAACTTCGCTCGGCGTAAATACTTTAGGAACGTGGACAGCAAGCGCAACCGATGCGAATAAAGACGATCTGTCTTGGAGCGTTAATTTTGGAGAAGGCAAGTCCGTGCTTACCTGTAAAGTAAATCCTCCCGTCGGCACTTCGCAGGGCTGGATATATTCCGCTTCTCACTCATGGGCGCAGGCAGGAACTTACACAGTTACGTTTTATGTGAACGACTGCAAGGGAGGTTCGACAAGTAAATCTGTCACAGTTAAAGTGAGCGGCACGGGTGGGGGAGGTTCATCGGACCCGCTTAATCAAAACCCATACTAGGTTGCTAAGCCTATAATAGGGTGTATCCGGCAATAGAGTTTTGCTTTTGCGAAGTCTCATTACCGGGTGTATAATTTAAGTATGAAAAAATACACGTTGTTTCTTTTAGTTTTTTCTTTTATTTTGAGTATTTTTGCTGTTAATGTAAATTCTGCAAGTGCTATTACTTCTGCGAGTGAAATCAAAGAATATAACAGTGCGGTGTGCAAAGCTGGCGACTTATTTAATCGCATGACAGGCAAGCCGTGTGAAACTAATGCATACGCAGAATGCGCGAAGGGTGATTTGTATAGTTCAGTTACCGGAAAACCCTGCCCAAAAATAATAGATGAAAATTACTGTGATGATATATATCAGTATTTAAAGATGGGTTCACGAGGAGAAGAAGTTAGAGCATTTCAGCAAAAGTTGCAAGAGAAAGGATATCTTTTCGGGAAAGTAGACGGAATTTATGGGAAAATAACTTCAGCAGCGGCAACTCAATATTACAAACTCCGTCCTTGTTATAAGAATTCTTCTGTGGTAATTAGCGGAGTTAAAGGACCGCAATACCTGGAAGTAAATCAAGAGGGAACTTGGACTGTATCAGCTTATAACAAAGATGGAGGAGAACTTTCATATTCAGTTATTTGGGGAGACGAAGGCACTATAGCTTATCCAACTGCCATGATGGAAACCGGAAGTCTAAAGATACAGCAATCCGCGACATTTACTCACAGTTATTCTAGCGCAGGAATGTACAAGCCGATTTTCACTGTTACGAGTCCAAACACAATACGATGCATTCAAGCTCCATGCCCTTCTAACGGAGGGAGCGCCAAAACTAGCCTGACCGTGAAAGTTGGAGAAGAAATAAAAACCTATAGGTAGATATCCTTGTTTTTTCTTTTAAAAGATTTACAATAGACGGATGGAAATTCTAGGGAAAATATTGGGTAATCAGGCGCGGGTAAAGATCATGCGGCTTTTTCTCCTTAATCGGGGCAAGAGTTTTGCTGGAAAAGATATAGGGAAGAGGAGCAGAGTAACTCCTGAAGTTGTTCGCAGAGAGCTTCGCCTGCTAGCTTCGGTAGACTTCATAAAAAAGCGCGGCGCAAGTTGGTCCTTTAATTCTCAGTTTAAATACGGAGGAGAATTCGAAGACCTGCTTCTTGGCGGGGATACGCTTTCCAAAGAAACAATTCTTGAGAACTTTAAAAAAGTTGGACGCATCAAACTTCTTATAGTCTCCGGCATCTTTATAAAAAATCACGACTCCAGAGTAGATCTGCTTATAGTGGGGAACAAACTAAAACGAGGCAAAATAGAGGAAGCAGTCAGAAGGATGGAAGCCGAAATAGGAGGAGAGCTTTCTTATGCCGTTTTTGAAACTAAAGAATTTATATACAGGCTAAATATGTACGACAAACTGGTGCGAGATATACTAGATTATCCGCACGAAGTAGTTTTACAGGCCAAAGAGTTATCCACACAGACCCTAAAAAAGGCTTAAAATTTGGTATAATATATACAGGACTTTAATAAGGTCGAAACTTAAAAAGTGCTTATATTATCAGTAACAATTTATTATGAATAACAATATTTGGCTTGCATGGAGTGATGTATTTACCCAATCGCTTCAGACTCTGTGGTGGAACTTTGTGCAGTTCACACCTCGGCTAGTGATAGCTATAGTTTTCTTTATTATCGGCTGGCTTTTGGGTTCGCTCATTGCTCGCGCCATAGAACAAGTTTTTGGTAGCTTAAAAATAGATAATTTGTTTTCCTCTATCGGGGCAGATGGTTTTCTTAAGAAGGCAGGAATGAATTTAAATTCCGGTCATTTTGTCGGACAAGTAGTTAGGTGGTTTGTGATCATCGTTTTTCTTCTGCCGTCTTTGAATCTTGTCGGTCTTTATGATGTCGCATCTTTCTTAAAAGATGATGTGCTCGGATATTTGCCGCAAGTTATCATCGCAGCGTTTGTGCTTATCATCGCAGCAATTGTTTCTGAAGCTCTTTCAAAAACAGTTTTGGCCGCAGGCAAAGCTATGAACCTTCGCGCAGCAAACATGCTCGCGACTGTCGCCAAGTACGCTGTCTGGATATTTGCTTTCATCATTGCGCTCGGCAAGCTCGGACTCAATGACTACATGAGCATTTTGTTTTCCGGAATCGTAGCTATGCTTGCCCTCGGCGGCGCGCTTGCATTCGGATTGGGAAGCAAAGATGCAGCATCTCGCTTCATCTCTCGACTCGGAGAAGAAGTTTCTCAGAGGTAATAATTTTATCTAGTTTTTTCGCAAAAAGATGCGCTGGATTTATTCCGGGCATCTTTTTGCTTTTAGTTAATAAAAGAGTAGAATTTATATATGAAAAAATATGCCTTATTTCTAATGGTTGTGGGGATTTCCATGATTGCCAACATTGCATTTGCTACTGTCGGCGGACCGACTTTTATTCATACTTTTAAATACAATCCAACTGATGAGTCTATTTATTATATTTTAAACTCTGAAGGTGGAAGAGGCTGTCCTCCAGAGCTCTTTAAATTGTCTTTAAATTCCGGTAAATCCGAGGTGGTTTATTCTTGTAGTGAAGGAGAAAAATTAAGGGGAGATGATTATGATGGTATTTCCCCCGTAGATACTGAAATCAATAAAGTAATACAAAATTTTAAAGATCTTACACCCATAAATTTGAAAGATAATGGAATATCTATTGATGTATCTTTTGTTAATTATGAAAATATTAGCCCAGAAATCGCTGAAGTAAAAAACGCTAATTTTACTGCTTCAGTTTATCAGGATAATAAAAAAATAACTGATTTTCCTGTGAGTGGTTGTAACATTGAACAACCTTTTGTGTTTGCAGGTTATGCAATACCGGGTTTTGAGAAAAAAATTGTTTTACTTCTTTCCACAAAAGGAGATTGCTGGGAAGGTGGCTACACATATGAAAGTTTACACGTTGTGGGCGGCGTAAGTAATTTAGACAAAACATATCTTTATTTTTATAAAGGATCTTCAGCTTTAGTTCCCAATGAAGGTACTTTGGTTGTTTTTGAATCCGAGACTATCAACAATAAGATTGAAGAAGTAAATGATCCGATATTGCCCACAAAAACTTCTAATAGTAATGTGATTTTGTATGCAATCTTTGGGGCTGTGCTGGTGCTAGGCATAGGATATCTTCTTGGAAAGAAGGCTGGCAAATAAGCAACCTTTATGTTCACTTTTCTCCAAAAGATGTCCACACGTTATCCCAATGGGGGTCGGGTTGACATCAATTTTCCCTTAGTATATACTCTTCTAATCAGTATGAATATTACAAGAAACAGTTTAAGAGGCAGGCCCTAGCAGACTTTTCTTTTGTCTGTGTGAGCCGCCTAAAAGGCGGTTTTTTTGTTAAAAAATCAGGACGGAATGACACTTTGAAAATTGAAACTCTGTCGCGATTATTATCCTTGGTGCAAGTTGCACAATAGGGTCTTTTCGGTCGCAGGCAGAAAAAAGCCAAAAAATATTGGAGTACCGGAGCGGTCTGGGAAAGAATATTCTGTTATAATTCTGGCTTTGTTTTTCCCCGCAGTAATGCGGGGTTGTGATTTTCAAATTTCTTAACAGGAAATTTAAGGGCGTACGGTGGATGCCTTGACTTTAAGAAGCGATGAAGGACGTGGCGTTGCTGCGATAAGCTTCGGGGAGGTGCCTAGCAACCTTTGATCCGGAGATTTCCGAATGGGGAAACCCTATTAAGTAAACCTTAATAATTTTTTACGTAAGTAAAATCTGCACACCCTGGGAAGTGAAACATCTCAGTACCAGGAGGAATAGAAACAAATATGCATTTCTTTAGTAGCGGCGAGCGAAAAAGAAGGAGCCCAAACTTTTGTAGCAATACAGGAGGGTTGTAAGATGACAATGTAGATTACTAGAGGAGTCAAAAAATAAGTTATTAGATGAAGTTGCTGGAAAGCGATACCATAGGGGGTGATAGTCCCGTAATCGAAAATAATTTATCTCTTTTATTGTTATTCTTGAGTACCCCAGGACATGAATGGCCGGGGGGAATCTAGCGGAACTAACCGCTAAGGCTAAATATTCTTAAAGATCGATAGTGAACAAGTACCGTGAGGGAAAGGTGAAAAGCAGCCCGATTAGGGCGGTGAAATAGACCTGAAACCGTATGTCTACAAGGAGTTGAAGTTCGTCTTCGGATGAACGACAGCGTGCCTATTGAAGAATGAGCCAACGAGTTTATGCATGCTGCTGGTGAAGTGGGCTAAAACCACAGAACCATAGGGAAACCGAGTGTTAATAGCGCGAAATAATAGTAGTATGCATAAGACCCGAAGCAGGGTGAGCTTGCCATGAGCAGGTTGAAG
>CAZKJE010000010.1:0-20646 GCA_964553015.1 uncultured Candidatus Saccharibacteria bacterium | reverse complement strand
AGCGGTCATGGTTTAGTGGTAGAACACGTCCTTGCCAAGGATGAGACGGGAGTTCGATTCTCCCTGGCCGCACTTCTACAGGCTTAGTGCAAGCACATTTGATGTCCTTTACAGCTACCCTTAAACATAAGGACTTATTCACAAACTACGCGAAAGGAGGTATAAATGTGGATAACTGTGTTAGTAATGTTTATAAAGGACACTGAAAAAGTCCTTAAGAAAAGGCTGATTTTAGCCAAAATACGTTGTAAAATAAGGATATTTTGATAAAAGACATTAAAATTCAGTAAAATGTTTCACGTGAAACAACATGCCTAAAGTATTCACATCAGAGACCCAAAAAACTGGCGAAATTGGGGAAAACACGGCCGTAAGGTTTCTCGTGAAACAGGGCTTTTTAATAATAGACAGAAATTACACTAAAAAATGGGGAGAAATAGATATAATCGCTGAAAAAGCAGGAAAGCTATATTTTATAGAGGTAAAATCAGTATCCAAACCAAACTTGGATATTGTTACACGTGAAACTCTGGACCAATATCATCCCGAAGACAATATGCATCCATGGAAATTAAAAAGGATGTCGCGCACGATCCAGACTTATCTCGTGTCCAAAAATGTCCCTGAAGATAAAGAGTGGCAAGTGGATCTGCTCGTAGTATTTTTGGACGTAAACGGCAAAAAAGCGCGGATAAAAGTAGTCAGCGATATAATTTTATAGTTCAATACTTTGTGCGGGATAGGAGAATCGAACTCCTAACCTCAGTTTGGAAAACTGACGTTTTACCATTAAACTAATCCCGCAATGTCGGGCTGCTGGGAATCGAACCCAGTCTATCTGTTCCCAAAACAGACGTACTACCGGTATACGACAGCCCGTCGTTTACTTTGTAACTGCGTTATCTTAGCATAAAAAATTTAAATATTCTACCCTTAATTATTTTTTGTTGACAAAAATTTTTTCGTATGTAATATAAAAAATGAAAGGAGGACATGAGTTATGTCCAAACCGATTACAATCGGTGAGTTATTCGTGGAGAAACCAAAACCGGAGCCCCAGAGAAAAGACTGGAGAACCGTTGTAATCGCCTGCCTGATTGGAGGTGGGTTCATCGTTCTCTACCTCTGGGCCGTGTGGTTTTTCGGGTGGTGGCCGGAATGATCTGTGGGCGAGTAGTCAAAACATCGACTACCCGCCCATCGTTTCTTAAGACATCTTTTGCAAATGATTTTTATTTAGTATACGATAAACACACAATGCTTTTAACATACATATATGCTTTCATCAGTGTCGTTATCGTGAGCTTGGTCTCATTCGTGGGAGTCTTTGGTTTGTCTCTTAAGGAAGAAATTTTAAAGAAATATATTTTTGTTTTTATTTCGCTGGCCGTCGGCGCGCTCTTGGGAGACGCTTTTGTCCATCTGATACCAGAAGCGTTTGAAGGTTCTACTAACTCTATATTGGTTAGTATTCTTATAATTACCGGAGTAGTAATATTTTTTATACTCGAAAAATTCCTGCACTGGCATCATCACGGCGAAGACGAAGCTATGCCTGATATTCATCCAGCCGGTAAATTGATCCTGTTGTCGGACGGAGTACACAATTTCATAGACGGTATTGTTATCGGCGTAAGCTTCCTCGTCAGCGTGCCTGTAGGCATAGCTACCACGCTTGCCGTAATTCTCCATGAAATTCCTCAAGAAATAGGGGACTTTGCGGTGTTACTGCATTCTGGCTACACTAAGTCCCGCGCGCTTTGGCTGAATTTTCTTTCTGCTCTTTTTGCTATTCTCGGTGTCTTTATGGCTTTTTTGCTGGGGGAAATGGGAGAGGTTTTTATTCTATGGGTTTTGCCTATAGCTGCTGGCGGATTCATATATGTCGCCGTCGCAGACCTTATCCCAGAACTTCATAAAACAAAAGAAGCAAAATATTCTATACTGCAAATAATTGCCGTCATAGTGGGAGTTCTCGCAATGGTCGCTCTCGTTTATTTAGAATAAAATTAGAATTTCTATTTCGCCCAAGAGTTGTCTGCTCCGGGATTGCGTGCGCCGTGTACTTCAAAGTGAAGGTGCGGACCGGTGGAACGCCCCGTAGAGCCGACGTAGCCGATGACTTGCCCTTGCTTCACTTGTGATCCTGTAGTTGTGGCTATTTTAGATTGATGGGCATATAGAGTTTCAGTTCCGTTTGGATGAGAAATGATCACCAAGTTTCCAAAGCCTCCGTTGTAACCGTTTCGGGCGAGCAGTATGCGTCCGGAAGCCGAAGCGCGAATAGGAGTGCCCGTAGGTATAGCCAGGTCAACTGCATTTTTATCGTGAATGCCTTGGCTTTTCCTGTAACCCGGCACTGGATTTATAAAATATCCGGACAGATTTTTAGTAGGATGAGTCTCGTAATACTTCTTATCTTTAGCTGTACTTGCGGCCAAGTTCTTTATCGGCTTGTCGTTTTCTTCAGCCTTTTCAGCATTTGGAATTATAAGTTTGTCGCCGACGGCAATTTTGGCATCAACAGCAAGATCGTTATAGCTTAGAACATCAATGATATCTACTTTATACATATTGGCTATGCCTTGTAGGGTCTGTCCTTTGGCCACAGTATGTTCCAAACCGGAAATAGGCAGGATAACCAGAATTTCGCCCTCCACCAACTTGTCGCCCTTTTTCATATCATTCGCCCAAAGGATAGTGTTTACCGAAACATCAAACATTTCAGCAATTTGAGAGATAGAGTCGCCTTTTCTGATAACATATACGCTCACTTCGCCGATGGTGGCCTCTTCTTCAGGGGCTGGCCCGCCAGTACCATTCAAAGCTCCCACCGAAGGAACAAGGGCATTGTCAGATACAAAAAAACTGGCGCTTGTGGGAGCGTCAGCGTCTTTATCTTTCTTGTTTGTTTTTTCTTCCATTACGGCTGAAGAAAGAACATTGGCCTGCAAAAGCTCAATATTTTGAGAATTGCTGGATTGAAAGGGGGATCCGTTAGAAATACTTGGGGGGACATCGGCATATACTCTGTCAGCCAAAAAAGATGAAAGGAACCCCGCCTCGGCCGTTAGGGGGATGAATAGGGTCCCGTACAATAGGAAAAAGGAAAGGGACGATCTTAATATTTTAAATTTGGGTTTAATAAAGCAAACTGATTGTCGCGAGATTTCCTTGTCCTAGCCAAATTTTAGCCAAATAGGCTAATAAAATAAGGGTAGATTGGCAGCACGACCAAGCACTGCAAACGAAAGGTTCTCACGATTATTACTGTCTTCTCTATCTTTCAGCCAACTAGTACCGTACACCTATTCAGAACTATACCCGTAGGATAGCTCAAAATGAGCCGAAAGTCAATCTTGCAAGAACCCTCTGTGGATAACTATTTTGGGCGAAAATTAGCCAAAAAAGCCAAAAACTATATAATATAGGAATGGAATCAAGAAGGAACTTCATGGTAAAAGCAGCATTAGCTACTTTAGGAGGAATAATTTCTGCCCCTTCAATAGGCAAAAACACGGAAACAATTGAAGCCGAAATAGAAAAATGCAGGAAAATCATAGAAAACGGACAATATGAAGAGATATTAAAGAATCCTTGCTTAGTGTCTGCTCTATACTACTCAGAACAAGCGCTAAAAAAAATGGCCCCGCCCCACCAAAACAGCACTGAAAAAATAATTTGGAGCCTGGCTCCTCTGATTACAAAAGATTTCAGGGAAAATTATATTGCCGACCTGAAAAGAATTATCGTTCAAAGGCCGGAAGATGCTGAAAAGATAACTTCAGGCGTAAAATCTCTTCCTGTTCATGTTTTTAATTTTTGAAAAAATCTGGATAGAAACCACCAAGATGCCATTGATCTGTTTGTAAAAGAAAGCTTGCCCGTGTGCGCAATGACGGGAGGTTTAGTGGTATTGGCGGAAAGCGGATGGACAGTAGACAATGAATTGTCAACAAGTTCTGGACGAGGAGGTAATACCGTAATTGTGTTTAATTTGAATGACGAATCATTTTACAGATACGCGCATATGCAGGAAATAAAAGTATCGGCGGGCAATATAGTAGGGAATGGAGAGGAAATAGGCGTAGTTGGACATTCCGGAACAAATGCTTCAAAACCCGGACACGGCGCGCATTTGCATTTTGAAATAAATAGGTATGACAAAGATCAGGGAAAAATGATCCCGGTGAATGTTTTTGAATTAAAAAGAGAGTTAGAAGCGTTAAAAAATGATTAGCTGTAAAAAAGCAAAGGAGATATAATATATGAGTATGGATAAAATAAAAGTAAACTTACTAAAGAGCAAGGCAAGAAAGCTGGAAGGCACGAGAGCAGAAAGAGAGAAAAGAGAAGAAGAGCGCCAGAGCAAAATGCAAGAAGAGCTTGGGGAATGGAAAAAAACATCAGAAAACGCAGATGGGCAAGAACCAAAACCCGAAGATATGAGTCATATTAAAGCATTGGAAGGAAAGGAATATCCAAAACCTGAAGTAGTAGAATCTGCCGATATTAGCAATATTGAAAAATTATCGGGAATGCAAGTACCGGATACTGTCATGGAGGGACAAAAGGCTTCTGGTTTGAGCGGTGTTCAGGGTTATGATCTTGAGCGACTTACTGAAGGCACTAGAAATGAAATCACCGCGCGCTTAAAACAACTGGAGGGTATGAAGAATGTAAAATTCAAAAATAAAAGGCTAAGCCTGCTTAGAGAAGATCCCGTAGCTTTCTTTGAAGAAGAATTGGAACATTTGAAAAGAATAGCTAAAAATCCTAAAGCTAAAGAACTTATACCTAAAACTGAAGCACTAATCGCTGATCTAAAAAAGAACGCCAAAAACAAAAAGGTTAAAATTGACACGCCTATACCCCAAAAAACTGCTCCGGTAACAGCGAAGAAAACAGCTGCATCTTCTCCTGCAGAAACGGTAGAACCCGTTACAGGCGTACCAAAAATAAAAGACATAAGAAGAGGGAGAGGAAGTGAAAAAATGGCACGTGCGGCTGAGGCGCCTATTGATGTGAGTGCCGTATCTATCGGTGTTCCTAAATATATGCCACATAAAACCGAAAGCATGCCGACCGAAGAAAAAAAGAAATGGAAAATAGCTACTTTTTGGAAAAAACAACCTTCTGATCAGCCTGAAAAACCTAAAAAGCAAGAAGGTCCTAGTGTCGAAGAAGCGGCACAAGCGTACAACGACTATATGGAAAATATGGCTAAGGGTAAGGCAAAAACAAAACCTGAAGTTGAAAAATCCGCAGTAGAAACTCCGGAAGCGCAGAAAATTGAAAAAGAAATAGAAAATCTGTCGCAAGAAGAGAAAGAAAAAATTGGCTGGAGTATGAGTGTTTGGGGATTTAAGGCTGAAAAAATTAAAGATGACATCTTGGGTGGTGTTTTTAATAAAGTACTAAAAAAAGTTGATAAAGATGGAGCCACTGGAAGATTTTGTATAGAAGCGCGAGATTATTTTGTACGTAATGGGAAAGATGCTGTAAAAAAAGCGAACGACGCCTCTGCTTTTAATGACTTTAAGTTGGGAATAAATATTAAAGGAAAGAAAAGGGGAATAAATATTAGCGCCAAAAGACAGCGTAATATATCAAACATTGGGGCCTTTTCGGGAAATGTTTTAAAATATGGAAGATTGGCTGCTGACGTAACTGGACTTACGGTAGGAGCTGCTCATCGCATTGTTATGGCGCTTGGAATGGCCACCGCCATGGGAGCTGAAATGGGAAAAGAAGCCCGCTTAAAAGGAGATGAGGTTAGAGAAAAAACCTGGATTGCTGATGCAGACAAAGCAGCTGAAGAAGCTTGGGAAATATATAAAAAAGCAGAAGCTAGGAACGGAAACATATCTGCTGAATCACTAAAAAAGGCATATATGTTGGAAATGCCGAAAGATATTTTAAAAAGACTTGAAAATCCAACTACTGGTAATAGATTTATGCAAAAAATAATAAGGTGGGATCTTGAAAATGCATTGCTTAGGCTTAATAAAAACATAGAAGCAATCGAAAAAAATTTCAACCTATCTCCTGAGCAAAAGGGGGTAGAAAAAGAAAAACTAATAACAAGTCAGAAAAAGAATCTGGAAGATTATGATCGTATCATTACACAGTACGGAACAGTTGAAGAAATGGCTAAGTACGGTAGCGTTGATACAAAGGCTATGGTTGGATATTATGGACAAAAAGCCGGAAAAGCTGCCGTAGCGACGCTCCAAGTAGAAACATTATTCTTACTAGGAGAAAAATTACTAGAAATTTCTTCCCATTTTCTTTCTTCGCACGACATTCATCCTATAGAAGCAACAGAAAAATTTGTAAAAGGGGTATTTAGTAAAGTGGATGCAAAAGAATTTCCCACAAATCCTACACCTACGCATGATGCTGTTGCTGATTTAAAGAAAGGATATGAAGATTTTAAGACTTCTGCTCATGCTAATGCAATGCCTGTGTTAAATGAAGATATTGATAAATTGAATATTGTTCCTCCGAGCGCGCCGGGAAATATTTTCACCAACGAAGGTATTAAATTTGAACACGGCAAAGGCGGAATTCAGGGAGTTCTAGACTTAAAAAATCAAATTAGGCTTCAATATAAGGGAGATTTTTCTCAAGCGCCACAGAGTGTTCAGGATTTTATGAAAGAAACAAATGTCACTCAACAAGCAATAAAACTAGGACTATATGACCCAAATAGCGTTGAAGAAAGCGCGCTTATACAAGAAGGCTCGGTTTTAAAATTTGATGAACAGGGCAATATTTTATTCGGCAAGCCAGACGCTTCAGGAAATGTTCCGGTTTTAGAGAAATATACAGGAAGGATGTTTGACTCTGACCATAGCGTAACCCTTCGTGCCGTAGAGACACCTCATGCAGCAGAACCCGCACAAGTTCCTGTTGCTCCTGCGGAAACAGCGGCGGCGACCCTTGCTCCGGAGACATATGTTGATACGCAGACGCATATTGATACTATCAAAGAAAATATACAGCAATCGATAGATGCTGCAGCTGTAAAGGATAATATTGTAATTGATAATACTGTCAGAATGGGCACCACGGTTCGCACCGGCACGACGATCGGCACAGGGAACAATCCTACGTATGGACAAGGGCCGGGAGGAACAAATGTAAATTTCTTTAGGAATTCAGTTTGGCCGCAGGAAGGAAATTTGAGAGTACTACAGGAACTGTATTACCCTGATCTCTCACCTGGGCAAAATGATTTTATAAATGATCATTTGGACTTTTTCGGAGAGAATATATATCACCTTAGTGGACAACAATTGTTGCAGGCCTACGATGCGAGCGTGGAAAATATAAATTTCCTGTTCGCGGGAGATTCTTCAGTATGGATGGATTTGAAAGATGAAAAAGCGGGCGACCTTTTGAAATATGTGGATACGGGAGAAAAAACCGCGCATGGACATATGGCAGAATATCTGCGTATGCTGAAAATTTATGCCGGGTTCGGCCCCAAAAATGGCATTCTCGGATACAAAGCTGAAACCACCGAACAATATATTGCTCGCGCTATGCAAAACTTGGCAGGAAAAGGAAAACTGGAAGAATTTAATGTAAACATAAGGAAATAAGTTTGTGCTATATTGAGAGTGTGGATACAGACACGAGACACCTGCGAGGACTAAATAAAGAACAAAAAGAAGCGGCGCTTCACAGGGAGGGTCCGCTTCTTATTGTGGCTGGTGCAGGAGCGGGAAAAACTAAAACTATTACTCACAGAATCGTAAATCTCATAAAAGAGGGCGTCGCTCCCGAAAAAATATTGGCTGTTACTTTTACAAACAAATCTGCCAAGGAAATGCGCGAGCGCGTAATCGCCGAAATAGAAAAAAATGCCAAAGGAAATATGTGGCATCAGGATAAAATTCCGTTTGTTTCTACTTTTCACTCGCTCGGGGTGTTTATCATCAAAGAAAATGCGCGGCTTTTGGGGCTGACGAAGTATTTTACAATATTAGACGAGGGCGATGCTACGACACTCATTAAAGATATTGAAAAAGAGCTCGGCCTAGACCCGAAAATGTACGATCCGAAGAAAATAAAAAATATAATTTCCCGCGAAAAAGGAAAGTTCACGCATTTGGCGGATTATGTAGGGCGGGAGGAGAGCGGTATGAGCACTATTGGAAAAATAGTAGCTCAGGTGTGGAATTTGTATGAAAAAAGTAAGATGAAAGAAAATGCGCTGGACTTTGACGACCTGCTTCTAAAAGCCACCAAACTCTTGAAGGAAAACGCGGAAATCCGAAAAATCTATCAGGAAAAATGGGAATATGTGCACGTGGACGAGTATCAGGACACAAACGAAGTGCAGTACCTGATGTCCAAATTGCTGTCTGAAAATAATAAAAATATCTGCGTGGTGGGCGATGTCGACCAGAATATTTATTCATGGCGCGGAGCAAATTTAAAAAATATTTTAAATTTTGAAAAAGATTACCCGAACGCAAAAATAATTTTATTGGAGCAGAATTATCGTTCAACAAAAAATATTTTGGAAGCGGCGAATGAAATAATAAAAAAAAATAAATATCGGCCGGACAAAAACTTGTTCACCGATAATGCTATCGGAGAAAAAATCGGCTTATACGAAGCGCTGGATGAAACCGACGAAGCAGATTTCGTCGCGACAAAAATCTTGGAAATCTTAGACGGAGGAGAGGAGGCTCTCGAGGGAACCCTTGGTAGGAGCGACGGCGACGGACAGAGAAAATTTTTAGCAGAAAATTTTCGTGGTGATTCCGAGAGCTCTCCTTCCTCTGTCGCTGTTCTTTATCGCGCAAATTTCCAATCGCGAGCGCTTGAGGAAGCGATGCTGCGTTATAATATTCCTTATCAAGTTCTGGGGGTTAAATTTTTTGAAAGAAAAGAAATAAAAGATACTCTCGCGTATCTGCGCGCTGCGCTAAATCCGGATAGTTTGTCCGACATAAAAAGAATTATAAATTTCCCGGCACGGGGAATAGGGAAAGTTACTTTAGCAAAAATTTTTGCGGGTCAAAAAGAAACTCTGCCGATAAAAGTTTTAATGAAAGTCAACACTTTTTATGAAACTCTCGCTGAAATAAATGAAAAAATAAAAAACTCAAAAACATCGGAAATAATAAAATTTGTGGTCAAAAAGTCCGGCATTGAAAGCGAACTCACGGGCGGAGGAGATGAAGAAATTGAAAGACTGGAAAACATAAAAGAGCTTGCAACTTTGGCATTAAAATACGACAGCTTGGAGAATGGAGCCGGTGTGGAAAAGCTTTTAGAAGATGCGTCTTTGGCCTCAGATCAGGATAGTATTATGATTAATGATGAGAAAAAGAAAGAAGTGGTCGGGGTAAAACTTATGACTGTTCACGCGTCAAAGGGATTAGAATTCAAATATGTTTTTGTTACCGGCCTTGAAGACGGCCTTTTCCCGCACGAGAGACAGAACGAAGGGCAAACGGGCGAGGACAGGGAGGAAGAACGCCGGCTTTTTTACGTAGCTCTCACTCGCGCCAAAGAAAAATTATTCTTATCATTCGCAAATTTTCGAACTATCTTCGGCTCCCGCAATATAAACACGCCTTCGGAATTTATAGCTGACATTCCAGCAGATTTGATAGAAAAAGAAGGGGAAGATAGCGGAATAAAGACAATTTACATATGATTACAAAAAAAATACACAAGGCAAAAAAATCTTTAGGGCAGAATTTTTTAAAGTCAGAATCAGCTCTGCGAAAAATTGTTGAGACGGGAGAAATAAAACCTGATGATGTAATTTTAGAAATTGGTCCTGGAAAAGGAGTGCTTACAAAACAGCTTCTAGGTTCTAGTGGCAAGGTTCTAGCAGTTGAGAAAGATAGAGAATTGGTGGAATTACTTAAAGAAAAATTCAAAAAGGAAATTGAAGAAAAAAAATTAATTTTAGTAGAAGGAGATATTTTGGAATTTGAAATTACGAATTATGAATTAAGAAATTACAAAATAATCGCAAATATTCCTTACAATATTACTGGCGCAATCCTGAAGAAATTTTTAACGGCAGAACATCCCTCGGGCATAGCCCTACGGGCGAGCCAGCCGGAGAGCATGGTGCTTTTAGTGCAGAAGGAAGTGGCAGAAAGAATAGTGGCCAGAGACAGTAAAGAGAGTATACTTTCAATTTCAGTGAAAGCTTATGGGGAGCCCAAAATGATAATGAAGGTACCCAAGCGATATTTTTCCCCGGCGCCGAAAGTTGATTCGGCAATAATTTCTATAAAAAATATTTCGAGAAAGAATTTTACCCCCCTCCTTGCGGAGGAGGGGGTAGGGGGTGGTGATTCAAAAACATTTGAAGAAAAATTTTGGGAAATAGTGAAGACAGGTTTTGCTCACAAACGGAAAAAGCTCGCCTCAAACTTAAAACTTTTGCCAAAAAGCATAAATTCTATAGACCTAGAAGCCTTAGGCAATAAAAGGGCGGAAGAATTGTCTTTGTCGGAGTGGATTTCACTTGCTAAGGCCTAAAGCCTAGTGCCTAGAGCCTACTTGTATGATACAATTAACCCATAATTAAATTATTTTGGTTAAAACACAAAAGGGCTTCCCTCGTCGTTTGTGCGATGCTTTTTCTTGTGGCACTTTTTTTGTTTAAAACAACTTCTATATTCAAAAATAATGAAAATAAGATAGATAAACAAGGACTAACTTACAAAAATGAAGTACTGGTAAATCTGGTATACCAGGATACAGACCTTGATGGTGTGGCTGATTGGGAAGAATCTCTATGGGGTCTTGACCCTTCTAAAAAAGAAACCACCCCGGGAATACCTGACAGTACAGTGGCGAGCAAGCTTCGAACAGAACAGGGTGGCGCAGAAGGAACGGGGGAATACACAGAAAATCTGACTGAAACTGATAAATTTTCTAGAGAACTTTTCTCTACTGTGGCAGCATTAAATCAAAACGGGGCAATGGACCAGGAAACTTTGGACAAACTTAGCACTTCTCTGGCAGAAAATATAAAAAATTCCTCCAAAGCAAAAGTTTATACGCTTTCCGATATTAAGGTAACACAAGACAATAGTATAGCAGCTGTAAAAAAGTATGACGACACAATGGACAGTATTAATAAAAAATACCCAGTTAATGCAGGTGTAATAGATATTTTACAAAGATTCATAATTGATGAAAACAACGTTGATGTAAGCGTATTAACGGAACTTGATTTAATAATCATACCAACAGAAGACAAAATAGCTGCCATATCGCAAATGACTGTTCCGCAATATATTTCTTCTTTACATTTAGATTTTTTAAATGCTCTTGAAAAATTTTTGGAAAATATAAAAGATATAAGACTTTATGACAGCGATCCCGTCGTAGCATTAGGCGCAATAGGCCAACTTGAACAAAGCATAACTGTTTTTGAATCATCTATAATTAAACTTAAGGATGCAATTTATAAAAAATTGAATAATTAAACGTGAAATTATATAATAAATAAAAGAAAATGGGAAAAATCCACCTAAAAACTAAAACAGTAAAAATTATTTCTATTTTTTTGATCATTTCCATATTGATACCCACTGTTTTGTTCTCGGTACCCAAGAAAACAAATGCCTTTTGGGGTATTTTTGACTTCGGAGTGGACACTGACCCGCTTAACGCATCCATAAACGCCGAGGGGGCTGCCGCGGGCACGTTAAATGCGGGAACAAATTTGAGCCAGCTTGGTCTCAAGCTTAAAGACGTGGCAAAAGAGGTTTTAAAAGAAGTTGCCATGGCCATAGCCAGAAAAGCATTGCAAGAAATGACCAAAAGCACCATAAACTGGATCAATGGCGGTTTTCATGGACAACCACTTTTTCTGGAAAATCCAGAATCTTTCTTTAAAGATATAGCAAAATATGAAGTGAAAACACTCGTAGACCAGTTCGGTTATGACAGTTTGAAATATCCATTCGGCAAAGCGTTCGCTTTAAACACGATAAATTCTTATAAAAGAACTCTTGATGATAATGCCTCCTATAGTCTGAGTAATGTTATAAACGACCCTGTAGTGCTAAGAAATTATCAAACAAACTTCAATTATGGCGGATGGAATGCTTTTCTAATCAACACTCAATACCCGCAAAATAATTACTTAGGCTTCCAAATAGTAGCAAACGAAGAGCTCGCCAGAAGGATAGAGGGAACAGGCCAAACTGCTGCCGGAAAAGTGCAAGCACTTCTACAACAGGGTCAAGGATTTTTGTCTCCTCAGACCTGCCCTTCAAACCCTAATTATAACAATGGTAAAAACGAATGGCAGCAGCCAAGTTTCAACGAAGCTGAATACGTGAAAGAACATCCATATGATCCGTCAACGCAAGAAAGTAGAGATAAGTGGACTTTAGAATTAGCAAAGGCGAGAGCAGAGTGGGCAAAGACAAATACTTGCCCGGGCGGATTGGTTAACACTACTCCGGGCACAGTAGTAGCAGATCAAATAAAGATTAACCTAGGATCAGGTGTGCGACAGAGAGAACTCGCAGCAGCTATGGGCAACAGCATTTCGGCTATTGTAGATGCTCTACTCGATAAATTCTTGACAGAAGGATTGAATTCTCTCGCAAGTAATGTTAATTCTTCGCCAAAGACAGATGATTGGAGCTATAATGGTCTGACCCTTGGGGGTCCGGGAGAAGGGGGGACCAACACAACCTGGGATTTGGGTCCTGATGAGCTAGTAATATTGTCAGAATTCAAAAAAATCCTAAGGGGGAAAACTATAGTAACTATAACAGATGCAAACGGAACTGAAACCACCAAAGAAGAAATAGGAAATACTGGAAATGGAACATATATTCCTGGTGACATAGCAAACACTGAAAATGAACTCGCTTTAATAGACAACACATATGCAAAAAAACCTCTAATCGGAAACCCGCCACCTGGGATTATTCAGATGTTGAGTACAATATGGCCCAAAGCAAGAGAGCTTGATATATGTATACCGGGTCCGGACATAGGATGGGAAAACAGATTGGAGGATGAAAAAAATAAAGGAGATGAAAGAATACAAGGCGCATCAAGCGGTGGCAGCGAATCACAGCGAACAAAAGGCAATGAAGCATTAAAGGAATTAAAATTTGCCGTAGATTTCTTCAACGATTGGATACACAACAAAATAATGTTGGAATTGCCTAGTTCGGTGCTCTATATGGATGCAGTGGAAAAAACTAAAACTCTGACTCAACAGTCGGATGAATTGATGAACAAAAAGCAGTTAAAAATTCAAGTTCTAGCAAGATTGCGATCAATTAATGCAGCATTAGATGCTATTACAGTACAACCAGCTACCGATTCTGGCCAAGAAAAAGCTCTTATATCATTATGGAAACAGTACAAAGCAGCAAAGATTAATATTTCTAACTCCATTACTCTAGCAAATACTAAAAACGAACTAGATACTGCGGAAGATCAGTTAGCTGATTTAAATAATTTGATAATAGAGTGCAATGCAGAGAGAAAAGCAAAAGGCTGGGGCTTGCCCGGCGGCTGGAACAGTTCACTTGTGAGTACAACAAAAACACCAACTATAACTCCTGCCATAATTGCTGAACTAGGTGGAATACCGCCGAACTCAGAACAGGCAATATTTTGTAATTTGCCTGTAATTGGAGGATATACGCACGGAACATTCATAAACAGCGCTGGGGTTACTTCGCCGGAAATACCTATGGTAAACGCCAAGAAAATATTAAAATATAAAATTATTACTATTGGATCTTTCTTGGGAGGGGGGTTGACGGGTAATCCATACAAAACAGCTTACGTAAACATAAAGCTGAGCTGCAGCAATATTTTCAACGCTAATATACTAGATTATAAAGGTAAATTACCAGGGCCAACTACTATAATAGAACTATTTACGCCACTACCAGACGATACAGATAATGGGAATCTAGGTATTTGTACTTTCTCTGAAGGAGAACAGGCAGATATGTCACAAGAAGATTGCGCAGAGAATGGCGGAGACTGGACATCGGATGGTGCGGGAAATTAGAAATCAATTATAATGCGAAAATTTTTACCTTACATTCTAATACTCGTTGTGCTAATAGGTGTCGGACTCTTCAGTTCGGCAGAAAAAGTAAACGCCCAAACAACAACACCAACAGAAACTATTGGTGATTGTCTAATTACAATTAAAACATCATTTGGTACTCAATATGCTCAATATACAACTAGAACTAAAGATCAAATCAGTTGTACTGCTCAGGCAGAGGCTGATTTGGAAGCAGCTCCATTTTTATCAGTAGGGGCAAATGGAACAGCAACCGGGGTTTGGACACCTGTATCAAAAGAAAATTCAAATGCAGGAACAGGAACCCAAAAATCAGCTTTTGAAAATGAAATTAAAAATCAAAAATGCGAACTTTTAGATCTTTCTCTGGGCTGTTTTGTAAAAATTCTTTATTATTTGGTATATTTGCCTTCAACTTTATTTCTTTGGTTATCTGCGGTGTTTTTTAATGCTTTAATGCCATTATCTTTGAGCAATAAGTTGTTTGCTGACTCCGAATTCATTCCTGCCGCGTGGGGAGTAGTGCGGGATCTTTCTAATATTTTCTTTATTCTTATTTTGCTTTACATAGCTATCAGAATGATCTTAGGTTTGGCGGGGCACGGCGTAAAAGAAATGATAGCCAAGGTAATAATTGCCGCGTTGCTTATAAATTTTTCTATGTTTTTTACTCAAATAATTATTGACTCCTCAAATATTTTGGCTTTGGTATTTTACAATAAATTAGATGTCACCACAAAAGGACCAGACGGAAGAGAAAGAGACTATCAGGGTTCAACTGACAATTTGACTGGTATAACAGAAAAAGATATAGCTGGCGGTATGTACCATGCCTTCAACCCGACAAAACTGCTAGATGAAGAATTTTTTCTAGAAGCTAAAACAATAAATATACCAGGATATGCTCCTGGCACCATGAGCGAAGTTCCCTCCGGAATATTAATCGGGGTTATTCTCGTCTCCGGAGTAATTATGTTTTTTGCCGCTTACTGCTTCTTTATAGCCGGAGTAAGCTTCGTGGGCAGATTGATAGAGCTCTGGATTTTAATTATTGTTTCTCCCTTTGCCTTTATGTCCTCAGCGCTACCTAAACTAGCAAGTATTGAATCATGGGGATGGGAAGCTTGGCTTAAAAGGGTTCTAACTTCGGCATTTATGGCACCGATTTTTATGTTTCTTTTGTATTTTATATTTTTATTGATAAACGCGGACCTATTTAAAAATTTAAAAGAAAAACCGGATCAAAACTTGGCTGTAAGATTTTTACTCATACTCATACCAACTATGATAATTCTAACGATTCTCCGCAAGGCCATAAAATTTGCCAAGGAAGCATCTGGCAAATATACGGAAGAGGTGTTCGCTGCAGCAAAAGTAGCGGGTGGGCTTGGCTTGGCAGCTGTATCAGGTGGCACGGCGATGGCTCTAAAAGCTACTGCAGGGAGGGCTGGAGCTGGTGTTGCTGAATCTGCGGCATTAAAGAGAGCAGAATCTAAAGGCGGTTTGGTTGGTTTTGGTGCGGCAAAATTGAGAGATCTTGGTAAAATTGGTGGCACCGCAAGTTTTGACATTCGCGGAGCAAAAATTGGAGGCAAGACTCTGGGAAGCGCTACTGGCATGAAAGTAGGAGATGCGCAAAAGGGAGGATTCGTAAAAGCCAAAGAAGAACAAATTACAAAGAGACAAAAGAGAGCAAAAGAGTTGGAGGTGAGTGAAGATGAAAAGGTAAAACAGAATTTAAACATGGTAGAAGAAGACCTGCAAAACTTGCTAAGAGCAAACTCAGCAGAGTTACAAGAAATAGACAGAATAATAGAAGCAAAAACAAAAGCTTCTAAAACAGCAGCCGCTGCTTATGGAACAAACAGTGAAGAAGCCAGAAAAGCGGGTATGGTAGTCCAAAACTGGAGAAACAGGAGAAGCGCATTAAAAGATTCTAAAGATTACAAGGGGGACATAGAGGTGAAATTGGTGAAAGAAACGGTAACTAAAAGAGATAAAGATGGAAAAGAATATAAAGAAGAAGTAGAAAAAATTGTAACAACCCAGACAGAGAAAAATGCGAAGTCATATTCAAACAATAACTTGGGTACTTATAAAGATGCAGAAGGAAACGAAAAAAAGAAAAGTATAAATTATTATGAAGATGAAGCAATCCCCCACGCCCATCATGCAGTAGAGGAAGAAAATAAAAATAGAAAATGGGAATATGCGAAAAGCCAGCAAGCCGGGGGGAGCAGATTTGTAGGGTACGTTCTAAGCGGTGGCGCGTATACCAAAAAAGCATCTAGGGAGGCCACCCACAATATTAGAACAGAGGCAAAAATAAAAGACGTCGGAAAAGGAGGGGGGCATTCTGCTCCAGTAGCTCATGCAGCGCCTAAAGCTGAAAAGGCCGATAATAATGACAAGGGAGATACAGGATCTGCACCAGCAGTAGATCACGCGCATTAAAATTTATGACTGATAAACTAAAACAAATAATTAAAGATGAAGTAGTAAAGCTCCCTAAAGAAAATCAGGAAGTAATCAATTCTTTTGGATGGGAAAAAGTGTCGGAAGATATCGGTAATAAATATCTTTTAGAAGATGATATTAACGATTTTCAGATAGAAGTGTTTTTGGTTTTAGTAGGCTTGGAAGACCCATATTTTTTCTCTACTCGTATTGAAAATAATATAGGCACTTCAAAAGAAGAGGCAAAAAAAATATCCGACGAAGTTTTTGAAAAGATATTTATACCTGTCGCCGACACTTTAGTTGAAAAAATCAAAAAAAACGGAAAAATGAAGAACGGAGGTTTTAACCAGACAGTAGATTTTATTATTTCCGGCGGAGATTATTCAAGTTTTGTGGAAGAAAGGAAAATTACCGAGCAAAATGGCCCGGAAGAGATAAAAAAGGAAGACATTCAAAACAATCTTGAAAAAACCCTGGGCATAAAAGATAAATTTGTCATATAATAAGATTATGAACGACACAGACTTACTGCAGATAAAAATAGAGAAAGCCAAAGCACAGCTGTCGCCCGACACAGTAAACGCTATCAGCGCTGTGCCGTGGCAGGCTGAAATTCTAAAAATGAGAGAAACCAAAGGATATTCTTTTGAGCAGTTGGGGGATTTAGAAACAGAAACTGAACTATTACTTTGTGGATTATTGAGCCCTGAAAATTATCCTAAAGAGTTGAAGAGCAGAATGAGAATTAGCGAGACACAGGCAAATGATCTGGTAAAAGAAATGAACGAGCAGGTTTTTTCCAAAATAAAAGAGGAGTTGATTAAAATATCAGAAAGAAAAAATATAATTCAAGAAACCGAAAAAACGGATGCACAGGTTCTACGCGAACATGGAATTGAAATTATTCAGCCAGATTTGACTATTCCGGAACTGAATTCTCCGCTCCGCTCCGACCTAGGTCAGACCACCCCGGAAGTGGGGAATAAAATACACCCAATAATGGCAGACAAATTGTCTGGTCCTGTACAAACCCCGGCAGTAAAAACAGAACATTCTGTAGAAAATCTCACAAAAACAGACGCGGTAAAAACTTATCCGAAAGGAAGTGACCCTTACCGATTGCCGCCAGTCTAAATCGCTATTAAAAAATAAAATATAAGGTATAATTAAGTTGGCTTCTTAGCGTAAGCCCATAAATGCAATTCAAGGTACCCCAATTTTTAGAAATAGAAGATAAAATTTTCGGCCCATTTACTTTTAGGCAATTTGTCTATCTGGCGGGGGGAGCCGGGTTGTGTTTTGTGCTGTATAAATTGCTGGGTATAGTATGGGGATCGCTTCCGATAATTCTTGTAGGTGGATTTTCCGGCGCGCTTACTTTCTACCGGCCAAACAATAAGCCTTTTATCAACATGATCGAAGCAGGTTTTAAATATTTTGCGCAAAATAAGCTTTATATATGGAAAAAAGAAGGCCCCCAAACTGAAAAAGCGACGCGAGTAAAAGGAGAAACAGTAACCCGAATGATGCCGCAAGATATGTCCAAATTAAGCGGAAGCAAGTTGAGAGATCTGGCGTGGAGCTTAGACGTTCTGGATTTAAGCAAGAAAAAAGAAAGTTAAATATATAAAAACATGGCATTAAAAGCAAAAGCTACCCAAGAATTTACCCCGATCAAAGAAGTGCGCGATGGAATAATCGTGCTAAAAGACGGCGAGCTGCGGGCTATAGTTCTCGCCAATTCTGTGAATTTATCTTTGAAATCTGCCGACGAACAGCATGCGATAATTCTGCAATTTCAGAATTTTCTTAATACTTTGGATTTTTCGGTGCAGATATCTGTGCAGTCAAGAAAACTAGACATCAGACCTTACCTGCTTTTACTGGAAGACAGAATAAAGGTGCAGAATGAGCCTTTATTAAAACTTCAGACCAGAGAGTACATAGAATTCATTAAAAATTTTACCGAATCTGTCAGCATAATGACCAAGAGCTTTTTTGTGGTGGTTCCATATTCGCATGCAATTCTGGAGTCTAATTCCGGAGTCTTGGACAGATTATTTTCCAGAAAAAACAAAGAGCAAGCGAGAATAGCCAGACAGGTGGATTTCGAAGAGAAAAGATCCCAACTGGAAGAAAGAGTCGCCGTCATACAGCAGGGCCTGGGCAGGTGCGGAATAAACTCCGCCCAGCTCGGCACCGAAGAAGTCGTGGAGGTATTTTATAAGGTTTTCAATCCGGGCGCCATAGAGGGAAAAATAAAAGTAGCGTAGGCTTCTAAAAATTATGGACTTTTTTAAAAAATTATTCGGTCAAAATAAAACAGGGGAAGGAGAAGAGGCGAGAGCAACGACCTTGGCTGTCTTGCCGGAAGAAATTTACGAATCCGCAAATCTGGAGCTTCAGGATATTATCGCTCCGTCGGCCTTAAAAATAGAGCCAAAATCAATAAACCTGGGAGAGAAAATAGCCCGGACTTTTTTTATAATTTCATATCCTCGATATTTAACTGATAATTGGTTCTCGCCGATAATAAATTTGGATAAAGTTTTTGATATTTCTATATTCGTCCACCCCGTGGATACTTCTCTCGCACTTAGGCAGTTTCAGAAAAAAGTAGCCGAAGTGCAGAGCCAGATCAGCGTTCGCGAAGCTAAAGGCATGGTGCGGGATCCGATGCTGGATACCGCCTATCAGGACCTGGAAAGCCTGCGAGACAACTTGATTCAGGCGCAGGAAAAAATGTTTGACGTCGGAATTTACATAACCATATATGCAGACAACGATCTGGAGCTTTTCAAAATTGAAAACGAAATAAAATCCATGCTGGAATCCAAGCTCATATACATAAAACCGGCCCTCTTTCAGCAGGAAGAAGGATTTAAGAGCGTTATTCCCACAAACACAGACCTCTTAAACATACACCAAAAGCTTAACTCTGAGCCTCTTTCCAGCGTTTTTCCATTTATTTCTTTTGACCTTACTTCTGACAAGGGAATCTTGTATGGCATAAACAGGCATAACTCGTCCCTCGTTATCTTCGACAGGTTTTCCCTAGAGAATTATAATTCTGTGACTTTTGCAAAGGCTGGTTCCGGTAAATCGTATGCGACAAAACTGGAAATTCTGCGTTCGCTCATGTTTGACACCGATGTGATAGTCATAGATCCGGAAAGGGAATATGAATTCTTGGCAGAAACTGTCGGCGGCAGATATTTCAATATTTCGCTGTCGTCGGATCACCACATAAATCCTTTTGACTTGCCGATACCGCACGAAGACGAAACCGCGGAAGACGTGTTGCGTTCCAACATAATAAATTTGGTCGGCCTTTTCCGGCTGATGCTCGGCGGGCTTACTCCGGAAGAAGATTCCATGGTGGACCGCGCC
The DNA here is from genome assembly GCA_964553015.1 of uncultured Candidatus Saccharibacteria bacterium. Classification (GTDB taxonomy): domain Bacteria; phylum Patescibacteriota; class Minisyncoccia; order Phycocordibacterales; family UBA9973; genus UBA9973. The sequence continues at coordinate 728 of CAZKJE010000010.1, read as the reverse complement.
ATTTCGGAAACCTATGCCATAAAAGATATTACGCCGGAGTCGGACTTTTCAAATATAGAGCCTCCGCTTCTTTCCGACTTTGAGATGGTGCTTTCGGGAATGGAAGGCAGTGACTCCGTCGTGCAGAGACTCGTAAAATATACCAGAGGCTCTTGGGCCACGTTTCTAAACCGGCCCTCAAACGTAGACATAAATAAAAAATTCGTAGTTTTTTCTGTGCGCGACATGGAAGACGAATTAAAGCCGGTCGCCATGTATATCATCATGCATTACATCTGGAATGCTGTTCGTAAGACACTTAAAAAACGCTTGCTCGTGGTGGACGAAGCCTGGTGGATGATGAAATCCGAAGATACGGCATCTTTTCTGTATTCCATAGCCAAAAGAGGGCGAAAATATTACCTCGGCCTTTCGACTATTACTCAGGACGCGGCAGACTTTTTGAACTCGCCGTACGGAGTTCCCATAATCACAAACTCTTCAATCCAGCTTCTTTTAAAACAGTCGCCGACAACAATTGATCTCCTTCAGAAGACTTTCAACCTCACCGATGAAGAAAAATATCTGCTTTTGGAATCAAATGTCGGAGAAGGCATATTTTTTGCCGGACTGAAGCACGTGGCTATAAAAATCATAGCTTCTTACACCGAGGATCAGATCATTACTTCGGATCCTTCGCAGATATTGTCTAACAAGAAGGCCAAGCAAGAGCTAGAGAGAGACAGCTT
>CAZKJE010000009.1:0-21325 GCA_964553015.1 uncultured Candidatus Saccharibacteria bacterium | reverse complement strand
TCGGTGACAGGGACTAAGTCGTAACAAGGCACGGGTAGCGGAAGCTGCTCGTGGAATAATTCAATTTGAAAATCGTTCCAGCTTTCTCAATTTATTTTGGGAAAGCTGATGCAAAGGCCTAGCCTTCTGCATGATCTCGGAGAGATTGAACTAATTGAGTCGGTATTGTGTCGCTCAATTGACGACACAATGTTTGGTCATAGCAAACTAAAAACAATGAATTTTGTTTAAAATTAAAATAATCTGACGAACATGGAAAGACATGAAAATAAAAAAGTTAATAGCCTCCGTCGCGTAAAGCTATGGAAGCCGAAGAAGAACGAAACAAAACAAAGCACAGCAATTTTTAAAAAACACCTCGCGCAAGCGTGGTGTTTTTTGTTATAATATGAGTATGCAAAAAAGAGTTGGAATACTGCGTGGGGGAATGGGTGAGAATTATGGTGACTCGCTTAAAAAAGGCGGGGAGATTTTAGCGCACATTTCTGAAAATTTATCTGACAATTGGAAAGCTTCTGATGTTCTTTTGGATAAAGACGGAGTATGGCATATAAACGGCGTGCCTATCGAACCGGCGGACCTCTTGCATCGGGTAGATATCGTATGGAGCACTGTAAACCCAAGCATATCTACAACGCTTAACAATTTATCTATACCATTTATAGGACAAAATCTATTCCATTCTACTCTGGATGAGAGTAAAGAAATGCTTGCAAAGCATATAAAAAAGATCGGCTTGGATATACCGAGGTCTGTTGTAATTCCTGTATATCAGGAAGATTTTGATGGTCTACGGGAACAATATGCCATAAAAAAAGCAAAAGAAGTCCATGCAAAATTCGGCGCGCCATGGATAGTCAGATCTTTCACAGAAGATAAAAACATGGGCATACATTTGGCAAAAACCTTCCCCGAACTAGTCGATAGCATAGAAGACGGTGTAAAACATAACAAAAGTATATTAGTAGAAGAGTTTATTTCTGGTAAAATCGCATCAGTGCATTCTGTGCCTATGTTTAGAGGAGAGGATATTTATACTTTTCCTCTTGGAACTACATTTGGAATTTTCTCTGTTGAGGAGAAAGACAAACTAATAAATTTTGCAAAAAGGCTATGCAATCATCTCGGCGTCACACATTATTTAAAATCGGACTTCGTATTAAATCCGAGAGGCAAAGTTTACCTGCTTCAGACAGAATCTATTCCGAACCTAAAACCAGATTCGCATTTTGCTGAAGTTTGCGAATCTATTGGCACTAAGCCGCATCATGTTATAAAACACATACTAGAACAAACTCTAGTTTAGAATTTTGGCTAGATTTGCTATAATATTGGTCTAAATTGTTTTTGTCTGTAGCGGGTGATCGCACTCACATAGGCACATATGTTGGAGTTTCGCCATCACCCGCTTCAAATGCAAATAATTAAACCCCGCCATCGGCGGGGTTTGTTTTTAGGTAGTTTTTAATTAGTGATGCATGTGCTCGCCGCCCTTTTTAATTATTCCGCAGGCAAGCCTTGGTCCGCCGCTTACTCCGGAACCGTGTTCTCCTCCTTTGTACGGATCTTCGTTTGCATGGATCATGAGAGCAGTACCTTCTGGAGCTTCTAATATAGAAAGGGGACCAGAAGATAAAGTAACTCGGGTAGTTAATGCCTCAAGGGATCCCTGCCCATCTGCATTAATAAGAATGTTTGGCAGATCACCAGCATGAAAGGGGTGGTTTACGTCGGGATCGCTGTTTCCGGCTGGGCCCGGATCAAAATGCCCTCCGGCGCATTTGAACCCGCCTTCACAGGTGCCTTTTTCGTGTATGTGTACGGCGTGCAGTCCTGGTTTTAACTTTTCCGGATTGCCTTTTAGGCGCAGCAACACTTTAACTATTTTTTGAGTTCCTACTTCATACTCAATAAATTCTGCAACACCATTTATTTCATCGCCGGCGACGAAGCACGAAATTTTCATTATTTCCTTTCCATCCATTGTGTACTTCATATTAGTAATTATAAATCTCTGAAATTTTTTTTGCAAACACAAAAAAGTTATCCACAGTTTTGATGAAAAAGTGTTGTATTTGATTTTGATATGCGAGATAATTATAAGTAGTACGAAGCAATAAATATTTTGGTCGGTTTATTGCACACTAAATTAATAATTTAATTTAAAATATTATGGCAGCAAAAAAGAAAGCAAAGAAGGGAGGAAAGAAGAAAGTTGCAAAGAAGGGAAAGAAGCGAGCTTAGTTTCATTTCCCACTTCAAGAAAAAACTTCCACGAAAGTCGGAAGTTTTTTCTTTTTATGCTAGTATATATTTATGAGCATATTAAGCGCGGTATTTGGCGATGAAAGCACCAAATTTATCAAAAAAATCAATCCAATAATAAGCAAAATAAACACTTTAGAGACAGATATTTCAAAACTGGCGGACGAAGATTTTCCAAAGAAAACACGGGAATTTAAAGATAAACTGGCGAAGTCTCTCGATAAAAATAAGACATTGGAAGAAATATTGCCAGAAGCTTTTGCTTTGGTGCGTGAAGCAGCGAAGAGAAATCTAAAAGAGCGTCATTATGATGTCCAGCTTGTCGGAGGTATCGCGCTTCATTCAGGAAAAATTGCCGAGATGCGAACGGGTGAAGGAAAGACTCTCGTCGCTGTGTTGCCGGCATACTTAAATGCGCTAGGAGGAGAAGGCGTGCACATCGTCACCGTAAACGATTATCTTTCCCGCATCGGCGCCGTGCTCATGGGGCAGGTGTATAATTTTTTAGGATTATCAGTCGGAGTAATCAATTCGCAAAATGTTTCTTATCTTTATGATTCAACTCATAAAGAAGAAGATGCTGAACGTGATCAGGTGGGAGAATTTAAAATTGTGTATGACTTCCTTAAACCCACCACAAGAAAAGAAGCGTACCTCGCAGATATTACCTATGGCACAAACCATGAATATGGTTTTGATTATCTGCGAGATAATTTAGCAACTTCCATTAACGATCTGGTGCAAAGGGGACACAATTATGCGATCGTGGACGAAGTAGACTCTATACTTATAGATGAAGCGCGCACCCCGCTTATAATTTCTTCGCAGTCCGGCGACTCAGAGGATTTTTATGTTAAATTTTACCAAATTGCCAAGCAATTAAAGCGAGATACCGATTACGAAGTGGACGAAAAGATGAAAGCTATATCTTTAACAGATGCGGGCATCACCAAAGCGGAACAATTGCTCGGAATAGAGAATATTTATACTGAAAAAGGCATAAAATATGTGCATCATCTGGAAACTGCAGTAAAAGCACAGGCTATTTTTGAGCGCGATAAAGACTATGTGGTGAAAGAGGGCGAAGTTGTCATTGTCGATCCTTTTACCGGTAGGCTTCAGCCGGGCAGGCGCTGGAGCGAAGGCATTCATCAGGCGATAGAGGCCAAAGAGGGTGTGAAGATCGAAAAAGAAACTCGCTCGTCAGGCTCTATTACTTTCCAGAACTACTTTAGATTTTATAAAAAGCTTTCCGGTATGACAGGTACTGCAGAGACTTCAGCCGAAGAATTTCTGAAAGTGTACGGGCTCGACGTTATAGTCGTACCGACTAACAAGCCTATAGTAAGAAAAGATCACAACGACCTAATTTTTCAGAGCGAAAAAGGAAAGTTTCAGGCTATAGCTAAAAAAGTAAAAGAATTAAATGGAACAGGTCAGCCGGTTCTGATAGGAACAATATCCATCGAAAAAAACGAGCTTCTTTCTGTTTACCTCAAACAAGAAGGAGTGCAGCATACAATATTGAACGCCAAGAACCACGAAAAAGAAGGAGAAATCATAGCGCAGGCGGGCAAGGCTAGTGCTGTCACTATTGCTACGAATATGGCGGGGAGAGGAATAGACATTAAGCTCGGAGGCAATCCGCAGAATAAAGAAGAATATGAATTTGTAAAAAGCGTAGGGGGGCTTTTTGTTTTGGGTACCGAACGCCATGAAGCGCGTCGCATAGACAACCAGCTTCGCGGACGTTCGGGCAGGCAGGGAGATCCCGGCGCCACGCAGTTTTATGTATCTCTTGAAGACGATCTCATGCGCGTATTCGGATCGGATAAAATAAAAAATATGATGGGTCGTTTTGGAATTCCGGAAGACCAGCCTATTGAAAATAAATTTATCGGCCGAACGCTTGAAAGCGCGCAGGCAAAGATAGAAGGTTTTCATTTTGACTCCAGAAAGCATACTTTAGAATACGATGATGTGATGAATCACCAGCGCAAGATCATTTACGAGAGAAGGCAAAAAATGCTGCATGCAGATAAAAAAGGAATTGAAGCACTACTCTCTAGTATTGCCGAAACGAGGGAAGGGTTTGATAAAGTTATAGAAGAAAAAAGAAACAAGCTCGGGGACGAAGCATTTTATGAAACGGTTCGTCGGATAGCTCTTTATACTACAGACAGTCTTTGGATGGAGCATTTGGAAGCGATGGATTATCTGCGATCTTCGGTAAACTTGCGAGCATATGGGCAAAGAGAGCCGATCGTGGAATATAAAAAAGACGGACTGATGATGTTCAAAGAAATGGAAGAGACGTTCAAAGAGCAAGCCGCTTCCTTAATCGCAACTATGAACACAGAGGGGCATGTTCATGTGAAAGCAGAAGAAACTGGGCCGAAGCAAACACTGGTTACCAGCCATACTGAACCCAGTGAAGTTAGCGGAAAAACTGAAAAGGAAGTCGGCAGAAATGATCCGTGCCCCTGCGGTAGCGGCAAAAAATACAAAAAGTGCCATGGAGCCTAGAGCATAAAAATAATATGCTTAAAAAACTTAAAAAAATATGGTGGGGAGTTAAATCTCATGGGGCGAGATATTATTACGGTAATCCATCAAAAAAATTAAAGATTGTCGGGGTGACGGGCACAAACGGCAAGACGACGACGGCCACGCTTTTATATAAAATTGCAACTGACCTTGGCTATAAGGCGGGACTCGTGAGCACAGTGGAAAATATTATCATAAAAGAAGTCCGGTCGGCGACGCACACGACACCGGATTCTATAACTCTCACCAAACTTTTTAGAGATATGGTAAAAGCCGGATGCGAATATGTTTTTATGGAAGTCAGCTCGCATGCTTTAGACCAGAATCGTGTTACCGGAGTGAATTTTATCGGTGGGATTTTTACAAATTTGACCCATGACCATCTTGACTATCATAAAAATCTTGAAAATTATTTTGCTGCCAAAAAGAAATTTTTTAAAATGCTTTCTCCTAGAGCTTTTGCTTTGACAAATACAGATGACCCCTACGGAGTAAAAATGGTTATGGGGATAAAAGCTAATAAATTTTCTTACGGCTTTCCTGCCCGAAATGCTTCGCATAACGATGCAGGCGGGGAAAATGATCCGCATTTCAAAGGCGAGGTTTCTAAAATTAATTTTTCCGGATTGAAACTAAACTTTAATGACATACCTGTCCAATCTAAGCTTCTCGGAAAATTTAACGCATATAATTTGCTTGCGGTATGGAGCGCGAGCTCTTTGCTTGGGTTTGATATGAAAAAGGTAAATAAAATTTTAGAAAACATAGAACCTCCGCGCGGAAGATTTCAGCATTTTTTGTCTAAAAGCGGAGTGCTTGTCGTTGTGGATTATGCGCACTCACCCGATTCCTTGGAAAAAATATTGCTGGCTATTAAAGAAATTAAACCCAAAGACGGAAAGATCATATCTGTATTCGGCTGCGGAGGAGATCGCGATCCTATGAAGAGACCAATCATGGGCAAAATTGGCGCCAGGCTCTCGGATATAGCAATTTTTACTTCCGACAACCCGCGAAGCGAAGAGCCGGAAAAAATTATTAGCGAAATGCTGGTAAATCTGCACAGTGATGAATTAAAAAAAGTTACGACAATAACAGACCGCCACAAAGCCATAAAAGAAGCCGTGAAGCTTGCCCAAAAAGGGGATATTATTCTCTGCGCCGGCAAAGGCCACGAGACATATCAGGACGTTAAAGGAATAAAGAGTCACTTTGATGATATGGAGGAGTTTCAGAAATTGTTTCAACAGAAATAATTTTTTTAAAGCAATCTATCTCCGCAAGCTTGCGGAGCGAACTGCTCGGCTACCCGCCTGCGCAAGGCTTTATAAAAACTATTTCTGTTTTCAGTTTAGCGTGCTAATATGTTTTTATGACTGATTTTCGGGAATTTTTTAAGAATAAAAAAGTGACAGTAGTTGGTCTCGGGCTCTTGGGAAAGAGGCTCGGGGATATTGCTTTTCTTTCCGAAAACGGCGCCAAAGTTCTGGTGACTGATCTTAAGTCTGCGAAAGAGTTAGCTCCCTCTATCCAAAAACTTAAAAAATATAATAAACCCGCCGGAGGACGGGCAGGCATTACTTATGTCCTTGGTGAACACAGACTGGAGGATTTTGATAGCTGTGATTTTGTCTTAAAAGGACAGGGAGTACCTCTCGATTCTCGTTATATAAGATATGCAGACAGCAAAGGAATACCGATAGAAATGGATGAATCTTTGTTTGCCAAGCTGGCTCCGAAAGTAAAAATTATCGGGGTCACGGGTACGCGAGGCAAAAGCACGACAACCATGCTGATATATGAAATTTTGAAAGCGTCAGGCATGCGGGTGCATTTGGGCGGCAATATAAAAGGCACCGCTGCGCTTCCCTTATTAAATGTCATTAAAGATTGGGACGTGGTAGTCTTCGAGCTTTCATCATGGCAGTTGCAGGGCTTTGGCGAAGCAAAAATTTCGCCCAACATTTCAGTATTCACGAATTTTATGCCGGATCACATGAATTATTATCAGAATAACTTGGATAAGTATTTCGAAGACAAATCTTACATATATAAATTCCAGAAAAAAGACGATGTGCTAGTACTCGGGCCCACAATGAAGGGTAAGGTTAAAGATGCTAAAAGCAAAATAGTAACTGCAAATACAAAAAATATCCCAAAAGACTGGAAAGTGAAACTGAAGGGCAAGCATAATTTAGAAAACATTGCCTGCACCGTAGAAGTCGCCCGAGTTCTTAAAATAAAAGAAGAAATCATAAAGAAAACTGTAGAAAACTTTAAAGCGGTAGAGGGAAGGCTTGAGCTAGTCAAAACCATAAAAGGAATAGAAATTTATAACGATACAAATTCCTGCACTCCGGAAGCGACTTCTGCGGCACTGGAGACTTTGGAGAAAAATATTATATTAATTCTGGGCGGTTCAGATAAAAATTTAGATCTGAAAAAATTGGTACAAGATATTAAAAAACACACAAAGGCAGTAGTTCTGATACCCGGCAATGGTACCGATAGAATATTTCCAGAACTAAAGAAAATTAAAAATGTAGCTATATATCAGGAAGAAAATTTAGAAAAAATAGTAAAAAAAGCATTTGAGCTTGCAGAAAAGGGAGACAAGATTTTATTCAGCCCGGCGTTTACTTCTTTTGGAATGTTTAACAACGAGTATGATAGGGGGGATAAGTTTATGAAGATAGTAAAGAATTTAAAATAATATGGATTTAGATTTAACTAAAATCAAAAAGATATTCTTTATCGGCATCGGCGGCATCGGTATTTCTGCGCTTGCCAAGATGGCTCTTTCCCGCGGAATAGAAGTTTCCGGCGTGAACGATGAGGATAGTCCTAAAACACTAGAACCCCTGCGCGAATCAGGTGTGGTTATTTTTTTTCAGAAAGATTTCAAAAAACTGCCGGCTGCTGATTTATATATTTACAGTGATGCCTGGCCATACCGCGGTCCGGAAATTATCGCCGAAGCAAAAAATACAGGAAAGCCGGTGTTAAGTTATTTTGAAGCTCTTGGTGAGTTTGCAAAGGAATATAAAGTGATAGCAATAACCGGCACGCACGGCAAGACGACAACTACAGCGATGGTGGCCGCAGTTCTGGAAGAAGCGGGATTAGATCCTACGGTAATTGTTGGGAGTTTTATAAAAAAATATGATAGTAATTTTAGGAAAGGAAACGGTGAATATCTGGTGGTAGAGGCAGACGAATTTAACCGACATTTTCTCAATTTCCACCCATTTGTAGCCGTGATAACAAATATAGAAGCCGATCATTTGGATTATTATAAAGATCTGGCAGATATAAAAAATGCGTTCAGTCAGCTTGCTTCACAAAGTGAAAATGTAATCTCGGATTATTCTAAATACTTAGAGAAAGTTCCAAAATTATTAGTGCCCGGCACTCACAATAAGCAAAATGCCGCAGCGGCTTTGGCTGTGGCAGATATGCTCGGCATAAAAGAAGAAGTTGCACAAAAGGCACTTGCAGGATTCACTGGCACATGGCGCAGACTTGAATTGCGGGGCAAGACCTCGCAAGGTACGATTATTTATGACGACTACGCACACCATCCCACGGAAGTAAAAGCGAGCCTGAAGGCCTTGCGGGAACTATATCCTAAAGACAAGCCGCTTTCGTCAAAGACTTCAGTGGGCCAAAGCAAAAAAATTACAGTGCTTTTTCAGCCGCATCTTTATAGCCGCACCAAGGCTCTTTTTGCCGACTTTGTTAAAAGCTTTAACGATGCAGAACAAGTCTTGTTCCTGCCCATCTATTTTGCAAGAGAAAACAAGGACGAAAGCGTTTCCAGCGAGAAGCTAGCCGAAGCCGTGAGTAAAGAAGGAGTAAAAACGCAGGCGTTTCCGGATTTTGAATCTGCCGAAAAGGCAGTTTCGTCCTTAAATTTAGGCAAAAACGATGTATTTGTAACTATGGGAGCAGGGGAAGCTTACAAAGTCGCCGACAAAGTCTTTAAGTTCTCATGAGTCCTACCCACAAGCTATTTATTGTTCTATTTTTGATAGAATCTGTCAAGTAGTATATTCCAAAATAGCCTTATTTTATAAGCATATTTTATATTTGACATATGGTAAAAATGTTGTTTAACTATTGACTTTTAACTCTGAATATGCTAGTATATTAGTATGACCCTATAGTATAGGCGAAAGCCTTATAACGTAAGGGTTTTTTAGTTTCAGGACAGGTTTGGACTAGTTTTAAAGTAAATTTTAGGTAAGGCCCTTGGCGCTTGCCTGCCGGTAGGCAGGGAGCACAACCGCCCCAATATGAAAAAAAACAATCTAATACGTTTCGTGCAGTCTTTGGTCATACTTCCTATGATAACGAGTCCCCTCGCTCTAGGTAATATAAAGAACATAGAGACTTCTCCAAACGCTTTAGTGCAAAAAATTAATATAGAAGCCAAAGGTACCCTTGCTCTTAACAAAGCGATAGATGCCGAGGCGAAACTACTTAAAGCAAAGGCGGAAGCTATTGATGCTTATTTCAGGGATCGCGATATGCCGCTTGCCGGTACCGGAAAAATAATGGTAGAAGAGGCCGAAAAAAACGGCCTTGACTGGAGATTGATCGCGGCTATCTCTGTCCGAGAATCAACCGGCGGTAAGTTTGCCTGTAAAAAAGTTACCAATAGCTTTCTCGGCTGGGGATCTTGCAAAATTAACTTCAAGTCCAAAGAAGAAGCTATAGCGACTGTTGCCCGAAACCTTGGAGGCAACAATCCGAAAACTGCCTATCATTATGACGAGAAGACTACTGTTCAGATTCTCCGCGCTTACAACCCGCCTTCTATAGTTCCGAGGTATGCTGAACAGGTTATTTCAATCATGGATAAAATAGGAGATAAAGATTTAGCCATAACTCTCGCAGTAAATTCTTAATTATTCTAAATGCACCAAGGTCATCTTCTGATCTTTTGGCTCGAATAGCGTAATCTGGAAATTGTAATTCTTTCCAAGTTCCAATTTCTCGCGAAGCTTGGCTTCGGATGGGAAAGTAGAATTATGCACCAAACCTGCGACGCCTTCTTTGATGGATACGAGCGCGCCGTGCTTGTTGTACTTTATTACAACTCCTTTTATAATGTCGCCTTTCTTCAGCTTGCCTTCAAATTCTTTCCAAGGGTTTTCCTTGAGAGCTTTAAGGGAAAGAGAGATCTTGCCGTCTTTTATTTCAATAACTTTCGCTTTTACTTTGTCGCCTACTTTAAACATACTGCGAGGGTCTTCTACGAGGCCCCAGTCGAGCTCGGATATGTGCACTAGGCCTTCCAATCCATCTTCTAATTTCAAGAACACTCCGAAATCCACGATACCGGCAACTGCGCAATCAAGAGTATCGCCGATAGTGTACTTGCTCAAAATCTCTTTCTTTTCTTCAGGATTGTTATCTTTTTCCGAGAAGATCAGCTTGCCTTCTTTGGGAAGAGTAGAAATGATCATGACAGAAATTTTTTCACCGACAAGTTTTTTAAGTTCTTTTAATATTTTATCTTTATCTGAATCAAGAACGCGAGGATAATGGTCTGCCTTGAGCTGAGACGCAGGTAAGAATCCCTGTATGCCCTGCCATTCTAAAATAAGTCCTCCCTTGTTTGCGTCTTTTACTTCGAGGGTAATAGCAGTCTTCGCGCGGATAGCTTTTTCAGCTTCGCTCCATGCGAGGGCTTGTTTTGCTTCTTTTAAAGAAAGCTCAGTATAGCCGTCTTCATTTTCTATGTCTACGATCTTTGCTTTGATGATATCGCCGACGTTGAGCTTATTTATTACATCTTTTGCGTTGATAAATTCTCGTCCGTAAATAATACCTGTGCCAAAAGGGGACAAGTCTACGAAGACCGAAGATTTCTCAACTAAAATTACAGTTCCCTCTATTAAAGAATCTGCTTCGGGCCGAGTTGCACTGCGTTCTGTAATAGAATTCAGCACCGCATTTTCCTTTAAATTTTCTTCTACTATTTCATCTTTGTTCATAAATTAAAAAATCCGCCAAAATTGAGCGGATATAAGGCTTAGGTTCTGAATCTGCTTACTCATGCTTCATCAGGGTTACCCTAAATCCTGCTTTTAATGTTTCCATTCTAGCAAAAAATCTGCTATAATGCAAGTAATGATAATTACGTATAACGGATGCGAATTCTTTAAGATTACTCAGGGAGAAATGGTCCTTGCTTTTAATCCCGTCTCCAAAAGCTCAAAAACCGGCATTACGGCAAAATTTGGCGCCGATATTGCCCTAGTTACTACAAATCATCCCGACTATAATGGCATAGAACAGCTTTCTCACGGCGAGCGGGAGCCTTTTGTAATTAGCGGTCCCGGAGATTATGAGATTAAAGAAATTTTTGTAAAAGGAGTATTATCAGAGACGGATATTGCTGGCAAGAAACACATCAACACTATTTATTTATTTTCCCTAGACGGTATCAACATTGCTTTCCTCGGGCCGCTTGATGACGCGGAGCTTTCAAAAGAATCCCGCGAAGCAATAAACAGCCCCGATATTCTTTTTGTTCCAGTCGGAGGACACGGAATGCTCGATGCCAAATCAGCTGCGAAACTCGCCTCTACGCTGGAACCAAAATTAATAATTCCCATGGACTATGACGATAGCTCGCTCAAAGCATTTTTGAAAGAAATGGGAGAAGAAAAAGCGGAGGTCGTAGATAAATTAACTTTGAAAAGAAAAGATTTAGAAACCAAAGAAGGCGAAGTTGTGGTTTTAAAAGCTATATAAAAATCACATGAAAAAAATAATTCATCACATAAGACATATCAGAAATCAGCCGGAAAAAGTGCGAAGGCACGTGTTGCATGTGCTTACCGTAATTTGCGGAGTTATTTTGCTGTCGCTTTGGGTTTATTCACTCGGCACAAATTTTACAAAAACTGAAACACAGGCTACAGTAACAAATGAGCTTAAGCCGCTATCTGCATTAAAGGCAAATTTTGTTGACGGATATAAAAGCATAACGGAATAGAAAAATTAGTACTATGGCAAAAAAAGGAGGAGAAGAAAAAATAGAACAACCGCACGGAGATACTATACTGCCAGTTGATGTCGTGGCAGAAATGAAGGAATCGTACTTGGCTTATGCCATGTCGGTGATCACTTCGCGCGCGCTTCCAGATGTACGGGACGGCCTCAAGCCAGTGCATCGAAGGATTTTATTTGCAATGAATGAGCTCGGCCTCACTGCTTCGGCGCGTTTTAGGAAATCTGCCGCAGTGGTCGGAGATGTGCTCGGAAAATATCATCCGCATGGAGACACGGCCGTGTATGATTCCATGGTAGGCATGGCCCAGGAATTTTCTTACAGATATCCGCTCGTTTTAGGGCAGGGAAATTTTGGCTCTATAGATGGAGATAATGCTGCAGCTATGCGTTATACCGAAGCAAAAATGTCTAAAATTTCTTCGGAGCTTTTGCGAGATCTGGAAAAAGAAACTGTGGACTTTCGTCCAAACTATGACCAGACTCGAAAAGAGCCAGTTGTATTTCCTGCAAGCGTGCCAGCGCTTCTTTTAAACGGCACACTCGGTATTGCCGTAGGTATGGCGACAAATATTCCTCCGCACAATCTCGGAGAAGTGTTAGACGCTACAATGCATTTAATCGAAAACCCCGATAGCGCCACGGAAGACCTGATGCAATTCGTGAAAGGGCCCGATTTTCCTACAGGTGGAATCGCCTTTGGTTCCAAGGATATGCTTCACGCATATTCTTCGGGCAGGGGCGGCGTAGTGACTAGAGGCGAAGCGGAAATCGTAGAACAAAAACCTGCCCGCCCGGGTTCGGCAGGCGGGGACGGAAATTTTTCAATAATAATTACCTCAATTCCTTTTCGGGTGAACAAAGCAAATCTTATAGTTAGCATTGCTGAATTGGTCCAAGAAAAAAAATTAGAGGGCATAAAGGCGCTTCGCGATGAATCTACCAAAGATATCAGAGTCGTCATAGACTTGAAAGGAAGCGCGCATCCGGAAAAAGTACTGAATTATATTTATAAAAATACTCAGCTAGAATCTAATTTTAATTTCAACATGGTCGCTTTGGTAGACGGCGTGCCGCAGACACTTTCGCTAAAATCCATACTGACAGAATTCATCGCGCACAGACAGGATGTCGTAAAGAGGCGCTCTATGTATGATTTGAGGAGAGCCGAGGAAAGAGAGCACATATTGCTTGGCTTGAAAAAAGCTCTAGACAAAATAGACAGAGTTATTACAGTGATCCGCGGGTCTAAAACTTCTCAAATAGCGAAGGTAAACCTGATGAAAGAATTCAAGTTTTCCGATCTGCAGGCGGCAGCAATTTTGGAAATGAAACTCGCCAAGCTTGCTGGCCTTGAACGAAAAGCCGTGGAAGACGAGCTTGCCGAAAAACAAAAATTTATCGCCGAGATGAAAGACCTGCTTGCGAGCCCGAAGAAAATTTTGAAAACAATTTCCGCAGAATTAAAGGAAATTCGCGAAAAATATTCTGATGAAAGAAGGACAAAAATTGTCAAAGGCGGAGTAAAAGAAATTTCGGACGAAGATCTCGTACCGGAAAAAGAAACAGTGCTAGTACTAACCGCCGGCGGATACGTAAAATGCACTGATCCTTCGGAATATCGAGCACAGAAGAGAGGCGGAGTCGGCGTCATAGACCTCGAAACCAAAGAAGAAGACTTTGTGACTATGCTTGTATCCGGTTCTACGCACAGCAATCTTTTATTTTTTACCAACCTCGGAAAAGTTTACCAGATGAAAATGTACGATATTCCGGAAGGGCGGCGGGCTACCCGCGGAAAATCAATCATGAATTTCCTGCAGCTTTCCGCTGAAGAAAAAGTAAACTCCATTCTGGCTATGCCTGCCCGAAATGCTGCGCATAACGCTGCAGGCGGGCCAAAAGATTCATCTTCCCTTATGTTGGTCACGAAAAATGGCACAGCTAAAAAAATGTCTTCTGAAAGCTTTAAAGATGTACGAAGGAGCGGAATCATTGCAATTCGTCTAGACAAAGATGACCAGCTTATCTCCGCTCTTGTGACCGAAAAAGGGGATGAAGTTATGATGGCGACAGCTCTCGGACAATCTATTCGATTTAAAGAATCTGATGTGCGTGAAATGGGCAGGACTGCCGGCGGTGTGACGGGCATAAGGCTTGGTAAAAATGATGCTGTGATCGGTGTGGATGTAATAAAAAAAGGAGAGATCGAAGGATCATTTCTGACAATGAGCAACAATGGCTTTGGCAAAAAAACAAGCTTGAAAGAATACAAAGTGCAAAAGCGCGGAGGCTCGGGAGTAAAGACTGCGAAAGTTACTTCTAAAACGGGATCGCTAATAGTTGCCAAAGTGCTTTCTGGGGCAGAAGAAGAACTTATCGCTATGTCGAAGAAAGGACAGGTGATCCGAACGGCACTTAAAAATATTTCTTCGCTGGGCCGGCAGACACAGGGAGTGACCATCATGCGTCTGCGCGCCGGAGATTCTATCGCCTCGCTTGCGTGTGTGTAGCCTGCGTATAACTTTATTGGTATACTATAGGTAATGTTTACCGACCCTATAAAAAATTTAAAAGCTCTAGCGCTTCGCGAAGATGATGTCGTCGCAGACCTCGGGGCAGGGACTGGCTACTATTCTCTATTTGCTTCTGTCCTCGTGCCAAGGGGTAAAATTTATGCGGTAGAGATAGATAAAAATTTCTTAGACACTATAAAACACAAAGTAAAAGAAGCGCATATTAAAAATATAGAAATAATCTGGGGAAATGTAGAAAAGCTAGGTGGCACAAAACTCGGCGACAGCGTCGCCGACGCAGTGATCGCCTCCAATATACTTTTTCAGCTTGAAAACAAAGACACTTTTATTCTGGAAATAAAAAGAATATTAAAGCCAAAAGGAAAAGTGCTCCTCGTAGACTGGCGAGCTGATTCTATCTTGGGGCGAAAAATGTCTTTCAAAAAGGAAAAAATTATAGAGATGTTTGAAAAAGAGGGTTTTGTCAAAGACACCGAGATAGATGCAGGCAATCATCATTATGGTATTATATTGATAAGAGGATGAAACCAAATTTCCAACTCATTTTAGTCATAGTGTTCATCGCAGCTGCTATTGTGGGTATTTTAGTTTTTTCAGGAGCAATACCAATAGGCGGGGATAAAGCTGGCAGCCAGGGAACTGTCGTGCTCTGGGGTACTGTTCCCGGAGGGCTTATCTCTGAAGCGCTTGATGAATTCAATAAAGCAAACACGGCATTTGTCGTCAAATACGAGCAAAAATCCGCAAATACTTTTGATCAGGATCTATTGGAGGCATTAGCTTCCGGCAAAGGGCCGGACCTATTTTTCCTGCCGGACAATCTGGCTCATCATTATGCTAATAAAATTTTTAAAATCCCGTATGCTAGTTACCCCCTTTCTACTTTTAAAAACACTTTTGCCGGAGGGGGAGAAGTATTTCTGACTTCGGCTGGCATATTGGCTTTTCCGATGTCGATAGATCCGCTCGTCATGTATTACAACAGGGGCATCTTGGATGCCAATGATGTTGTCTACCCTCCGACGTACTGGGAAGATCTGGCCCTTCAGGTTCCACTTCTCACTAAAAAAGATGAATCGGGGAAAATAATAAAAAGCGCCGTGGCTCTCGGTCATGCCGGAAACATAGTCCATGCCAAAGAAATATTGTCCACTCTTTTTATGCAGGCGGGAAATCCAATAATTCGGGAAGAAAATAACAAATTTATCTCTACCTTAGATACTTCCATAGGTAGCTACAACCTTTCTTCAATTTTAAAATTTTATACAGATTTTGCCGACCCGAGCCAGACTGCGTATTCCTGGAATAAATCCTTTGCAAATTCGGACGCTGTATTTTCGAGCGAAGATTTGGCTTACTATTTCGGTTTTGCAAGCGAGCTTGAGTCTTTTGTAAATAGAAACCCAAACCAAAACTTTTTCGTAGCCCCGATGCCTCAGATCAAAAATTCAAAGTTTAAGGCTACTGGTGCCCGCGTCACAGGACTTGCAATTTCTTCTGCCTCTCGTAATTTTAATACAGCCTTTACGGCGGCTTCACTTATGGCCACTTCCAATTTTGCTTATAAGTTCGCAACTGTGCAAAATCTTGCTCCTGCGAGGAGAGACTTGCTTGCCATAAAGCCTGCAGACGCCTATTCTCCGATTTTTTACAGCTCCGCACTATTTTCCAAGGCATGGCTGGATCCGTCGCCGGAAGATACAGATGAAATCTGGGCCAGCATGATAAACGCCGTGCTTTCCAATGCGCTTTCTGTAGGCGATGCTATTAAAGATGCCAATTCCAAGCTTAGCCTTTTATTATTGAAATAAATATCAAATATTTTTGTGAAAAAAACAACAAAAATTTTAATTAATCTGACGGTGTTTATGGCACTGATCACTCCGGCTCTTGTTTTTAGTGCCGGACTTGTGCCCGACTGCAGTCCGAATTGCAATTGGAATGATCTTTTAGCTCTTATTAATAAAGTGATAAATTTTATATTGTTTGATTTGGCAGTACCCATCGCGGCAATAATGTTTGCTTACGCAGGGTTTAAGATGGTAATTGCCGGCGAAGAATCCGGCGGAGCTAGAACACAGGCTAAAGAAATTTTTCTAAATGCATTGTTTGGACTTTTGATGGCCGCCGCCGCCTGGCTTATTATCAGCACCTTGTTATGGATCTTGGGATACGATGGTACTTGGATTGGCTTAAAAATAGGAGTATAATTAAAACCAATGAAATTTTTCAATAAAAGCTGGCAGAAATTTGTTTTTGTTGCCTATTCTATTTTACTGCCGGCTATTTCTTTGGCAGGAGATAATGATACACCACCTGATCCTTGTTTAGGAAAAATTTGCAATCCTTTACAGGGCTCAGGTATAACCTCTATTCCTATTTTTATACAAAGAATATTGGAAGGCGCTTTAAAAATAGGCATACCGCTTTTAGCTTTGGCTATAATATACTCTGGCTTTTTATTTGTGGCTGCTCGCGGTAATTCGGAAAAATTGGAAAAAGCCAAGGATTCTCTTTTGTATACAATAATAGGAGGAGCGATACTTTTAGGTTCCTGGGCTATTGCAGAGCTAATATCAACAACCGTCACTTCATTAGGATAATTATTATTTATTAACCAAATTATGAAAAAAAGATTACTAAAACTTGTTTACATCACTTCTTTTGTTTTTATTTTGCCGGCAATTGCTCTAGCTCAATATCAGGGACCATGTCCTGACGGCAGTGTCATACGGCCGGATGGTACATGTCCCGGGTCTGGCATAGGAGGTTTACTGACAAATATTCAACTTTTCATTAATTCCATTATTCCGATTCTGCTTGCGCTCGGTGTAGTGTATTTCGTATGGGGTGTTGTAAAGTTCATGATAGCTGACAGCGAAGAAGCTAAAACAAAAGGTAGAGACACAATTATTTACGGCATTATTGGATTTGCAGTTATCATCGGCATGTGGGGGCTTGTAAATGTCGTAGTTAATTCTCTTGGTTTTAGTTCGGGACAATTAAATGTTCCGAGCCTAGCTCCTATAACCAGCACTGCCTCGAGCGGTACTTGCGATAATGTCACAGGCAACTTTCAGGGTCTCATAAAATTTGTTACCTGTCTCATAAACAACTCCATCATTCCCTTAATTTTTGCCATAGCGATACTCATGTTTGTCTGGGGAGCGGTTAAATTTTTTATCATAAATGCAGACGAGGAAGCACAGAGAGATCAAGGCAAGCAGTTTATGCTATGGGCAATAATTGCTCTCACGGTCATGACTTCGGTCTGGGGACTTGTGGGGCTCTTGGGTGGGACTTTTAACATAGGAGGTAAAGCACTTCCGCAGGTTTGTCCGCCGAATTCTGAACAATGCAAGTAAGGTATGTACTTTATTTATAGGATATAATACAATTAGAATACGTTATTAATAGTTATTATAAGGTCGCATTCCGCCAGAGGCGGATAAAATTATTAAAAGTATTAGAATAAAAATTATGAAAAAGAAATTGGTTTTATTGTCGGGTTTCGTGATGGGCTTGGCTCCTGTGGTAGCTTTGGCGCAATTAGGTACTAGCGGCGCTACTTCCACTAACTGTCAATACGGTTCAAGCGGGACTTTGTTTGGAATATTGTGCCGAGTAGGAGAATTCTTAAACGCCATCGTTCCGGTGCTCATAGCGCTTGCAGTCGTGTATTTCGTCTGGGGAGTTGTCAGTTTCGTTATCGCTGACGACGAGGAAGCAAAGACAACAGGCAGGAATAGAATCATCTTTGGAATTATTGGTCTTGCTGTCATTATCGGTATGTGGGGACTTGTAAATCTCCTAAGAAATACATTTCTTCTAAGCAACACTACGAATATTGAGCTGCCTACTGTTCCTGTAGTTATTCCAGGTTCAGGAAATTAAATTGTCATGGATTTCCTTTTAGATTTATTTTCTACAAAAGTTGCTTATGCTAGCTTGGATTCTTTTTTGGGCAAAGTTAGCACTGAGATAATAAATCCGCTCATCATACTTCTTTTTGGCTTGGCAATAGCATTTTTCCTCTATGGCGTTCTTGAGTTTATATTGAATCAAGAAAACGAAGAAGCAAAAACTAACGGCAAAAGCCATATGATCTGGGGAATTGTCGGGCTTACCATTATGATGGGAGTCTGGGTGATCATGGGGATGATAATAAAGACATTCAATCTAAAAGGAATAGATGTAGATAATAGAGGAAGTTATGACGTGCAGTTAAATCCGTAGTTTAAAAAGTTAAATAAAAATAGTGAAAGGGCGGACAGGGATAGAACCCATGCCGCCCTTTTGCTTTCTCCTTCCTGCGCTAGCCGAGCGCGATGTGTGGCCGTTATTGTACCGAAACTTGGATCTTCTTGTACACCTGAACCCGCACCGACGGGCTCTTTTCTGCTACTTCGAACTGTGCATCCCCAGGTTGGAAGCACGGCGGAGCTGGCTTGTCCTCCTTTCCTGGTTGTTCGAACCATTCGCTGCATCCGTGGTACTTGATGCGAAGGTCGTCGCCATTCGTACGGACCTTGTAGTTCCATCCGACGAAGGCATGACACGGGGTCATGCAAACATCCTCAGGCAGAAGCGCCTCCTTTGTTGTGGTGGACGTTTCTGTGGGAGGGGTGGCTGGTGCCGAGCGTGCGGAGAACCGCGGGTCTGGTTTGTTCAGCCAGTTTTTAATCCCGCTACCGACGTTGAGAAAACAACTTCCCAACGTTAGCGTGAACCACAACGCGACGATTGTCCAGACCACATTCCAAGTGGTCTTCCAAAACCCGCTGGGTTTCTTGTCGTCGGGGTCGCTGTGCTTGTCGTGGGGTTTTTTTTGTTGTGCCGAGTTCTCTTCTGTTTTGGGCTTTTCGGTGTTAGCCCACAGAAGGATAGCAAACAAAAAACCCGGAATCAACAACAGCCAAAGATAGTGCCACGACCAGCTCATTTGCCACCTCCGATCTTTATGTCCTTAACATCAACCCGGTGGGTGAGGTTCGGCTGCGACTCAGCCATGAGCACATCGGCTGCGGCCTTCGCGTCGCCTTTCATAGCCTCGACCGTGAGGGCGATTTTCTTTTTGCTGGCATCGGCGAGCCGCTCCTGGGCAAAAGCTTCCGCATCGGCTTCGGCCTTACGCGCTTCGCCCTTGTGGAAGGCGATGGTTTTTGCTTCCATCGCCTGGCGCACGGCTTCGTTTGACGGGTCGTACCGCATGGCGATGCCGACAAGCCGGAGACCGACTTGCTCAATCAGCGCCTTGTTGAAATCGCCACCCGGCTCTTTGAGATGCGAGAGAATGCCTTTGACTTCACCCTTGTCCTCATTGATAAAATCGGCAAGGGTGTAGTTGTTGAGCTTGTCTCCCACCGCCGCGTTGAGGATGCCGCCGGCATTCTCGAAGAATCGCCCCTTGAGCTTGTAGACCAGTTTGATCGGATCCACAACCTCAAATTTGGCGACCGCGAGGACGTCAATAGCTACTGGGTCTTCGTCGCCGAGCTCGACTTTGGGGAACGTGTATGGTCGGGGAAAGGTATACCGAAGGGAAGAGACCTCTTCCACTCCGGTTTTGATGATCCAGTCATCCATGTTTTTTCCCGACGGATTCTCCAGTTCTTTGGTAATCTTAAACCTATGAACCGAAGCAATACCCGGAATTCCCAGCCAGTAAATCCCCCACCACGAACGTTTTCGACTTGTCGTTGTATTAACGAACAGGTCGTTTTCATTCAACTTTACACCGGAAACATCAAAGATGATCCGATGAAGAGTTTTTCCGTGGTCTATGAATTTGATGTCGCCCGTCTCCAATCTCGTGAAGAAAATATCCTTGTTGGACAGGGCATACGCGGTGAAGGGGATAAGAAGTAGAGTAACGACGATAACGAGAGCAAAGAAAATCCAAGTCATGATAATCTCCTTGCGCTTTCTTAAAGCGCTGTAAATTGTCCAGAAGTTGGGTTAACTCAAAACCTAAGCATTTTCGACTACGCGTCGGAATGCTGATTTGCGCTATTTAATGTTTTCGAACAACGAGGACACTAGCTAGTATTGTATCACAACTACACGAAAAAGTCAATACTTCGGACATGCCTCAGTACTGACTTTTTCTCGAGATTTATAATTTTTATTTAATTAATCATGCTTAAGCGGAGTCACGAGATAGTGTTCTTCGCCGCCGAATAATTTGCGGGCAAGGATGACCAAAAGCAATATGATTATCGCAAACAATATCCATTGCACTATTCCTGAAGGCAGGAAACTGCCTGAACCATAAATTGCATTTGAAGTCAGATCACTGAAATTTTCTGTTTCAGAATTAGGGTAGAAATTGTTATCTGCAGGATATGTGTTTGGACCGACATTAGGCACAGCTACATTTTCTACAGTAAAGAATTTCGAGTTAGAGAAGCCTCCGCTCGGCGCAGGATTCCAAACTGTAACATAGAATCCACCGTCAGTTCGGTACATATCTCTGCCGTCCACTCGTATCAAGAGGTGAGTGGAGTCTATGAAATTAGTCGGACGATTGGCGCCATTTATCCTTGCGACAGAGCTAGGTATAAAACCTTTTCCGGTTATTGTAATTGATAATGGATTTATATTTCTGTCTGCTTCTTTAGGGCTGATAGAATAAATCGCTGGTTTTGGATTTACGGTTTCAGCGTAATCGCTCACATCACTATCAGTACCTTTATAAGAAGGGTCTCCGAAAGTGATATTTTGACCGTAGTCTGCAGAAACCTGAACAGGTAAAATAAGCAGACCAAAAGCCAGAATAGCAAGCAATTTAAAGGCTAAAGTGTTTCCTTGATTTATTGAATTTTTATTTAATTTACTCATAAGGGTAGTATATCATACTTCTACCAAAATGTCAAGTGTGCCGGGAGAGGGACTCGAACCCTCAAGTCTTGCGACACTAGTTCCTAAGACTAGCGCGTATACCAATTCCGCCA
>CAZKJE010000008.1:0-24344 GCA_964553015.1 uncultured Candidatus Saccharibacteria bacterium | reverse complement strand
GAACGCGTATACCAATTCCGCCACTCGAGCAAAAAATTATTCCTAAAATATATTAACATATTTAGGGAGGCCTGGGTGGGAATCGCACCCACGTATATTCCTTTTGCAGAGGAATGCCTTACTACTTGGCTACCAGGCCGTCTTTCTATACTACTTTTCTCTAAGCAGTTCGTCAATTTTTTGGCGGTTCTTTTCTCCTTGGTCTATTGCTATGTCGACAAAAGGAATGACTTTGACTTCCATATTTTTTTTAAAAAAATCGCGGAGATTCGCTCTCTGGCGTTTCAGATAAGACAGTGCAGCATTTTCTTTGGAGGCGGGAAGCACTGTCACATAAATTGTAGCGCGCTTCATGTCGGGAGAGCAGGTTGCCGAGGTCACAGTGATGAGCGAAGTGCGGTTATTCTCGCGTCCTAAAAACTCCGCCGCGAGCTCTTTGATATGATTAGCTACTTTTTCATTTCTTTGATTCATGATTTTCCCCTCTCCGAAATTCGGAGAGGGCTAGGGTGAGGTGTATTATTTTTGAGTCATGGTGAAAGATTCCAGCATGTCTCCGGCGACAATTTCTATTTTAGATTCAATCATCATTCCAAACTCTGCGCCTTCTTCTACGGTGCTAGTTTTCGTTTTCATTTTTTCTAGGTTGACTATTTTGCCGCGGCCGATTTCAAAATCTCGGCGCATGATGCGCACAGTGCTGTTTAAATTTATTTGTCCTTCGATTACTTTCCCCCCCAGTATCTGGCGCTCTTTGGTGCGGGAAAAAGCGCGAATAATTTTTGCACGCCCCGTGGTCTCGAGAGTTTCAACTCTCGGTCTTTTTTCTTCCATCTCTCCTTCGAGCCACTCTGTCATTTTGTAAATAATGTCAAAGTGCGTTATAGTTATGCCTCTTTGCTCTGCCACTTCAAGAGCATTTTTATCTGTTTTTACATTGAATCCTATGACGAGTACATCTGTGCCTGTTGCGATGCCCTTGATGTCAGACTCGGAGATAGGGCCGATGCCTCTGCCTACAATTCTAAATTCCGCACTATCGTTTTTTATTTTTGAAATTTCTTTCTCTATTGCTTCGATTGAGCCTGATACATCAGCTTTCAGTATAATCGGAATTATTTTTTTCCCGACGCCCTGATTTCCAGGGGTCGGGACCCTGACTCCTTTAGGCGTCGGGGCAGTAAATTTCTCAGTAAATTTCTCAGCGTCTCCTTTTTTTTCAAAAGATTTGAATTGTGCTCCTACTCTCGGCATTTTGTCAAAGCCGACTATTCTAACCGGTGAAGAAAAAGTCGCAGCGTTTATTTGTTCACCTTTAAAATTCTCCATTATTCGGGTAGAGCATAGGCTGTTCTCAACAGCTACCGTCATGCCTTTTTGCAGAGTGCCATTTTTTATTATCAGGGTTGCCATAATTCCGCGCCTTGAGTCCAAATTTACTTCAATGACATAGCCCGAAGCGTTTTCTTTTGGATTTCCGGTAAAATTTTCTACTTCTGCTAAAATTAAAATAAGAGACAAGAGATTATCCACTCCTGCGCCTGCTTTTGCCGATATTTCTGCAAATGGTACAGTGCCTCCGTAATTTTCCAAATAAATTTCATTTTCCGCCAGTTCTGTTTTTGTTTTTTCTACATTGGCTCCGGGCTTGTCTATCTTGTTTATGGCGACGATAGCAGGAATTCCGGACTCTGCGATTGTCTTCCAGGCCTCTATGGTTTGAGGTTTCACTCCGTCTTCGGCTGATACCACAAGAATTGCAATGTCGGCGATCTCTGCTCCGCGTTCGCGCATTTTAGAAAAAGCTTCATGTCCCGGAGTATCAAGGAAGGTGATTTTTTGTTCAATGCCTTTTTCGTCTTTATGCAGAACTTCGTAGGCAGAAATAGCCTGCGTAATACCGCCAGTTTCTTTGTCTACGATGTTCGTCTTTCTGATATAGTCAAGCAAGGTGGATTTTCCATGGTCAATATGGCCCATGACAGCGACGACGGGCGGCCTCGCCCGTAGGTCTATGGCCGAAGGCCGAGTTATATTTTCTTTTTCATTTTGTTTTTCCATATTTATAATTTGGCCTTGCTCAAAGCTTCTTTTTCTTCTGCAGTCAGTTCATATTCAGACTTTCCATTTTTAACCGGCTTGGCAAAGACACTCATGCGCTCGCGGGAATATAAACTGGAAACCACAAGTCCGTCGCCCTCTTCGTTTAACATGCCGATCGCAAAGCTTTGATTGCCGCCTTGGTCCGGAAATGGATTGAAGCGAATAGTCTCGAGGCCTCTGATGGATTTTTTAAGCTTGGTGTTTATGACAGAGATTTCTTTTTCAATATTTTCTTTTGCTTTTTGCAGTTTTTCAATGTTGTCTTCGAGTGTAACTATCGTATCTTCGAGGTCTTTTGCTTTTTTGCCCATGAAAAATCTCTGCAGACGCTTTTCAGTGACGAATGCCCAGACACTTCCTATTAAAAATAGAATTCCGGTCAAGACGAAAAAAGCAATTTGGAGCTTTGTATTCATACATGGTTAATATATACTATTTTTGTGCCCAAATCAAACCACATATGAGGCAAGAATTAAAGAAAATATACATGGATTATGCGGCGAGCGCCTTACCTAACCCGAGTTCTATCCATGAACTTGGCGTCGCAGCAAAGAAAAAATTGGAGAATGCCCGTAAAGATGTGGCGGGTGTGTTGGGGTCTCGCGCTTCCGAGATAATTTTTACGAGCGGAGGTACGGAGGGGAACAACTTAGCGATACAGGGGGTGGTGTATGCGGCAATGCAGAAAGATTTTTTTCCGCATGTGATTACTACAAATATCGAGCACCCATCAGTGCTTGAGACTTGCAAACTTATCGAAAAAAGAAAACTAGCAGAAATTTCTATTGTAAAAGTTGAGCCGAACGGAATTATTGACCCTAAAAAAATTAGAAAAGAAATAAAAGAAAATACTCTTCTCGTCTCTGTCATGTATGCAAATAACGAGATAGGCACGATACAGCCCATAAAAGAAATTGGGAAAGTTATCAGGCATTATAAAAAAGCTAGAGCCAAAAGCCTAGGACCTAGCGCCTACCCAATTTTTCACACCGATGCTGTGCAGGCTGTGAATTATTTAGATTTGAATGTTGAAAGACTCGGCGTAGATATGCTTACAATTTCAGGCTCTAAAATTAAAGATTCTGGCAGAGTGGGGGTGCTTTATAAAAGAAAATCTGTGCCCCTTGTAAATATTTTCGGCGGGGGAGATCAGGAAAACGGACTGCGCCCGGGAACTGAAAACTTGGCGGAGATTATAAAGTTTTCAGGTGCATTGAAATTGGCGCAAAATTTAAAAGAAAAAGAAACAAAAAGACTTACCCAGCTTCGAGATTATTTTTTTAGGAAACTAAGTGATTCTAATGTTCTAACGAACTTTAGAATGATAATTAACGGCGATTTTAAAAACCGATTGCCTAATAATATAAATATCACGTTTCCAAAAATTCCAAGCGATCTTCTGGTAATAGAACTTTCTGCTAAAGGCGTAATGGCATCTTCAAAAAGCGCCTGCAAAAGTGCAAGCTCTGAAGGCTCGTATGTGATAAAAGCGCTTCGCGCCGACGCAGATCCCAAAATAAATCTTGAGCTAGGGGGAGTACGGTTTTCTCTGGGTAGAGATACAAAAAAAGAAGATATCGATTACGCCGTAAAATCTTTGTCTCAAATTTTGACAAAGCTTAAAAAGTGGTATAATTGATCGATGGATATTAAAGACTTAAACAAATCACAGCTCATACTGCTCGCAGTGCTCCTTTCGTTCATTACTTCTATAGCGACAGGTATTACTACGGTAACACTTATGCAGCAGGCGCCGGCTTCGGTGACCATACCTGTGACTCGTATCGTTCGTGAAACGGTAGAAAGAGTTGTTCCCGCTGAAATTGTGACAAAGACTCAAGCATTGTCAGCAGAAGAAAAAAAACTTCTGGCGGACCTGAAAGCCATAAAGCCGCTCACCGTTACCTTGTACTTAAAAGGCGAAACAGAAGATAAAGTTTTAGGCACCGGATTATTTTTAGGTGATAACAAGGTTGTAATGGGATCTGTCATTGCACAGCCGGCCGAAGGAGAAGTGTATGTGGTCAAAAGTGTGCTGGGAGAACAAAAAGTTTCCAAAGTAACATCAGAAAAAGATTTTACTATTATAGAACTAGTTAAGACTGAAATTCCTCCAGCGCCTGAACCAGAGCCGGAAGCAGGTAATGCGGAAGGAGGTGAAACGTCACCTACTCCATAAAGCTTTAATTAATTTTTTATGCCCCCATTAAATAAATTTACAACTAAAGCCAAGGATGCCATAAAGAAAGCCCACGAGCTCGCTATTGAGCGCGGGGTAAACCATGTTTCATCGCTGCATCTTCTCGCGGCGCTTCTTTTGCAGGAAGAGTCTATGGTGAATTCCATTTTAGATAAATTGGAAGTTGATACCATGCTTCTTACGGACTCAGTGCTCGAGATGATAGAGCTTCCGGAGACGCGAAGTACTATTTCGCCTTCGTATCAGATTTATTTAAATCCTGATCTTGCCCAAGTAATTGAACAGTCAGCCAAGCTAGCAGAATATATGAAAGACGACTTTGTTTCTACAGAGCATTTATTTATTGCAATCTTGGAAGTTACAAGTGAAGCGCGGGAAACTCTAGCGCGTTTTAGAATTCACAAAGATCAAGTAATAAAAATAATTGAAGAACTTAGGAGTCAGAACATCACTGATGTGTCGGAACCGAAGAAATTTAAGTTGCTTATCAAATACACTCGTAACTTAACAAAGCTCGCCAAAGAGGACAAGCTGGATCCTGTGATCGGCCGAGACAATGAAATCACTCGCATTATGCAGATACTTTCACGCCGGACAAAAAATAATCCTATTCTAATTGGCGAAGCCGGTACAGGAAAAACTGCCGTAGTGGAAGGGCTCGCCCAGCTCGTCGCCAAAGGCAACGTTCCCGAATCTCTGAAAGATAAAGAGCTCGTATCCCTTGACCTTGGGCTTCTTGTCGCTGGCACAAAATACCGCGGAGAGTTTGAAGAAAGATTGAAAGGCATCATGAAAGAAATCGAAAGATCCGATGGCAAGATAATTGTTTTTATAGATGAAATACATACTATCGTCGGCGCCGGAGGCGCAGAGGGCACGATGGATGCTTCAAATATGCTCAAGCCCGCGCTTTCGAGAGGAGAGCTCCGAGCAATAGGCGCGACTACTTTGCGCGAATACCAAAAACATATTGAAAAAGATCCAGCCTTGGCTCGGCGTTTTCAGCCTGTGTACATAGATGAGCCAAGCGTAGAGGATGCTATCGCAATTCTTCGCGGACTCAAAGAAAGATACGAGCTTTTTCATGGAATCAGAATTACCGATGATGCAATTCTCGCGGCAGTAAATCTTTCTGCGCGTTACATTACTAATAGATTTTTGCCGGACAAAGCAGTGGATCTTATAGATGAAGCTTCCTCTTCTTTAAAAATAATGCTTGAAAACAAGCCGCCGGTCTTGGAAGAAGCGCATAGGAAAACCATGCGTCTTGAAATTGAAAAAGAAGCCCTTAAAAAAGAGGTAGGTTCTTACAGCGGGGATCTTAATAAAGAAGACAAGCAAAAAGAAAAAGAAATCAAAAATAGAATTAAAGAAATAGACAAAGAGATCGGCAACTTGTCGGAGAAAACAAAAGAGCTCGAGCTAAAATGGCAGAACGAAAAAGCGATCGTGATAGAAATCCGCGCGATTAAAAAAGAGCTTGAAAGTATTCGCCTTGAAGCTGAAGATGCCGAGATGAAGTCCGATCTTTCACGTGCCGCAGAAATTCGCTATGGGAAAATTCCTACTTTGAAAAAAGAATTGGAAGTAAAACTTGCACGACTGAAGAAATTACAAAAATCTCGCCGAATTCTCAAAGAAGAAATTACTGCAGAAGATATTGCGGAAGTGGTGGCTCGCTGGACAGGCATCCCGCTTACCAAGATGCTTGAAGAAGAGCGCGAGAAGCTGGAAAAAATGGAAGCAGAACTGGGGAAGAGAGTCGTCGGGCAGACTGAAGCTATTAAGCGCGTCGCAGACGTGATCCGCCGATCCCGCGCGGGTATTGGAGATCCAAACAGACCCATCGGCTCATTTATCTTTTTGGGTCCGACCGGCGTAGGGAAAACAGAACTCACTAAAGCGCTCGGGCAGTTTATGTTCAATGACGACAGCGCGATTATACGCGTGGATATGTCTGAATATATGGAAAAGCATTCCATGTCCAAATTGATCGGTTCGCCGCCGGGGTATGTCGGATACGATGAAGCCGGCCAGCTTACCGAAGCTGTGCGCCACAGGCCGTATGCAGTGATTTTGTTTGACGAGATTGAGAAGGCTCATCCGGAAGTTTTTAATGTGCTTCTGCAAGTGATCGATGAGGGAAGATTGACCGACGGAAAAGGCAGAGTGGTAAATTTCAAAAATACAATTATAATTCTGACTTCCAATATCGGCTCGCAGTTCGTGGAAAAAATGGAATCAATCGGATTCTCCAATAATTCCACAAAGCAGGATTATAGCAGCATGAAAGAAAAAGTTATGGAGGCATTAAAGGACAATTTCCGTCCGGAGTTTTTGAATCGTCTGGACGAGATAATTGTTTTTGACGTTCTGTCTCCGGAAGCAATTAAAGAAATAGTAAACTTAAGGATCAAAGTCGTCGTTGACCGCCTAAAATCCAAGGGAATTAATTTTGAAATTTCTGACGATTCTCTGTCGTATCTTGCTAAAGTTGGTTACGATCCGCATTACGGAGCTCGTCCGCTTAATCGACTAATTCAAAATAAAATATTGAATCCTGTTGCGTCGCATATAATCTCGAATGGCGTAAAATCCGGAGACATTGTAATAGTGTCTGTAAAAAACGACGAACTTTTAATTGATACCAGAAAGGGCAAAGTAAAAAGTAATATTCGGGTAAATTCTCGCTCGTCGGTGTAATAAAGATGCAAAAAAGTAATTTTTGTGTTACTTTATTTGAATGCGTCGGTGGTGGAGTGGTCAATCACAACAGACTGTAAATCTGTCGCCTTCGGGCTACGAAGGTTCGAATCCTTCCCGACGCACAAAATACTTAAAAACTTGTTGTTTTTAGGAAACCATGTTATTATAAAATAGCTTTCAAAAAGCTCTGGAGTTTTCTGGGCTTTTTTATTTGATATAGATAAAAATAAAATTAAAAAATCATGGAAATTCGCAATATAGCAATAATAGCTCACGTGGACCACGGCAAGACGACTCTTACTGATGGGCTCATGAAGCAAAACGGGGGACTTCAGGATGAGGGAGTCTCCATGGATTCAAACGATCTTGAAAAAGAGCGCGGGATAACTATTTACTCAAAAAATACTTCTATCACATACAAGGGAACGAAGATAAACATTGTGGACACTCCGGGTCACGCAGACTTTGGTTCCGAAGTGGAGCGGGTTTTAAGAGCAATTGATTCAGTTTTACTTTTAGTCGATAGCGTGGAAGGACCAATGCCCCAGACAAGGTTTGTTTTGAAAAAATCTCTCGAGCTTGGCCTCAAGCCTATCGTGGTAATAAATAAAATAGACAAGCCCGCTGCAGATGCGCACAGAGTGCACGAAGAGGTTTTGGATCTATTTTTTGAATTAGGCGCGAACGAAGATCAGGCAAATTTTGAAACTATTTATGCAATAGGCCGAGAGGGCAAGGCATTTAAAAATTTGGGCGATGAATCCAGCGACCTTTCGCCGTTACTCGATCTTATTTTAGAAAAAGTTCCGCCGGCGTCCGTTGGTCATGATGGAAAAATGTCAGCGCAGGTTTTTAATCTGGGCTATGACAACTTTTTAGGCAGAATGGCTGTCGCCCGCATTTATTCCGGTAAAGTTTTATCCGGCGCAAATGTATTTGTGAAAGGCGACATAGAGGGACAGCAGGGCACCAGAAAAGGGAAAATAACAAAACTTTTTTCTTTCGAAGGAATAAACAGAAAGGAAACTGAATCCGCGGTTTCCGGAGATATTGTACTTCTCGCCGGTATTCCTGATATTTATATCGGAGAAACTATTTGCGAGGACGAGACAGTAGAACCGCTTCCTCATATCGCGATCGATGAGCCGACGTTGTCGCTCAACTTTCTTGTAAACGATTCTCCTTTTGCGGGCAAGGAAGGCAAGTTTGTAACTTCAAGGCAGATAAAAGAAAGACTCGAAAAAGAATTGGAAATAAACGTCGGTCTTAAAGTTGATTTTTCCCCGGATCAGGGCGCAAACGCGAGCGGTCCGTCGTTCTTTAAGGTATACGGCCGCGGTGAACTTCATGTAGCAATACTGCTTGAAAACATGAGACGGGAAGGTTTTGAGATGCAAGTTTCGCAACCGGAAGTTATCGTAAAAGACGTAGACAGTATCAAAAGTGAGCCTTATGAAGAACTTGTTATAGACGTGCCTATGGAATTTTCCGGATCAGTCATTGAAAAGATCGGAAAAAGAAGGGGAATAATGAAAGATATGGTAGAAAAAGAAGGAATTGCAAGGGTTATTTTCGATATTCCGACTCGCGGACTTTTGGGCTATAGGGGTGAATTTATCATAGATACAAAGGGCGAGGGAATCATGTCTTCTCGCGTTACCGGCTTCAAAGAATACGCCGGAGAGATCAAAAAACGCGAATATGGATCTATGACTTCCATGGTCGCCGGCAAGGCGGTAGCCTTTTCTCTTGCAAATTTGCAGGAACGTGGTATATTGTACATAGGACACGGTACAGAAGTATATGAGGGAATGGTTGTCGGCAATGTGCTCAAGGGCGAAGACATGTCTGTGAATCCTACCAAAGGAAAACAGCTTACAAATATGCGAGCCTCTGGTACCGATGAGGCCATAACCCTGAACCCCGTTTTTAATTTAAGCATAGAGCGGGGGCTGGAAGTGATGAACGCCGATGAATACCTCGAAGTTACCCCGAAATCAGTCCGGCTTCGCAAAAGATATCTCACAGAGCTTGACCGAGTAAAGGCAAAGAGATAGAGAATAAATATTTTTTAAAAAATTAAACTGCAAGAATATAATTATGCCAACAATATCTTTCAAACCAAAAAAAATAACTAAAAAAATAACTTCGCATCTCCCTCCGAGAGCGTCCGACGTGATAATGAACCGCTTTGGTTTGACAGAAGACGGCAAGAAAAAAACCCTGGAAGAGATCGGCAAGAAATACAGCATTACCCGAGAGCGCGTACGGCAAGTGGAAGATGCAGCTTTAAATTTAATTAAAAAATCAGGCGCTTATAAAGCTGAACAAGCGGTTTTTGACGAGCTTCGCCAAGTCATACACAAGCTCGGCGCTATTGTCGCAGAACACGAACTACTTTCTTATATTTCAAAAGACGAAGCTACCAAAAATCACGTCCAATTTTTACTTGAACTTGGAGATGCATTTAAAAAACATCGCGAAGATGAGCATTTTCATGTTCGCTGGAGTGTGGATGATGAGATGACCGATAAGATTCACAACACACTTCGCAAATTGTATGGGTCCCTTAAAGACGAAGATTTGATTCCAGAAACAGAAATGATAAAGAAGTTTTTCGAGCACCTGAAAGATGTTTCAGAGCAATACAGAGACGATGAGATAGTAAAGAGATGGCTGTCCATGTCCAAAACTGTTGCGAAAAATCCTCTTGGGGAATGGGGCAAGGCTACGTCTCCAAACATTCGCACCCGCGGAGTAAAAGATTATGCATTCTTGGTCATGAGACGCCACGGTTCCCCCATGCATTTCAAAGAAGTTGCGGACGCAATATCAAAAACTTTCGGCAAGAAAACTCATTACGCTACCTGCCACAACGAGCTCATTAAAGATTCCCGTTTTGTCTTGGTAGGCAGAGGCATGTATGCTCTTTCAGAATGGGGATACAAGGTAGGTATTGCTCGCGAAGTCATTCAGGATATTCTAAAAAGAGAAGGAGCTCCTCTCTCCAAAGATGAGATCGTAAAAAGAGTAATGAAAGAGAGATATTTCAAGAAAAATACGATTTTGGTCAACCTCGCTAACCCTAAATATTTCAAAAAAAACAAAACTGGACTCTACTCTATAGCGTAAAGTTTAGTAAGCTTTGTTTTTTCTGCTATTCGTATTAAAATAAAGCTATGGCAGACAAGGAAAAACCTGCACCGCAGGGCATTGATAAATTTATTGACTTATGGAAAGAGTTTTGGCCGGCGTTTATTATTATAATAATAGGCTACCTGGCTTTTTCTTATAGTTCGTTCGCTCTTTTGCTTTATAAAATATTTTTAAATATATTGCCCGTAGCCGCAGTCATCATACTTGGCCGTATTGCCTGGAGAGTATGGGTGCATTATGTCCAGCAGGATTTTATTTCCGGCATAGATTTTGTGCTGCTGGAAGTAGTTCCTCCGCGGGAAGTTCTGCGGAGCCCCAAAGCTATGGAGTTATTTTTTACCAATGCTTTGTATCATTTTAGTTTAAAAGGAGGAAGAGAAGAATTTTGGCAGGGAGCCGTGTGGTTTTGGTTTTCTCTGGAGATAGCATCCATAGACGGACAGGTGCATTTTTATATTCGTACGCCGACGCGCGTGAGAGGTTTGATTGAGACTCAGCTGTATGCCCAGTATCCGCAGGCGCAGGTAAAAGAAGTAGAAGATTATACGCTTGCGGTAGACAAAATAAGTTCCGACAGCGCCTGGAACGCCTGGGGTTGCGAACTCAAGCTTGTAAAGCCGGAAGCGTATCCTATTAAGACGTATGTTGACTATGGCCTGGATAAAGACCCTAAAGAAGAATTTAAAGTTGATCGGATATCGCCGATAGTGGAATTTTTCGGCTCAATGCAAAAAGGAGAGCAGGCATGGATGCAGATTGTGGTTACTCCATCCAAAAAAACATGGAAGACCAAAGGCACTTGGTTTGGACATCATGACTGGGTTGCCGAATCCAGATATGTTATGGAAGAATGGCTGGCTCCTTATACGCGTCTGCAAACTGGTATAGACGAGGGAGTGGCTAAAGAAATAAGACCGCCGGATGCTTATAAGAATGCTCTTACAGCGATGAATGCCAAAACCGGAAAACTTGGTTTTGATACTGGAATTCGGGTAATGTATCTTGCAAAAAAGGAAGTATATAATATGAGTAACAGGAGAAACATTCGTCTGATCTGGCGCCAATATGCGAAACCAGACTGCAATGAATTCATGCGTACGAATAATACTCAGGGAGATGCTTTCAACTCGTCATTTTTCGGTCTTTCCACAAAAGAAGTGATGATTTTAGCCAACAGAATGCTCAATGAATACCGCGAGCGGAATTTTTTTCATATGCCTCTTAGGCACATTATAAATGATCATAATATTCCCAAGCCTATTCTCGTTGTATTTAAAAGACTTTTCCTGCCGTATTTTCATCCGCCGACGTTTGTGCTGAACGTGGAAGAGCTCGCAACCCTGTGGCATTTCCCAGGCCAGATACTAAAAGTTCCTACGCTGGAGCGAATCGAATCCAAAGAAGCTTCACCGCCTACAAATTTGCCTGTATAGCTTATGGAGATAAAAAAAATTATATTTTTTATATCTGGTGTAATCGTGTTTTTTCTTTTATTTTTTAGCGCGCCTTCGGATTTTCCAAGCGGAGCTACGGTCAGAGTGGAAAAGGGAGCAAGCCTGCGAAGTGTTTCATTGATATTAAAAAAAGAACACGTTATTAGATCAAAAACTGCTTTTGAGTTTTTCGTCATACTGTATGGCAAAGAAAAAAATATAATATCTGCAGACTATTTTTTTGAGAGCAGATTGCCGGTGTTTGAAATAGCGCGCAGAATCGGCGGAGGAATACATCGTACCGCTCCGGTGTCTATTACCATTCCAGAAGGCTTTAATATAAAAGAGATCGCAGACACAGCGGCATTGCAACTTCAGAATTTTAATAAGGCCGAATTTCTAGTAAAAGCCAAAGATTTGGAAGGGCATCTTTTTCCTGATACTTATTTTTTTCTGACAAATGATGATGAAGATGCTTTAATCAAGTCCATGAGCGCTAATTTTGAGAAAAAGATTGCATCGCTTTTGCCGGAGATATCTGCTTCAGGCAAAAGCGAAAATGATATAATAATAATGGCTTCTGTAATTGAGAGAGAAGCCGACGGAGATGAAGACAGGGGAATTATTTCCGGCATTTTATGGAAAAGAATTTCTATCGGCATGGCACTTCAGGTAGACGCTGTGCCTGAAACGTATAAGACAAGAGGGCTGCCAAAAACTCCGGCTGGAAATCCCGGACTGGAAGCGCTTAAAACCGCGATCTATCCCCAAAGTTCGCCTTATCTTTACTATCTGCATGACAAAGAAGGCAATATTTACTATGCGAAAACTTTTACGGAGCACAAAAGCAACGTGGCCAAATACTTAAAATAGTAATAATTTATGAGAAAACATAATTTTGCTTTTATAGATATAGAATTGACAGGATTAAATCTTACCAAGCATGAGATTGTAGAGATTGGCTGCGTGCTCACCACACCCGAACTTGAGGTAGTAGAAGAATTTGAATTAAAGATAAAACCAGAGCATATAGAAGACGCAGACCCTGTATCTTTGAAGATTAGTCATTACAATGAAAAAGAGTGGGAAAAAGCGCATTCACTGGAAGAAGCTATAAAAATTTTTGCCGACAAAGTAAAAGATTCTATCATGGTCGGGCATAACGTTGCTTTTGACTCCGGATTTTTAGAATCCGCGTTTAGTAAAACTAATATCCAAAATACTCTTCATTATCATAAATTAGATACCATATCTATAGCGTGGTCCAAAATGCACCGTGATCCGGACTTGGAACATTTTTCTTTGCATGAATTATGCCAGCGTTTTGACATTGTAAACGAAAAAGCACACACTGCTTTGTCCGACGCGCGGGCAACTTTTGAGCTTTACAAAAAGCTGATGAGTCTGTAAAATCAAAATGTTTTATAAAAAGTCTTACGGAGGCTGACGAGCCAAAGTCCAAGCAAAAATTCAGCAGAATTTTATGCGGGCTTTTTAGAAAATATTTTGATGAAAAATTCTAAAAGAAAAACAGTATTTGTGGGGCTTTCTGGAGGCGTAGATAGCGCTGTTTCGGCTGCCTTGCTTAAAAAGCAGGGTTTTGAAGTTGTGGGTGTTTTTATAAAGACTTGGCATCCGGACTTTTTGGAATGCAATGAAGAGGAAGAACGCAGAGATGCAATGCGAGTCGCAGCTTTTTTAGATATTCCGTTTCTCACATTTGATCTCGAAGATGTCTATAAAAAAGAAGTGGCAGATTATATGATTCGCGAATATAAGGCGGGGCGGACGCCGAATCCGGATGTCATGTGCAATAAGGAAGTAAAGTTCGGAGCGTTTCTTAAGAAAGCGCTTGCGATGGGGGCGCTTGTCCGTCCTTCGGCGGAGATTTTTGTGGCGACGGGGCATTATGCAGCACTTGGCAGATTTAGGAAAAATTCGCCGCTTTACCCGCAGGCGGGCTCCGACACGGACTCATTTTTCCTAAATCTGCTTCGCGCCAAAGACCCCTCAAAAGACCAGAGCTATTTTTTATGGACACTAAATCAAAAACAATTATCAAAAATTATTTTTCCAATTGGTCATCTTAAAAAAACAGAAGTTAGAAAGCTCGCGAAAAAGTTTAAATTGCCCGTAGCCGATAAAAAGGACAGTCAGGGGATATGTTTTTTGGGCGCAGTGGACCTGAAAGAATTTTTGAAGCACTATATAAAAGAAAAGAAAGGTGACGTAATCGTCATGCCGAGCGAAAGCGAGGTACACAAAACAGAAGTAATAGGGCATCATGATGGCGTGGTTTTTCATACCTTGGGAGAAAGGCATGGTTTTACGATTACCAAAAAGAGCCCGAAAGACAGCCCGTATTATATTGTCGGAAAAGATGTAAATAAAAATACTCTCACAGTTTCGCAGTACCCCTACCCAGCCTCTCCCTATGTAGGGGGAGGAGAAGGAGGGGGTATAACCATCGCAAACACGAATTGGATCTCGGAAATTCCAAAAGAAAATAAAAAATATACAGCACAAACCCGTTATCACGGAGAGATTTTATTGTGTGGGATTAAAATGCTTTCTAAAAATACCGCAGAAGTAATTTTCGATAAACCTGTTTTGGTCGCCTCCGGGCAGTCCATTGTAGTTTATGATAAAGATGTTTGCCTGGGAGGAGGCGTAGTTGTATAATAAACCTATGACTCAATTTTTAACGCAAAATAGTGAAATTATTTTAAGGTTAACTGTAGCAGTAGTACTTGGAGTATTGGTGGGTTTAGAAAGACTTCTCGTGCATAAAGATGCCGGTATGAAGACTCATGCACTCGTATCTTTGGGTTCGGCTTTATTTGTTATAATTTCTGAAATGATAGCTCTTAAATATCAGACTATTGGCGGCTTTGATCCGACCAGAATTGCTTCGCAAGTGATTGTTGGTATTGGATTTTTAGGCGCTGGTTCCAT
This sequence comes from uncultured Candidatus Saccharibacteria bacterium, assembly GCA_964553015.1. Classification (GTDB taxonomy): domain Bacteria; phylum Patescibacteriota; class Minisyncoccia; order Phycocordibacterales; family UBA9973; genus UBA9973. The sequence goes on along the minus strand of CAZKJE010000008.1, from coordinate 9,791 downwards.
AATGCTCTATGGGTCTCAGCTCCGAGGGCTTACGACCGCTGGAGGGCTTTGGGTGATGGCGGGCATAGGTATGGCTGCAGGCTTCGGGCTTTTCAGTCTGGCGTTTATTGTTACTATATTAGTTCTTTTCATATTAGTTTTAGTAAATATTATCGAAAAGCCTATAAAAAAAATTTCCGAAGAAAATGGAGTCAAATGAGATCAGGCAAAGATTTTTAAAATTTTTTGAAAAAAGAGGACATAAAATAATTCCTTCGGCTTCACTCGTACCCGAAAATGATCCTTCAGTGCTGTTTAATATTGCTGGAATGCAGCCACTCATGCCATATCTCCTAGGAAAAGAACATCCGCAAGGCAAACGTCTGGCAAATTCTCAAAAATGTGTTCGCACAATTGATCTAGAGGAAGTAGGAGATAATACACATTTGACTTTTTTTGAGATGTTGGGGAACTGGTCTCTCGGAGATTATTTCAAAGAAGACGCTATCAAATGGAGTTATGAATTTTTAACAAAAAAAGATGAAGGTTTAGGGCTTGATGTGTCTCGTCTTTATATAACTGTTTTTGGGGGAAGCGAAGCAGTTGCTCGTGATCTAGAATCATTAGAAATTTGGAAATCTCTGGGAATATCCGAACACAGGATCTATTTTAAGAGTTCTAAATCTAATTGGTGGAGCGCAGGATCAAATTCTCCTGCTGGTCCTTCGACCGAAATGTTCTATGACTTAACGGGTTCGCTTGGTGATATGAATCAGGAACAATTTGAAAAAGCTGAAGACGAACAAAAAGTAGTAGAAATTTGGAATGATGTTTTTATGGCTTACAAACAAGAGGATGGAAAAGTTGCAGGCGAGTTACCAAATAAAAATGTAGACACAGGGGCAGGATTAGAGCGAGTCACGACTGTAGTGCAGGGCAAAAAAAGTATTTATGATACAGATGTTTTTTTGCCTGTAATAGAAATAATCAAGCAAAATTCTAAAAATTACGAAGAAAAAGCCGGCAGAATTATCGCAGACCACCTGAGAAGCTCTATTTTTTTAATTTCGGATGGAGTAATTCCGGGGAACAAGGACCAGGGTTATGTTTTGCGCCGATTGATTCGCCGCGCAGTATTTAAAATAGATCAGATCGGACTTGATTCCGGATTTATAAAGAAAATTTTAGAAATTTTCGTGGATAAATATAAAACTCAATATTCAAACATTTTGCAAAATGACAAAATGACAGAACAAGTTATTTTCGACGAAGAAAGTAAATTTAGAAAAACTCTCAAAGAAGGTCTCAAAGAATTTGAAAAGGGTATAGACCCGTTTATTTTGGCTACAACCTACGGTTTTCCGATTGAGTTAACTACTGAGTTAGCTCATGAGTTAGGAAGGGAAATTGATCTGGAAGATTTTCACAAAAAGCTCGCCGAACATCAGAAGCTTTCGCAGACTGCATCGGCGGGAATGTTTAAAGGCGGACTTGTAAATCACAATGAAAAAACCATTAGACTTCACACTGCGCACCATTTACTTTTGGCAGGTTTGCAGACAGTAATTAGCCCTGAAATCAAACAGCGGGGAAGCAATATCACCGAAGAGCGGCTGCGTATAGATTTTTTATGCGATCACAAATTGACCGATGAAGAAAAACAAAAAGTAGAAGACTGGGTAAATGATAAGATAAAAAAAGGCCTGGAAGTTATACGCAGGGAGATGCCTTTAGAAGAAGCAAAGCGCATAGGCGCAGAGATGGAATTCGGCGCAAAATATGCCGATACTGTTTCAGTATATTTTATTCAGGATAAAGAAGGAAATATTTTTTCAAAAGAATTTTGCGGAGGGCCGCATGTGAAAAATACCTCCGAGTTGAGTCAGTTTAAAATACAAAAAGAAGAAGCTGTGGCACAGGGGATTCGCAGAATAAAAGCTGTGCTTTTGTGACCTGCCCCGTAGTAAGTTTTGAATAAACTTCGCTTCGGGGTATAATTACCATATGGGGATTTTTTCTAAACCGCAAAAAAAAGATGAGCTTATACTGGTTTTTAATGTTGGCTCTTCATCTGTAGGCGGAGCTTTGTTTTTGGCTCAAAAAACAGGCGTTCCAAAAATTGTTTTTTCTGTTACAGAATCTTTGCGAATAGACGAAAAAGTTGAGGCCGGCAAACTGTTGCGAGAGACTGCTAAGTGTCTGGAACTAGTTTCCGATAAAATACACGCTTCGGGCCTAGGAGCTCCAAAAAACATATTCTGTATTCTTGCCTCTCCGTGGTATACGTCTCAAACAAGGATCATCAGCTTTAAAAAAAATACACCTTTTATTTTTACAGAAAAACTTGCAGATGAGCTTTTGCAAAAAGAAATAAAACTTTTCGGAGAAGAGAATCGAACTATGTACCCAAAGGGCGATAGCGCTGTCCGCCCAATTGAATTAAAAAACATAAAAACAGTATTAAATGGATATGAAGCTCCAAATCCTCTGGGCCAGAAAGTAAAAGAGCTTGAAATGATAATTTTTATATCAATGAGCAGTGAAAGTATTCTCAAAAAATTTGAAGAAGCTATAGGAAAATTTTTTCATTTTGACGCCATAAAGTTTTCCTCTTTTGCGATGTCTTCTTTTACTGTTGTGCGTGATTTGTATGCAAAAGAAGAGAACTTTTTATTAATGGACATAGGCGGGGAAGTCACGGAAATTTTTATGACAAAAAAAAGTGTTCTTCGGGAATCTATATCATATCCGCTTGGCAGGAATTTTTTAATCCGCGGAGTTGCGGCGAATCTGGGATGCACTTTAGATGAAGCGATCTCTCTCTTGTCTCTCTTAAAGGACGGACATGCCGAATCATCTGTCGCAAAAAAACTAAAGCTTGTGATAGAAAAATTAAAGACAGAGTGGCTGAAAAACTTGGAAGGGTCCCTCGCTCATTTGTCAAAAGATATTTCCATTCCCTCAACTATTTACATAATCGTGGATGAAACTATGGCGGAATTTTTTGACGAGATAATTAAATCAGAACAATTCAGCCAGTATACTCTCACAGAATCAAAGTTTGAAATCACTTTTTTGAACACCGAACTTCTGCGGGCCATGACTTTATTTCAGGGGAAAGTTGAACACGAGCCTTTTCTTATCATGGACTCAATTTACATTAATCGCTTTTTGACTAAAATCTAATTATGGCTAAATACGTACTTGAAGATATGGTGAAAACAAAGCGCGCAAAGAAAGCTCTGAAGACAGAAGCAATAGAAGAGATCAAGCCCCAAAAAATAAAAAAAAGCATGAGCAGCTCCAAGCACGCGCTTTGGTTCGTCGCCTCCGTCTCTGTGTTATTTTTTGCTTTCGCTATATCTTTTTTATTTTCTAGTGCCAAAGTAAGCGTAAATCCTAAAATTGAAGATGTAAATTTAGATGAAAACTTTTCCGCCAGTTCCGAGCCTCAAAACGGCAGCTTGTTTTTTGACACGGTTGTAATTTCCGGAGAAGAAAAAAATACCATACAAGCCACCGAAGAAAAAGATGTCACTGAAAGAGCCACAGGCACAGTTGTAATTTTTAATTCTTTTAGCTCTGCTCCGCAGAAGCTTGCCATAGATACGAGACTGGAAGGATCGAACGGAAAAATTTATAAAACCAAGGTACCCATAACGGTGCCTGGGATGAGCGGTACTACCCCAGGTACGGTTGAAGTGGGTATGTATGCGGCAGAGGCAGGGGACGCATACAATAGCGGTCCGCTTGATTTCAATATTTTGGGATTCAAGGGCACTCCTAAATATGATAAATTCAAAGTCAGGACAAAAACCGGAACGGAAATAAAAGGCGGATTCGTGGGTAGAGCTCCGGTTGTCAGCGAAGGAGAGAAGAATGAAGCTATATCAGCTCTAAAGCTCGCTCTCTCCGCAAAGCTTTTACAAAAAGCCACAGATCAGATTCCGAGCGGGTTTATTCTGTTTAAAGACGCGATTTTTCTAAATACCAACAACATGACAAATGAGTCAGATATATCTTTCACTTATAATCAAGATAAAAGCATGACCCTTACACTCAAGGGAACTTTGTACGGAATTCTGTTTGACGAGCAAAGGCTTGCAAGAAAAATAGCTGAAAGCTCACTTCCTAAATATAATGGCAGCGATGTATATGTTCCTAACATCAGAGATCTTAAATTTTCACTCGGAGGACAAAGTGATATAGCGTTTAGTGATTTAAAAAATATAAATTTCAATTTATCCGGCACTGCAAAATTTGTCTGGAAGATTGATGAAAAAGAACTTACTCAAAACCTTCTTGGTAAATCAAAGAAAGATTTTACTGGAATACTGTCAAAATATGAAAACATAGAATCCGCGAGTTTGAAAGTAAATCCTCCATGGCGAAGCTCAATTCCAGATAAAGCTGAAGATCTAAAAATAATAGTGAACTATCCGGATAAGCCTCAATTTGACATAACGCCTTAATTTTTCTATAATATATACAATACATGAGTGATCCAAAAAAAAACCTGCCTGCCGGTAGGCGGGAAAAATTACCAACTACGAGAGGGGTTGTGACCGAAGCTCTGCCTAGTACTTTGTTTAGAGTTAAAATACAAGATAAATCTGAAAGTAGTTTGGAAGGAGAGAAAGAGATTCTCGCGTATTTGGGAGGCAAGATGCGCATGCACAGGATCAAAGTTTTGATAGGGGATTCGGTAGAGGTCGTACTCGATTCTTATGGAGGAAAAGGTAGAATAGTAAAAAGACTTTAGAATTTTCTTTTGGACTTGTAATTTATTTTGGAATAGTGTATCATACTACTTACTGTTTAATTGGGTTTTATAAAAGTTAAAAGTATTGAAAAATAAGGGTTTTTTCCTTGTTTTTCTCTTGTATTGTCTATGAAAATCAAATCTGCTGTAAAAAAAATTTGCGATAATTGTAAACTGGTAAGACGAGCCAGACATTTAAGAATAATTTGCTCTAATCCAAAGCACAAACAAAAGCAATAGTTTATGAGAATTCTTGGAATAACCATACCAGACGAAAAGAGACTCGAGATTGGCTTAACAGCTATCTATGGTATTGGCGTTTCTTCTGCAAGGAAAATTCTAGACCAAGTAGGCATAGACCGCGGCAAAAAAGCTAAAGATCTCTCCGGCGATGAGGAAAACAGCATCCGTGCCATCGTTGAAAAAATAATGATAGAGGGGAACTTAAAAAGAGAAATTGCCGCAAACATAAAAAGACTGAAAGATATAAAGAGTTACCGAGGTGTTAGGCACATGAAGAGACTTCCTGTCCGCGGACAGCGCACCAAGACGAATTCCAGGACAGTCCGAGGCAACGTGAGAAAAACCATGGCATCCGGAAAGAGAAAAGAAAGCAAGACATAGAAAATCAAATGGCAAAAACCCAAACAACAACAGAAGAAATAAAAAAATCTGTCTCGACGCAAGGCGGGGAGGAAACAGTCGCAGAAGCAAAAACAGCTCCTTCTAAAACACCGAAAAAGAAAATTACTTCCGGTGTTTTGCACATTGAAGCTACTTTCAATAATACAAAAGTACTTTTTTCAGATAAAGTTGGAAACACATTGTTTTGGTCAAGTGCCGGCAGTCTCGGTTTCAGAGGAGCAAAGAAAGGCACGCCCTTCGCAGCAGGAAAAGTAGGAGACATCATTGGAGACAAGGCCTCTGTGCTCGGAGTCAAAGATGCAGACGTAGTAGTTCTCGGAGTAGGATCCGGACGCGAGCCGGCGATCAGAGCATTTATGGCTCACGGTATCGAGATTACTTCCATATTAGATGCCACACCTGTGCCTCACAACGGTCCAAAAGCCAAAAAGCCCCGAAGAGTGTAAGTGAGTATAATTTTTAAAACATTATGATATCAAAACCAAAATTTAAAATTTGCAGAAGGTTAGGCCCCGGAGTGTATGACAAATGTCAGACTCCAAAGTTTGCTTCGGCTGCTCCAAAAGGCATGGCAGGCGGCAAGCGTCCAAAGGCTCCGACTGAATACGGCGCACAGCTTTTAGAAAAACAAAAAATTCGATTTTCATACGGCATCTCTGAACGCCAACTTTCTAACTATGTAAAAAAGGCTTCTCATATTAAAGGTGCGGGTACTGCAGAAAAATTATACGAAAATCTGGAATCTCGTCTCGACAACGCAGTATACAGGATGGGTCTTGCTCCGAGCCGCCGAGGTGCTAGGCAGATGGTATCTCATGGCCATTTTATAGTAAACAATCACCGAGTCACTGTGCCGTCATATGAGCTAAAAGCCGGAGACGCGATAAAGATTCGCGAAGGAAGCAAAGTGAAAAAACTTTTTGAAAATTTGGGAGAAAAATTGAAAGATTATACTGCGCCTACGTGGGTTTCTTTTGATACAGGCAGCATGGAAGGGAAAATATTAGCCAAGCCGAAAAATACCGAGACGTTTCTTGATATTAACGCAGTGCTTGAATTTTATAGTAGATAAATATTATTATTAATTTTTAAATTTTATTATGCCTGAATATAAAATAATTATGCCATCAAAGCCTCGTGTTGTTATAGAGGAAGGCAACAAAGGAGTATTTGAAATAGATGGCTTATATCCCGGATACGGCCATACGTTAGGAAACAGCCTACGACGCATTATTTTGTCGTCTTTGCCGGGCGCTAGCATTACATCTATAAAGATTGACGGCGTAACTCATGAATTTCAGACAATGGACGGCATAAAAGAAGACGTCATCGTCATGATCCTAAACTTAAAGAAAGCGCGCTTTAAGATGCTTTCCGATGAGCCTCAGATTATAAGCCTATCTATAAAAGGCCCTAAAGAAATTTTGGCTTCTGATATAAAAACCGGCGGACAGGTAGAGATATTGAATCCAGAGCTTCACATTGCCGAAGTTACCGGAAAGGTAAATTTGAATATTGAAATGAAGATAGAGAAAGGCCTAGGCTTTATTCCAAAAGAAGTTTTCCAGAAAGAAAAAGTAGATGTCGGCACTATTGCCGTAGATGCTATATTCACTCCGATTCGCCGCGTCGCTTACGAAGTTGAAAACATGCGTGTCGGCGACAAGACAAACCACAACCGCCTCCGAATCTCAATAGAGACAGATGGTACCCTGACTGCTCGCGAAGCTCTTTCTCAATCTATTGAAATAATGATCAACCAACTCAAAGCCATTATTGATTTTAAAGAGCCTGAGGAAGAAGTAAAGCCGGAAAAGAAATCTTCCAAAAGAGAAGATGAAAGTGAAGATAAAGAAAATGACAAAGACAACGAGAATCAGAAGAAAGGCGCAGATTTTGCGGATGTGTTAAAGACTCGTACTGATAGCCTAGATCTTTCCACTCGTACCTTGAATGCTTTGACCGGAGCAAATATCCGAACCCTTGGGGGCCTAGCCCGCAAGAAGAGGGAAGATCTTCTGGAAGTGGAAGGCATCGGCGAAAAAGGCATTACAGAAATTAAGAAAGTTTTGAATAAGTTCGGTCTTAATTTGAAAGAATAATATGCGACACCATAACACCAAAAGAAAATTTGGCCGAGTCAAAAAGCAGAAGAATGCGCTTATGAATTCTTTAGCGCTTAATTTGATCATACGCGAAAAGATAAAGACGACTGAACAAAAAGCCAAAGAACTTCGTCCGTTTATTGAAAAGCTTGTTACTCGCGCAAAGAAAGGCGATGCAGCCACTCGCAGGCTTATAATTTCAAAATTGGCAAACCGACGCCGAGAAGTGAAAAAGCTTTTTGAAGTAATTGCGCCAAAATATGCCGATAAAAAAGGCGGATACACAAGAATCGTAAAACTAGGAGCCCGCAAGTCGGACGGTGCAAAGATGGCAATTATAGAATTTATATCCTAAAGTTATATTGTTATGAAAAACACAGATACACAAAAAGCAAAGAGAGAAAGCGTGACCATAGATGCCTCCGGAAGAACTTTGGGCCGAGTAGCGAGCGAAGTCGCCATGTCACTTATGGGCAAGACCAAGGCTACTTTTGAAAGAAATAAATATTCCGGCCTTCCGGTTACAGTTATTAATGCTTCCAAGCTAAAGATCACCACAAAGAAGCTCGATGAGATTTTTCATACCCGATATTCAGGTATCCCCGGAGGCTTGCGTGTCTTAAAAGGCACAGAGACAGCCTCCAAGCGAGGCTTGAAAGAATTAATCAAGCTTGCGACCTTCAACATGCTTCCGGATAATAAAATCCGCCGAGTAATGATGAAACATTTAACAGTTCAGGATTAATCTTATGCCAACCACAGAAAAAAAAGAAAAATATATTGAAGCCGTAGGACGCAGAAAGACTTCTACTGCGCGAGTGCGAATCACCGAATCCACAAAGGCTCACTTTGTAATAAACGGTAAAGACGCAAAGGAATACCTCAAGACTGAAGTAGAACGCCGTCTCATTTTGGATCCGATCACAAAGGGCATGCCTGCCGGCACAAAGTGGAGCGTGGAAGTTCTTGTTTCCGGAGGAGGCACCCATTCACAAGCGGAAGCGATAAGGCATGGACTTTCCCGAGCTCTAGTACTTTCAGATGGAACCTTGCGCGGAGGTTTGAAAACTTTAGGATTTTTGAAAAGAGACCCGAGAGCAAAAGAACGCCGAAAATTCGGACTCAAGAAAGCCCGCAAGGCTCCGCAGTGGAGTAAACGCTAACTGCTTAGCGTTTACTGAGATTGCGTGCAAGAGCAAATTTCCGATGCGAGCTTGCGAGCAGGAAATAACGGGACACCTTAATTGACCACCCCGGCCCCTCCTTCTCAAGGAGGGGAGGATTATGCTATATTATTTCTATGCAAGATGAAGAACAAACAGAAAAAAAAGAAGAACAGCAAGCAGAAGAGGAATCGGAAATTCTTGAGTTTGAATTTAACGAAGACGGGGAGGAAGACCTCAAAAAAACTTTAAAAAAATTAAGGGCTGATCTGAAGCAGGCTGAAGCTTCCAAGCAAGAATACTTAAACGGCTGGCAGAAAGAGCGGGCGGAATTTGCCAATTATAGAAAACAGGAAGAAGACAGAAAGGCGATGTTTTCCGAAGCAGTGCGGGAGCGAATTTTAACCAGATTTCTTTCCGTGATAGACAGCTTCAATATGGCTTTTGCAAATAAAGAAGCTTGGGCAAAAGTAGATGAAGGATGGCGCAAGGGCGTGGAATATATTTATGCGCAGATGAATACTATTTTTGAAGAATATGGCGTAAAAGAGATAGGAGAAGAAGGGGATAATTTTGATCCGAATATTCACGAATCAATAGATATGGTGGAAACCGACCAAAAAGAATTTGACCATAAAGTGGCAAAAGTGATCCAGAGGGGATACAAGCTCGGCGAGCGTGTCATCCGCCCGGCGAGGGTAAACTTATATGAATACAAAGGATCAAATTAATAAAGAAGTTTATTAATGCTTATACTTTACTTATATAAATAAGTGGTACAATAAAATAAAGGTCGAGTTACTATTTTAAGATACTACCTTTATGGTATTTATACATACAACTTGCGCGACTAGAGAAGAAGCGGAAGCTCTAAGTCGACTTATAATAAATAATAAGATGGGTGCTTGCGTGCATTCTTGGCCAATCAGTTCAGTGTACAACTGGGAAGGAGAGTTTAAGAAAACAGAAGAGATAATGATGGTGATTGTTACCTTTGAACCCAAACTTGAAGTTGTAAACGACTTGATCTCAAAACACCACAGTTATTCTACGCCAATGATAGCCGGCGTTGATGTTCGCAGAATAAACCGATCATATAAAGAATGGATGACACAACATATCGTCTAGAAATTTTTA
>CAZKJE010000007.1:0-32194 GCA_964553015.1 uncultured Candidatus Saccharibacteria bacterium | reverse complement strand
GGCGAAAGTCTCGACGAAGAAAAAATGCGCTCCGTCGCTGCCGGATTTTTAATAAAGTAGTTTTACCTATGCCGTTTGGCCCCTGTAATAGCAAGTGTTTGTTTTTATTTAGAGATATATTCGCTTTTCTTTTTACTATCTTGCCATTTTTCATGGTCGTAAAAGATGAAATATTTAAAATTTCTCCGATCAGGTCGGGCTGGGCGGGAATTATAAACGGCCGAATAGATTTATCTTCTTTTCGCACTTCCACGATTTCTTCTTCCAGCTCTTGCGCTTTTTCGCGCATTCTTCGTGCCACCAAGCGCAGGCGTCCGCCTTTATGCGCGAAGACATTGGCTTGATCTTTCTTGGCTTGAATTTCTTTTTCAAGCTGGGCATTTTTCATATTTTCTTTTTCCACTCGGGCAGTAATGTCCTTGACTACGTTAAAATAATTGCCGACATATTGTTCTATCTTTTTCGTATACACATCCAAATAAAGGACTCCCTCGGTAAAAGCATTCAAAAATTCAGCGTCATGCGAAATCACCAGCACTGTCTTTTTGTAATTCATCAGAAATTTCGTCAGGTGCGCGATGCCGGCTTTGTCCAAATTATTTGTCGGCTCGTCTAAAAGAAGCAAGTCTGGATCTTGAATGAGAGCGGAAGCGAGGAGCAGCCGAGCCTGCTGTCCGCCGGAAAAAATCTTGACTTTTTCATCGTGTATTTTTTTATGATTTTTAAAATTTACAACTTCAAGAATATCATCAATTTTAGGATCAATATCATACACTTTAGTTTTAAAACATTTTTCAAAAAACTCTCGAATGGTCAAATCGAGCTCTTCCCGAGGAATCACCTGTCTGGCAGAAGCGATACTTACTCCTTTTACTACATTTACGATTCCAGCTTCGGAAATATTTTCACCGGAGATTAAGCCAAAAATAGTGCTCTTGCCGGCGCCGTTCTGCCCCATCAGGGTAAACTTTGTCCCTCTGCGCAAGGTAAAGCTCACCTCATCCAAGATAGGCTTGGTTGGACCCCATTCAAATGAGACTTTATCAAATCTGACTATTGTTTCCTGTGATTTTGGGATTCCGCCTGCATCTTTGGACATTTGTCTACCTTATCTTATTTAAGTCAAAATAGCGAGTAAAAATGGCCTCACTTTGGCACCTTGACAAAAGGGTACTTTTTATGCTATACTTGTAAGACAAAGTAGGTAAAAGAAGAGTAATTTAAAGTCGATTTCTTGAACATAACTTATTTGTATTTAACAATTTAACTGAAAATATCAATGACTGGTACAATAAAAAAACTCACTGAAAAAGGTTTCGGCTTCATTACAGCAGAAGGACTTGCGAAGGATCTATTCTTCCATTCCAACTCTCTTGTAGGCGTAACTTTTGACGAGCTTAAAGAAGGTGATATGGTTTCTTTTGAAACTGAAGAATCACCAAAAGGATTGAATGCTACAAACGTGCAGCGCGCGTAAGCATCTCAAATAAAAAAAACACCCTCACGGGTGTTTTTTTTATTTGGTTTTTTTATTCTTGGGTAAATTCTTCCCCCTTGGCCCACTTTTTTAATATATCATAACTTTCTTCTCCGCAAATAAATTTTTTAGTTTCCGTATTATAGAAAAATGGAACTCCTCCGCACAGCTCGCCATTGTCTATCTCAAGCAGCCGCTTTTCGTTTTCCTTGTTGTGCCAGACTTCCAAGCTTTCTACTTTTATTCCCTCTTCTTTTTCAAGGCGCTCCACGTGCTCATGCATATTTACGCAATGAGGACATTCGCTTCCATAAAATTCTAAGAGGTGGCTCATTATTTAACCAATCTTGATAAGCGAGATTTCTTGCGGGCAGCGTTGTTCTTTTTGATCACGCCTTTTTGTGCAGATTTATCAATAGCCTGAAAAGCAGCTGATAACAACTTCATCGCTTCGGCCTTGTCGGTTTTGGCTAGCTTCTCTATTTTCTTCATTATCTCCTTCATAGCTTTCTTCCTCTGGTCATTAAAGGCCTTCTTGCGGGAAGAAACTCTGATTGCTTTTTTAGCTGATTTTGTTATTGGCATAGAAACAATATACCAGAAAAGCCTTAAAAAGGCAATTATGGTATGATTAATTCATGATTGGAAGCTTGCGAGGAAAAATAGTATCAAAAACTGATAAATTCCTGATAATAGAAACGGCGGGGGTAGGATATAAAGTCAGCGTATCCCCTGATGTCCTGTCTAAAGCTCCTGCTGCAGGTGAAGAGCTTTTTCTTTTTATTCATACGCATGTCCGCGAAGATGCGCTGGACTTATACGGATTTTTAGGACAAGAGGATCTGAACTTTTTTGAGATGCTTTTAAATGTTTCCGGAATTGGCCCGCGGTCGGCACTTGCTATATTGGGCATCGCTTCTATTGCTACACTGCGCCAAGCAATAGGCACCGGAGATACTAGCTATCTGACAAAAATCTCCGGCATCGGCAAAAAAACCGCCGAGAGAATTGTGATAGAATTACGGGACAAGATGGGCGAAGAAAAATCTGGAACGTCTTTACAGGGAGAACTAGATGCATTAGAAGCATTGAAATCTTTAGGCTATTCTCAAAACGAAGCTCGTGATGCTTTGAAAAAAGTCTCCCCTGAAACGAACATCAACACAAAAATCCGCGAGGCACTCAAAATTTTAAGTGGAAAATAAAAACTATTTCGCAAAAAAGTAATTTTTTATCCCAGTTGCGGTAAGTTTGGCCGTATCGTCATAGACTTTGTGTCTCGTTGTGTAATTCCTGAATTTTTTTTCGTAAATATATCCATATTCAACCAAAACCGATCGCACGGAGGAGAGCAGCGTGCCATTTGAGCCTAAAGCTATTAGTTTTTGGTCCGGAATTAATCCGCCCAATTCCTTTTCGTATGTACTGGTGGAATATTTTTTATGGAGCTGGATAAAAATGTTTGCAGCCAGCTGTCCGCTTGGAAACCAGTTTGGCATCTGTCCTTCGGGCGTATAAATTACAAAACCGGCGTATTTACCTATTGTCCATTTATTTTTGCGCGGGTAATCATTGAAATGGATATGGATCACTCCGTCTATATTATTTTCATTGGCCCATTTGTTGATGCCGTACAAAATAACAGCTGTATCTGCTGTTGCGGCATTATGGTCTACAATTTCTTTTTCTATAAAATCCCCGCTTTCAATTTTTTCTTGTGTTTCTTTTTTTGCATTTTCTTTGAAAGCTATAATTTCATCTTTTTTCTCCGAAAAATAATCTGCAAATTCTTTCACATACCCTTCGGTGTTTCGGGTGATGTACACCTCAAATCTTTTATCGTTTCTCAAAATATTATAAATTCTCCGTGCGACCGCAAGGTTCATGGCGGCTTCTTTTACGTTGCCATACTGCGCTCCCCAGATTTCGTTATCATGGCCGGGCACTAATAAAATTTTTACTGGAGCGCTCGCCTCACTATTAAAAAGAGGGGTAGAAATTGATGCTAGTACAAAAATTGTGAGTAGTAGTTTTTTCATAAGAAATATATATAATTGTACCATGCCAGAACTTCCAGAAGTTGAAAATCTACGTAAGGGATTAGAATATGCCATTGTTGGCCAAAAGATAAAGTATATAGAGGTGAAGAAACCCAAGCTCGTTTCCGGCAAGGGCACCCTGCGCATCGCCTCTCAAGCAAAGAAAGCGGAATTTGAAAAAGACTTACTTGGAGAAAAATTTGTTTCCATAGAACGCCGAGCTAAAAATTTAGTTTTTAAGCTAAGTCATGACAAGATTATTTTGGTACATCTAAAAATGTCCGGTCAATTCGTTTACCTGCCTCGACTTGCTAGGCAAGACCTAGCAAGTAACAGAAAAAAGCTTATCGGCGGGCACCCGATAGAACTTTCAGAAAAAGAACTGCCGAACAAACACACGCATGTAATTTTTGAACTTGAACGCGGTACGCTGTATTACAATGACACAAGAATGTTCGGATACTTAATTTACTATCCAAACATAAAGACGTTTGAGGTCGAAAATCATTTCGGGATGTATGGCCTAGAACCTCTCTCTAAAGAATTCAATGTTAAATATTTTTTTGACGCTCTTAAAAATAAAAGCGGAAAAATAAAAGCGGTATTAATGGATCAAAAAATTGTAACTGGCTTGGGAAATATTTATGCGGACGAGAGCCTGTTTGAAGCACGCATCCGTCCAGATAGAAACGCCTCTTCCATTTCTAGTTCTGAAGCTGAAAAACTACACAAGGCAATAATAAGAATATTAAAACGCGCAGTAAAAGTCGGCGGTTCATCCGTGGCTACCTACCGCCTGTTAGACAAAACCCGCGGCAATTACGCTCGAGAACATAAAGTGTATGGCAAAGCTGGCAAACTGTGCCCAAATTGCGACAAGCCTCTATCCAAAACGCTCATCCAGAGCCGAACGACAATTTTCTGCCGATACTGTCAAAAGTAGACGCGTTTAGAATATGTTATTTAGAAAGCCTTGCGCAGGCGGGTAGCCGAGCAGTTCGCTCCGCAAGCTTGCGGAGATAGATTGCTTTATAAATTGCATATTCTAAACAACCCGATTCCCAGCGCCACAGAAACATTCAAGGATTCTTTTTTGCCGCGCATTGGAATTTCGGCAATTACGTCGCACTTTTTTAAAATATTTTTTGGTATACCACCTACTTCACTACCCACAATAAAAACACTCCCTCGCCCTGAGCGAAGTCGAAGGGTTTTATAATCAATAGATTTTTTATCCTGCTCAATTGCAATAATAAAAAACTTTTCCGCTTTGAGTTTTTTAAGCAAAGTATTTATATTTTTCTTTTGTTCCCAAGCTACAAATTCTTCCGCCCCCAGAGCAGACTTGGCCAAATCTCCTCTCTTCCTGCCAAAGCGGTCTAGCGGACAAGGTGTGTAGCCTGTGAGATAAATCTTATCTATTCCCGCCGCGTCTGCAGTGCGAAACATCGCACCCACGTTTTCTACACTTCGTATATTGTGTAAAATTAAAATATTTTTTTGGTCTCTTTTCATAATTTTTATGTTATCACTTTTAGACGGCCGTCCTAGAATGATAACATTACTTAATAAAATTCTTATTGCGCATATTTTTGTGATAGGCGATGGCAAAGCGGTGCGCTTCGCTGTTTGCGAGCAGTATTTCTCTTTTATATTTTCTCGCAAAACTTTCATCGCCCATGATGGCTTTTGGTTTATGCCTTTCATCTTTGACGACTGATACTATGGGGATAATATTGCCCGCTTTTTCTAATACTTTTTTCGCTGCATTTATTTGCGCGATACCTCCGTCCACGACGATGAGGTTCGGAAACTGCCATTCGGGATGTCCTAATCGTCTTTCCAGCACTTCGGCAAGCGCCCCCGTGTCATTTGCATCAGTATGGGTTCTTATTTTGAATTTTCTATATTCATTTTTATTCACTTCGCCGTCTCCTGTCTGCGCAGGCAGGTCAACGACGACCATGACCCCCGTCATGTTTTTTCCTCCCATATGCGCGATGTCATAGGCTTCGATTCTGAAATTCCCCCTCTCCTTAATAAGGAGAGGGCTGGGGTGAGGTGAATCTTTCAACAGCGCCACATCATTTATATGTTTAAGTGCAAACATCTGTCTTTTTATTTCTCCTGCTTTTTCAAATTCGCGATTTTTAGCATATTCCTTCATTTCTTTCTCTAAGTTTTTAAAAATTTGCGTCTTTTTGCCAGAAAAAAATAAAATTATATTTTTAATATTTTGTTTATATAACTTGTGGTCGTTTAAATCGGGTACTAAATTTATTTGTTTATAAAACTCTAAATAGTTTTTACTTTTGTCGTCTAAAAATGGAAAAATTCTCCTTACTATTTTCAGGACTTCTTTTAGCTGAGAACTGCTCGGGAAAGGCCCAAATGTTTCTGCAAAAGAAACAGATAAATTTTTCGCCGTGTCGGAGCCCTTTAGGGTAAAGCGGGAAAAATTTCCCTGTTTCTTTTGCAGTTTTTCTCCTCGCACAATAATAACTTTTGGTAATTCTTCTTTGGTAATACAAACATAATTAAAACTTTTGTCGGATTTTTCCTTGGTATTATATTTAGGCTGGTGTTTTTTAATAAGGTTTGCTTCCAGAATCAGCGCTTCAAGAACGCTATCTGTGGTTTGAAAATCAATTTTGTCTGCTTTAGAGACCATATCTAAAATTATTGGCCCTCGTGCGCCTATCAGGTCTTTCCCGAAATAGCTTTTTGCTCTGTCTTTCAGCGAGGTGGCTTTGCCAATGTATAAAATTTCTTTTCCTTTCAGAAAAAAATAAACACCGGGGTTATCAGGTAACTTAAATTTTTTGAAATATTTAATATACATAATTACTTTCGCAAAACCTTTTTCAGATATTTGCCTGTATAGCTTTTTGCGTTGTTGGCTACTTCTTCCGGCGTGCCTTTGGCTACTATATTTCCTCCGTGTATTCCCCCTTCAGGGCCGATATCTATAATGTAGTCCGAGCTTTTTATAATATCAAGGTTGTGCTCTATGAGAACCACGGTATTTCCTTTTAAAACAAGCTTATTTAAAACTTCCAATAATTTATGCACATCATCATAGTGAAGTCCCACCGTAGGCTCGTCTAATAGGTAAATAGTTTTTTCCAGATGCGGACGGTAAAGCTCGCTACTAATTTTCACGCGCTGCGCTTCCCCGCCGGAGAGAGTCGTAGCAGACTGCCCAAGTTCTAAATACCCAAGACCGACATCCATCAAAGTTTGCAATCTGTCGGAAATTGCCGGAATATCTTTAAAAAAGATTAGTCCTGCTTCCACGGTCATACGCAAAACTTCATAGATATTTTTCTTCTTATATTTTACAGTCAGAGTCTCTTTATCAAAACGTTTGCCACCGCAGATATCACAAGTCACATACACCGTCGGAAGGAAGTGCATTTCCACAGCGATTTCTCCGTTCCCTTCGCAGGCCTCGCAGCGTCCGCCTTTGACGTTAAAAGAAAAGCGGTTGGCTTTCCAGCCGCGCAGCCGCGCTTCTTCGGTCGTCGCAAAAAGGTCGCGAATATGGGTAAAAGATCCTGTGTAGGTAGCAATGTTTGAGCGGGGTGTTCTGCCTATGGGCGACTGATCTATAAGTATTGCACGAGAAAGATATTCCGTGCCAGAAAAAGAGCTGGCGTTAAATATTTTCGCAGTTCTGTATTTGCGTTCGTAGCGCGCCTGCAGATTTTTGTAAAGAATTTCGTACATAAAAGAACTTTTGCCCGAGCCGGACACGCCAGTGATAGATGTCATCACACCCAAAGGCACCTCTGCGTTCATATTTTTTATATTAAAAATCTTTCCTCCAACTATGCGAAGCATTCCTTTACTCGCGCGTCGTTTTTTAGGAATTTCAATTTTTAACTCACCTCTTAAATAACCAAGAGTTCTAGATTTAGTATTTTTTCCTTCTGGAGCAGTAAGCAAATCTTCCAAATAATCAGACACTATTACTTGCCCGCCGTGCACTCCGGCTTTCGGACCGATATCTACAATATAATCCGAGGCATAAATAGTATCTTCATCGTGCTCTACTATCAGGATCGTATTTCCAAGATCACGCAAGTTTTTCAGGGTTTTAATTAGCCTATCGTTATCTCTCTGGTGCAGTCCTATCGTAGGCTCATCAAGTACATATAAAGCTCCTACCAGCCTTGAGCCGAGCTGTGAAGCGAGGCGAATACGCTGCGCCTCCCCGCCGGAAAGTGTGTTTGCCTTGCGGGAAAGCTGTAAATAATCTAAGCCCACATCCAGCATAAATTGCAGGCGGGCTTCAATCTCGCGAACTACAGGTACAGAAATTTCTTTCTCCTGTTCGGATAGTTTTAGATTTTTAAAAAAATCGTGTGCGTCTTTTATGGAAAGCGTCGCGAGCTCGAGAATATTTATTTTTTTATTTTTATCTTCGAGAAAAACGTTCAGTGCTTCAGGGCGAAGTCGTGCGCCTTTGCATACATCGCAAGGCTCGTCTCCCATAAAATATTTTGAGCCGAGGCCATTGCAGGCGGGGCATGCGCCATATGGAGAGTTGAAAGAAAACAGTCTCGGTTCTACTTCGGGAAAAGAAAATCCGTCATTCTTGCAGGCAAATTTTGCAGACATAATAAATTCTTCGTCTGAAATTTTAAAAGAAACCAATCCGTCAGATTCAATCAAAGCTCTCTCTATAGCTTCCGAGAGACGCATCCTGCTCCCTTCTTTACTATCCTTAAATTCATGCACCGCAAAATGATCCACCAAAATATCAATATTGTGAGCTTTGTTTTTAGAAAGCGTAATTTGTTCGCGAAGTTTTTTCATAACTCCGTCTAGACGAATTTCCGCGAAGCCTTTCCCGAGCAGATCATACAAAAGCTGATAATACTCTCCTTTTCTTCCGCGAACTACTGGCGAAAAAATACTGATTTCATTTTTAAAATTTTTCTTATCCAAAATTTTAATTTTTTCCAGAACAAAATTTAAAATCTCTTCGTTGGAAAGTTTTTTAATTTCTTCCCCACACAAAGGACAGTGCGGGTGCCCGATCCTCGCATACATCACGCGCAGATAATCGTATATTTCGGTAATAGTCGCCACAGTAGATCGCGGATTATTGGAGCGAGATTTCTGGTCAATAGAAATTGCGGGAGAAAGACCCGTGATCTCATCCACATCCGGCTTGGGCATTTGGTTTAGAAACTGCCTTGCATAAGAAGACAAAGATTCCACATACCGCCTCTGCCCTTCGGCGAAAATAGTATCAAAAGCGAGAGAAGATTTTCCGCTGCCGGAAACACCGGTAATAACCACCATTTTATTGCGCGGCATTTCAAGGCTAATATTCTTCAAATTATGGGTCCGTGCCCCTTTAACTACAATCTTTTCTAGTGGTTCTTTTTTCATAAACCCAAAATCATCCCCACTTACTCGTAGGGGATGTATAGAAGCCTAATTTACCATATTTTTACTCTTTTTCCAAATGTTGTTTTAGCACCCCAATTTCATCCCTCAAAATCGCCGCGGTTTCGAAGTCGAGCTCTTTTACTGCTTTATTCATTTCTTTCTCTTTTATTTTTATTATTTTTTCATAGGTTAATTTATTTTTTCCGAATATTTCCAAATCAAGCTTTAGTTCCGCATTTACTGCTTTGCCGTGCTCGCTTTCCATTTGTTCCGTAATATCATTTATCTTTTTCAAAATAGTTTTCGGGGTTATGCCATGCTTTTTATTATGCGCAAGCTGAATATTTCGTCTGCGCTCTGTTTCTTTAAGCGCAGAATTCATGGCTTCTGTCATAACGTCTGCATATAGTATTACTCTTCCCTCACTGTTCCTCGCAGCACGGCCTATCGTCTGGATCAGTGAGGTTTCTGAGCGCAAAAATCCTGCTTTATCTGCATCTAAAATTCCAATCAGTGCTACTTCGGGCAAGTCCAAGCCCTCGCGAAGTAAGTTTACCCCCACCAGAACATCAAAGGTCCCTTTTCTAAACTCGGTTAGAATTTTTATTCGCTCCATAGTTTTGATATCACTATGTAAATATTCTGCTTTAATTTTTTTGTCCTTAAGATAAATAGACAAATCTTCGGCCATTTTTTTGGTCAAAGTTGTGGCTAAAACTCGGAAACCTCTGGCTATTGTTTTTTCTGTTTCAGAAATAAAGTCCTGAATTTGGCCTTTGTAGTTTTCTTTTTCGCTTACCGGACGAACAACTGTCTCCGGATCTACCAATCCTGTCGGACGAATTATCTGTTCTACAATTTTTTCGCTCTCTTTGCGTTCCTGTTGGCTCGGGGTAGCGCTCGTATATATCACAGGGCCAATACGCTTACTAAACTCTTCATATTTTAGCGGTCTGTTGTCCTTGGCTGAAGGCAGACGAAAACCATATTCCACAAGGGTATTTTTACGAGAAGCGTCGCCGGCATACATGCCTTGCAGCTGGGGAAGAGTCACGTGCGATTCGTCTATGATCGTTAAAAAATCAGGAATATACTCAGAGGAATCTTCGCTACTACCAGAAAAAACTTGCCCTTCCAGGATGGAGCGCGAATGACGGCGAGTATATTCCTGATTTTTTTTATGGGGAAAATACGACAACAACGTCTCCGGCGGTTCACCTTCTTTTTTCCCAGACAAGTGCCTAGAATAATTTTCAATACCATTACAATAACCGACTTCTTTTATCATAGCTAAGTCATAATTTGTGCGTCTTTTTATTCTTTCGGCCTCTAAAAGCTTTCCTTCTTTTTCAAATTTCTTTAATTGTTGTGCTAGTTCCTTTTTAATTTCTACCAGCGCTTTTTTCTTTTTTACATCTTCGGTAATAAAGTGCTTGGCTGGAAAAATAAAAAGATTCTTTTCGTGTTTAATTATCTGGGAAGAAATCGGATCTATTTTAGTGATTTTTTCTATTTTTGCACCGGAAAATTCTACTTGATACATAATCGTTTCAGAAACAGGCATAAATTCTACTCTCGTACCTATCGAACGAAAAGTTCCCGGAGTTAGATCCGCATTGGTTCGCTCAAAATGAATTTCAATCAACTTTCGCATGAGACTCATGCGATCCATCTTCATTCCTAGTTCAAGTTTAAGATTGGTTTTTTCATATTCTTCGGGAGAACCCAGTCCATAAATACAGGAAACCGAAGCCACAATTATGACATCGCGGCGCGTCAAAAGCGCCTGCGTGGAGGCATGGCGAAGCATGTCTATCTCTTTGTTTATAGAAGCGTCTTTCTCTATATACGTATCGGATGCAGGCATGTACGCTTCCGGCTGGTAATAATCGTAATAGGAAACAAAATAATGCACTGCAGCCTCCGGAAAAAACTGTTTGAATTCTTGGGCGAGCTGAGCTGCGAGAGTTTTATTGTGAGCTATCACCAGGGCGGGCTTGTTATATTGGGCTATCACATTTGCCATGGTAAATGTCTTGCCGGTACCCGTGGCTCCCAGAAGGGTCTGTTTTTTCATGCCTTGTTCCAGTCCCTCCACCAGCTTTAAAATAGCCTCTGGCTGGTCTCCGGCGGGCATAAACATATTATTTAATTTGAATATTTTGCCTGACATGTATATTTATTTTTATACTAGCATCTTTTTGCGATATTTTGCTATACTATAGAAAGTATGGAAAAATTTAAATTTGCATTATTATTTATAATAACAATCGCCTGCTTAGGCCTCCTCGGTTACTGGGCCTTTACTACAATAGAACCCGGCGATGCGCATTTTTATAAGGAGCAACAGCTTGAACTGGAAGAAAAAAACCGCACGCTTATGGAAGAAGTGGGCGACCTGAAAAACGAACTGGCTCTTTTGCAGTCTGAGCAAGAAGCTTCCGAACCAGAAAACCCAGAACCAATACAACCTGCAGAAAAACCTCCGGTCACGATCGCCTATAAATATCAGAGCCTGATAAATGAGCTGCAGAAGCTTATTGACGGCAATATTTTTATGAAAGTAGGCTCCAAAGGCACTCGCGTAGGCACCATTCAGACATTTTTAAATATATATAATAAAACGACTAAAAAAGTAGATAATGATTACGGAGCTGGATTAAAAACCGACGTAATGAATTTCCAGAAAGCCGTAGGCATAACCGCTGACGGCGAGACAGGCCCCGCTACGTATAAAAAGATGATTGACTGGCTCAAGAAGCAATAGTGCGCCCGGTTGGGATCGAACCAACGACCTTATCCTTAAAAGGGATCTGCTCTACCGACTGAGCTACGGGCGCGTAGCTTTGATGATATCACATTTCTAAAAAGCTTCAAGTAAAAACTCTTCAAAAGCGGCTTCGGCATCTTTGCCTTCTTTGCGCGCCTCCGGCAGAAGATATGAAATCTTGGCGACAAAATTTTTAAGCTCCGCCTCGGAGAATTTGCTGAAATTTTTTCGCAGGATCATATCTTTAAGCTTCCAAAAAAGCACTCCAATGATTTCCTCCATGCCCACCCCCGCCTCCATCGCCTGCCTGAAATATATCCATGTATTTAGCTTATCTCTGCTTCCAAAAGCGTTGGCTACAAGAAAATTGTCGTATTTTTCTTTCTTTTCCTTCGGCAATTCAAAAACATTTACTTCGGCCCGCGCCTTTTTAAAAGCATCAAGTACCGGCTTGCCCAGTTTGCTTTCCAAAAATACAAAAAAGTTGGCAGACTCTGCCATGCGCGAAAGAACTTTCAGAATAAAATCCCGCGTTTCTTCGCGCTCTAAAATACCGTCAAATATCACCACCGAAACAGCGGAAAAAAGGCTCAATCCCGAGTAAAAACTTTCTATCTGCGCAGGATCAAAACTGTTTCTGGTGATAGAAAAAATTTCGGCGCCTTTTGGGAGAGATTGTATAAATTTTTCGTAATTGGCGATTTTTTTCTTGGCATCATCACCCGCAAAAAGATAGATCATAAATTAAAACTATAGCTTTACTGATTTTTTATATTCCACATAAGGAGCCCCATACTTTAGAGCCAAAATTTTCTCCTCTTTGTTTAAGAAAGTAGCCTTCGTAAAAATAAAAGCGATAAGAGAAAAAATCATGACGAAGAACGCATTTATCACCATGCCGAATCCTAGCGATATGAGAAAAAGCCCCCAGTGAGTCGGACTACGCGTATACTTATACGGACCGTGAACAAATGTCTCTCTGGTTATAATTTCTTTTTTTAGATTTCGGGAAGTTTTCTGCGCCCAGACTATGAGTAATGTGCCGGCAGTGAGAAAAACAAGCCCCCAGACTGCCACCGAAGGGCTTTTGAAAACTCTTAAATTAAAAATGAGATCAAGGCAAACCCCGGCCAGAAAAAACAAAAAATGGGCGGCGTAGGAATGCGCTAAAACTTTGTGCACGCTCTCAATTTTATTAGTACTGCTTTCCATCTTTTTATTATACCACATAAATCTCTATTTGACTCTTATTTCGCATCTGCAAAATTGTTTCCGGACCCAGAATGTACTTCGAGCGGGATATCGGTTTCGTAATGCAAGTATGACCTTTCCATTACATCTTCCATGGCTTTCTTGATTATTTTCTGAGCTTCGGGGAGCGCCTGCTCTTCTATTTCATAAACCAGCTCGTCATGTATCTGCAGTATCAAGTGCGCGCGGTCGAGTAATCCTGCTTTTTTAAGATCTTCATTGGCAAAGCGGATCGCGAGCTTGATGACGTCTGCGGCTGTACCTTGGATAGAAGCGTTAGTAGCTGTGCGTTCCGCCATGTTTTTCAAAAATGGAATTCGGGAATTAATGTTTGGGAAATATCTCCGGCGGCCAAACAATGTCTCTGTAAAAGTATTTTTCATGGCAAACTTTTTTACTTCTTCCAGATAATCCCGCACGCCTGAAAATTGATTGAAGTAATTATCATAAAATTTCTGCGCCTCTTCGCGCGTACTTCCGAGGTTTTTTTTGAGCGCAGTCACCCCCATGCCGTAAATAATGCCGAAATTTATCACTTTCGCCTTGCGACGCATTTCACTATCCACTTTATCTATAGGGACGCCAAACACTCGCGCCGCTACGCCCGTGTGCACATCTCTCCCCTCCTGAAATATCTGCGATAGTTTTTTATCGCCGGAGAGCATCGCCGCCACGCGGAGCTCAACCTGACTGTAATCAAACGCCGCGAGCTTGCAGCCTTTTTGCGCAATAAAGCCTGCTCTAATTCTCCTGCCGAGCTCGGATTTTATCGGTAAATTCTGCAAGTTGGGATCAAGTGATGCAAACCTCCCCGTCGTGGTGCCGTTCTGGATGAAGCGCGAATGAAGCCGGCCGTCTCCTTGCACCATTTTGGGTATTACATCTATATATGTAGAAAGAAGCTTTTGCAGCTCGCGATAGCTCATAATTTCCGTGATTATAGGATTATCTTCTTCTAATTCCTCTAAAACTGAAACTTTAGTAGATAAAGCTCCTCCGGCGCTTTTCTTTTTGGACTTAATTCCCATTTTAACAAAAAGCACTTCGCCCAGTTGCTTCGGAGAGTTTATATTAAATTCTATTCCGGCCATGCTGTATATTTTCTCAGTGAGCTTGTCTAGTTCGGCATGATATTCTTTAGAGAGAGCGTTAAAATATTTTTCATCTATAAGCACTCCGTGTTTTGACATTTCGGAAACTACAGGAATAATTGGCTTCTCTATCTCTTCATATACTTTTTCCAAGTTTTTTTCTTTTAACTTCTTAAATACAAAATTGTAAGCTTCGGCAAAATTTTTTGTGCCGGCAAAATTTAGTACCTCTTCCAGCCCCGGGTACGAAAGGTCAGAATTGATAAGCCAGATAGCGATGCTGGCCTCCTGTAGTTTTACGGGTTCAGGCGGCCGAGAATCATGCTTGGAGGAATCTTCGCTGCCAACCTGTCGTGCTTGCCCTTCCAAGATAGAGGGCGAATGACGGAGAGCATGATTCTCGGCCGCCTCACCATTTCCGTTACTAATAAAAGCTTTTAATCTAGAAACCAAACTCCTGAATTCAAACTGGGCGAAAGTTTTCTCTATCTTTTCCAGATTTACACTTTCCCAGAAAGTTTTCTCCGGCAGTTTAAAATCTATCGGCGCATCTGTCCTGATCGTCGCCAAAGTTTTTGAAAACAAGGCTTCGTCTTCGTTATTCTTCAAAAGTTCTATCATTCTGGGACTTATGCCGGACTTTTTAAAAGCTTCGTAGTTATTTTTCTCGTCCTTCTTTAATTGCCTGTAAATTTCCTCTATTGTGCCGAAGTTCGTAATTAAAATTTCTGCTGTTTTTTCTCCTACGCCTTTTATGCCTATAATATTATCCGAAGGATCTCCGCGAAGCCCCTTATAATCCGGTAAAAATTTCGGCTTAAACCCGAATCTTTCTACTACTTTTTCCTCGTCATATAAAATCGTATCGTTAATTCCCTTTTTAAGGGTATAAACCTGCACTTTTTTATCATCTACGAGCTGCATTGTGTCCATGTCGCCGGAAGCAATAATAATATCTATGCTTCTGTCGTTTTTATATTTTTCAGCTATCGTTCCAAGAACATCGTCTGCTTCAAATCCTGCCGCATCGTAAACAGGAACTCCAAAACATTCAAATATCTGCCTTGAATTTTTAAGCTGGGTGATAAGCGCCTCGTCTGCCTTGGCGCGGCCGGCTTTATATGCGTCATAAGATTCATGGCGGAAAGTTTTTCCCGGAAGATCATAGCAGGCGACAATGTAATCCGGCTTGAGTTCGGCAATTATTTTCATGAGCATGCTCGAAAGGCCGTACAGAGCCCCGGTAGGCTCCCCTTTTGAAGACAGAAATTCGGGCAGGGCGTGATAGGCGCGGTGAATTATCGCGTGCGCATCAAGCAAAACTAGCCTTTTTTTATCCTTTTTCTGATCCTGGACCATTAACTTAAGTATAGCATCCTCTCGTGCTCTCCTTTGCCGTGCGAAATACTAATAAATTTGGAGGACTTCGGCATTACTTTTTTCACATTTTCGGGCCATTCTATAAATACCAAATGTTCTTTATTGGCGACAATTTCGTTCCAGCCTAAATGTAATAATTCCTTTTCGTTTTTAAGTCTATATGCGTCTATGTGAAAAAGTTTTTTGTAATTGGCAATTCGCCCGCCTGCAACAGCTATGCTGTAAGCATTGCGGGCAGGTAATTCGTAATTTTTAATTATTACAAAAGTCGGACTGTTGATTTTGTTTTTTACTCCGAAATATCGGGCAGCAGCTTGAACGAAAGCTGTCTTCCCCGCGCCGAGATCTCCAGAAAGCCCGACAACTAAAGCCCTGTCTCCCTGCTTGTTTTTAAATAAGGCATTCAGAAATACCCCGGCAATCCTGTCCATGTCCGCTGGTTTCTTTGAGGAAGCTTTTTTCACCTGCTTCATATGATATACTTTACTACAAATGGCTTTATTTGACGAAGAAAAACAAAACAAACAATTAGACGATTTGCGTAAAAAAGAGGAAGAGGAGCTCGTGGCCACGCTCGCCGAATCTAAATACGGCCTGCCGTATATAGACCTATACCGCGTCGGCATAGACAACGAAGCTCTCCGAGCAATTTCTGAAAAAGATTCACGGGAATTAAACGTCGCTCCTTTCAAACTTTTTGGCAAGAATATTTTTATCGCCATACATTCGCCTTCAGACGATTTATTGAATAAATTAAAGGAAGATATGGAAAGAAGAAATATGATTCCTGTTTTTTATATGGCTTCAGGAGCAAGCATAAACAAGGTATGGGAAAGATACAAAGAAATATCAATGGCGGAGAGCTCCATGGTGGGAGGGCTGGATATTTCCGGAGAAATCTTGAGGGAAATTGCAGGAAAAATACAAAAAGTCCGGGATATACAGCTTTTGATATCCGACGCCCTGGAAGGAAATAAAATTCATAAAATTTCGCGCCTACTTGAAATAATTCTGGCCGGCGCAATCGCCATCAAAGCTTCCGATATTCACATAGAGCCGGAAAAAGACCGGGGCAGGCTGCGCCTGCGCCTCGACGGCGTACTGCAGGACATAAATTTCTTCAGGACGGATGTATATAAATTATTGAACTCGCGCATCAAGCTCCTTTCCGGAATGAAACTCACTTCTACAATAGCGCAGGATGGACGTTTTAATATCATGGAGGGAGAAGAAGAAATCAGCATCAGGAGCTCGCTTATCCCCGGATCCTATGGCGAATCCATTGTGCTTAGAATACTTGATCCCAAATCCCTATTGGTGGAAATGGAAGAGCTCGGGATTGAGCCTTATCTTTTCGGAATAATTAAAGCCGAGATCATAAAACCAAACGGGCTTATCCTCGTCACTGGCCCGACCGGTTCCGGAAAGACGACTACGCTGTATGCGTTCTTGCGAAGAATTTATTCGCCGGAAATAAATATTATAACTATTGAAGACCCGGTGGAATATCACCTCAAGGGAATTACCCAAACCCAGATAAATATTGAGAAGGAATATACTTTTCCCGAAGGTCTGCGCTCGGCGCTTCGCCAGGATCCGGATGTGATTATGGTCGGCGAAATCCGCGATGACGACACAGCCGAGATCGCGGTACAGTCGGCGCTTACCGGACACATGGTTTTCTCAACCCTCCACACAAACAATGCAGCGGGTGTAATCCCGCGGCTCATAGACCTCGGTGTAAATCCAAAAATTTTAGTGTCCGCTTTATCCGTATCTCTAGCTCAGCGTTTAGTAAGAAAGCTGTGCGTGATATGTAAAAAAGAAAAAGTTCCCACTGAAAATGAAATTGATACTATTAAAAAAATAATTGCCGGCATGAAAGCGGAAGGAAAAGACATTTCCAAACACCTGCCTGCCGGCAGTCAGGCAATATTAAATGAAAATGTTTCTTTTAAACTCTTCACCGCTCCCGGCTGCGACAAATGTAACACAACCGGCTACAGTGGCCGAATCGGAATATTTGAAGCGATTCTTACAGACGAAGCCATAGAAAAAATTATGCCGGAAAACCCAAGTGAAAGAGAAATAAAAAAAGTTGCGAGCATGCAGGGAATACTTTCCATGCGCCAAGACGGAGTGGTGAAAATTCTCGCCGGCATTACTTCATTTGAAGAAGTACAAAGCGTCGTGGATCTATACGAAGAATAAAAAAAGCATTAATCTCTAAACAATCCTTTCAGGGCTGGGCCCCAAGAGTAACAAAGTATTATAGGATAGTTCCAGCGGCTATAAATAGAGCCAAAACGTCCTATGCAAATTCGTATAACCTATGGCTGATTGCTTAGAGATTAATGCCTTCTCTAAAAACAATTATACTATATGGGAAGAGCAACAAGTGCTATAATGTGTATAGTTATGTTGATACCATGTTGATAAATGTACTGCTTATACAGTATAGCATATTATAAAACCAATGTCAAGGAAAAGGGAAAAAGAAATAGATTCTGCTGGGGTTGAAAAAATCCAAATTGTTGACGACTCTTTTTTAGATCAGACCTTGCGCCCTACCCGCTGGGACGATTATATAGGCCAAAAACACATAAAAGACAACGTGAAAATCCTCTTGCGAGCAGCGGAAGAACGCGGGCATATTCCTGAACACGTGCTCTTTTACGGCCCCCCAGGTTTAGGAAAAACCACTCTAGCGCATTTAATCGCCAAAGAAACCGGCAAGCAGATGAAAATAACTTCCGGCCCGGCTATTGAAAAAGTGGGCGACTTGGCTTCTATCCTCACAAACCTCGCCCCGGGAGACATATTATTTATAGACGAAATACACCGGCTAAATAAAATGGTGGAGGAAATACTTTATCCGGCAATGGAGTCCGGCGTACTTGATATTATTATCGGCAAGGGCCCGTCTGCCCGCACCATTCAGCTTGACCTGCCGCCGTTTACTTTGATAGCAGCGACTACTCGCGTGGCGCTTGTCTCCGCCCCGCTCCGCTCCCGATTTTCCGGAGGAGTTTTTAGATTGGAGTTTTACTCAAATGAGGAGATAGCTAAAATAATTGAAAGATCCAGCAAACTTTTAAATGCAGAACTAGAAAAGGAGGCGCTCGAAGAAATTGCGAAGCGAAGCCGATTTACGCCGCGCACCGCAAATTATTTTTTGAAACGCTGTAGAGATTTTGGGCAAGTGCACAAAAAGGAGTTAAATAAAAAAACAATTAAAGAAGCGCTCAACATGCTTGCCATAGATGACATCGGTTTAAATTCTTCTGACAGAAAATTTTTGGAAGTATTGATAGATAAATTTAATGGCGGACCGGTAGGACTAAAAACTATCGCGGCTGCAATGTCGGAAGAAGAAGCCACAGTAGAAGAAGTCATAGAGCCATACCTGATCCAGCTCGGCCTTTTAGAGCGCTCCCCTCGCGGACGCATCGCTACCCCTAAAGCATACGAACATATGGGTTTGATCTGCAGGAAAAGAAACAAACTAAATTAATTTAAAAATTTTAAATAAAAAAGGCCCCCAATGGTCTGGGGGCCCGGGCCGACGAACGAGCCCTATTGTATGATTGCTGAGGGTTAGGACCTCAGCGCCGCGCCGACGTTCGCGTCAGGTGCGGTACTCGAGCACGAGGCGTGTCGCCACCGACGTGATCGTGATGCCCACGAACGAAGAACGATTTTTGTTCAGATGCAGGCGTACACACATAGAGACTACACCTCCCTTCGGTGATTTTGTTCTCTGACTAATTCGTCAGATATGATAGGAGCAATCACCAATCCCATCACCTTTATATTATATGGCTTATCAAATTAAAAGTCAAGGGAACCCAGAAAAACTTTTGTAAAATAAATAAAACCCCCTTAATCCCCCTTGTCAGGGGGACACCGTATTCCCCTCCCTTGATAAGGGGAGGGTTAGGGAGGGGTTTCTGTAAATAAAAAGGAAAGTTATCCACAGGGGTAAAAAAATGTTAAACTTTGCACATGCGCATTTTGGGAATAGATCCGGGATATGAAAGATTAGGAATCGCTATCCTGGAAAAAGATAAAAATACAAGAAAAGAAAAAGTGATTTTTTCGGAATGTTTTAAAACATCTGCCAAATTAGAATTTTCGGAAAGATTAAATTTAATCGGAGAAAGAGTCAGGAAAATAATAAAAGAATATAAGCCGGAAGTTTTAGCTATTGAAACTTTATTCTTGACCACCAACCAAAAGACGGTGATGCGCGTCGCCGAAGCGCGCGGCGTGGTGATATACGAAGCTTCTCGCGCCGGACTTAAAATTTTTGAGGCTTCCCCTCCCCAAATAAAAATCGCCACCACCGGCTACGGCAAATCCGACAAGGCGCAGATAATAAAAATGGTAAAAATTCTCGTCGATATAGATAAATCTAAAAAATCTGATGATGAATTGGATGCGATAGCTATTGCTCTTACAGCCTTTGCCCATATAAGAGGATAGTTATCCACACATTCTATTGCCAAGCATGCTCTATTTTGTTACAAAGTAGGAAATTATAAAGGGCGTTAAAATAAATTCAAAAAAATTATGGACGACGAAAGAGAAAGTGATGAATTAGAAGAAGGTTTTCACGAGGTGGATGAATTTGGCGAAGATATGGAGCCTTTAGACGGCATGGGTCTCGAAGACGATAAAGAGGAAGATCCTGACGACAGGTTTCATTAGTTTATTTTATCTTGATGAATTTGTGTTTGCCTATTTTATAGACGTGGCCTTTGGCAACTATTCCCGGTGCAGAGACTTTCTTATTTTCAGTCATGTCGGTAATTGCTCCGGCTTCTATCAGCCGACGAACTTCTGATCTGGAACCAATTATTTCTGATTGAACCAGTATGGGAGTAATTGGCCCTTCCCCGCTGACTTCTTCTACCTCGTCAGGGATACCTCCTTTTTGAAAAGTTTTTATAAAATTATCTTCAGCTAGTTGAGATTCTTTTCTTCCATGAAAAATTTTAACTATCTCCTTTGCTAAACGCATTTTAGCATCCCGCGGATTAGATTGAGATATTTTGCTTACTTCCGACATAAGGACTCGAGTACAAATTTCAAACCCAAGCGAAATGAGCGAGTCAGGCCAGCTCATAATTTTCCCAAACATATTTTCTGGATCATCTTCCAGTGTAACCATATTACCCTCACTTTTTCCCATCTTCTTGCCCGTGGGATCTACTAACAGTTTAGTGGCCAGAACATATTTTTCCTTTCCGCGGTTTTTCATCATTGTGCGGCCTACCAGCATATTAAAGGTTTGATCGTTTCCCCCTATTTCCATATCCACGTTCATAGCAACTGAATCATATCCTTGCATAAGTGGATAGAAAAATTCGTGCAAGTGAATTGGTTGCCCCTCTTTAATTCTTTTATTAAACATATCTCGTTCAATCATTTGCTGAAGAGTAAATTCGGAAGCGATTTCCATTCCTTCTTCAAATGTAAGTTTGGATAGCCACTTACTGTTGAATTTAACCGCTACTTTTTTCATATCTAAAACTTTTCCGGCTTGTTTTGTGTATTGTTTTAAATTATTTTTTATTTCTTTTATAGAGAGTTGTTGTCGGGTAGCGGTTTTATCCGTAGGATCACCGATTCGGCCTGTAAAATCTCCGATAAGTAAAATTATTTTATGACCCAAATCTTGAAATTCTCTAAGTTTTAAAAGGACCGAGCCATGCCCAATATGAAGACTAGGGCCCGTGGGATCTATGCCATTATAAATTGAAAGAGTTTTTCCGGATAAAAAAGCTTTTTTTACTTCTTCTTTGGAAGGATATATATTTTCCACTCCTCGTGTCAGTAATTCTTCTATTTTATTGACATCTGTATTAATGCTCATATATAGTTCGAAGTATAGCATATTTTCTGTTATGATTAAGTATGGCTCATATAATGAAAATTATAAAAAAATTGTTCAGAAAACTAAAAAATTTTTACAAAAACAAGCGCCTGATGAAAAATGTTGCGCTTTTAGGGGCAAGCCTTTTAATTTTAGGAGCGGGGGCAGTAACAATATTTCTTTTTTCAATGAAACTGCCGGACTTCCATTCTTTTGAAGACAGAAAAATAGTAAACTCAACTCAAATTTATGACCGCACCGGCGAAGTTCTCCTGTACGACATCCATGAAGACATAAAAAGGACCAATGTGCCTTTTGAACAGATGAGCCTGAATATAAAGAACGCCACCGTGGCGATTGAGGACTCGGAATTTTACAACCATAAAGGTATCAGAATTACCTCAATCATCCGCGCTGTAGTAGCTAATATTTTTAGCAGTAAGACGCAGGGAGGCTCTACCATAACCCAGCAGCTTATAAAAAACACATTGCTGACAAAAAAAGTCACCATAGCCCGAAAAATAAAAGAGTGGATCTTGGCTATCAAACTGGAACAAGCCCTGCCTAAAGAAAAAATACTGGAATATTATTTAAATGAGGTTCCGTATGGAGGAACTGTTTACGGCATAGAAGTTGCCAGCCAGACTTATTTTCACAAAAAAGCGCTAGACCTGACACTGGCAGAGGCCGCTTATCTGGCTAGTATTCCGCAGGCCCCTTCGGTACTGTCGCCTTACGGAAGAAATAGGGATAAATTGGAAGCGAGAAAAAATCTGGTACTTTCTCGAATGCTTGAGTTGAAATTTATAACCAAAGAAGAATACGACAGAGCCAAAAATGAGGTCGTAGCTTTTGTCCCGCGAGCGGCCACGGGCATCACGGCTCCTCATTTCGTATTTTTTATTAAAGACTATCTGGAAGAAAAGTACGGAGTTCAGGCTTTGGAATACGGAGGTTTAAAAGTAATAACCACGCTTGATGCGGGACTTCAGGCCAAGGCGGAAGAATATGTAAAAGAGGGCGCTTTGCAAAATGAAAAAGACTGGAATGGAACAAACGCCAGCCTCGTAGCTATAGATCCGAAAACCGGACAAATCATCGCCATGGTAGGATCCCGAGATTATTTTGATAAAGCCATTGACGGCAATTTCAACATCGCGACCGCAAATAGACAGCCGGGATCTTCTTTTAAGCCGTTCATTTATGCCACGGCCTTTAATAAAGGCTTCACGCAGGACACCGTGCTGTTTGATGTGCCTACAGAGTTTCAGACAAGCTGCGACCCGTATGGCAAGGCTATCCCCGGCCACAGTCAGGACGAATGTTATATGCCCCAAAACTATGACGGGAAATTCCGCGGACCGCTGAGGCTCAAGGATGCCCTTGCTCAATCCATAAACATACCTGCGGTAAAATTATTTTATTTAGCCGGAAGGAAAGACGCTCTCCGAACGGCCGAAGAGCTCGGCATCAGTACTTTGGGCGACATTGGACAATACGGCCTCACGCTTGTGATCGGAGGCGGAGAAGTATCTCTTTTGGATATGACTTCTGCCTACGGTGTTTTTGCTAATAATGGTGTTCGCAATCCCTACACAGGAATTTTAAAAATTGAAGATTTGAAAGGAAACACTCTGGAAGAATATCGCCCGAACGACAGAGAGATCTTGCCAAAAAATACAGCCCTCATAATTTCCAATATACTGTCAGATAACAGTGCGCGTATTCCTACTTTTGGCACCAGCTCCCCCCTTAACATTCCCGGAAAAGAAGTGGCCGCAAAAACAGGAACCACCAACGACAACAAAGATGCCTGGACCATAGGCTACACTCCTACTATTGTCGTAGGCGTATGGGCGGGAAACAATGATAACAAGCCAATGAAAAAAGGGGGTGCTGCCCTCGCCGGACCTATTTGGAATAAATTTATGAGCGAAGCGCTTTCTGTTCTCCCCACGGAAAGTTTTGAAAAGCCCGATCCGACAGATCAAACCCTAAAACCCGTTCTGCGCGGTATCTGGCAGGGAAATGATACTTTCAGTATAGATAAAATTTCAGGAAAATTAGCAACGGAGTACACGCCTCCGGAAGCCAGAGAGGAAAAAGCCATTACAAACATCCATTCAATTTTATATTGGGTGGATAAGGATGATATTTTAGGGCCTCCGCCTGCAAACCCGAGCGATGATCCGCAGTTTAATCACTGGGAAATTGCGGTTCAAAACTGGTGGGCAAAAAGCAGTGGGGGTTACTCGATAACTACTTCCGCGGAAAAACCCGCAATGACTGATGACGTACATACTAATTTATCAAAACCAAGGGTTTCTATACTGGAGCCGAACGACATCGCCTCGTATTCTCCCGACCAAGAAATAATATTAAAAATTTCCAGTTCCGGCTTGTTCCCTTTGCAAAAAATGGAAGTGTTTGTAAATGATGTTTATCTGGAAACATTGGAGCCGCCATTTTACTTTTCCTTTGCCCCAAGCGAGCTAGAAAACCTAAGAGAGCACAACGAAATAAAAATAGTAGCTTACGATACAGCATACAATCAGGGCCAAGCCACGGGTAACTTTGATGTAAAATAGGAAAGTTACCGGATGTTTTTTGGGGATTTTTTTCCAAAAGCTTCTTTCAGCTTTGCTGAAATACGCTCTTGTTTTAAAAAGATCTCGTTTTTATAGATAGGCTTAACATCTAGGTAAATGATGTTATTTTTTATTTTTACTTGTTCTTTTTTTATATCTATACCTATAGTTTCAGAAATTATCTTTCTTGCGGATTCACTCTTTGCCTCTTCTGACAGAAGAATATTGTTGAACTTTGTTAGCAGATCTTTTATCTCAATCATTTTTTATCTGTTCATTGGCATTATAAGATAAGTAAATGAAGTATCAGACACCGGAGAGATGACGATCGGTTTAGAGGCGCCGGAGAGCTTTATAGAGACACTGTCTGTGGTAATAGACTGAAAACAGTCTAAAAAATATTTATAATTAAAACTAAGCTCTACATCTTCTCCGTTTATAACCGCATCTAGAGATGTTTTATTTTCTCCGATATCGTTATTATTTGAAGACAACTCAAAAAGTTTTTGCTTGGGAGAAACTTTCAGATTTACCTGGTTAAATTTATCGGAAAAAACATTGGATAACTTAAGGGCGTTTAGAAGATCTTGTTTTAGAACAACTATTTCTGTGGAAAATTCTTTTGGTATGATCTGGCGATAGTCCGGGAATATACCATCTATTATCCTTGAGGTTAAATATATATTTTCTCCCGAAAATGATATCTGGTTCTTGTTAAAACACACTTTTATTATACCGTAAGTTTCTCCGAAAACCTTTACTATTTCCGAGACATTTTTAAAAGGAATAAGGATCCCGAGTATTTCTTCTATTCCCTTAGTTTTTATTTTTTTCTCTGCCAGCCTGAAAGAGTCTGTGGAAACAAAAACTAAATTTTCTCCATTGGTGTACATATACACGCTTGATATTTCGGGTTTTATATCAGAAACCGAGGAGCTATAATAAACCGATTTAATTCCGTCTATCATTTTTTTTGAGTCTATTTCGAAATCTGCGCCTGTTACTGTCGGTATCGTCGGGAAGTCTTCATGTGGAAATGCTTTGAGTTTTATCTGGCTTTTTTTTGTTTTTACTAACAAGTTTCCGTCTTTATCTTCAAGGAAGACGTTCTCGTTCCGAGAAACATTTGAAAAAATCCCATTCAAAACAGCCCCTGACACCGCTAACACCCCTTCACGCTCTATTTTTGCAGGGACTTCTATCTCAATACCCAAACTCAAATTCGTGGAACGTAATTTTAAAGATTTTCCGGAAGCTATAATTAATATTGAGTTTAAAATTGGAAGAGTCAGGTTTTTCCCTGTAACTCTCTCTACTTGAGAAACCGCATTTTTTATTTTTTCTATTGAACATTCTGCTTTCATGGATTTGTTTATATCTTCTATATATAAATTATTAATAGTATTAAGTGTGTTGATAAGTGGATAAGTTTTTTTAGTGTTGTTTATCTTAGTTTTATTTGATTAGTTAATTTTATTTTAATCAGGATAACTTTTTCTGGTTTTAGCTAACTTACTTTTTATTTTTTAAATTCCCTGCTTGTTATTTTTTATTAACAATTTATTTTTTAGTTGTTAATTACTTTCTAGGGGGTTATCAACATCTATTTGAACATAATTCTTATTTGTTCCAGTTCTTGCAGCAGCTGAGGATCGGTCTTTATGTCAGTTTTAATTTTTAAACACGAATGTATGACTGTGGTGTGATCTTTACCGCCAAGCTTTTGTCCTATGAGAGGATACGAGACGTTAAAATCTTCGCGAAGCAGGTACATGACGATCTGTCTCGCTTTTACGATTTCTTTTTTTCTGGTTTTTTCGTACACCGAAGCTTCTTCGAGTTTGTAGTATTCGCTCACTATTTT
The DNA here is from genome assembly GCA_964553015.1 of uncultured Candidatus Saccharibacteria bacterium. GTDB lineage: Bacteria > Patescibacteriota > Minisyncoccia > Phycocordibacterales > UBA9973 > UBA9973. The sequence goes on along the minus strand of CAZKJE010000007.1, from coordinate 6,453 downwards.
TACCACATCCTTTATCGCCATATTTTTCTTTGGGCGCATACTGTTCTTTAAAAGGTTTTTTACTTCTGCGAGATTTAAAGGCTTATTTTTAAGGCGATATTGGCAGACTATAAGGTTTAAGCACCCCTCGAGCTCCCGGATATTTCCCTGCACAGAACCGGCCACATACTCCACGAGGTCAGCTTCTAGCTCAATATGTAGCTCTTGCAGTTTAACTTTTAATATCGCAAGACGGGACTCGTATTCCGGCTCGGAAATGTCTACGATCATGCCGGCGGCAAAACGAGACTTCAGTCGGTCTGCCAGCTCCGGAATATAGTTCGGGTGCTTATCCGAAGAGAATATTATCTGCTTGTTGTTTTCATGGAAGGTGTTGAAGGTGTGGAAAAGCTCTTCCTGTATTTTTTCCATTTTGCCGATGAATTGTATGTCGTCTATAATGAGAAGATCGTATTTTCTGTATTTTTCTTTAAATGAATTTGCCTTATTGCTCTGAAGCGAGTTTATAAAGTCGGTCGCAAACTTCTCCAGGGTCATATAGTGCACTTTTTTATTCGGATATTTTTCTTTTATAGAGTTGCCTACCGCCTGTATAAGGTGTGTTTTTCCGAGGCCGGTTCCTCCATAAATAAAAAATGGATTGTATTTGGTTCCCGGGGAGTCTATTATCGCCTGCGAGGCGGCATACGCGAGCTCGTTGAAAGAGCCGACTATAAAAGAGTTGAATTGATAGCGCGGATTCAGGTTGTCTTCGGGATTTATATACAAATCCCTTAAAGGAAGCTCTTTTTCCACTGTTTCTGGCGGAACTGACAGTGGTTCCTCGCGCGCAACTTCCATTTTAGCTATCACGTATTCTACCGCCCGCATGTTTTCATAGGCGTCCGCGATGGTTTTTGTTATAAGCTTATGGTATTTATTCATAAGCCAGTCCCGGACAAATTCATTTGGAACTCCTATATAGATAATACCTGTTTCTTCTCTGACAATTGAAGTGTTTTTGAACCAGGTGCTGAAATTTGCCTTTGACATCACGGATTCTATCTCCGTTAAGCAATTTTTCCACAACTGTTTTGTATTCATAAGTCCGTATTATATACTATTTATAAAATAATCGTCATCTTTGAAAACTTACTAACTATGTTGATAATCTGGGGATAATGTTATATACTCTAACATATGTCACAAACATACCAACCCAAAAAAAGAAAACGCGCAAGGTCCCATGGTTTCCTCATCAGATCAAGGACAAAGACCGGCAAGAAGGTTTTAGCCAAAAGAAGGAGAAAAGGACGAGCGAGACTCTCTGTATAATCTCAAGGGTTATATACGAACAATGCTTCCAAAAAAGAACAGGGCCGATAAAAAAACGGTAAACACTATTTTCAAAGAAGGAAAATTTATAAATTCTCCCAATTTTTCTTTCAAATTTATTCCCGCAAAAGGGCAAAAGATATCTTTTATTGCACCTAAGAGCGTTTCTAAGCTTGCCGTGAAAAGGAATAAACTAAAACGCCTTGGATACTCTATACTGCAAAAACTGCCAAAGAATGTTATTCCGGCTGTCTATGGCGTTTTTATCTTTAAAAAGCACCAGGACGATGTTTCAATACTTGAACATGATATTAAAGAAATTTTTAGTAAAGTGCATTGATTTCTATAAGCGCTACATAAGTGTTTTTTTAAAACCGAGCTGTGTTTTTTACCCCACCTGTTCAGAGTACGCAAAGGAAGCGATACAAAAACATGGAGCCCTTTATGGAACGTATCTAGGCATCAGACGAATTTTGCGCTGTCACCCTTGGCAAAAAAACCATATTGATCCAACTCCCTAAGTGGACTTTTTGATATTTTCTTTTAGTATAAGCCTATGCTTTCAAACATATAGATCCTAGTTTTATATGAGCCACTCTTAAACGCGCTGGCTTTTTTAGTGTCAGTTATCCCCGGGGGAGATGTTGGTATTGCTGTTATAATACTCACTATTTTGGTTAAAATAGTCCTCCTTCCCCTTTCCCACAAGTCTATTGAGAGCCAAGCGCAGATGAATATACTTGCGCCGGAGTTAAATAAAATAAAAGCGAGCGGAGTTTCCAAGGAAGAGCAGGCACGCCTTACCTTTGAGCTGTATAAACAGCATAAAACAAACCCTTTTTCCGGCTGTCTTTTGGTTTTGATTCAAATACCCATAATTTTTGCTTTATACTACGTATTTTTAAAAGGAATAAATTTTGAAAGCGGAGCACTCTATTCTTTTATTCATGTTCCCCCGCACATAAACACGCTTTTCCTTGGACTTATAGATATAACAAAAAAGAGCCTAGCTTTGGCTATACTCGCTGGAGTTTCGCAATACCTACAAGCGCATTATATGCCAAAGCTTCCCGCACCTGCGACCTCGGGAGGATCTTCTTTCCAAGAAAGTTTTGCAAAAAGCATGCATTTGCAAATGAAATATATTTTTCCGTTTGTGGTCGCTTTTATCGCGTACAGCATTTCCGGAGCCGTGGCGCTGTATTGGATCACCAGCAATCTCTTTATGGTAGGACAGCAGCTCTATATAAAGAAGAAAGAATTCAGTACCGCACAAAAATAATTTTATGAATAAGACTGACGTAGAAAATTTAATACGAGAGTTAATAGAAAAGACCACAGTAAAGCTGACAGAAATCTCTATTAAAGAGGAAAGCCCAAAAAACACATGGATATCCGTCGAGGTAAACGAACCCCACTTTTTTATTGAGCGCGAAGGTGAAGGGTTGCAGGCATTAAATCACCTTGTGCATAGGATAATTGAATCTAAAATGCCCCGAGAGCGCGGAGATACCGAGCACGGTATGGGAATATTAATAGACGTCAACGGTTACCAAAAGAAACACGTTGAAAATATCCGCGCCGTCGCGCATATGATGTCTGAAAGAGCCAGGTATTTTAAATCAAATGTAGAAGTGGACCCCATGTCTGCCTTTGAGCGCAGAATAGTTCACGAATTTTTATCCGAAGCAAACGACATTCAAACTGAATCTATCGGCGCCGGCCGCGACAGAAGAGTAGTAATAAAATATATAGGAATTATTTAAGATTTAGCTTCCACAAGAAAGAATCTTTTTTATTTACAAAAAATAAGTAATTCTCGCCTGCATCTAATGCAAGTTTTATGCCATCTATCTCTTCTCCTTTATTTATGGCTGACAGGTCGGCTATAATTTCTGCAGTTCCATTATTAACGTCAATTTTCCAAATCTGGTCCTCAAAAGAAGATACCCCCTCATACCAGCTGTCGGGGAATGGCCCCGAAGGAGTAGATTTTGGAACACTGCAGTAAACAAAGTCACCAGCTTTAATCCAGACACACTTTTCAGGCAGAGTCCTTATATTCAAAGTTTCCGTTTCTCTCGTGTCTGTGTGATAGACAGAAAGAGATAAGTTGTTATCACTATATAGAACAAATTTCCCGTCCGGACTGGTAAGTGTCGTGAGCCCCGTTATTCCTCCCAAGACCTGACTGAAATTTTTTGTAAGCGGGTCTATCTTATACATGTATCCGGCTGCCGCGAAAGAGGGCTTGGTGGTAAGCGTAATCACTTTGCTATTTGGCCAGAAAGACAGCCACTCATTAAAGGCTGAATCAAAAACCTGAACTTTTTTTCCTGTTGCAAACTCTAGAGTTGTTCCTATTGTTTCTTCGCCGGCGTTAAATAAATAAAAAATACTTTGAGTGTCAGGAGAAAGACTTATGTCTTTTATATCATCCGGCAGGAAAGTTCCCCGGATCTCCATTTCCCCTGTGCTGTCGCCGCCGAGAACTTCTTTTGGCAGAACTCCCCAGAAAGTCTGGATCGTTTTTGCATCCGATTTCAGGTAACGCATGATTACAGCATCTCCTTTGTTTCCGAAAAACGCCTCGTAAACCTTCGGTATCATTGTTCCTGAAAATTTTCTTTCCTCAATCCTGTCTGTAAAAGTCTGATACACATTTCCGGTAGCTCGGTCTACATAACGGAGTGCCGGCACGAATTCTGTTGCGGGCGGAGTCGGTTTGGATGTTTTTGGATTTTTTTCCTCCCCTGCCAAGGGGAGGGTTAGGGTGGGGTCTGTAACTTCCACCAGCACTTCCTTTAGCCTTTCTTTTAGAAATACTGAAAAACCGGCGATAGGCATGCTGGAAATTTTTGTCAGCTCAAGCTTCTCATTTTGTACTGGAGGTTCGTAACTAGATACGTCTACCGGCGTGTCGCCGCTATCGTCAGGATTTTTCTTGGGGCCAGTTCCAAAAGGGTTGAATTGGGAAATAAAATTCGTACCACTGCCCTCTTCTCCAGTGGGCGCTTTAGACTGGAAATATAAAAATCCAAAAAATACAATTATTATTACGAGGAGGACTATTATTAAAAGTATAAAATTTCTTTTTGACATAAAATTATCTTCCATCTACTGACCAATGCCACGGTTCAGAGGCTAAATTAGCCAATCCATATTTACTTGCATTATTTTTTAACCACACAAAACATTTATTATCTCTAGTTTGAATAGACACCCCATCACACCTTAAATCAAAAGCCTTACCGTGATTGTGATTTGAAAAACCAGGAAGAGCGGTAGGGGGACTACATGGTGCATTTTCATTAAGATAATCCCCTTTGCAATTTTTTATTCTCAATTGTTTTTGTTCTTCTACTGATCTGTATCCTCCACCTGTTATATTAATTCCAGTATTTTTTGCCGCAGTAAGCATTGCGTTTATATTGTTTACAATATCGCTACAAGCAAACATACTAATTTGAGTTTTAACTACTCCCGCTTGGCACTTAGAAGTGGCACCTGGTGGAGTTCCGCTATCGCTTTGTATAGGTTCTTCTAATGTTACCGTAACTTCTGCCCCCTTTAAGCTTTTTAGATCAGTGTTTAACAAGTCAGGATTTATCTGATTAAGAATTGTCCAAGAGCCAAGCGCTAAAATTAGTCCGAAAATTGCCCCCATAATTCTATTTTTACCGCTTTCTTTGTTGCCTGGCAGTTCACTCGTCATATACTCTAATCCCCCGATAACTATCATCATGACAGCCAGCACTGCGCAGATGCCGATAAATATTCGTATCATTATATTTAAATATGCGCCCAGCTTGGAATTTTCTCCTTCAGCGTTTACAGGATCAAAGGTTTTAAGTGTGCATGAACTTCCAACACATACACAACCTTCACTACTACCGGCTTCACAAGGCAAAGGAGAAAGAAGATTATAATTTGTGGATTCTTGAGCAGTTATTCTGATCATTGGAGTAAATGTTCCAACCAAGACAATCAGTATTAAAATGTAAGAAAAAAGTTTTTTCATCCCAGTACTAAAATTCTACATTAATTGCTCCGGTCGCGCTTTCAAAAAGCTTATACTTATTGCTAATTTCTAACCTTATCCTCGACGTGCCGGAGGTTCCTGCCGGTACTTTTACCGGAAATAAATTTTTTCTGATCCCATCAACTTCCACATAAAAATCATTTATAGACCAGCTCCACGATAGCGAAGGAATCCTTATATCCTTTGGCGATATAAAGTATGGGGCAGCTTCCAATATTTCGGCATCCTGTACTATGTAGCCGTCTCTTAGGGCGTTCTCCCATAAAGTGCCGAGAGCAGGATCATTTTTATAAAATAAAATTTTCGGTTCAAAAGTTCTTATGTTCATACTTGCCTGCGAAGAATATTTTTGGTCAGTGGTAGAGGCGACCACGCTCACATTGCTCGAGTCTTCCAGATAATCACTTGCGTACGTATAGTAATTTTTGCTGTATCCTCCGGCATTTGCGTCATTGGTGTAATCTTTTTTCCAAGCGTATACTAAGTTTTTTGAATTTACAACTGATCCCCCATTTTTTAGCTGATCTCTTATCTCGGGCATAGCTACCACCTTTATCTCGCTGTCTGCAGTCGGCAGAGCTTTTCCTTTGTAAAAAGGAGGAACATAGGAATCATTTGCCTGCCACAGCAGAGCCATCACTGTCGGTCTAATAGTAATTACTTTATCAATGCTCCCATCCGGCAAAGCCACTGTAGCCACTATCCGTGTTTCTGCCCCTGCGTTTGGAGCAACAGTAGAAAAAGATTTCTTGCCGATGCCGGAAGAAACACCTTTTCCGTTTACAGACCAAGATATTAAAACACTGTCTAAATTATTAGCATAGCTGCTCAAATTAATATCTACATTTTCATTCGGTGCCGGATTTTCTGGGTTTACACTTACTAAAATGCTGGTGGGACTCGCTGCATTTACCGCAAAAGGTAGAATAGCAACTAAAATTATGAACCCAAAAATTAAAAGTTTTCTCCTCATAGCTTTCATAATTATAGCATTTAATTCTTAATTCGTAATTTTATAACTCGCAATTACTGTTTACTGTTCAAGCTGTCTCTCTCTAGCTCTTGCTTGGCCTTCTTGTTAGACAATATCTGCGAAG
>CAZKJE010000006.1:0-36319 GCA_964553015.1 uncultured Candidatus Saccharibacteria bacterium | reverse complement strand
TATATGTTTCGGTCAGCTTAACTAGCTTACTGTGGCTCTTGGTTGACTTTCAATTTATTCGCCGCAGTGTCAAAGTCTGTGGGTTGTCCATCGCGAATGCGCTCCATATTATTTATAAAACCTTTCCAAAAAATATTTATCCAGACATCGTACCAAAGGTAGTGCGCCGGTTCTCTGAGGTAAGTATCCCAGAAGCCCTTTGTCTCCCCTTTTACATAGTTTATATTTTCCTGTCCGGCAGGACTTTCTACGACGCTCTTTACACTTATATTGAAATAGCTAAGCACTAACAAAAGAATCGCGCAAAAAAGGAGAACTCCGAGTATGCTGATACCTCTATAGCCTCTTTGCTCTTTTAAATTTTGCATTTTATTAAAGCTTAAAAAACACTTCGAAGTAAATTTGCCAGCCAGTTTAAAACTCCTGATACAGTTATTCCCAAATACTTCATCACTATGAGAGCGATGATTATAATTATGATTAGCTGTAAAAACCCGCCCTGCCTACCGGCAGGCAGGCTTCTATTATTTTTTAATTTATTTTTCATAACTATATTTTATCACAGTTATTTATATGGGGGCAAATAATCCATCGGATTAAGGTAAGCCTCTGTGGCCGAAATAGGCTGGGTTAAAATTTTACCCGGATAAGATTTGCTAGCAAAAGAATCTACTTTAACTCCGCTTGAGACATATACTGACAAATGCAGATGAGGGCCTGTAGAAGAGCCTGTATTGCCGCTATAGCCTACTATAGAGCCTCGCGACACTTTTTGACCTGCTGTGACTTTTATTAGCGAAAGATGCGCATAAGTGCTCGAAAGGCCGTTGTTGTGCTCTATAAGTATCCATTTGCCAAAAGATGCGCCCGGACAGCATATGTCGGTATCGCCGACGCCTTTTACCACGCCGTCGGCCACAGATTTTACTTGAGTGCCGACCGCAGCTCTAAAGTCTGTCCCGCGATGGAATCCTCCCCATCTTGGCGCATACGGAGAAGTCACAAATATGCTATCGAGAGGCCAGCTCAAGACTCGGCCTGACGGAAGCTTGGACGGATCCAGAATAAATTTTAGTTGGGATTCGTAGCCCTCCAGTTCTTTTTCAAAAGCGATTTTTTTTGTGAGCTGTTCAACTACTAGTTTTTGGTAAGCGGTTTCGCTATTTTTTGTCTGCGCTAAAAGCTTATTTTTTTCATTTGTGTTTTGAACAACTATTTTTTGCTGATCTGACAACTGAGTTTTTAGTCTTGTCAGCTCATTTTTTGCAGTAATTGTTTTTCCCCTCGTGTCTTCTAATACAGTTTTCGTTTCTCTTAATCTTGTTATATTCTCACGTAAAGCCTCCCGCACAGCCATGATGTTATCTATGTCGTTCCAGACTACTGTAAAATCATCATTGGAGAGAAAAGTTTCAAGAAAAGATGCATCTTCGTATTCGTTTAAGTTTCTGATCTCCAGCCTGATAGAGTTCGTATTATTATTTATGGAGCTTTCTTTGTCACCTATATCTCCGGTCAGATTTTGAATCTGCAGGTTTGTCTTGTCTATTTTATTTTGAGTGAGTGTTATATCAGCGTTTAATTTTTTCTTCGTTATATCCAGCTGTTTAATAGAAACACTTAAAGAATCTTTTTGTCTCCCCAGAGAGTTTAGCTCTGTTTGGTATTCTTTTATCTGTCTTTCAATTTCTGCGATGGCTGCACTCTTTTCATTTATTTTATCGCGTACTTCTTGCGCAGTTTGCGCATGAGAAAACGCCAGGGGAACAACAAGAAGAGACAATAATGCTACTATGCTAAATAGCTTTTTGTAATCTGGATATTGTTTCATTTTTTCCTATAATGGAGGCTATGGTAAATGGATCCGGAGACTTATCAAGCCCTGACAATGCAAGACGGACGGGGTGCAGAAGTTCTCCCCTAGTTTCCATATTATCAGCTATTGACATTAATGTATTTTTAATGTTCTCTTGGGTGAAGTTATTTTTATCAATTTCTAAAAGCGCGCCTATCGCCAAATTTAAATTGCTTGTAATTTTTTCCGGTAGAGTATTTTTGAAAATAAGTTTTTCTTTTGAGTATTCGGGTGTCTTGAAAAAGAAGTCTAGCTCCCCTCTTTGAATCATCTCACCAATATCTCCCCACTTATTTATTCTTTCAAAAATTAAGGGAACTAATTTTGGAGCTATAGTTTTGTCTTGCATATTTTCCGGCAGTCGCTCTAAAATATTTTTTTCAATTTCTTCTCTTGAGAGAAGCTTCATATGCTCTTTGTTCATCCAGTTTAGCTTATCATCGCTCCATTTTGCGCCGGAGCGCTGAATTTTAGATAGATCAAAAACCTTTACTAATTCTTCGCGAGTATAAACTTCTTTTTCTCCGCCGGGATTAAATCCCAAAAAAGCAAGATAATTTATCATCGCATCGGGCAAATATCCTTCTTTCTCATAATCCAAAATATCCTTCGCTCCATCACGCTTGCTTAGTTTTTTATTTCCGTCAGCACCCAATATTGGAGGTGTAGTAGCAAAGTATGGAGCTGTTGCGCCTAGCGCTTCATAAAGAGATAAATATTTTGGAGTAGAAGCTATAAACTCCTGCCCGCGCACCACATGCGTCACTCCCATTTCTATGTCGTCCACAACATGCGCAAAATTATACGTCGGATAGCCGTCGCTCTTTATTAAAATAAAATCATCTAGCGCTTCCGGCCCCGCAGAAAGTTCTCCCCATGTTATATCATTCCAAACCGTGCGTTTTAATTCCGGTACTTTGAAACGCAGCGGCATAGACCCGTCCCACGCTGGCGGATTCTTGGGTCTATGTTCTCGCGACAAAAATGGCCTTTTTTCTTCTTCTGCTTTTTTTCTGAAGTTTTCAATTTCTTCTTCGGTATAAGGATCTGTATAGGCAAATCCTTTTTCTATGAGAACGTTCACATATTTTTTATATATTTCTAGTCTTTCTGATTGAATATAAGGAGAGTGTGGCCCACCTGCGTCTGGCCCCTCGTCCCAATCTAGCCCCAGCCATTTTAGGGATTCTTGAATGTGTTGTATAGAGCCCTCTACTTCCCTTTCCTTGTCTGTATCTTCAATACGCAAAATAAATTGCCCACCACTTTTTCGAGCTAAAAGCCATGCATAGAGTGCTGTTCGCACACCTCCGACATGCATAAACCCCGTCGGCGAAGGCGCAAATCTTGTTATGACTTTGTCTGACATATTTATATAATAGCACAAAAAATAAGAGAATTATTTTTCGTGGCTAATAGCGATATTTACTAACTCTTGAGCAATTTTTTCCGCAGCGCCGGGTTTGGAGAAAGCTTTGGCACTTTGTTTCATTCTTTCGTAGCTCACTTTGTCGTTTAGTATTCTGTCAATTTCTGAGCCCAATATATTTGCTGTCGTGTTCGCTTCCTCGATTACGCTGCATGCTCCCACTCGGGCGTAGCTGAAAGCATTTTTCTTGGAATGATTTGCATTTGAATCTGTAAAAGGAATTAAAATTGAAGGCACTCCCCATGACGCGATTTCAAACAAGGTGGATCCTGCGCGAGATACGAATATTGTCGCAGCACCTGCCGCCATTTTTAGCTGAAGCGAATTTAGAAAATCTATCGCCTGATATCTCGATTTATTTTTATTTCCGGAGAGAACAACATCAGCCTGCGAGGAGACAGTCTTGAAATTTTTGACGCCAGTCTGATGAATGATCTGATAATTTAGGACGAGCCTAGGCAGAGCATCCAGTATAGCGTTGTTTATCAGCTCTGCTCCCTGCGAGCCGCCAAGAATTACAATAGTCGGAAGCTCTGATTCCAGTTTAAAATATGCGAGGGCTTCTGTGCGCGGGGCGCTTTTTTCTATTTCGCTCCTAATCGGCTGGCCTGTCCACGCCGTTTTGTCTTTCCCGAAATATTCTGCAGCTTCCGGAAAAGACACGGCTATTTTTTTGGCAAAACGTCCAGCCCACATATTTACTCGCCCGGGCGCGCAATCTGACTCGTGTATAAGCACAGGAATTCGCAGCAGCCGTGCCGCAAAAATAGTCGGGAATGAAGCGTAGCCTCCTTTGCCAAAAACGACGTCCGGATAAATTGAAAATAATTTATAGATCGCATTTATAGTGCCGAAAAAGATTTTGAATAAATCAGAAAAATTCTTGAAAGAAAAATAAGTTCGCATTTTTCCGGTGCTTACTCCTTCGTAAAAAAGCTCGTTCTCCTTTAGAAGAGCTTTGTCATATGGGCTGTCAGAAATATAATACAGCTTCGCGCTGACTATGTGCTCGCGATCAATTACCTCATTCACTTTTTGAACCACAGCAATAATCGGATAAAAATGTCCGCCTGTTCCCCCGCCTGTAAAAACTATTTTCATATATTTTTCTTTTGAAATTTGGATATATTAAGCACGATTCCGATAGCCATGAGGTATATCATGAGCGAAGTTCCCCCGTGGCTCATAAATACCAGTGGCACGCCGGTCAAAGGAAATACGCCGGTAATAGATGCTATGTGCATAAAAGACTGCACAGTAATGAGTATAACAATTCCAGATACCATTAGTCCAGAAAAGAGGTCGGGGGCGCGATTGGCTATGCGAAACCCGCGGAGCAGGAAAAGTATATATAAAAATATTACAGCAAAAGCGCCGGCAAACCCGAGCTCTTCCCCGAGCACAGCATAAATTGAATCCCCCTGCGGTTCCGGAAGGTAGCTGAACTTTTGAACGCTTTGCCCAAATCCCCTGCCGAATATTCCTCCGGAACCGAGCGCGATGAGCGATTGCTGAATCTGATAAGATGCTCCTTTGGAGTCTCGCGCCGGATTAATAAATGTTTGTACTCTTTCTTGCAAGTAAGGGGTGAAATATATCAAAGTAGCTAATACAATAGCAAAGCCGAATCCGACGCCAAAAATATATTTCATTGGAACTCCGGAAATAAAAAGCATGCATACGCCGGTAACCACTATCAGAATAAAACTTTTGGTATCCGGCTGTTTGAATAAAATCACTGCAATGATCGCTATCATTATACCGAAGGGCAAGATTCCAAATCTAAAATCCTGCACTCGATGCTTTACCCATGACAGCCACGCCGCAAAGTAAATCACGAATCCGAATTTTAAAAATTCTACCGGCTGAAATCTTGCGAATCCGACATCTATCCACCTAGTCGCTCCACCGTGACTCCAGCCAAGGCTCGGCACAAAAACGAGCGAAGTCAAAATTATAGATCCGAGAAAAATTAAAAAAGAATAATTGCGCCAGAATTTATAATTTATTTTTAAGCACACGTACATAAGGGCGAGGCCGAGGCCGAGGCCGAGCACAAGCTGGCTAAAAAGTACCGAATAAAAAGTCTGCTGATTTTTGGCCAAAATTCCGAGCGAAGCGGAAATGAAAATCGCCACTCCCACAAAAAGAAGCATAAATATTATTACCAAAAAAAATCTGTCTACTTTTTTGTCTTTCATCTAACTAATCACCGCTAAAATTACCCCAATAATCGCAAATATTACTGATAAAACCCAAAATCGCATGGTGACTTTATACGAAGACCAGCCTATAGCTTCAAAATGGTGATGGATGGGCGCAAGTTTAAATATTCTTTTGCCTCCCCTCCATTTTTTTGATAGCAACTGTAAAATTACCGAGCCAGAGCTGATGACGAGCGGCATGGCAACGACAGGCAGGATCAAAACGGAGTCTGTAAGAAAAGCGAGTGTTGCGATAGTTATGGTCAGACCCATTATTCCGGTTTCTCCCATATAAAATCTTGCCGGCGGAATATTGAACCATAAAAATGCCAGCGTTACGCCCATAATCACTCCCGAAAATGCGGCAATGTCTAGCTGGTTGTGCGCCAGAGCAATTATAGAATACGCGCCAAAAATTGAAGCGAGCACTCCTCCGGAAAGTCCGTCTATGCCGTCTATAACTCCGCCGGAAAATGTAGCGAGTGCCACTATTACAAAAAATGGAATGATTAAAATGCCCAAATAAAATTCGCCACCAAAAGGAATATGGATTGATGCCATGCCAAGCTTGTAAAAGAACCACAGGCCGATCAGGACAGATATCGCGCCAACTAAAAATGCCTTCCATATGCGCCACGATGCATCATCTTTTGCAAATATACCGCTTCCGTAAATCTGTATCAGATCGTCCCACAGTCCGATAAGCGAGCCTAAAAGAAGGGTAAAAAAAGGAATCAGGGTCTGATTCCTGCTTAAAAAATTTATTGCATCTGTGGCAGGAGAAGGAAATAAAATTGAAGCAAAGTAAAAAATTAAAGTAGTTAAAAGCGCTGAAACCCATATGATTATCCCTCCGACGCGCGGGGTTACCAGTTCTTCGGCTTCGTTGTGTATGGTATGAAATTCTTCCGCGTGCGCATCTAAGTTTCTGGAATATTTTTTCCACATTTTGTATTTATAAAAATAGTGGGTAGCAAGAGGGGTGAGAGCAAGGGCGATAAAAAAAGCGAAGGCCGTCGGTATGGAAATTTTTATCAGGTTTAGAAGCATAGATAAACTATAACATTTTTTAAATTGTTACTCCTTCTTTGATTAAAAGCGCTCGCTTGGCTTTCGTCCCGCCCTTGCCTGAATATCCGCCCAAGCTTCCGTCGCTCCTAATAACTCGATGGCAAGGTATTTCTACTATAAGAGGATTTGCGCCGACAGCATTAGCGACTGCCCGCACAGCGTCCGGCCTGCCGATCCGCCTTGCTAGCTCTTTGTAAGTAATGGTTCTTCCTTTTGGAATATCAAGGAGCGCCTTCCAGACTTTTTTCTGAAATGATGTACCTTTTAATTTTTTAATATTTATTTTTGCCATTTTTAAATAATATAGCTCTTTTTTGATTAAAATGCATCTGTATGATATGGTTCGTTAGTGGAAAGAAAATCTACAAAAATTATAATCATTTTGGTTTTAGTTTTCATAGCGGGCACGGCGCTGGTGTATTATTCTAATTTGGCGTTAAGGGAACAGAAAGCACGGGAAGTTGCTGAAGAAAAAATAAAAGCCGAAGAATTGGCGCGAAAAGAAGCTGAAAGAAAAGCGCAGGAAGAAATTGAAAAAGCTTACCTGCTTGGCAAATTTGATCCGGCGCAAAGAGAAGGCTTCGTCTCAGTGCCTAATCAGTATAATTTTGCGGGCTACAAAATCTATTTACGCAAAGAAACTTTGGACGCGTTTATTAAAATGGCAGAGACCGCAAAAAAGGAGGGGGTAGATTTGCAATTAGTTTCAGCTGCAAGAAATTTTGAATATCAAAAAGATATCTGGGATAAAAAATGGGAAGGAATCACTTTAGTAGATGAAAAAAAATTAAATGAATCTATGTCTGATGGATTAGAAAGATTTAAGAAAATTTTAGAATATAGCGCTGTCCCCGGCATGTCTCGACATCATTGGGGCACGGAGATAGACATAAACATGACTGTTCCCTACTACTTTCAAACGGAAGCAGGTAAAAGAGTGTATGAATGGTTAGTAAAAAACGCTTCATCTTTCGGATTCTGCCAAACATATACACTAAAAGACAGCTTAAGACAAACAGGTTACAACGAAGAAAAATGGCACTGGTCTTACCTCACTCTTGCAAAAGATTTTACCCAAAGATATAAAACTTTAATTACTAACGATTACATAAAAGGCTTTGACGGCGATGAATACGTGAAAAGTCTGAATTTAATCAACGATTATGTTTTAGGCATTAATCCTGAGTGCCTTTAGTTTCCTCCTCTAAATTCTTGGCGGCGATTTCTACTGAATTATTTACTTCCTGGTAGTCCGGCAGTTCTTCCACAGATTTTACTCCCATATAAGAAAGAAGGTCAAAGCTCGGCTTGTAAATGTAGCGCCTGCTGTCTTTTGGGTCAGTAGTTTTTTCCACCAGTCCGCGGATAGAAAGTGCTCTTAAAGTAAAACTGGAGTTTACTCCGCGAATATAATCTATCTCCGCTCGGCTTACGCCATTTTTATATAAAACTATAGACAAGGTTTCTAAAGCTGCTTTAGAAAGATCTTTATTGAGCTCTTCTTTTTGCAAATCTTCTATCAACTTGCTAAGCTCCGGCGCAGTGCCGAGTGTGAACTCATTGTTATTTTCAATGAGAGCTACTCCCCTATTTTCCAAAGTAGATTTTAAATTTGAAATCGCAGCCAAAACTTCTCCGGGAGAAACTTTTAAAAGTTCACCAAGCTTCTTCAAAGCTACCGGCTCACCCTTAAAAAATAATATTGCTTCAATTTTGTTTTCTATCTCCATAATTCCTAATTCGTAATTTCTAATTCGTAATTGTTTTCGGCTTTCTCCATAATAATATCTCCTCCGTCAATCTCCTGCACTGCGTCCATTATCCCCTGCCGGACGAGCTCAAGCATTGCTAGAAATCCGACTATCACAGTCACTTTTTCTTCCTTGGTATACTTGTATCCTGCCTGCGCAGGCAGGCCGTGCAGGTCCTTGAAATTCATTTTTAGGGAATTTTTTATGCGCTCTGTCAGATTGTCTATCATTTCTTCAATACTGATGACTTTTTTCACTTCCACTTCCGGCATAAACACTTTTTTCGGCATGCTGTCGAGTACTCCCCGCGCGAATTCCATCATAGAATCTTTTGTGATCTGTTCGTCAGGTAAAAACACCAGCACGGAATTTTTGCGCTCTTCTGCCGGAAAAATTATTTTCTTGCCAAAGTTGCTTTTTATATTACCGCCAAATCTTGTAAAAATTTCATATAGTCGCAATCTTTCTTCAAGATTTTTTATATCGCCCTCTTCCTCGCTCGTCAGGTCAAGATTTGGCAGAAGCGATTTTGATTTTATTAAAAGCAAAGTGGAAGCGACAAGCACAAAACTGGAAATTTCGGCCGGAGTCAGGCCGCCTATTTTATTCATGTGCTGTAGATATTCCTCGGTAACTGCTGCCAGAGACACGTCATTGATATGAAGTTTCCTTTTTTCTATCAGCTCTAAAAGCAGACCAAAAGGGCCCTCAAAACCTGTGGTTTTTATAGTATAGGTTCTATCGTCACTTTTGGTTTCCACCCTTATATGCTAACATTTCTTTATGCAAAATAAAACTACAGCAAAAAACACTGTTAAAAATGTCCGCTTGTCCAGAAACGTCATGCCTATTGAATATAAAATAGAACTAAAGCCAGATCTGGAAAATTTCACTTTTTCGGGCATTGAAACTATCACATTAAATATTTTCAAAAAAACCAGAACAATAACTTTGCACAGTAAAGAAATTGAGATAGACACAGCTGACGTCTTTATTGGTGCAGAGAAAACATTCGGGGAAATTTCTTATAATAAAAAAAACGAAACAGTTATTTTTACTTTCCCAAATATAATCCCAAAAGGCAAGACAAGGTTAAACCTTGTCTTTAAGGGAATTTTGAATGATAAGATGCGCGGATTTTATAGAAGCAAATATATTATTGATGGCAAAGAACGCCATATGGCTACGACGCAGTTTGAAGCCACGGATGCCCGCCGCGCATTTCCATGCTTTGATGAACCGGCGCATAAAGCTATCTTTCATATCTCTCTCGTAGTTCCAAAAGGAAAAACGGCTGTTTCAAACACCCTGCCTGTTTCTGTGAAAGAACACGAGACTGGATTTGAAATAGTAAAGTTCTCGCCGACACCAAAGATGTCTACTTATCTTTTGGCATTTATAATTGGAGATTTTGAATATATTTCAAAGAAAACAAAAACCGGCAGGCTTGTGCGGGTCTTTACCACGCCAAATAAAAAGCACCAGGCAAAGTTTGCGCTTGATTGCGCCGTAAAAACTTTAGAATTTTACGAGAAATATTTTGACATTCCCTTCCCTTTGCCTGTTTTGGATATGATCGCAATTCCGGACTTTGCTTCCGGAGCCATGGAGAACTGGGGAGCGATCACATATAGGGAAAGCGCGCTCTTAGTTGATGAAAAACTTTCCTCCGCAGGCAATAAGCAATGGGTAGCCCTCGTCATCGCTCACGAGCTCGCGCATCAATGGTTCGGCAATTTGGTGACGATGGAATGGTGGACGCACTTGTGGCTCAATGAAGGCTTTGCTTCGTTTATAGAATATCTCGCGGTAGATAAGCTTTTCCAAAAGTGGGATATCTGGACGCAATTTTCTACGAACGACCTTGGGGTGGCCCTACGGCTTGACGCGTTAAAAACCACGCACCCGATAGAAATAGAAGTACATCATCCGGATGAAATTGGGGAAATTTTTGACGAAGTGTCTTACTCCAAGGGAGCTTCTATTATTCGGATGCTCGCGGATTACTTGGGAGAGCGTGTTTTTCGTGACGGCTTGAGATATTACCTTAAAAAACATAGTTATAAAAATACGGAAACATTGCATCTCTGGCAGGCATTTGAAAAAGTCTCGGGTAAATCAGTCGCCAAGATGATGCATAATTGGACATCTAAACCGGGCTATCCTGTCGTAAAAGCAAGACTTGTAAACGGAAAGGTAAATTTTTCACAAAGCAGATTCTTTGCTAGTCCGATATCGGCTCAAAGATCAAAAGACAAAACCCTCGGCCATAGCCCTACGGGCGAGGCAAAATGGGAAATTCCGATAACTTTCAAAAACAATAAGGTAAATTTTGGCGAGACCGGATTCTACAGAACAGCTTACTCAAAAGAACTATTAGAAAAACTGCGAAAGCCAATACAGAATAAGAAATTAAGTGCTCGGGATAGATTGGGCGTCATTCGAGATCTCTTTGCGCTTTCGGAAGCAGGCACCATTCCAACGACTGAGGCATTGGAATTTCTCTCTGCATATAAGAATGAAGATAATTACACCGTCTGGGTAGAGATTGTGACAGGGCTAGCGCGCTTAGAACAATTACTCGCAAAGACAAGTTATAAAAACAAACTGGAAAAATTATCTTTAGACCTTTTCTCTCCAATCGCATACAAACTTGGCTGGAATAAAAATAAAAATGAAACTCATGCTGATACTTTACTCCGCTCACTTGCAATTTCTCGTGCCGGACAATGCCAAATTGGAGGTAAGAATAAGAAAATAATTGCAGAAGCTAAAGCAAAATTTGCATTAATAAAAAAACCTGCCCGCCGTGGCGAGGGCAATCCCGTTTCTCCCGACCTTCGCGGAGCGATATACGGAATAGTGGCCACACATGGTGGGATGAAAGAATATGAGACGTTAGTAGAAATGTGCAAAAAAGAAACTTTACATGAAGAGAAAAATAGAATTGGGAGCGCCTTGGGAGATTTTAAGGATCCAAAAATACTAAAGCTTGCCTGCGAATTCGCGATGTCGAAACATGTGCGCCCACAAGACAGTGTCGGTATTTTATCCAGCGTAGGAGTGAATTCACTCGGCCGGGACATCTGGTGGAGCTTTATTCAAAAAAATTGGAAAACCCTCGTCTCTCGCTACGGCGAAGGCGGACTCACGCTAGCAAAAACTGTAAAAGCAATAAGCGGCAGCGCCGAACTGAAGCACCTATCTTCCTTCAAAAAATTCTTCGCCACCCATCCTGCTCCGGGCGCCAAACGCGCCATAGAACAAGTCCTTGAGCGTCTAGAGGGCAATATCGCTTGGCTCAAAAGAGATGCAAAAATTATTGAGAATTATCTACTTTTGCCGCCACTATAAAATCATTTTCAGAAAGTCCGCCGATGGCGTGCGTTGAAAGTTCTAGCCGGACTTTGTTGTAATTAATATGAATATCCGGATGATGCCCTTCAGATTCGGCAATTTCAGCAACTCTGTTTACAAAATTAATCGCGCCGATAAAATCTTTAAATTTATATGCTCTTGAGATTTGCTTGCCGTCTTCAGCTAAAATCCACTCGGGAATTTGACTTAAATATTCTTCGGCCTTAATTTTATCAAAAGGCTTGATGCCCTTCCCTTCGCAAGCTACGCATATTTTTTTTAATAAATCCGATTTCTGCATGGTTTGTTAATTTTAACACAATATTATAGAATTTGAGCATGCATAAATTAATAACCCCTTACGCGAGCGACTTCAGCCCGCGCCGAGGCGGGGCAAGCAAGCCAAATGTCGTGATCAAGCATTTTCCTGATACTGAATCTTATGTATTCATACCTAAAGTAAAATCCCTAAGAAATAAGAAAAATAAAAAAGTAACTATATATCATAGATTGTATCCGGAGCCTGACAAGAGGCTCTTTGAGCTTTTGCTGATTTTGTCCAGAGTTACCAAAGAAACAAAACAGGTTGAATTATTTGTACCCTATCTTCCCTACGCCCGTCAGGACAAAGAGCATGAAGTCGGCGATGTCGTAAGCGCGGATGTGATTTGTGGATTACTGAAAACACATGGCATAAAAAAACTAATTACTTATGACTGTCATTTCCTGCCAAAACCGGGAAATTTTATAAGAGCTGGCTTAAAAATAGAAAATCGCTCCGCCGGAAAACAGCTTTTGGCTTATGCGAAAAAATATTTTGCAAAAGAAAAAACTGGAGAGAAATTTATAGTAATTTCTCCGGATCAAGGCTCTTCCTATTTTGTACAAAACGCAGAAGGCTATGCCATGCACAAGAAGCGTAAGCGCACCAACAAGAACGATATTAAGACTGAAGTCCACATGGAGAATAAATTAAATGAGCTCATGGATGTAAAAGGTAAAAATATTTGTATATTAGACGACATTATCGCCACAGGCGGAACGATACGAAGAGCAGCCGAGCACCTGAAAGCGCGAGGCGCCAAGAAAATAATTGTCGGCGCTGTGCATGGAGTTTTTTGTGGAGAAAAAATACCGGAAAAAATACTTAAAAGCTCCTGTGATGAGCTATTTATAACCAATGCTATTTTAGGCACAGAAAATTTGCCTAAATCCGTAAAAATTCTGGACTTGCCAAAAAACTAGATCACTACACTAAAACTTTCACGTAATTTAGAAATTTTGTAAATACTAAAGACGAGAACTATCGCCGCGATCCATTGCGACAGTGAAAGCACTGTACCATTAACGATCATGTCTAAAAAGATAGCGATAAAAGGAAATGTGAGTTCCAAGATGGTGGATATATGCACTGACGTTTTTGCTAGACCTTTGTAGTAAATAAGGAGAGCCACCATGCCCGTAGACAGAGCTATGATCGCCAAAAAGCCGAATTGGGAATAACTTGGAATAATCACGCTTCCTGTTGCAGAAATCCCGCCAAAGAAGTATAAAACCGGCAAAGCGACGACGACAGTGACTAAAAATCTGTAAAAAGTGCTAACTTTAAAATCAATTTTTCCTAAAAGCATTTTGGAAAAAGTTGTGGAAGATCCCCACGCAAAGGCGGCACCTAGGGCATACAGAGCTGCGATAGCCGTGCCCTCGCCTGTTTTAAAATTAACCACCCCATTTGCAAAAGTTACAAAATAAGCGGACACGAGAGCAAGGATTGCCCATTTGATATATCGTACGTCTAATTTCTCTTTTAGAAAAATTCTGGCACTAGCTATAGCAAATATCGGCTGTAGTTTTTGTAGAAGAAATACAACAGATATAGTGATGAAGTGGACTTTGCCGAGCGCCGTCGTAAACCACAGCGTACCAAAAAGTCCGCTTAGAATTGCAATTAAAATTACTAGCCACCATTCGCGTTTTGATAACTTAGTTTGCCTTATGTATTTAAATACAAACGGAGATAAAATAATTAAACCGATCAGGTGCTCAAAAAATATTATAGTGATCGGTGGAAGCGAATATAAATGCTGGCGGATAAGCCCGTCAAAGGCCCAGAGTAATGCTGCGATAATAATAAATATTGGACCGGTGTAATTTTTCATTTTAGTAAACTAAGTTCAAGCGCGGCTAGAGCTGCTTCTCCGCCGACATGAACTCTTCTTTTAGCTTGTGTAATATTATTTACCGTAAGAATTCCAAAACCCACGGGAATATTGTCTTCGATCATAATTTTCAAAACCCCTTCTTGCGCCATTTTGCAAACATAATCAAAGTGTGGGGTATCTCCCTTTACAACACAGCCAAGCGCAACTAAAAAATCATATTTTTTAGAACGTGCCAATTTATGCAAAGCGAAGGGAATTTCAACAGAACCGGCAACAGACATCACTTTTATGTTTTTCTCATTCATTTTGCACTTTTTTAAAGCCAAAAGTGCGGATTTTAAAAGTTCTTCGGTAATTTTACTATTCCAACGAGCAACAACAATGCCAGCGCTCAATTTATTTCCGTGAAAATATTTAAGTGTTTTATTTTTGATTTGCATATTTAGCAAGTATATCAAATTCTAAATTAATGGCATCACCTGCTTTTTTAAATTTTAAGTTAGTTTGCTTTAAAGTATAAGGTATAATTTTAACAATAAAGGAGTTTTTGAAAACTTTAGCTACTGTCAAACTTATACCTTCTACCGCAACTGACCCTTTGTAAACCAAAAATTTCATAAACTTTTGGTTAGGGGCTTTAATATTAAATACTTTTGAATTTCCTTCTTTTTTTATGCTGAGGATTTCGCCCTTTCCATCTATATGCCCGAGAACTATATGCCCATCCAGTCTGTCGCGGAGACGCATGGATTGTTCTAAATTTACTGTACTATTTTTTTTAAGAGAATTTAAATTAGAGAGCATAAGTGTCTCCGGCATGTATTCCAAGGAAATATCTTTCCCCGCGCTTTTAACTGTTGAGCAAACACCGTTTACGGCAATGCTTTCACCTTTTTTTAATTTCCCAAGATTGTTATAAACTTCCAAGTTAAGACCACTTTTACTCAGCTTTCTGCTTTTTACCTTTGAAGTTTTGGAAATTATGCCTGTGAACATCCCAGTACTAAAATTTTAAATCTTTTCTAATTTGCGAGATGAGTTCTTTTTCAGTTTCAAATTTTTTAAATTCCCGCAAAAATTTATGTATTTCAAGCGTCACAATTTTCCCGTATGCATCTTCATTATACCCTATCAAATGAGCCTCGACTTTATTTTCTGGTCCTATTACAATGCCTGCTTTATATTCCTGATTTTCTAAAATTGCTCTACCGGCATAAACTCCGGAATTTGGAAGCTCTTGATCCTTTATCTCCAAATTCACCGTAGGGAATCCCAATTTTCTGCCGTATCCATCGCCCCTCACTACCTTGCCAGAAATTACGTAATTCATTACTGAGTTAATTACTTACCCAATTTTATCCCCAGTTCTTTTAGCTGTTTTTCAGAAATTGCCGCCGGAGAACCCATCATCAAATCTCTACCTTCGCCGGTTTTTGGAAAGGCGATAACTTCGCGAATATTGGGTTCATTTTGCAAAATCATCACAATACGATCAATACCCGGAGCAAATCCTCCGTGGGGAGGCGCGCCAAAGGTAAACGCTTCAAGCATGTGACCAAACTTCCTCTCTTGCTCTTCTTCGCTGATATTTAAGAGCTTAAAAACTTGCTTCTGCACTTCTCGTTCATGAATACGAATACTGCCGGAGGAAAGCTCATAGCCGTTTAATACTAAGTCATATGCGTTAGCTCGTATTGAGAAAAGATCTTTTCCTTTCAAAAACTTTTCTTTATCTTCAGGTTTTATAGAACAGAACGGGTGATGCACTGCCTGCATTTCCCCTTCGTCAGTTTTTTCAAACATAGGAAAATCAAGAATCCAGGCAAAAGCTAATTCATTAGGATCATTTTTATCTTCTCTTAAATCCGGCTTGTCTGTTCCATACTTATCCTGAGATTCTGCGTAGGTGAGCCGAGGAAAAGGAATTTTAGAAATTCTTTTTTCCGGATAAACATTTTTTATAAGTTCTATAAACATTGCTTCTGTATAAGCGAGCACATCTTCTTGCTCAACAAAAGACATTTCAAAGTCGAGCTGGGTAAATTCGGGCTGTCTGTCCCCTCGCGTATCTTCATCTCGCATACATCGCGCAACTTGAAAATATTTTTCAAATCCGGCCACCATGCAGAGCTGTTTGAATTGCTGAGGAGATTGCGGTAATACATAAAACTGGCCATTGAAAAGTCTGGATGGTACCACGTATTCTCTGGAGCCTTCCGGCGTACCCTTCATTAGAATCGGGGTTTCAATTTCTATAAAACCGTTGTCGTGCATATACTTGCGGAAAAAAGTAATTATTTTGTCTCGCATGCGGATATTTTTTTGCATTCTCTCGGTGCGCAGATCCAGATATTTATATTTCATTCTCAAGTCCTCATTTATTCCTATAGAGCTTTCATTTATCTGAAATGGGGTTGTTTCGGCTTTATTTAAAACTTGTATGTTTGTAACTTCAATTTCAACACCGCCGCCTTTTTCGGCATTTTTATCATTTCGCTCTTTTACGATACCTGAAACACTTATTACCCATTCTGGACGGATTTCTTTAGCCTGCAAAATAGCCTCTGCGTGAACAGGAAGAGTCACGCACTGCACTTTTCCCGTCATATCTCGCATATCAAAAAAGACCATTTTCCCTTGGTCGCGCCGTACATCCACCCATCCGGCGATCATAACTTCTTTGCCTACCCAATCTTTCAGGTCTTTAATATAAATCCGATTTTTCATATTAGAAACAGTTTATCATAAAAATTTTTAATACACATTCACTCCGATTTTCTGCCGTACTTCTTTCATTTTTTCTGATGCGACTTTTTTGGCTTTCTCTCCGCCGGCTTTGAGGATTGCCAGGGCTTTTGGAATATCTTTTTCAAATTCTTTTCGGCGCTCGCGAAGCGGAGCGATAAATTTTTCCAAATCTTCTATCAGCATTTCCTTTAGGTCTTTGTACTTCCCCGCTTTCTCTTCGTAAATTTTTTTGAGTTCACTTTCCGGTCTTACAAGTTTATGAATGGCGTATACATTTTCTGGAAATCCGCCTGCTGAATCAGTCACGATGCTCATCACCGCCTTTTTTATTTCCTCATACTCGGCAAAAAGTGGAATTATGTTGTCATAGCTCTTGCTCATCTTGCGTCCGTCAGTTCCCGGCACTATCGCGACGTCTTCCATAATCATTGCCTCCGGCAACTTGAATGTCTGACCCCCTTCCCCAAATGTGCGGTTAAATTTTTCCGCCGTGTCGCGGGCGATTTCAATATGCTGTTTCTGATCCGCGCCCACTGGAATAATATCCGGACTGTAGAGTAAAATATCTGCTGCCATGAGCATCGGGTAATTAAAGGTGCCGACATCTATCTCTTTGTTCTTGGCTTCAGCGTCTTTGAAAGCATGCGCGCGCATGAGGTACGGCATCGTGGTTATCGTATCAAATATCCAGCAGAGCTCGGTGTGTTCCGGCACATCGCTTTGTTTGAAAAATGTAACTTTTTTCGGATCAAGGCCGAGAGCAAGATAATCAAGCACTACGCCGATTATATTTTCCCTCATTTCTTTCGGATTACGTACGGATTTCATGGCATGGTAATCAACGATGAGCACATAAACCTCGTAATTTTCCTGACTTGCCAAAAGCTGCCGCATCATACCGAAATAGTTCCCTATATGCGGCCTTCCGGAAGGCTGAATGCCCGATAAAAATACCTTTTTTGACATATATTTAATATTAACATTTTAGTAACACACTTACCAACTTTTGCTCTAATTTTGCCCTTTTCTAAAAATCTGCCCGTGCTAGAATGATTCATATGGCAAAAAACACACCCCGAAATAATAGCTTGCGGATCCCTCCTCAAAGCATCCCCTCCGAGCAAGCTGTTCTCGGCTCTCTCATGCTCCGCAAAGACGCCATGCATGAAGTAGAAGACATGGTAACGCCCGAATCTTTTTACGTCGAGAAACACAAGATGATCTTCCGGGCGATGCAGGATCTCGCCGTAAAAAATGAGCCGATAGATATGCTCTCCCTTTCCACAAAGCTCACCGAGCAGAAACTGCTGGAAGCAGTCGGAGGCAATCAATATCTTGCTGAGATCGTAAACCTCGTTCCCTCTTCCTTAAACGTAAAACATTATACAGACATCGTGCAGAAAAAATATGTCTTGCGCAGTTTGATTGAAGCTGCTGATTATGTTTCCGAATTAGCGTTTGAAGAAGGCGATGATCACATGGATGACATTTTGGACATGGCCGAGAAAAAAATGTTCAGCGTAGTTTCCTCTCCGAAAAATCAGAAATATGTAAATTTAAAAGATGCCCTCCCTGAAGCATACGAGCGTCTAGAAAAATTACACGAAAGCAAAGGCATGCTCCGCGGACTTCCTACCGGATTCAAAGATCTGGATAGCATGCTATCAGGTCTGCAGGATGCAGACCTGATAATCTTGGCGGCAAGGCCGAGCATGGGTAAAACTACTCTCGCTCTCGATATTGCTAGAATGTCTGCTGTCACTCATGATAAATCTGTTGTAATATTTTCGTTGGAAATGTCTTCGCAACAATTAGTGGACAGAATGCTCTCGGCGCAGTCTCGCGTGAATGCTTGGAACTTACGCACGGGTAATCTTTCTTCGGATCGAGAATTTTCTCTCCTTCGTGATTCGCTTGATAAACTAGCAAAGGCAAAAATTTATATTGACGATCAGGCCGGCAACTCCATTGTCCGCATGAAAGCGCTCTGCCGAAGATTAAAAGCGGAAAAAGGTCTTGATCTTATCGTGGTAGACTATCTCCAGCTCATGACCACTTCAAAAAATTATGATTCCATGGTGAACCAAGTCACTGAAATTTCAAGATCGTTAAAAAGTCTTGCGAAGGAGCTCGACGTGCCGGTCTTGGCGCTGTCTCAGCTTTCCCGTGCGGTGGAATCTCGCGGCGGCAAGCCCCGCCTTTCCGACTTGCGCGACTCCGGGTCCATAGAACAGGATGCAGACGTTGTCATGTTCATTCACCGCGAAGACAAAGGCAAGGACGAATCTGAAAAAACTAACATCGCCGAAATTTTGATAGAGAAACACCGAAATGGCCCGACCGGAAAAGTAGAGCTTTATTTTGATGAAAAAACTACGACTTTCTTAAACCTTGAAAAAAGCAGTATCAGCGAATTTGCTGCTTCTAAAATAGGCGGCGAGCTGGACGAATTCTAAAATGGATATTATCGATAAGCTAACTGAAGTGTTCAAAGAGTTTCCGGGGATCGGCGAACGGCAGGCAAAGCGTTTTGTATATTTTTTGATGTCCCGCAATCCTGCCTATGCGGAAAATTTATCAGGGCTAATTTTAGAATTAAAAAAAGAAATCGCCCAGTGCAAAGAGTGTTTTAGATTTTTTATAATGAATAAAGAAAAAGGGAAATTGTGTGATATCTGTGCAAACCCAAACATAGACTCCTCTACCCTGCTCGTCATAGAAAAAGACTCGGATCTAGAAAGCATTAAAAAGAGCAGAGTGTACGGCGGAAAATATTTTATTTTAGGCGGACTGGTGCCGATCGTAGAAAAAACTACAAAGAGCCGCGTGCGGATTGAGGAGCTGAAACAAAAAATAACAAGAGAAAAAGAATCAAATAACTTAAATGAAATAATTCTAGCTTTTAGTATAAGCCCCCAAGGCGATCATACGGATACATACGTGCGAGCTGAATTAAAAGATATTGCCGACAAATCCGGTATAAAAATCTCCTCCCTCGGCAAAGGCCTGTCCACTGGCACAGAACTAGAATATTCAGACAATGACACGCTAAAAAATGCCTTAAAAAATAGGCAATAAAAAAATGACTAGGTCTTGCCTAGTCGTTTTTTATTATTTTATCGAAGTTATTTTTACTTTAAAGAAAGGTTGTCTGTGGCCGTTTCGGCGGAGATATCTAGACTTTTGCTTGTATTTTACAACCAAGATCTTGCGGGCTCGGCCTATTTCTACAATCTCTGCATCTACTTTTGCGCCGGTGATATATGGAGTGCCGATAGTCGTATCTTTGCCATCATCTACTAGGAGAACTTTATCAAAAGAGAGCTTATCCCCTTTTTTGTACTCATCCTTGCCATTAGCCTTTATTTTTTCAATAGAAACAAAGCTCCCTTCAGAGACTTTGTACTGCTTACCGCCGGTTGTTATAACTGCGAATTCCATACTTGGATATTAGCTTAAATTTTGTTATAATGCAAGCCTATGCAAACAAAAACTATTGAGCGGCTTTTCTTTTTTGGGTTATTATTTGTGACGCTTATTTTTACCTTTATGATATTTCGGCCATTTTTAATAGTGCTTATCCTTGGCATATCGTTTTCTATCGTGCTTCATCCCGTGTATGAATGGTTTAGAAACAGGAAACTTTCCGAATGGCTTGCTTCTCTTCTCACAGTGCTTTTGTTTATCATTCTATTATTAGGACCGCTTTTGACTATCGGAACAATTGTTTTTAACCAGAGCCAGGAAGTTTACAGGGCGGTTGTAAGCGAAGGAAGCGCAAAGCCATTTTTAGACTCAATTGAAACAAAAGTAAATAATATATTGCCGGATATGGTGAATCTGGATGTCAACCAAAAAACTTCGGAATTTATTTCTTATGTATCAGACAATATTGCTAATATTTTTAGCGCGACACTTTCAGGTTTCTTCTCCTTCCTGTTAATGCTTCTCATAATATTTTATTTTTTGAAAGACGGAATAAAATGGAAAAGAGCATTAGTATTAATTTCTCCTCTCGGCGATAAAGATGACGAGAAAATAATTTCCAGATTGGCCCTATCGGTAAATGCTGTGATAAAGGGATCCATGTTTGTAGCTCTGATTCAGGGAGTGCTCATGGGAATAGGCCTCTACATTTTCAATGTACCAAATCCGGCGCTTTGGGGCGTCGTGGCCGCTGTAGCTGCTTTTCTGCCGATGATAGGAACCGCTCTTGTATCTCTCCCAGCTATTATTTATCTCTTTTACATGGGAAGCACCGGTGCAGCTATCGGCCTTTTAATCTGGGCAGTAATAGCAGTAGGGCTCGTGGATAATTTCTTAAGTCCGTTTATTGTCGGCAAGAAAATACAGCTACCTTCTCTGATGATTTTGTTTTCTGTGCTGGGAGGAATTTCACTTTTAGGACCCGTTGGAATTATCATCGGACCTTTAACGATAAGTTTGCTCTACACCTTGATATCTATTTACAGAAACGAGTTCTTCAAACAAAATGCAATTCTATAATACTTTAACCCGTACAAAAGAAAAATTTGTTCCACTCAATCCTCCGGCAGTGACTTTTTATTCCTGCGGGCCTACAGTTTACAATTATCCGCACATAGGAAACTATCGCGCCTATATCTTTGCCGACACGTTAAAAAGAGTCCTCTCTTATGGCGGATATAATGTAAAGCACATCATGAATCTGACAGACATTGACGACAAAACCATCCGCGATTCACAGAAAGAAGGAAAAACATTAAAAGAATTTACCGAATTTTATACCGAAGAATTTTATAAAGACGTTAAAGTCTTGAATATTCTGCCACCGGCCAAATTTACCAAGGCCACTGATTATATAAGTGAGATGGTGGATATTGTAAAGAAACTTTTAGAAAAAGGATTAGCATACAAAAGTGATGACGGCTCTGTATATTTTGATATAAAAAAATTTAAAAATTACGGAAAACTATCGGGGTTAGTATTAGAAGAGCAAAAAGAAAATGCTTCGGGTAGGATCAAGACTGATGAATACGATAAAGAAAACGCGGAAGATTTTGCTTTGTGGAAATCTTGGGATGAAAAAGATGGCGATGTTTTCTGGGAAACAGAGCTCGGCAAAGGCCGCCCGGGCTGGCATATAGAATGCTCAGCGATGTCTATGAGCAATCTCGGAGAACAGATAGACCTGCATACGGGCGGAGTGGATAATATATTTCCGCATCACGAAAATGAGATAGCGCAGTCAGAAGGCGCTACAGGAAAACAATTTGTAAAATATTGGATGCACAATGAATGGGTGCTCGTAGATCAGAAAAAAATGGCAAAATCTTTTAATAACTTTTATACTTTGAAAGACCTCATAGATAAAGAAATAAACCCTCTCGCTTACAGATTTTGGCTTTTAATGGCCAAATATAGCACTAGAGTAAACTTCGTCTGGGAAGCATTAGAAGGCGCCGAAACGGCCCTAAAAAGGCTTCAGGGACTATATTTAGGGCTTGGGAAGGATACAGGAATCGTACACCCCGAATATCAAAAAAAATTTAAAGAATTCGTAGAAGATGACTTGGATACACCCCGGGCTATTACCCTTTTGTGGGATGTATTGAAAGATGAAAATATTTCAAACGCCGACAAAAAAGCCACTATTCTGGATTTTGATAAAGTACTGGGGCTTGGTTTTGAAAATTTGAAAGAGGCAAAAGAAATCAGCGTGCCGGAAGAAGTTTTGAAACTATTAAAAGAACGCGAACTAGCTCGAGCAGATAAAGATTTCAAAAAATCAGATGAGCTGCGGGCAGAGATAAATAAATTAGGTTACGAAATAAAAGATACAGGCGAAGGACAAAAAGTTTCAAAGATTTAAACTGCGGGTTCTTGCTGAGTCATGCAATGAATTGCTCCCCCTCCGTAAATTACTTCACTACAATCTATAGCCACGACTTTTCTATCCGAAAAACAACTTTGAATTATTTTTTCTGCTTTGGCATCATTTGGATCATTAAATTTTGCCATTAAGACTGTTTCGTTCCCAATATAAAAATTGCAATAAGACACAGGAGCCTTATTTCCGTCATCATAAAGCATATGCGGCATTGGCAGTTTTATAATTTCAAAAGGCTTACCGTTTTGGTCTGTGGAATTTTTTAATACTTGATAATTGTCGTCCAAGATTTTAAAGTTCTCGTCTTTGAAATCATCTTCATATGCAGAGAGGATTTTGTTCGGCCCGACAAAACGCGCGATTTCATCTATATGTCCGTCGGTATGGTCATTGATTAATCCTTTTTTGAGCCAAATTGTTTTTTCTACGCCCAGATAATCGGCAAGATACTTTTCTATGTCTCCTTTGCTCTTTTCTCTGTTCCTGTTCGGGTTCATTAAAGTTTGTTCGGTTGTGAGGCAGATACCCTCTCCATTTACATCGATCGCTCCCCCCTCAAGCACTATGTCAGACTGAAATTTTTTACCCGGCACATCTATGTTATTAAACACATCGTTATCAATCAGTACTGGCGCAAAATATGGATCTTTATCTTTGCCGTATGCGTTATACTTCCACTTTGTCCAAGCTAAAGTTTTTTCCGATCTATGAACCAGAAAAATTGGCCCATAATCCCTTGTCCAGACGTCGGCAAATTTAGTTTCGAAAAAATTTATTTTTTTAATGTCTACCTCGACTTTCTCGAGCAAAGCTACGACGTGATTTTTCATGTTATGATCTAAAACCAAAAGTTTTACAGTCTCCGATTTATGAATATATTTGATCATTTGCACAAATACTGCCTCAGCCGCTGGTATGCGATCGGGAAAAGTAGTCTCATCATAAGGCCATGCAAGCCAAACGGCAGAGTGTTTTTGCCATTCAGCGGGCATAAAAAATCCTGATTGTTTAGGGGTAGAAATCATTATTTTGAAATTGGGTTGTATGTATCGGGTCGGCGATTGCGGAAAAAGCCCCATGCATCTCGAATTTTTTTATTTATAGACAAATTAACAGCTGATATTAAAACTTCTTCTCTCGCACCGCTTGCTCTTTTCAAAACTTTACCGAAGCTGTCAGTTATAAATGACTGCCCCCAGAATTTTAGTTTGTCTTCTCTTCCTACGCGGTTGATTGCGACAATATTTACACTGTTTGCTATCGCGTGCCCGCGCATGACGGTTTCCCACGCATTATGCCAGTCTCCCTCAAAACTTTTTTCGCCGACAATGGTGCCGATAGCCGTAGGGTAAAAAATAATTTCTGCGCCGAGGAGGGTGACAGCCCGAGCCGCTTCCGGAAACCATTGGTCAAAACAGATAAGTACTGCGATCCTGCCAAATTTTGTATTATAAATTTTGTAACCGCTCTCTCCTTGGCTAAAATAATTTTTTTCATAAAACATGGGATCCTGCGGAATATGGACTTTGTCATATGTGGGCATTAGCTTGCCCGTGTGATCGATAACTGCGGCAGAGTTGAAATATTTTTCCTTGCGTTTTTCAAACAACGGCACGATGATTACGACACCGTATTTTTTTGCCAAAGCTGAAAACACGCGGGTTGATTCTCCGGGAATCGCCTCTGTATAAGAATCTTTGTCAGCCTTTTTATATTGCGGAAAGTAAATGGTACGGTAAAGCTCCTGCAAGCAGATTATTTTAGCTCCTTTTTTAGCTGCCTGTTCTGCAAGCTTTGCTGTTTTTACCAAGTTAAATTTAAGATCTTTAGTGACAACAGTTTGTATAGCTGCGATGTTAATAATTTTATTTTTCATAATTAAAATGTATCATATTTAAAATCTTTTTGCTTTAAAAACTCAACAAGGTCGGGAAATTCTAATTTGGGTTCTGCCCCGTGACCAAAGTGTTTTTGGTTTTTATATTCGTGATAATCAGTCTGCAAATTTTTATGTATCATTCGGGGTTCTTCTATTGGAATAAATGGATCATCAACCGAAGCAAATTGTATAATCCATTTTTGATTATTTTTAATTGATTTCCAATCCCAAGGATTTTTGAAATATCCACTTTTCTTTTCATTTTCATCCCCCAGATCAGTATAATAAGCACCAACTAAAATAGTTCCTAAAATTTTATTTTTCTCAGCAAATCGCAGAGCAGCAATGGCTCCCGATGAATGACCTATTAAAATAGTGTTTTCGTCTGCGCCTATTTCTTTTATAAAAGGAAGCCAGAACTCCTGACGAGCTAAAATGGAATCTGGGAATTGTTTATTTATTACTAGAAGCCCCAACTTGGGCAATTCACGCTCAAGATAAGGAAACCAGTTATCTTCTGGTGTTCCGCCTCCATTTCCCGGAATCAATATTACTTTAATTTTACTCATATCAAAATCGCAGAGTTTATATCCCCTCCTTTTTGAGCTCTTCTACGACTTCGCGCGCTTTGCGGGATAATTTCTCCGGAAGTTTTATGTTTAGTTTTATTAGCAGATCTCCTCGTTTATTTTTTGATACCGGCACGCCTTTGCCTTTTACGCGCAAAACTTCGTTCATGGTCACTCCTTCCGGAATGGTCACTTCTATTTCTCCGTCTAAGGTTTGGATCGGATATTTAGTGCCGAGAAGCGCGTCTGAAAGCTTTAAGTTAAGACTCATAATCAAGTCATGGCCGTCGCGCTTGAATACGGGATGAGGCGCAACATTTATTTTTATATAAAGATCTCCGGCTGTTCCTTTGGAAATCGCTTCCCCAAAACCAGTCATGCGCACCATCTCGCCATCGCGAACTCCACCGGGAATATCTATGGATACTTCCTCCTCGCGCCTTAGTACTCCCTTGCCTTTACATTTCTCGCAAGGATCTTTGGGAACTTCTCCTGATCCCAGGCAAACTTCGCAAGTTTTTGTATTTGCTATCGTGCCGAAAATTGTTCTCCTTTGTTCATGAATTTTTCCCTGCCCGTTGCAGTGCTTGCACGTTTCCATTTTAGAACCTGCCTTTGCTCCGGAACCATGGCAAGTGAGACAAGTAGACGTTTTTGTAATTAAAATTTTTCTGTTCGTTCCAAAAATTGAATCTGCAAAAGAAATTTGAATTTCGGTAGAAATATCTCGTCCCCTCCGAGCTTGCGCTCTACTGCCTCTACCGCCTCCCATTCCCCCGCCAAAGAAATCGCTGAATATGTCATTGAGGTCAAATTCCATATTGCCATTCCCAAAACCTGAAGCGCCCGAAAAATCAAAGCCTTCAAAAGGATTACCTTGAGCCCCTCCGTAACTTCGTCCTCCCTGACCCATATTTTCAAAACCCGCGCCAAATTGATCATACTTAGAACGTTTCGCATCATCTGAAAGTACTTGGTAAGCCTCATTTACCTCTTTGAATTTTCCTTCATTTCCGCCTTTTTTGTCAGGATGATATTTATGAGCCAGCTTATAAAAGGCTTTTTTTATTTCCTCTTTTGTTGCGCCTTTCTGGACGCCCAAAGTATCATAATAGTCTTTTGCCATAAGGGAATTATATCATAGGCTCGGCTTCTTGTGAAGTCTCTTTGTTGTCCTTGTTTTTTTCTTTTTCTTTTCCCTCGGGCGTAGCACCACGGGCGAGCCTTTTTGTTCTGCCTTCTATAATAGCTTTTTCTTCAGCGCTTCGAATGATAGTCGCTTCCTCTTCGGCAATAAGTTTTGCTGCATCGTCTTTCGGTATTGAATATTTTCTGCGCGATGCATCAATTATTTCCTGTCGGTAAGACTGATGCGTAGCAGGAAGCACTTTTAAAGTCTCTGCCGAAAAAGGATCGTAAGATTCGCCGTCAATTGTCATTTTTATATAAATTTCACCGACAGCAAGGTTGATCATGTCTTTCACATCAAAGAGCGGAGCAAATTCCGGTTTCATTTTTACGGCATCCTCGCCGCCAATACGAAATGTTATGATACTTCCGCAATTTCCGAGCACAGCTTGATGCACTTTAGTTAAAATTTGGCCGACATATTGATGCGCCATAGTCAGGTTCAATCCGTACTTTCTCGCCTCCGATAAAATATTTTCAAAAGTCTGCGTCACGACGTTCTGAAACTCGTCCACATATAGGTAAAAATCTTTGCGCTCTGACTCCGGAATAGCGGCGCGCTCCATGCCGGCCTGTTTTATTTTTGTTAAAAAGATAGAACCAAGGAATGAAGAATTTTCTTCGCCGAGACGCCCCTTGGAAAGGTTGATAAAAATTATTTTACGTTCATTCATCAGCGAGCTAATATCAATTTTATTTTGTTTCTGTCCGAAAATATTTCGCAGGAGCGGATCAGAAAGAAACTGTCCGAGCTTGTTTACAAGCGGTATGATAGCATCAGTATCGAATTTTTCAGACCAATCGGCGAATTCAATTGCGAAGAATCTTTTCACCATATCGTCTGTAATGTATTCCACGACTTTCTGCCTGTAGTTTCTGTCCGTCAGCATGGAGATCATCCCGCGCATTGTCGCGTGCGGGTAGTCCAAAAGCGCAAGACAAGTGAAACGAAACACGTGCTCCAAGCGGGGCGTCCAATTTGCACCGAATTGTTTCTGGAAAACTTCGATGAGCCCCTGCGTCAGCTGGAATTTGAACATCGGGTCCACATTTGCGAGCGGATTAAAAGATGCCGGAAAATCAATATCTGCCGGGTCTATGATACACACGTCCTCAATGCGTTCTTTGGGAATATAATCCAGCATCGCCTCTATCAGGTCGCCGTGCGGATCTATGAGGCACAATCCGTGCCCATAAGTTACATCTTGGCGAATCATAAGCTCTAGAAGTTTGGTCTTGCCGACGCCAGACTTTCCAATTATGTAAAGATGGCGCCTCCTGTCTATTCGTTTAATGCCGAAAATAAACTTCTTTTCTTCCAGAGAAGCTACGTAGTTTGTCCGTCCGATAAAAGAAACTTCTTCGAGCTTCACCTTGCCAAAAACCGGCAGCTCCGGCGGCGGCGGACCGTATTTTATTATCTGGACTCGATTCGGTTTAGGCATATATAGATTATTTTACCATAGAATTTAATACACTTCCTGCTGATAACATTTCTCGCAATAAACTGTTTCCCTGCGCTCGGGAGAATATGCAGTTTCAAATTCAACAATACATTTATTTTCGCCGTGAAAATGCCCAGCCTTGTCACACATGCAAGAACGATACCAAAGTTTGAGAGGATTTCTTTGTTTCAATCTTTTATAATGACGGCAATTCGGACAATAGCGCGGCAATGCAATGTTATTATTTCTAAGAAATTCTAATTCAGATTTAATTATCTTGTAAGCTTTGGTGCATTGAGTTTTTTCATCACCGTCATTTGGACAAGCGATCACTTCTTCAATGATAGAATCTGGAGCATCTTTGACGTGGTCTGGCAATTCCACGCTTTTTATGGTTGTTTGATAATCTTTCTCCACGGGAGCTCTATATGCATAGCCATTTTTGATCATTTCTTCTTTCGTTTTTGTAAAATATTCCTGCGCAATCGTTTCATTATAAGCAAACGGTGAGAGCTCGCTTGGAAAAAATTCTCCATATTTATAGACCAAGCCCTTTTTATCTCTATACGGCACAGCATTCATCTGTTCTATAATTTTCGGCATAAGCTTAAAATACTCTTCTTTTGTGTATTGTTTATTTAAAATGCAGTATTGCTTGCCTCGCAATCCGATACAGCCAAAAATATTTTTTGAGTTATAGCACATATATGTGTAATAAGTTTTAAAACAAGTATTAGAAAATATGGAAAATAATTGCTCTGACGCATCTTTTCCAACACCTACT
Organism: uncultured Candidatus Saccharibacteria bacterium; assembly: GCA_964553015.1. GTDB lineage: Bacteria > Patescibacteriota > Minisyncoccia > Phycocordibacterales > UBA9973 > UBA9973. The sequence continues at coordinate 8,008 of CAZKJE010000006.1, read as the reverse complement.
CCTTCATACATTAAAGACATTATCGCCCCGCCGCCATATAAGTCATAACATTCCTTTGCGTCCAAGCAATGAATTAAATATTTTGAATCTTCCACATTTTCATAAATATCAAAACAACTCTTTACATTTTTAGAGTTTATAATATTGTCTCCGGTAACATTTACGGATTTCATGATGTGCGCATATCTGTATGGAACATTGAGGACAAATTCATTGAAAGAATTTTCAAATTCAGAAAGTACTTGATAACTCCCAAAATCTAACTCCTTTTTCTTTGCCTCATATTTTTCTTTTGAGTATTCTACATTTAAAATACAACGGCTTTTATTTCTTAAATTTATACAACCAATGCAATCTTGCATATTTTTAGAATATTTTAAAAAGAAAGAATTAATAGACTCATCCGCATCATAAGAAAAATGAGTTTTGTATAAGTCGCCACTCATAATATCCTCATAGCTTAATTCAGAGTGAAAACAAGTATACATATCCATACAATCTTTCAGTCTAACCGCGCCATAAGAATAATGCGTTTTTTCATTATTAAAAGAAGCATAAAGCAAATAGCAATATTTGCAATCGGTATTGTAATTGCCGTAAGGACTGCCTAAGCAATTTGAATTACCTAAATTTGCGAGCGGAGTAATTGAAAGCAACTCTTGGAACTGTTCGAAAAACGGCCGAGAAAAATCATAATCTTTTCCGTAGTCAGTCGGTTCCCATTTATCGCTCCACCATATATCATGGTCAAATACAACCACATTAACATCGGGATGAAACATAGTAATAATTTGTTTTCCTGTATTGGCACAATTTCTTCTAAAGAGTGAGCGCTCATTGCGCCAAGTCATACGGCGAATGAGTCTGCACTCCGGACAAAAAGTCGGTGGAGGAACCTTGATTTTCTCATAGAAATTAAAGTCCTCCTGTTCTACGGGAAAATCTTTCTTACAATTTTGGCAAATTCGAGTTTCCATATATTTGGAATTTTAATGTTAAAAGTGTATCATAAAAACATGCGTTTACATAGATTTATTGGAGATTTTGATCTGTCTAAAAAAGAACTCCAAATCACCAATCCTGAAAATATCAAGCAAATAAAGGGTGTTTTGCGGCTTGAGGTCGGGGATAAAATTATTTTGGGAGATGGGAAGGGACAGGAAGGAGAAGCAACCATTGTTTCCATTTCTTCAAACCTAATATCTGCGAGCTTAGACAATATGAAAAAAGTAGATGATGTACTTACATATGTAAGTACATATTTAGCGATACTTAAAAAAGAAAATTTTGAGCTTGCGGTGCAAAAAATGGTGGAAGCAGGAGTTTCAAACATCATTCCGATAATTACCGAGCGCACCGTAAAAACAGGACTGAATACAGAACGTTTGCTTAAAATCATCCGTGAGGCGAGCGAGCAGTCCGGCCGAAGCATCGTACCCACTCTCTCCCCTATTTTAGATTTCAAAGATGCATTACAAGATAAGCTTGGGTCAGAAGAAAAAATAATTTTTGACTTAAATACTCTTTCTTACTCTCCTGAGAAAAAAATAAAAAATTCAAATATTTTCATCGGCCCCGAAGGCGGATTTACGGAAAAAGAAATTGAATTGGCAAAAGAATCTGGCTACATTGTCGCCTCACTCGGCTCTCTAACCCTTCGCGGAGAAACTGCCGCGATAGTAGCCACCTATCGAGCTGTTAATAGAATTTAATTATTCCAAAATTTTTCTTAGTACGTCTTCAGGAACTTCCCTCGGCTGTAGCCCGCCTACGGGCGAAGCTTTAGTTGTTGGCTGAGATTGAGGTATTGGGGGAAGAGTCGGAGTTTTTTGAGCAATCAGATCTTTTAATTTATTCATGTCCTCTGGCGTTGCGGCGCGATCATTCTTTACATCCCTCGGCTGTAGGCCTACGGACGAAGCTCTCATTTTATCTTTTAGTGCATCCAAAGAAATAGGCTGCGGTTCTTTTTTTTCTTCTGTTTTTCCCAAAACTTTACTCAGTACTTCTTTTAGCAGAGAAGTTGAAGTTTTGCTGGGCTGAAATTGTAGTTTGACCGGCGCCTGCCTAGGGTGTTCCGTCCTTTCCGGATATCTCTCTTTTTCTTCATGAACTCTGCTCTCTTTGGGCTCAAATTCTATACCGAGGTCCGCCAGTGGTTTGAAAAATTTTGAATTATCATATTTTATCTGATTCTCGGATCCTTTTTCCACTTTTACTTCTCCGGATTTTATTTTCGCAATACATTCCTTGCAATACACAGGCCTGCCCGGCTCCGGCTTGAAAGGTACTGTTTTTTCGAGACCACAAAGCGAACAAGTGATCAGAAATTTTTCCATGCTTCCCTGCCCTCCAAAACTTGCCGAACTCACTCCGCTCGGTTCGATGTCACCCAGAGACATACCGCTCCAATTATTTATTTCTTTTTCCACTTCTTCTTTGGATTTGCAGTAAAGCTCACGGGAAGATTTTATGACTTCCGCTTCAATTTCCCTGTCGCCTCCTTTTACCATTTGCGGCAGAGTTTTTGCAGAAAATGGGCGGGAGGTTACTCCGTCTATCATGAGCTTCATGTAAACTTTATAATTCGGCAAATTCACAATATCCTGCGGGACGAATTCCGGCTCAAATTCTTTTTCTAAAAAATCCGCATCGTCGGCGCCGACTCTGAAAACTATTATCGTACCGACGTTTCCGAATACAGCGTCGCGAACTGCGCTCGATTTGTCAGAAATAAGCTGCGCGGTGTATTGGTGCGCCACTGTCAAATTCAGTCTGTATTTTCGGGCTTCCGAAAGTATTCCGGCAAAGGCATCCGTCACGAAGTTTTGAAACTCATCCACATATAAATAAAAGTCCTTGCGATGTTCTTCCGGAATTCTCACGCGCTCCATGGCGGCTAGCTGGATTTTGGTGATGATCATGCCTCCCAAAAGCGCAGAATTGTCTTCTCCGATACGCCCTTTGGAAACGTTTACGAGGAAAATTTTTCCTTCGTTCATCATGTCGAAAATATTTATAGTGCTTTTCGTCTGGCCGACTACATTTCGAATGATAGATGTGGAGAGAAACTGCCCGACTTTATTTTGGATCGGCGCGATGGCTTCATTTCTGAATTTATCCTGCCACGCTTCGTATTCATGGACCCAGAATGCCTTAATAACCGGATCTTTCAGATTAGAAATTATTTTCTGACGATAATCTTTGTCTACAAGCATTCGGGGTATGCCTAGAAGAGTCGTCCCCGGAGTATCGAGCAAAGCCAGAATAGTATTGTTCAAAATGTACTCCATGCGGGCGCTCCAGGCATTTGCCCAAATTTTCGTAAATATTCCCATGAGCCCGGACGCCACGAGATGCTTATATTGCGGATCTATGAGCTCTAAAACGTTAAAACCGATATGATAATCTGCATCGGCGGGATTGAAATAAATTACGTCTTTCAAACGATGTCGCGGAATAGCAGACAAGATTGCTTCTACGTTTTCTCCGTGCGGATCCACCATGCACACTCCTTCGCCGTTCTGAATATTTTGAATGATCATGTTGAACATGAGCACGGATTTACCGGTACCGGATTTTCCGAGAATATAAACATGCTGGCGCCTGTCTTTGCGCTTGATGCCAAAAAGCTGATTTTTATCGCGATAAGTCGTAAGCCCCAGATAAGTAACGTCTTTATTTACGGGTATTTCTGGCAGTTCCATATATGGTTAAATTATATCAAATTAGCTTGAAACTAAAAAGGTCTATTTAGAAGCTTTGGCTTTCTTTTTCCCTCGGCCGTCGGCCTTTGGGCGAGGCTTTAATTTCTTGGCTGGCAGAGATTTTGCAATATCTAGAAGTATGTCCGGAAGGTGCTGTAATTGCGATAGCTGAACTTCTTCCACGACATAATACGGCTTAGAGCCCGGATACGCTTCATCTTTGTCGCATATATCCTCAAGCTCCGAAGATGCAGGCAATATTTTTACATACAACTGATCATCGCACACAAGCCCGACGACTTTCCCGTCAGCATACAAAGCATATTCGCCAAACATCGCCCGCACCGCAAACCGTTTCGGTTCTCCTAATTTCTCCAATATAAATTCAACTGTTTCTTTTTGGGTGGACATATATTTTATTATATCAATATATTCTAATATGTTATATGGTTTTTTATTTTTGAGAATTTTTAAAAAATTGATTTTTAATGTAAATATTATATAATGCAGACATGGATCAAGAAGAACGAACTAGAATAATTAATGCTTTAAATGAAAGGGATGTTACCTTGCCTTGTTCTCGGTGTGGCAATAATAATTTTTCTCTATTAGATGGTTACTTTAACCATACTTTTCAACCGCAGCTAAGCGGGAATGTAATTTTAGGGGGTCCATCTGTACCATCCGTAGGAGTTGTTTGCAGTAGATGTGGTTTAATTAATTATCATGCGATAGGAGCATTAGGACTTATGCCCCCTCAATTACAACAACAAAATGAACAAACACAACAAGTCGGCTAAGAAACCTAAAATAGGTTCCACAATCGACCCTGTGAACTCTGGCGTAAAAAAGCTAGTTGTAAACGGTCTATCTACCCACTCAAATTTAAATCAAAGAATAGTTTATTTGTATGAAAGTACTATCAGAATTTGCTTGATGGAAAACATACAAAAACTTGACGCACGCAAAGAGTGGCAAACGCCCTTAGGTATTCTGCTTACTATTTTAATTATTTTTCCTACAACCGAATTTAAGGATTGGATATTCTCCAAGTACACATGGCAAGCCATTTTTATTTGTATCGGAGTGGCAAGTGCTATTTGGTTGCTATACACAATATTTATGAGACCAAAACGTGTGACAATTGATCAAATTATCGCGGAATTAATCCCGGAAAACACAGAAATAAAGAAATTGGATAAATAATTACATTTAAGGGATTTGTTTTGTGAGTGGAAATTTTTCCAAAATCTCATGAACAAGCCCTAATTCTTTTGCTTTTTCAGCACTCAGTATCGTACTTGCTTGTAATAAGCTGGTAATTTCTTCTTCTGTTTTCCCTGTTTCTGTTGATAGAATACCAACGTGTTTTTTAAACAACTCTTTAAAGATTGAAAGTACCTCTTCATGATTATGCAAGGTTGTAGTTTGCGCTCCGGTTGTGAATGTTCCTTCGTGTAGGAAAAATCTACAACCTTTTATTGCAACTCTTTTTGAGCCAGCAGAATATATAATATTAGCTGCTGAATCAATTTGACTAAAAGCTATGGTTTCTATTTCTATGGACAAAGCTTTCAAGTAAGAATATATCCTTATCGCTGAATCAACATCTCCACCAGGGGAAGATATCAGTATTTTAAGTTTTTTTATTTTTGATCCATAAATTTGATTATTTACATGAGTAATCAAATTGTGTGCTGTATTAACATCTATTCCTCCTGTTATTGTGTACCATTGTTCTTCCATATATTTTCAATTTAAATTTATTACTATTATTTCGGCTCTTCGCCTTCAGAATCTTTTTCTTTGAATTCAGCGTCTTTTACTTCAGACGGCTGTTCTTCGGGTGTCTTGGCCTCCTGCCCGCCTCCTGCGGATTCGGGTGAACTTTTTGCAATCGCCTCCCCGATCTTGGACATTTCGGCTGACAGCTCTTCGGTTGCTTTCTTGATCGCTTCTCCATCGGTGCCATCTTTTACTTCTTTTACAGCGGCGATTTTTTTACTTACTTCATCTTTTAATTCCGCTGGGATTTTTGCTTCATTATCTTTTAAAGCTTTTTCGGCAGTATAAATGATCATCTCCGCAGTATTTTTAATATCTACTACTTCTTTTTTCTTTTTATCTTCTTCTGCATGAAGCTCGGCATCTGCCTGCATTTTTTTGATATCCTCTTCTTTCAGGCCGGAGCTTGCTTCAATTTTTATTGATTGAGTCTTGCCGGAAGCTTTGTCTTTTGCGGTAACATTAAGGATTCCGTTTGCGTCAACATCAAAAGACACTTCAACCTGCGGCATGCCTCGCGGTGCCGGAGGAATTCCGTCAAGAATAAACCTGCCTAGAGATTTATTATCGCTCGCCATCGGGCGCTCTCCTTGTACTATGTGTATTTCCACAGAAGTCTGATTATCCGCTGCCGTAGAAAACACTTGGGATTTATTTGAAGGGATAGTTGTATTTCTTTCAATCAGTTTTGTGCCTACTCCTCCCAAAGTTTCAATACCGAGAGAAAGCGGAATCACATCAAGAAGCAAAACATCTCGCACGTCTCCCTGAAGCACTCCGGCCTGCACCGCCGCACCGAGAGCTACGACTTCGTCCGGATTTATTGTAAGATTCGGAGTCTTGCCAAAAACTTTTTTCACTTCTTCCACGATCTTTGGCATTCTCGTCTGTCCGCCGACCATTACTATCTCATGCATATCTTCAATCTTGAAACCAGAAGCCGCCATGGCGCGCTTGGTGATATCTATCGAGCGAGAAATATATTCGTCGGCAATTGATTCCAGCTGAGCACGGGTCATTTTGAGAAGTAAGTGCTGCGGACCTTCGGCGGTAGAAGTAATGAACGGAATATTGATTTCTGTTTCAATGGCCGTTGAAAGCTCTATCTTGGCTTTTTCTGCCGCTTCGTCTAAACGCTGCAGGGCAAGCTTGTCGCTCCGCACATCCACGCCGGAAGTCTTTTTGAATTCTTCAGCGATCCAGCCTATGATCTTGTGATCTATATCACGGCCTCCTAAGTGGCTGTCTCCGTCTGTAGATTTTACTTCTATGACGTCGTCGCCGATCTCCAGCACAGACACATCAAAAGTACCGCCTCCGAAGTCGTACACGACAATCTTTTCATTTTTCTTTTTATTAAATCCGTACGCAAGCGCTGCAGCCGTCGGTTCATTGATAATTCTTTTTACATCAAGACCGGCAACCACCCCCGCGTCTTTTGTCGCCTTTCTTTGCGCGTCGTTGAAGTATGCCGGTACGGTGATGACTGCTTCGGTAATTTTTTCACCGAGCTTTGCTTCCACGTCAGATTTTATTTTCAATAAGATCATCGCGGAAATTTCTTCCGGCCGCATCCATCTAGTGCCAATAAGAATCTCAACACCACCATTCGAGCTTTTCTGAATTTTGAAAGATGCGTTTTTAAGATCTTTTTGCACTTCGGGATCCTCAAAATTGTGGCCCATAAAGCGCTTGATGCCGTATACTGTATTTTCCGGATTCGTAACCGCCTGCCTCTTTGCGAGAAGACCGACGAGCCTGTCTCCGTTTTTAGCGACAGCGACTACCGAAGGAGTCGTGCGGTTTCCTTCCGCGTTCTCAATAATTTTTGGCACTCCGCCTTCTATTACGGCTACTGCTGAATTTGTTGTACCTAAGTCTATACCTATTATTTTACTCATATTTTATAAAGTTTATTTAAATTTATAATGTTTTTAACGATTATTTCGCGACCACGAATTACTTGTATAATCCAGTATATATGATAGTATATATTCATGTCAAGTAAAAAAGATTATTCTAATAAATTGTTGCGAATTTTAGGCCAAAAAACAGCTATTTCTTTACCCGAACTTAAAGAGAAAGTAAGCGGTAAAGCTTATGCAATAACTCGTTCTATCAAAGGACTAAAAGAAGCCGGGCTCATCGAACAATTCGCTTCTTCACAGAGCGAATATGCCCGCCTGACAAAAGAAGGCAAGAAAAAAGTTCACACTTTGGAGTTAGAAAATGACACAACTTTGGTAAACACCTCTTGGGATGGATTTTGGAGAATCATTCTGCTTGATCTTTCGGAAAATAGAAAAGCCGAACGCGAAAGTCTGCGTTATCTTCTTAAAAAAGCCGGTTTTGTATGCCTAAAAAATTCTGCTTGGATTTCCCCGTACCCATACGAGCATTTATTTAAAAATATTAAAAAAGATCTCGGCCTGACGACAGAAATGATGATCATAGTAACATCATCAATAGACGAAGAAAGCCAGAAAGTTCTCTTTGAAACTTTCGGGAAATAAAAA
>CAZKJE010000005.1:0-41661 GCA_964553015.1 uncultured Candidatus Saccharibacteria bacterium | reverse complement strand
GGTCGAGTAGACCAAGACGAACGAGTGAGTGGTCCCCAAGGAACTCGGCAAAAAAGCAGCCGTAACTTCGGGATAAGGCTTGCCTATTGAGGCAGAAAGAAGGAAAGAAGTACAAATGGGGCGAAGTGGGCGAAGGGAAATCCTTCTAACCCTCATCTCGCCACGATGGTCTGTGGAATCTTACACGTAGTATGCCTCGTTTTCTTTCCCCAAAAACGAGAGTAAAGAAACTACGAACAAGAGAAAACCGAGAAATTCTCGGACACACCACAGGACCATCTGTTGTTCTCATGTTTGTGAGTGTGAGGTTCCATAAAAAGAACCTCGCCTCCTTCTTTCTGTCTCGATAGGCCGCAGCGAAAGTATTTCTGGCAACTGTTTACCAAAAACACAGCTCCCTGCGAACACGTAAGTGGATGTATAGGGGGTGACACCTGACCAATGCCAGAAGGTCAAACAACGACGTTGAGATTATATCAAGGTGATTGTTGTAAGCCCTGGTGAATGTCGGCCGTAACTATAACGGTCCTAAGGTTCTGTGCAAAACTTCGGTTCTGCGCGGAATGACTGGGACTGTTGTAGAAAAAGGTAAACAATTAAATTAAAAAATTATTAGACTATTCGAATGCTACCTGCACTGCAGTAATGTAGTGACAGTCAAAACATGGTTAACAAGAGACCAACGCCATGCATCCTAATTTTTATTTATAAAAATGGATGAAGATAGAGTCCTAAACTAGGTACGTTTAGAGCGAAATACCTTGTCGGGTAAGTTCCGACGCGCACGAATGGTGTAATGACTGGAAAACTGTCTCGGGGACCAGCTCGGTGAAAATACAATACCGGTGAAGATGCCGGTTAAGTGCAGTTAGACGAAAAGACCCTAGAAGCTTTACTATAACTTGATATTGAGCATGTTTTTTGTCTGCGTAGCATAGATGGGAGAGGTCTGATGGATTCGGTTTCGGCCGTATTCTACTCGTCAGTGAAATACCATTCTTACCGAAGGCATGTTCTAACCAATACGGCAAAAACGTATTGAGACAGTATATGGTGGATAGTTTTACTGGGGCTGTACCCTCCTAAAAAGTAAAGGAGGGGTTTAAAGGTCATCTAGGCGCGAATGGAAACCGTGCCGATAGTGTAATGGCACAAGATTGCTTGACTGTAAGAGGTACATCTCGAGCAGGTACGAAAGTAGAACATAGTGAACCGACCACCCGTGTTAGACGCGGTGGAAGATTAACGGATAAAAGCTACTCTAGGGATAACAGGCTAGTTCCGCCCAAGAGTTCATATCGACGGCGGAGTTCGGCACCTCGATGTCGGCTCACCTTAGCGCGGCGGTGGAGAAGCTGCCAAGCGTTTGGCTGTTCGCCAATTAAAAAGGTACGCGAGCTGGGTTCAGACCGTCCTTCAGTCAATTAGTAAATTGACTTCAGGACAGTTTGAACCCTCAGAGGAATAGTGAACGAAAGTGAACTACTGTTTTAATCGAAATTAACCATGCTACAGTTTGTAGTATCACGGCGGCGTCTTGTAGCAATACAAGATGGCAAGCTAACTTATATCGGCGAAATCCCATGTGGATAACGCCGAGGGAAATTTCAGCACAAAGTTTTGGAAAAAAAAGAGCGACCGCGGGGTCGCTCGAAAAACTGGATGTGGATGGCTACACCTACGCGAGCTCGAAGGGGTCCGGGTCGCCGTCGCTCGTGTACCGAACGAAGGAACCAGGTCTCCCGTCGAGAAGCCAAGACACGAAGTCCTTGGCGGTGACGAGGGCGAAAAGAGCGAGTGGGATGCCGACGCAAATCGCTATGTTAGCGAGCATGTTCTTAGTCCTCCTATTTCGCAGATTACAATTTTGACAAAATTTTGTCAAATCCAAAACTTTGTGTTGAATATACCCGTAGAGACTGAATGTTAGCACTCCAATTTATTTTGGAATGTGTCACAGTCCGATCCCTCTAGTAATAGAGGTTTAGCTTAAATGCTAATGTAAAACGTAGATGCGTGAGACAGGTTGGTCTCCTATCTACTGCACTCGTTGATTCTTGAGAAGATTTGCTCCTAGTACGAGAGGACCGGAGTGAACTGACCTCTGGTGTACCTGCTGTTCTGCCAAGAGCATTTGCACGGTAGCTATGTCGGGAATGGATAACCTCTGAAAGCATCTAAGAGGGAAGCCAGCTTCAAGATTAGGAATCGTTAAGAACCGTGAGAGATGATCACGTTGATAGGCTTTAAGTGTAAGCGCAGTAATGCGCTCAGCTGAGAAGTACTAATGTTTCGATTCCTGTTAAGAAATTTGGAAATCACATAAAAAGTTTTAAACCCATAGGCAAGACCTATGGGGTAATCAAGTTTTCAGTGTTGGTGATTTGTCGCAAGGGCCACACCTCTTCCCATTCCGAACAGAGAAGTTAAGCCTTGTTGAGCCGATGATACTCTTTTTGGGGAAAGTAGGCTGTCGCCAACACCGAGTACTTGATTCTAAAAATAGCAGTACAAAAGTATTGCTATTTTTCTTTTGGGTGTATACTTAATTTGGAGGTGGCCTATGACGAGACCGTCCCTTTAGTTAGAACTCTAGAAGTGCAACTGCCGGGATGCAGGCACGCGCCCCGGCGACAGAAAAAGAGTTTTCTTTTTCTGAAGTTGTTTCGAGATTGGGTGGTCAGAAGTTCCAGGCCACAAAAGGAAGGGCGGTTAGGGTCCTACGTGCATGGTGTGGAAGTAAGGACCCCGGCAGCTGGGGCTGATGCCTAGTGAAGCAGAGGGCGAGACAGCGATGTCTTGCCCTTTTTATTTCTCTAAAAACTTGACATTTACATATTAGATATGATATAATACAGGGGAAAGGGGGTGAGGACGCGATGGGTGTGTGGGAGGTTGTGTTCTCCGTGATTGTATTTTTGTACGGGCTCAAGTGGGCCCGCACAACGAGAGTTGGATGGGTCTTCACGAACATCACAATTCTGTTTTACCGGTGGCGTCGCCACCGCGAGTATAAGCATTGAGCTTAGGCCCGGCAAGGTTCGTCATCTGGCGACTACCTCCGGGCCCGCTGTATTTCTGGCCTGCCTGCGCGTTTTTATTTTATATATTTTTATGATACGATACAGACATGACTTGGGCGCTCAAACGGCAATTTTTTTATATAGTGGTATTGGTTTTATTTGTTTCAATATTCGGATTTTTAATCATATATCCCAGCCTTTCAAAGGCTCCTTCCTGTACGGACTCTAAGCAAAACGGAGACGAGATCGGTATAGATTGCGGAGGCTCCTGCCTGCGCGCATGCTCGCAAAATACCGATGAGGTTTCCGTGTTGTGGGCCCGGGCTTTTCGAGTAATTCCCGGCAGGTATAATGCAGTGGCGTACATAATAAATCACAACAAGAACGCCGCCATCCAAAAAATAAATTACAAATTTCGTTTCGGCGATGCGAACAATGTTTATATCGGGAAACGGGAGGGAAGTACGTACGTGCCGCCGGGCGGAAATTTTGCGGTATTTGAGCCGGGGATAGATGTAGGCAATTCCATTCCGGTATATGTTACTTTTGAATTTACAGAGCCCGAAGTCTGGCTTCAGGTTCCGCAGGAGAAAATAAATCAATTAAAAGTTTTAGTTTCCAACATTGAGCTAAAAGATGAGACTACGAGTCCGCGCCTGTCGGCGACTATAAAAAATAATTCTCTTTTCACTATTCCAAATGTAAGCGTCATAGCGATACTCCACGAAGCGGGTGGAAACGCGATAGCGACCAGCCGGACATTTTTATCTGTCTTAGCTCCGCTGCAAAGTGCCAATATAAATTTTACATGGCCAGAACCGCTTTCCGGTACAGTCGTGGAGACGGAGATAATCCCGATGTATAATGTATTTTCCGCAAAATTGGAATAAATAAATATGGCAGAAAAAGTTCTTAAAAGAATAGATTGGTTGCTTGTTTTTTTTATTATGCCGATAATCTTGGCGGGATTAGTGACCATGAAATCTTTTGCTCCGCTTGAGGCTACGGCCGATTTCTTCAGCAAGCAAGTTATATGGGTGTGTATTTCTCTCATTGTATTTTTTTTATTTTCTTTGATTGATTTTCGTTTTTTAAAGCGCACCGACGTGCTGGTATTCTTGTTTCTTTTTTTCTCATTCATACTGCTGGCGCTTTTTATTCTCGGGAAAATTTCAAACGGCGCCAAGAGCTGGTTTGACTTCGGTTTCTTTTCTTTTCAGCCGGTGGACATGATGAAGCTTGTTTTAGTGCTGGTTTTAGCGAAATATTTTTCACGCAGGCATGTGGAGATCAGGGACGTAAAACATATTTTTATAACCGGACTATACGCATTTATCCCCCTGGTGCTGGTTTTGCTTCAGCCTGACTTCGGATCGGCTATGATAATACTTTTCATCTGGCTCGGTATGGTACTAGTCTCTGGAATTTCAAAACTTCACCTATTTCTTGTGTTTACCGCCGGAGCTATCGTGTTTACGTCGCTCTGGTTCTTTGCATTTCAGCCGTATCAAAAAGCCAGAATTTATAATTTTATAAATCCTACAGCCGATATTCAAAAAACCGGTTACAACGTTTTTCAGTCCACGATTGCCGTAGGCTCCGGCCAGATTTTTGGCAAAGGCTTAGGGTTTGGGACGCAGTCTCGGCTGAAATTCCTGCCGGTGCCGCAGTCTGATTTTATCTATGCAGCTTTTGCCGAGGAATGGGGCTTTATAGGCTCTTTTACATTGTTAATTTTGTACGCTCTCGTAATGTGGCGTATTTTACACACCGCTTCTTTAGGTTCAACAAATTTTGAAATACTTTTCGGTATGGGGATAGCTATTTTTTTCATGGGGCATATACTCGTGAATATAGGCATGAACCTCGGGCTTATGCCCGTCACCGGAATTCCGCTTCCTTTCATGAGCTACGGCGGTTCGCATCTGCTTACAGAATTTGCCGGACTGGGGATACTGATGAGCCAGCGCCGTTATGGACGGCCGGCGCACAGAGACGATATGAAGAATGAATTTTTAGGAGTATAACGTGCAAATTTTGTAAACAAATTATGACTATAGTAGTTGATGGAAAAAAATTAGCGAGCGCCATACGCGAAAATATAAGAGAAGAAATTTCTAAACTTTCTTTTAAGCCGGTTTTTTGCGATGTCTTAGTGGGGGACGATCCGGCTTCTATCCAGTATGTGCAAATGAAGGGGCAGCGGGCGCAAGAAATCGGCATCGCTTTTCATAAGGCGAATTTTCCGGCATCAATACAAACTCATGAGTTAATTACTGAGTTAAAAATTTTAAACAAAATAGAAAACATGTGCGGTATCATAATTCAGCTGCCTCTGCCGGAACACATAGACAGGCAGGCCGTGCTAGATGTTATTGACCCAACACTGGACGTAGACTGCCTGGGTAAAGATGCGAGCGAAAAGTTCTACAGCGGTTTAACCGCCGGGGAAGGCGGATTTCCTACTGCACTAGCCTGTATGGCTATTTTAGATTCACTCAACTTAGATTTAAGCAAAAAGAAAATTGCAGTATTGGGGCAAGGGCTGCTCGTAGGCAAGCCGGTTGCCGCGCTCTTAAAATTTCGCGGATTAAATCCAACTATAATTACCAGCAAAACTGAAAATAAAGAAAAAATAATCAAAGAAGCGGATATAATAATTTCCGGTATCGGAAAGGGTAAATATATAACCGGCGAGATGATAAAAGAAGGCGCGGTGATAATAGATGCGGGAACTTCTGAGACTGGAAACGGCCCCGCCGGTGGCGGGGTAAAAATAGTTGGAGATGTGGATTTAGAATCGGTAAAAGGTGTAGCAAGTTACGTATCTCCAGTCCCCGGCGGCGTCGGTCCGGCCACAGTCGCCATGCTCCTCAATAATGTATTAACCGTAGCAAAAAATTTAAAGTGATTATATTTTTAAGCTATATATTTTATTTTATTGCCGCTACCGTCTCTCCGCTTCAAAGAAGGTGGTTGGCCAAGAATAAAAACCTAGACAACCAAGGACAAATTCACTTTTCTTTTATGGTAGCTTTGGTGGTGGCTATTCTTAGTTTATTTTTACCCTTGTTCCAACCTTTTTTTATTTCAGGAAATGTATCCTATTTAATTTTTCTATCACTGACTACGGGAATTTTTGGCGCTTTTTTTTATATATCTTCTTTTATTGCTCAAAAACATGTCGAAGCTGGGGTTTCATTGCTGGTAACCAATATCCATATTCCTATAACAATCATTTTAGCGACGTTTTTATTAAGTGAGCGACTTACCTTTATCCAGATCGCTGGGACAGCCCTTCTTTTGTTGGGCATAATCATTGTCTCCAAAAAACATCATTTGGGTAAATTTAGGTTTGACAAATATTTTTTACTAATGTTGTCCTCCGGTGTCATGTTAGCGATTGTTTTGGTAGCTGATCGTGCGCTTGTTAAAACCACGGGCTTTACCGCTGGCACCATACTCTCTTTCTGGTCGACTTGTATTTGTTTGGGAGTAGCAACGCTCTTAACTCGCAACAAAAATGTCTACTCCCAAAAAGATATTGCCATAACCGGCATATTAAGATTTTTACAAAACCTGTCTTGGTTTGTTTTGGTTTACGTAGTCGGAAACTTAAGCTTGGTGTCATCCATCACAACTTTCAAAGTGGTGATTGTGTTTGTTGCAGCTGCAATATTCCTGCACGAGAGGGAAGACCTCGGCAGGAAAATTCTGGGGAGCATTATCGCCGTAATAGGCCTACTTTTGATGAAATAATCATTTTCCGCTAGGTCTTGCCTAGCGGAAGGGAACAGGCTATAATTAACTTATGTCTATTCGGAAAATATCTTTTGCTGCAGGCGAATATTACCATATTTATAATCGTGGAAACAGCAAACAAAGAATTTTTCATGATCGGGAAGACCACGCCCATTTTATGGGTCTTTTGTATGCCTGTAATCAGAAAGAAAATTTTAAGATAGATAATTTGCGAAAAGATCAAAGTTTATATGAAGTAGACAAATATAGTATTCTAGTGAACATTGGCGCATATGTTTTAATGCCTAATCATTTTCATTTATTGTTGACGCATGAAGACGAAGATAATAATGTAAGTAAATTTATGCAAAAAATCTCTACAGCATATGTTATGTACTACAATAAAAAATATAAACGCACCGGAGGCTTATTCGAAGGTAAATTCAAATCACAACATCTCAACACAGATAGGTATTTAAAATATATATTTTCTTATATACATCTCAATCCAGTAAAACTTATTCAAAAGGACTGGAAAGAAAAGGGAATTAGAGATAAAAAGAAAGTGCTTGAACATTTGAAACAATATATACACTCAAGTTTTTTAGATTATTTTGGAGCTACCAGAATACAAAATAAAATACTAACTACACAGGCTTTCCCTAAATATTTTCCCAAAAAACAGGATTTTCTAAAAGAAATTTTCGATTGGTTAAATTACGACAAACCTATTTAAATTCCGCTAGGCAAGACCTAGCGGAAGGAGATTGTTGTGATACAATATGGATTCAATGAACGACGCAGTATTTTACTTTTTTTACAACCTAGCGCACAAATCAGAAATTTTTGATCTGAAAGTTATTTTTCTGGCAGAAATATTCCCTTTCGTTGTTGTAATGCTGGCGGGATTATTTCTGCTTTTTCACCACGAGATAATCTTGGCGGAAAATCCTTTTCGGGTTTTTATGGAAAAGAAGAAAGAAATTCTCTTAGTATTTCTCTCTGCGTTTTCTGCTTATTTTATTTCGGAAATATTGAAATTCTTATTTCATACTTCACGGCCATTTCTTGTTCTCCATGATGTTTCTCCTCTTTTTAATCAAGGCGGGTATGCTTTTCCTTCCGGCCACGCATCGTTTTTCTCGGCCCTAGCTTTTTCTATTTTTTTTCTGCATAAAAAGGCAGGATATGTTTTTATGTTTTTTGCTTTGCTTATCGGCCTTGCTCGCATTATTGCCGGTGTGCATTTTCCTATAGATATTTTAGGGGGATTTATTCTGGGCGCTATAACCTCTTATCTGGTTGCTTATTTCAGAAAAAGCGTATAGAATGCCTGTATATTTACCTGCCTGCCGGCAGGCAGGTGTCGGAAAATCATGATTAAAAAAATAATTTTAGCTATTTTTATACTATTGCTCGGCACAGGAGTAGCTCTTTTTGTTTTTAAGTCTGAACCTAGATTAAACAAAAATTTTGAAACCGAAAATTCATTCTTCAAGAATCATCCTTTCAGGCTGGGGCTTGATCTTTCCGGCGGCAGCCACTTGGTATATAAAGCCGATACGTCTGTCGTTTCAGAAGATCAAGTCGCAGACTCAATGGAAGCGCTTCGCGATATTATTGAAAGACGCATAAATTTATTCGGAGTTTCCGAGCCGGTGGTGCAGGTTCAGCATGCAAGCGCCTTCTCTGGAGCGGGAGAACAATTGATCGTAGATCTGCCGGGCATTACGGACATAAAGCAGGCGATAGACATGATAGGGCAGACCCCTCTTCTTGAATTTAAAATAGAAGCTCCTAAAGATGCTCCCCAGCAAGTGAAAGTAGGCAAAGACGGCAAAATAGATCTTGGCGCAGTAGATCTGGGCCCCAAATTTGTTCCTACGGAGCTTACCGGGCGATATCTTCAAAAAGCCATCTTGGAGTTTGATCAAAATACTCGCGAACCGAGAGTGAGCCTGCAGTTCAACGAAGAAGGCACAAAACTTTTTGCAAAAATTACGAAAGAAAATATAGGAAAGATGGTAGCTATTTATTTAGA
Organism: uncultured Candidatus Saccharibacteria bacterium; assembly: GCA_964553015.1. GTDB lineage: Bacteria > Patescibacteriota > Minisyncoccia > Phycocordibacterales > UBA9973 > UBA9973. The sequence goes on along the minus strand of CAZKJE010000005.1, from coordinate 32,856 downwards.
TGGCGCACCGATATCTACTCCGGTAGTGCGCGAGGAGATTCCGAATGGGCAAGCGGTAATTTCCGGAAGCTTTACCCCAAATGAAGCCAAACAGCTCGTAGGGCGATTGAATTCCGGAGCTCTTCCAGTACCAATTACTCTTCTTTCTACTCAGACTATTGGCGCTACTTTGGGAGACAGCGCCGTAAACGCCGGAGTAAAAGCCACAATAATAGGATTTTTATTGGTAGCACTTTTCCTTATTCTCTGGTACAGATTGCCGGGCTTGGTAGCTACTATTTCTTTATGTATTTTTATAGCTATAATATTGGCCTTGTTTAAGCTCATGCCTGTCACTTTGACTGCTGCCGGCATCGCAGGATTTATTATTTCTATCGGAATAGCGGTAGATGCCAATGTGCTTATTTTTGAACGCTTAAAGGAAGAATTGCGTGCCGGACGAAGCATAGCCGACGCAACTTCGTTTGGATTTTCCCGTGCATGGTTTTCTATCCGAGATTCTAATATTTCAAACTTTATTACAGCGGTGATACTCTTCTGGTTTGGAACATCTTTGATAAAAGGTTTTGCGCTTACGCTCGGAATGGGAGTCGTAGTGTCTTTGTTCAGCGCGATTACTATTACCCGTATTTTTCTTTCCACTCTTACATTTATGGGCGAGGGAAAAGTGGCGAGATTTTTGTTCTCCAGCGGGCTGAGTAAATAATTGCAAAATAAAAATATGTTTATCATAAAACACAAAAAAATATTCGTAGGCGTATCCATTGTTATGGTCTTACTTTCGCTCATATCTGTCTTTGTGTTCGGATTTAATGTCGGAATAGATTTCAAAGGAGGAGCTTTGACTGAAGTTGCTTATAAAGATTCCCGTCCAGCGCAGGAAACCCTTAATCCGGCTTTGGAAGCTCTAAATTTCGGAGCTATAAGCTTACAACCTACCGGCAAGCTTGGTTACATAGTAAAAAGCAGAGACTTAAATGACACTGAACACACGGCTCTTTTAGGAGCGCTTTCCCTAACGGGCGAGGCCGGAGAGCAAAAAGATGTTCTAACTGAGACAAGATTTAATTCCATCGGGCCTTCAGTCGGACGCGAGCTTACCCGAAAAGCTATCATCGCAGTTGTTTTGATTTCGCTTGCGATCATTTGCTTTATTGCTTTCGCTTTTCGAAAAGTTTCCCACTTCTCCGCCGTGGGTCATCATGGCGTAGCTTCCTGGAAATATGGAGTTATTGCAATAATTTCCCTGCTTCATGATGTCATCATACCCGTCGGAATATTTACTGTGCTTTCGCATTACTATGGCGCAGAGCTTGATACTTTGTTTGTAGTAGCAGTGCTTACCATTCTCGGTCTCTCCGTTTCCGATACAATAGTTATTTTTGATCGTATAAGAGAAAATTTAAGACAAGAAACAAATATGTCTAAAATGGATTTTAGCGCGATAGTAGGTAAAAGCCTGGAGCAATCATTTGTGCGTTCTATCTGTACTTCGTTCACGGTGATATTGGTGCTTCTTGCCCTTTTCTTCTTTGGCCCTGTGTCTACAAAGTATTTTGCGCTTATGCTCACCGCCGGCATGTTCTTCGGCACATATTCCTCTATTTTCTTAGCCTCGCCTCTCTTGGTCCTCACGGAAGAGTGGCAGGCTAAAAAACAATAGTTGTGATATAATATAAACATGATCTATATATACATAATAGTAGCGGTTGTAGTTTTATGGGTAGTTTTTGCTTTTAACGGTTTTGTCTCGCGTCGAAATCGAGCGCAAGAAGCATGGGCGGATATTGAGGTTCAGTTAAAACGCCGATACGATCTTATTCCTAATCTGGTGAATACGGTGAAGGGTTATGCTACGCACGAGAGTTCAGCCTTTGAAAATGTTACCAAGGCGCGCTCTATGGCTATGGGTGCTTCCGGCCCGACTCCCGCGCATGCGCAAGCTGAAAACATGCTTACAAGCGCACTGAAATCAGTTTTTGCTATTGCTGAAGCCTATCCAGACCTAAAAGCCAATACAAACTTTCTTGCTTTGCAGAACGAGCTTTCTGACACAGAAAATAAAATTCAGGCAGCGCGCAGATTTTACAATAGTAATGTCCGCGACTTAAACATTGCCATTGAAAGCTTTCCGGGAAATGTTATTGCCGGCACATTTCGTTTTTCAAAGATGGAATTCTTCGACCTTGCGGACAATGATGTCGCTCAAAATCCAGTTGAAGTAAAATTCTAACTTTACGCTCGTCTATTAACATATGGCGACGCTGTATACCGAACAATCTAAAAATATTACCAAGACGTGGCTTTTGATGTCTGTGTTTTTGGCTGTAGTCATCGGGCTCGGCTGGTTTTTTAGCTACTATTACGGCAATCCAAATATATTATATTTCTTTGTTGCCTTCAGTATTTTCATGAATATTTTTTCGTATTGGTTTTCGGACAAAATAGTTCTTAAGTTGGCAGGGGCGAAACCAGCAGAGAGGGAAGCGAATTTTGATCTGTATACAGCCGTAGAGAATCTTTCTATCACAGCGGGGCTGCCCATGCCGAAAGTTTATATTGTGAACGATCCGGCGCCAAACGCCTTTGCTACCGGCAGAAATAAAGAGCACGCGGTCGTCGCTGTGACGACAGGGCTTTTAAATATTTTAAACAAAACGGAATTGGAGGGAGTGATAGGGCACGAGCTTTCCCATGTCGGCAACAGAGATATGCTGCTCTCAACCGTTGTTGTCGTGCTGGTAGGATTTGTGGCTATTATTTCGGACATTTTCACCCGAAATTTGTTTTGGCGCGGAGTAAAAAACAGCGATGATAATAAAGCAACAGGAATACTTTTGATTATAGGCCTAATTTTTGCAATTATCTCGCCAATTTTCGCGACCTTAATCCAGCTCGCTATATCAAGGAAACGTGAATTTTTAGCCGATGCTTCTGGCGCGCTTCTTACCAGGTATCCCGAAGGGCTCGCGAGTGCACTGCAAAAAATTTCCCAAGTAGGCCAGCCTATGAAAAGACAATCCAAAGCTATCGCGCATTTATATATTTCAGATCCAAAAGGCTCGCAAGCATTTGGCAAAAAAGTTTCCGGCCTCTTCGCCACCCATCCGCCGGCAGAAGATCGAATAAAAGCTCTGATTAACCCCTCCTAGCCTCCCCTTATCAGGGGAGGTAAAAGTCCCCTTGATAAGGGGGATTTAGGGGGTTTTGTATTTTATAGTATAATAATCGGATGAATATCAAGGATGTGGAAAATTTGGCGGAACTGGCGAAAATTGAACTTTCTGCTCCAGAAAAAGAGGCTATTTTGAAAGACATGGGCGGTATTTTGGAGTACATCAAACAAATTGAGACTGTAAAACTGGACGATATAAAGCTCGAATTTGATCAACGAAATATTTGGCGAGAGGATGTACTTGAACATCGGGATTTCTCACGCAAGTTAATTATTCAACAATTTCCCGATGAGCAGGACGGATTCTTGAAAGTCAAAAAAATACTATGAGTATTGATTTAAAAAATTTAACTATAGAGAAAGCGCATGCAAGTTTTAAAAAAGGTGCTTTCACCTGCCGACAATTAACAGAAGAATATTTAAAAGTTATCAAAGAAAAAAACAAAGAACTCAATGCCTATCTCGAAATATACGAAGATGTTTTGAAACAAGCGGACGAAGCCGATAAGAAATTTAAAGACGGTACAGATGAAGTGCTTACGGGAATCCCTTTTGCCATTAAAGACAATATTTTATTTGAAGGGCACATAGCTTCTGCCGGCTCAAAAATTTTAGAAAATTACACTGCTTCCTATAATTCTTTTGTAATAAGAGAGCTACGAAAAGCCGGAGCTGTAATAATCGGCCGCACAAATATGGACGAATTTGCCATGGGCTCGTCTACGCAGACTTCCGCCTACGGGGTGTCCCGAAACCCGCACGATACTTCCCGCGTCCCAGGAGGCTCTTCCGGAGGCTCTGCTATCGCTGTGGCAGCCGATATGACCCTCGTATCCTTGGGCACAGAGACATGCGGATCCGTGCGCGAACCAGCGGCTTTTTGCGGCTTGGTAGGGCTCAAGCCTACGTATGGCGCAGTTTCCAGAAACGGTATCATAGCCATGGGAAATTCTCTGGATCAGGTTTCGCCTTTTTCAAAAAATGTTCGCGATGCAGAGATTATTTTTAATTTTTTATCTAAGTATGACAAAGAAGATAGCACATCAGTGCCGGAAAACGGAAGAAAGGGAAAGTCAGAAGGAGGCAAAAAAATCGGCGTGCCTTGGCACCTTTTTAAAGAAGGAGTGGATAAAGAAGTGATGGAAAATTTCAAACAGTCCATGGAAAAATTCAAAAAAGCGGGATATGAAATAGTGGACATAGAAATGCCATACTCAAAATATTCTCTTGAAGCATATTACATAATAATGCCGGCGGAGGTTTCTACAAATTTAGCGCGTTTTGATGGCATTCGGTATGGCTATAGCGAGCAGGGCAATAAAGATATAAATAGCTTGAAAGAAGTTTATATGAAGTCCCGCGCGCGCGGGTTTGGCAAGGAAGCTCGCAGGCGAATACTGCTCGGTACATATGTCCTTTCTCACGGCTATTATGATGCCTATTACAATAAGGCAGTCAAAGTACGTGAGAAGATAAAAAAAGAGGTGACAGATGCCTTTAAAAAAGTAGACCTGATAGCCACGCCGACGGCGCCGATACCGGCTTTCAAAATTGGCGAAAAGATGGATGATCCGGTAGCCATGTACTTGTGCGATATATTTTCGGCGCCGGCCAATCTTTCGGGAGTGCCTTCGATAGCTCTGCCTTCCGGATACACCGCCCTTAAACTCCCTCTTTCTATCCAGTTCATGGCTCCGCATTTTGGAGAGGAGGCGCTTTTCAAAGCCGGCAAAGAATTTGAATCAATAAGATGATATAATTATCTGGCGTATGCAGAATGATTTTTTCACCAATTCAAAATATTTTGACCCGAACTATTTATTTGAGAAAGAGGTTCTTGTATTTAAGAAAATATATATTTTTGTTACCAGTCCGCAGACTATAGGCGCCGGGAAGACTCTTTTGTTCTTTCTGGGCATGTTTTTTTTGACGGTTATGTTCTATGCGGCTATACGCATGTTTGAGATCAGAAAAAAAGAACGCGCGCATTTGCATCATGAGATAGAAGAATACGCGCACAATAAGGCTGAATATGAAAAAAGACTGCGCGAAGAAGTCGGCGGTTCTAAAAATCCGCGCTGGAGCAAAACACTCAATTATATTTTCTCACAACATAAGAGCGACTGGAAGCTCGCCATCATAGAAGCGGACGCGATTCTGGAGGAACTAATGGACGATATGGGCTTTCTTGGAGAAAACCTTGGAGACAAGCTAAAATCTGCCAATCAGCAAACTTTTCCACAACTTACCAAAGCTTGGGAGGTGCATACAATCAGAAACAAAATAGCTCACGAAGGCCTTGCTTTTGAGCTTTCGCACTTTGAGGCTAAAAGAATCATAGCTCTCTACGAGGAAATATTCCACGCATACGGATTTATCTAGGTAAACTATTCTGCGCGACCGACCGGATTTGAACCGGCAACCTCCCGCGTGACAGGCGGGTGCTCTAACCAATTGAGCTACGATCGCATTTCCTCATTTGAAAGAGGGTGTCGGCGGGTGGAATCGAACCACCGACCTTGGGCTTATGAGTCCCACGCTCTAACCGTCTGAGCTACGCCGACAATTATACACTATTCTCGGCGAGAGGACATGAGGATTTGGCATGTCACTTGCCGACTTGTTGCGGGGCCACGAATCGAACGTGGGTCTTAAGGTTATGAGCCTTACGAGATGCCTCTTCTCTACCCCGCTATATTAAAAAATGTGCCTTTTACGGCACTTATTAATTTTACTCTAAATCCAACAAAAAGCAACTTTTTTTGCAAAAAAGGCAAAAATACACTAGTATTGGGAGGTGCAGTTTTTGCCGTTGTAGCTCAGTTGGTAGAGCACGTCATTGGTAATGACGAGGTCATCGGTTCAATCCCGATCAACGGCTCCAAAAAGTAAGCCGATATAGTTCAGTGGCAGAACACTACTTTCGTAAAGTAGGAACGTGGGTTCGATTCCCACTCTCGGCTCTTGTTGAAGTACTAAGCGAGATTACCCAGAAGATTTCCTATGCCATAGGCGACTATTGCGGCTACCGTTCCAATTGCAAACATTTCAAGTCCTGCTAGCCACCAGCGTATGCCTGTCACAAGGGTGCGTAAACTTCCCACAGTAAAGAGAGCTAGGCTGGTTGCCAAAATTGCCCAGCAAAATACATTTGTCTGTATTCCAAAAAGATAAGGAATAAGAGGTATGGAGCCCGCGATTACAAAAGAAGCAAAAGTTACAAGAGCGTTTTTAAGAGGATGATTTTTAGGGGCTTCTATTAGAGCGTCGCCGTTTAATTTTTGATTATATTGATGTTCAGATTTTCGAGCTAAATAATTGCTGGTAGCCATGGAAAATCCGTCAGCTATGAGATTTGCCACTCCCAAAATTACTACGATTACGGGTGAAAGTTGGGCTCCCGCTACTCCGGCTACTACCGCAAAAGTGGTGATAATGCCGTCATTTGCTCCATACACCAGATCGCCTATGTATTCTCCTATTTTTTTCATGCATATATTATATCATAAAAACGTTGGATTTTTTGCATAATTTATATACAATAAACAAGTTGCTATTTTCCGACTCGTACCATTATGGAAAAAGATACAAATAATATTCAAAAAGAAATAAAACGCCTTGAAGACATAATGCTCGAGGTTGATTTTTGGGCCAATAAGGAAAGAGCCCAGAGTATTATCAAAGAAATTGCAGACCTTAAGGCCAAGAAAGAGGGACTGGGCAAGTATGACAAGGGGAACGCAATAGTCACTATTATTTCCGGCGCCGGCGGCGATGATGCGGAAGATTTTTCTGCGATGCTTTTTAATATGTATCTCAAATATGCTACAAAAAATAAATGGAATATTTCTTTGATTCATGAGCACAAAAATGACCACGGCGGATATAGATTTATTACTATAGAAATTTCTGGAAAAAATGTGTACGGTAATTTGAAAAATGAAGCAGGAGTGCACCGACTCGTGCGCATTTCGCCTTTCAATGCAAAAAAATTACGCCACACATCCTTTTCTTTAGTTGAAGTTCTGCCAAAATTTTCAAAACTTGAAGAAAGAGATATTGTGATCCCTCCTGCGGATTTAAAAATAGAATTTGCGCGTTCTTCTGGTCCCGGCGGGCAGAATGTTAACAAAAGAGAAACGGCTGTCAGGATAGTGCATATGCCTACAGGTATCGCAGTGCATGCATCGGGCGAACGATCCCAAGAGCAAAATAAAGAGCAGGCCCTTTCTATATTGCGGGCGAAGATTTTCAAAAAGGCGGAAGAAGAAAAGAAGGATGTAGAAGAAAGCATGAAATTCACTAAAAATACGGAGATAGAGTGGGGGAACCAGATCCGCTCCTATGTGCTTCATCCGTATAAAATGGTCAAAGATCACCGGACAGACGCCGAAACTTCAAACGTAGATGCGGTTTTGGAAGGCAACATAGATTTGTTCATTGAGGCGGAGAGAAATTTATGATAGAATATATAAAAGATGATTTATTTTAACAATGTTTCAAAAGTGTATAGGGATGCTACGGCGCTTCTGGATGTGACTTTTACCGTAGAAGCGGGGGAGTTTGTCTCTATTGTGGGCCATTCGGGGGCAGGTAAGACAACCCTTACTAAAATGATTCTGGCGCAGGAAAATCCGACCAATGGTACAGTATTTTTTGAATCCATAAACGTGCATGGCCTAAAAAACAAGGAGCTCACAGACTTACGCCGGCGTATCGGCATGGTTTTTCAGGATTTTAAGCTGTTGCCCAACAAAACAGCTTATGAAAATATTGCTTTTGCCATGGAGGCAGTAGGCAAAACAGATGAAGAGATAAAAAGCGATGTCCCGCACGTCCTTGAGCTCGTAGACTTGAGCCACAGATACTCTCATTTTCCAAATCAAATGTCCGGAGGGGAAAAACAGCGCCTCGCCATAGCACGCGCCATCATAAATCAGCCGGAGCTTATCATTGCCGACGAGCCGACGGGAAACTTAGATCCCGTAAACACTCACGAGATAGTGCAGATACTTAAAAAGATAAACGACTTAGGCACGACAATTATTTTGACCACGCACAACAGGGGCGTGATAGATTCCGTAGGTAAAAGAGTGATAACTATGGAAAATGGCAAGATTATCAGGGATACCAAGCACGAAAAATAAAATAAGAAATAGTATATAATAAAAAAGAGTATGACCATAACCGTATTAAAAAGAATTATAAGAGCAGGATTTCTAAGTTTTAAAAGAAGCGGGCTCGTGTCATGGGCGGCAGTACTCGTCGTCACTATAACTCTTTCAGTCATAACGCTAATCATATTTCTGCAGGCGGTTTTAAGTTTTTCCTTAAGCCAGATAAAAGACAAAGTGGACGTCACTATTTATTTTACAGTCGGCGCTCCGGAAGAAAAAATTCTTTCTCTGCAGTCATCGCTTGAAAAACTGCCTGAAGTAGCGAGCGTATCTTATACCAGCGCGGATGAAGCTCTGGCTCTTTTCAGAGAGAGGCACAAGGGCGATTATCCGACTATACAGGCCTTGGATGAGATAGGGGACAATCCTCTCGGCGCGTATCTGAATGTCAAAGCCAAAGAAGTATCGCAATACGAAAGCATCGCAAATTTTCTCAAATCAGACAATAATCTTTCTGTCGGCTCGGCATCCATCATTGATAAAGTAAATTATCATCAGAATAAATTAGTAATAGATCGGCTAAATACTATAATTTCCGGAGCGCAAAAACTCGGATTCCTGCTGACCCTTATCTTGGTTGTTATTTCCATAATTATTACTTTCAACACCATCAGGCTGGCAATTTTTATTTCCAAAGAAGAAATAAATGTTATGCGTCTTGTCGGCGCATCCAAGATGCAGGTGCGAGGGCCCTTTATGATAGAAGGCGCCATATATGGGATCATAGCCACTCTCATAACCATGGTTCTTTTCTGGCCTGCTACAGCATGGATGGGCAGAAATATGACCAATTTCCTCGGGATAGACATGTATAGCTATTATCTTTCAAACTTCTTCCAGATTTTTGCAATACTTCTTTTATCGGGTATAATTCTAGGAATAATTTCGAGTTTTCTGGCAGCGAGAAGGTATTTGAATAAGTAGAAAATAATGAACAAAAAAGAAACAAAATATATTTTCGTAGTGGGCGGCGTTATGTCATCTGTAGGAAAAGGCATCGCCGCCTCTTCTATTGGAAAGATTTTACAGTCCCGAGGCTACAGAGTTACAAACCTGAAAGCAGATATGTATGTAAACCTTGACGCCGGCACTATTCGTCCCGCCGAGCACGGAGAAGTTTTTGTCGGCGAAGACGGCATTGAAGCTGATCAGGACCTCGGCAATTACGAGCGCTTTACCGGCCAGACAAGCACGCGGGACAATTACATAACTACGGGACAAATTTATGCCGAAGTCATCAGGCGCGAGCGCAATCTGGAATACGGCGGAGAAGATGTGGAAGTATACCCCGATATACCAAAAGAAATCATCAGGCGCATAGAAGCTTGCCAACAAAAGAATAATTCAGAAATTGTGATTACTGAATACGGAGGCACCGTCGGCGAATATCAGCTGTTGCCGTTTTTGGAAGCGGCAAGAATGATGAAATCAAAAAATCCATCGGATGTTTTTATCGTTCTCATAAGCTACCTGCCGACTCCAACGCTTTTGGGGGAGCAGAAGTCCAAACCCACCCAGCATGCAATCACAGACCTTTATTCTGTAGGCCTCAATCCGGATTTTGTGATCTGCCGAGCAGATCAGCCCGCCACGCCGGACATAAAGCGGACTATCTCAAACGTATGCAGTCTGCCTTTGGAAAGAATAATTTCTGCACCGGATGTGTATTCTATTTATGATGTGCCGGTTAACTTTGAAAAAGAAAACTTCGGGTTCACTCTCTTAGAAGCAATGGGGTTGCCGACAAAAGAAAAAGATCTCACAGACTGGACAGTCTTTGCCGAAAAGATAAAAAAAATAAATAAAACAGTAAAGATCGGCATCGTCGGCAAGTATTTTAATTTTAAATCCTGCAAGGACACTTATATTTCAGTTATAGAATCTATAAATCATGCAGCGTGGGGCCTTGATTACAAGCCCGACATAATATGGCTGGATTCAGAGAAATACGAAAATGATACAAAACTATTAAGCGAACTCCTTACATTAGACGGTATTATAGTTCCGGGAGGATTCGGCAAGCGCGGAACAGAAGGCATGATACTTGCAGCTGATTATGCGCGGAAAAATAAAATTCCATATTTTGGATTGTGTCTCGGTATGCAGATCATGACTTTATCTTACGCTCGAAATGTTTTAGGATTAAAAGATGCAAATTCCACAGAATTTGACCCGAATACCCCAAATCCTATCATTGCGACTATGGAGGATCAAGTAGAGAAAATAAAAAATAAAAATTACGGCGCTACTATGCGACTGGGAACATACCCCTGCAAGCTCAAAGATGATTCTGTCGCAGCATTGGCATATGACCTGTCTGCGCAGGCAGGCAAAAAAGAAATTAGTGAAAGACACCGGCACAGGTATGAGGTAAATAATACATATGTAAAAGCTCTGGAAGAAGCCGGACTGGTGTTTTCCGGAACTTCGCCCGATGGCAGCCTGATGGAGATCGCCGAATTGCCCGAAAAAGAGCATCCATTTTTCCTCGGTACTCAATTTCATCCTGAATTTTTGGGACGCCCGCTTAATCCGCACCCTCTTTTTTCTGCTTTCGTAAAAGCTTCTATAGATAAAAACAAGCAGTAAAACCTCAGCAAAATTTTAGACAATCTTAATGTTTGGTGGTACAATAGCCCTGTTATGGCTGTTTTAGTTATTGAAGACGAAAGAAAGTTGGTAGATATTTTAAAAAGAGCGCTCAAAGGGGAGCGTTATTCTGTGGATGTCGCTTACGACGGGGAAGAAGGCCTGGAAAAAGCAATGAAGAATAATTATGCTCTTATAATACTCGACATAATGCTGCCCAAGAAAGACGGCTTTACAGTCTGTAAAGAATTAAGGCAGCGCCAGATTCACACACCGATAATCATGCTTACCGCCCGGGGAAGCGTGGAAGACAGAGTCGTCGGGCTCGACGTCGGAGCAGACGATTACCTTATAAAGCCTTTTGGGCTGAATGAGTTATTCGCCCGCGTTCGCGCCGTTTTACGCCGTCCTAAAACGACTGAAGCAAATGTTGCCAAGGTTGCAGACTTGATCATAGACAGGAAGAAACATGAAGTGACTCGCGCAGGAAAAGTTGTAGCTCTTACTCCGAAAGAGTATAAACTTTTAGATACTCTCATCTCAAATCCAGGAGAAGCCATAAATCGCCGCCAGCTCATAGACCATGCCTGGGGCCCTACATTCAAAGAAACAAACAACGAACTCAATGTGCACATTCGCTATCTCCGCTCGAAAATTGACAGCAGAAAAAACAAACCGCTAATTCATACCGTCAGAGGAGTCGGTTTTGTTTTAAAGGAATAACTATATTTTGTTATAATAGATTAAAGAAAATGATAATCGATAAAATTAATTTACTCAACAGAACAGTAATGGAAAGCCTGTCAAAAGATAATGAAATAGATATTATTAAGGCATTTACTGATTTGGGAGTAGATATACTGGAAGCAGATTTTGGATTTGTATGGCTTAATCCAAAACTCAGCCAAGAATGGAAACTAGTATATAAGACAAAGAATCTGCCTTTTACGCCTAACAAACCCAGAAATAAAGGAAGAAACTATAGGGTCTTAAAGAGCGGGAAAATAGATTTTGTAAAAAATTTGAAAAACACTAAAGAGGCGCAACGTGCCAGTTCTTATATGAAAAGTTTAGTGATCATCCCTATTCACTGTTACGAAAAAATATACGGTACAATTGTTTTATGTTTCAAAGAAAAAGAAAATTTTTTTAGAGAAAAAAGAATTTTAAGCGTATTATTCGGAAATAGCATGGCTCATGCATTAACTATTTATAGATTTGAATTATCAAAAAACACAGAAAGACTGTTAACTGAAGAGAAAATGAAAGTTGAATCTATTGCCGATGCTACCCATGAGCTTCGCACCCCGCTTGCCATTATCAAAGGAAATGTAGATTTGGCTAACCCAGGAAAGGGCAAGAAATTGAAGCCATTCAAAAACATTCTTAAAGACATAGATCTTGAAACCAGGCATTTATCAAATATTATTTCAGATTTGGCCCTCATAACTTCTAAGAATAAGAGCCTAAAGGACGCTATTTCGACAGATAGAGTAAACATCAGGCAGCTTATAAAAGAAGTAATAGAAAGATGCAGTTCTCTTGCGCATAAAAAAAATATATCTATCACAGCAAAAAATATACGCGCTGTCAAAGTAGCTGGAGATAAAATGTATCTGGAAAAAATGCTGACTAACCTTATTAAAAATTCCATAAACTACGGCAACCAAAATGGCCACACAAGAATTTCAACTATGGCGTCAAAAGGTTTTGTAGCTATACATATAACTGACGACGGCGTAGGCATATCCAAAGGGGATTTGCCCCACATATTTGAGAGGTTCTACAGAGGGGACAAGTCTCATAGCTCGGAAGGAACGGGCCTCGGGCTTCCTATCGTCAAATGGATAGCTGAAACCCACGGGGGAAGCGTAAGCGTAAAAAGCAAACTAAATAAAGGCACTACTTTCAGTATTTTGTTGCCCATGAAGGCTAAATAACCTTATTTAGTAATATTAAAATTACATTAAAGTTATACACACGTTGCTAACAGGTTATCCCATATTTGGAGATATTTTTTGTTGCTCCATATTTTTTTATTTGTATAATATTAAGATTAGATTAAGTGTCTAATAAAAAGTATAATGGCTATACAACAAGAAATAAAACTGAAAATCTTATTGACCGAAGCACACAATGATTATTCAAAGGAGTTAAAAACTCGGGCGTTTTATAAGGTGAATGATCGCTCGCTTTCCGAAGACCTCGTGCAGAAAACTTTTCTGAAGACATGGAATTACCTTCTCAAAGGAGGGAAAATAGAAACCATGAGAGCCTTTCTGTATCACATCCTCAACAATGTGATCATAGACGAATATCGGAGACACAAAGCATTATCCTTGGATGGGCTTCTCGAAAAAGGATATGAACCGTCTGTAAATTATTCAGAGGGTATTGTGAATCTCATGGACGGGAAGATAGCTGTGCTTTTAATAGAGCGCTTGCCGGAGAAGTACAGAAAAGTAATGCATATGCGCTATATAGAAGATCTAAGCTTAGAGGAAATATCCAAAATTACCAAACAGTCAAAAAATACTATTGCAGTGCAGATTCACAGGGGACTAGAATCGCTCAAGTCCTTGTATAAATTTAGTGAAGAGAATAGAGGGGTTAGCTTTCATTTGAGCGTGGCCTAAATCTAGTCTTTAAATATAAGTAGGTGGACATGAAAATGCGCTGGTATTGTCTTTATTTTATTCGTCGTCTCTGCTATCAGGTCGTATTTTTGGTCTATGTAGCCGAGTTTTATTTCATCAAATTCTTTTTTCTCCTCATCTTTTAATTCCTGATAAACAATATGCCTTTTAGGCACGATCATATGCTGAATTTTTGCAATACGATCCCAAGGGAACAATACATCTACTATTTTCCAATATTTAAAATCTTTTATAAGCGGGGCTTTTTCGCATATATTACAGGTATGAACCATGTGCCCATCCTTCCTATATTCTATGTATTTGTTTTCCATTTCTGTAGTTCTAAGGGTACCCATGTTTTTATTATATTTAATACCTACCCAAAAGTAAACGTGAACGCCTTAAGACCATCACCCAATATCTTTATTTTAAGGGTATGCTTGCCATAATCGGCACCTTCTATTATCGAATAAAGCGTTTCGTTTTTTACCGTTATTTTCTTTATAAACACATCATCTTTGTAAATTTCTATATCTACTCCCTTAGATGATCCAGCCGCCATATAAACATTCTTTGCTTCATAATTGAATACTATGCTGGAAGCATTTTTATTTTCGGCATATTCGTAATCAAAAATCCAAGTTCCTTCGAGATAAAGTTTATTAGGAGAAATACTTTTTGGCAAAGAAAAAATTTGTTCTCCGGCGGGACTAGCTATGCCATTTCCTAAAAACTCATTTCGACCCCAGCCGAAATAAATTTCCGGACTTTTAACTTTACTTGAATCAACAAACACTACATTCTCCGGACTAGATATGCTTGAAGATACCTCCATATCCATGTTCAGCCTGTCTGCGCGCTCCAAAAGAGCTTTTTGTATCGCCACTTCTGTTTCTTTATATTGACCTTCTCCTGCGTGGTCATAAACAATATATCCATCTATGTCTATCAGGTATTTCCTCGGCCAATACTGATTATCATATGCTCTCCATGTTGAGAAGTCATTATCTAACACTACGGGATATTTTATATCAAAATCCTTGACTGCTTTTTCTACATTTTTTTGAATTTTTTCAAAAGCAAACTCTGGCGTATGCAGACCAATAATGACAAGTCCTCCATCTTCATATTTCTTATGCCATTCATTTAGATAGGGAATAGTGCGCTGGCAATTGATACAGCTATAAGTCCAGATGTCCAACAACACAACTTTTTTACCTTTAAATTCACTTATAGTTATAGGTAAATTATCGGTGTTTATGAAACCATCCGGCGTGCTGATTTCGGGAGCTACTGCGAATTTTCTTCCTTTTTCTTCCTTTTTATCCAACAATTTTTGTTCAATTTTTGTAACATCCAAAAATCCTGCATCAAGCAGACTGATTTGCAGTTTCTTGTCATATCCGGAAATGATAGCTACCGCTACTAAAATAAAAATAATACCAAATGTTTTTTTGAACCAGCCGTTCGGGTCTGATATATAGCCTACTTTTGCCATTATTCGTTCGCCTATGAGAGCGATAATTATCAGAGCGAGAGATAGGCCTAAAACATAAGCAAAAAGATAAATAAACCCCAGAAAAAATGACACTGGCAAAACCGTAGCCAAGATAACAAAATATGTCGGACTGCAGGCGGAAAAAATGGGTCCAAGAGACGCCCCGATTATCACGTCTCCCCAAACACTATTTTTTTGGTATCCTGTCGCTAAAACTTTATTTGATTTAAGACTCAAAGTATTTGCGAAAGAAAAACCTTCCCAGATATTAGGGAAGAGCATAGTCAAACCAAAAAGGAAAATTATTCCGCCCGAAATCCATTTCCAGAAATCCTCTGGAATCTCAATCAATAATGAACTTGCCTTAAGGAGAAGAGTAAAAAGTATAATGGAAATTCCAAGCGATAGAACAACCACGAAAAGCCTTCTTCTGCTTGGGGTGGCATCTGCGATGGAGCGCCCAACGATTACCGGCAGAAGCGGTAAAATACATGGCGCCAGTATCGTCAAAACCCCAGCTGTAAATGAAATGACTAGCAGCAACATGCTATTTTACTTCAGCTACAAGGGTGGAAAGGGTGGGGCTACCACTCCATTTTTTGATTAGATTTCCATCTTTATCAACTTGCACAAAGGTATGCTGGTAAGTAACTCCGTATTTCTGCTTAAGTGAAGACGAATCATCATAATTTACATCAAGAATCGCAAGATCCGAAGGAATTTTTGATAGATTAGCTTTAATATCTGCGTCTATCGCTCTGCAAGTCGGGCACCAGCTTGCTCTAAAAAACAAAACTACATCGTGAGTGGCAGAGGCTAGCATTACTTTTTCTGGTGCGTAAGCCTCATACGTTCCGGATGCCATCATAGTATCAACTGGTTCCATAGTTGCGCTATTTTCTTTCTCCATCACAGCGTCGCCGTCTTCCTTCACCATTTCAGTAGAATCTACGGGATCCTTCACCATCATCGCATCTTCTTTTTTCGTTGATGAGTATATAACACCTGCAACTATAATTATCACTATACCCAAAACAATTCCAATATTTTTATTCATATAAATTTTGTGTTAAACCCACGCTAAAGCGGGGCAGGCTATTAATATACAAAGTATAAAGGAAATAAAAACTAATGTAAAGCTAACTTTACATTGAACATGTGGATAAGTCTATTAGAGATTTTTGTCGCTCCAAATACGAGTAGCGATTTTCATTAATATCATAGTTATTAGGGCAATAACCAGCCAAGGATCTACGGAATGAGAATAACCCTGAATGACAATGCCTGATATGAGTATCGTTGCACCGGCAAGGAACGCGTTTCGTCCCGCCAGAGTTCTGTGAAGACTGTCCCGTTCGTCAAACACTTTCTCTCTCAAAATGAAACTCGCAAATATTGCAAATATCACCAGAGCAAAAGCAAGCATTATCATAACCATCATATCCGGCATCCAAAAGTGAAATGGATTTAAAAGTAGAATCGCGATAGCGATAAGGCAAATAGTTACGACGGTTTCTATTATATTATTTTTCATATGATATTTTAAATATTTTCTCAACTGGCGTCTTGAAATAGCCAGCAATTTTCATTGCTAATAAAACCGACGGAGTATAGTGTCCTTTTTCTAGCGCTATGATAGTCTGCCGACTGACGTTTACACTACAGGCAAGGCCTTCCTGAGTCACCCCCGCGCGAGAACGCAATGCCTCAACTTCATTTTTTATATATTCTTGCATTGATTTCATTATACACCCGAAATTCCATATGTAAAGTTGTCTTTACTTATTTTGTGTTGAATAAAAAACTGGCTAAATATAAATTTTGGCTGCGGGTCAGGGACTCGAACCCCAATACCATCCTCCAGAGGGATGTGTCCTACCATTAGACGAACCCGCAATAATATAATGCCTTCTTACAATAGTACAAAAAAGGCTTTTAATCAAACTATTTTGTATCTAAAATTTTGCTATAATAAAGCCATGAGAAAAATAATCATTCTTCTTTTACTTCTAGCCATGGCGGCGCCTGTCTACGCGGCAGAAACAATGGAGATGGAAAGAGCTAAGGTAATTGAGATTATCAAGGAAGAAAAAAGCGTGATCTTGGGAGAAATCGGCAAAAGCTTGGAAATACTGAACCAGACCCTTTCATTAGAAATTATTTCCGGAGAAGAAAAAGGCAAAATCATCACTTCCGAAAATGATTACATTAAACTCAAAAACGGCGATGTTGTCTTTATAGAAAAAACTCTCACAGACAGCGGAGAGATCTATACTGTAAAAGAAAGAGACAGGCAATCGCCAATAGCGCTGCTGCTTTTTATTTTTGCTGCGGCAATAATAATTTTTGGCGGAAAACAGGGAATTCGATCGATCTTGAGCTTAGTAGGCGGATTTTTGGTTATAATTTATCTGCTTCTTCCGATGCTTACAAGGGGATACTCGCCGATTTTAGTGAGCGTGAGCGTCGCCACTATTATTTTATTCTTTGCAATATATTTTACTCACGGCTTTAACAAGGAGTCCACCGTGGCTTTTTTGGGCACCATTATTGCAGTTATTTTTACGGGCCTGCTCGCGTATTTTTCCGTATACATCATGCAGCTCACGGGTTTTGAAACCGAAGAGGCGACTTTTCTAAATCTGGGAAGCACCATCAAGCTCAATTTTCACGGATTACTGCTCGGCGGTATTTTGATTGGGGTACTCGGTATTTTAGACGACATTGCTATCACTCAAGCGGCAATAGTAAACGAAATATATAATTCTGCAGGTCACTTAACTTCTAAAGAAGTTTATAAAAAAGCTATGAGGGTGGGAAGAGATCACGTTTCCGCTTTGGTAAATACTCTCGTCTTGGCTTACGCCGGAGCGTCTCTGCCGCTGCTTTTGCTTATTTCCAATTACGATTATCCGCTGCGGTTTGTCGTCAGTCAGGAACTTTTTGCTACCGAGATAGTAAGGACGATAGTAGGAAGCATCGGCCTCGTGCTCACCGTGCCTATTACTACTCTTCTGGCCGTTTATTTACTGAAAAAACATAAGGAGAAAATAGTTTAAATATGAAGACTCGAAATAGTTTGCTATAATGAGAGGATGAAAAAACCATTTTTACATGCATTCGGGGCGGCATTATATATTGTCACTATAGTTTTTAGCATAAACAGAATGTCGCGAATTTTGCCCGAGGATAACATACTTATGCCTATGACAGCTTTGAGCCTTTTTGTATTGTCGGCGGCAATTATGGGATTTTTGTTTTTGTCCGAACCTTTTTATCTTTTCATGGATAATCGCAAAAAAGAAGCTGTGAATTTCTTTGGACAGACAGTCGCAATTTTCGCATGCTTCGTGGCTTTATTTGCGATTTTGATTTTCGTATTTTAGCTTTTAATGAATCTGCTATAATACACCAATGAAGCCTGATATTAGAACAACGACACGGCCGGAAGACGCGGCAGAATTTGCGGCTTCTTCTATTTTAAAGCAATTAAAACTCGGCAAGCGGGTTTTGTTTTTTATTCCCGGTGGGTCTGCTATTCCTGTGGTTTTGAAAACAGGAAATATATTAAGAGAATCTCCGGAGAAAAATTTGATGCAAAATCTTATCATTACACTTACCGACGAAAGATACGGTCCGCTCGATCACCCAGATTCAAACTGGCATCAGTTAAAAGAAAAAGGTTTTAATTTGCCAAACGCAAAGCTTGTCTATGTTTTGACGGGGGAAGACATCAAGACGACAGTCAAAAAATGGAACGAAGCTTTAGAACGAGAATTACAGACAGCTGATTATAAGATCGGGTTTTTTGGTATGGGGAGAGACGGACACACAGCCGGTATTCTTCCTGAAAGTCCAGCCCTGTATTCTAAAGATTTTGCGCACGGCTATACCAATCCGCAATTTTCCAGAATTACTATGACAGAAAATGCTATAGAAAAACTTGATGAAGCAGTGGCATGGGTGCAGGGAGAAAATAAATGGAATGTGATTGAAAATTTATCCCGAGATATTCCCAAAGCAAAACAGCCGGCACAAATATTAAAAAAAGTTCCATTACTAACAATTTTTACTGATTATATAAAGTTATGAAAATAGCAATCGTAGGTTTGGGTAAAATGGGAGGGCAAATAGCAAAGAAACTTCACGAAGACGGGCATGCTGTCATCGCACACAACAGAACGAGAAGTGCCGTAGATGAAATGAAAACGCTCGGCATGATTCCGGCGTATACGAAAGAAGAAGTGATCCGGGCATTTAAAAGCGAGCGGGTTATTATCTGGCTCATGATACCGTCTGAAAGCGTAGACGAAGAACTTAATGAATGGCTCAAGCTTGTACCGGAGAAAAGTATTTTAATTGACGGAGGAAATTCTGATTTTCGCCTCACAAAAAAGCGTTCAGAACTTGTTTCCAAAAAAGGTTCTGTGCTTATGGATGTAGGTACGAGCGGGGGAGTGTGGGGCTACGATAACGGTTTTTCTATGATGGCGGGCGGCGACCAAAAAACTTTTGAAACTATTGTGCCGATATTGGAAACGCTTAAAAAACCCTCAGGCGCCTACCACCATTTTGGAGAATCCGGTTCCGGGCATTATGTAAAAATGGTTCACAATGCCATAGAATACGGAATGATGGAAAGTATCGCTGAAGGATACAGATTGTTGAAAGAAGGCCCTTACAAAGATCTCAATCTGGTTTCAGCAGGCGAAGTCTGGCAAAAGCGGAGCGTGATCACTTCGTGGCTCAACGAACTCACGATTAATGCTTTAAAGGAAAATCATAAAGAAGACCCTCAATTAAAAAATATTGAAGGCGTTGTGGCTGAATCCGGCGAAGCACGCTTTGCGCTCGAAGTCGCAAAAGATTTCAATATAGAAACCCCGGCTATCCAATCCGCTTTTGATGTCCGCATAGCTTCGCAGAAAGGGAATATAAACTTTGCTACCAAGCTTCTTGCCCTAATGCGGAACGCTTTCGGCGGACATAAAATAAATCAGGACAAATGAAATGAATAATGAAACAACTTACATAATTTTTGGCGCTTCCGGAGATTTGTCGAGGCGTTATTTAATACCTGCCATTAAAAATCTGCGAAATATTAAACATATCGGCGCAGTAGTCCATATTTCCCGCACGGATTATGGCAATTTGAAGAATTTAATTAAAGAGAACGGAGACCTGCCTGCCGGCAAGGCAGGGAAAATATTCCATCTGGCAATTCCTCCCGAGGCAGTGCCGGACGCTATTCTTATAATCAGCAATAATTTTGGCAAAGACAAAGATAATAAGTTAAAAATAATACTTGAAAAACCTTTCGGCAATGATCTGCAGTCTGCGCAGAGCCTCGTACAGCACATTGATAAATATTTTTCCGAGGATCAAATTTATAGAGTTGACCATTATTTAGCGAAAGAGTCTTTGCAAAGTGTAGTAAGAGAGGATTGGGATAGAAACAATATTGCGAGTATTGAAATAACTGCGAGCGAAAAAATAGACATAGAGGGACGAATTAATTTTTATGAACAAACCGGAGCGCTAAAAGATTTTGTGCAAAGTCATCTTATCGAAATGGCCGCCGTAGTCCTCGCTGGAAGCTTTGAAACTGTCCGTCGGGAAGAAGCATTAAAGAATTTAAAAATTGTCTGTGATGTCAGCAAACACGAGTGTGTAAAGAGAGGACAATATGAAGGTTATCGCGAAGAAGTAAATAATCCAAATAGCATGACAGAAACATTTGTATCAATCAATATGGTATCAAGTCTACCTAAATGGCGCGGAGTATCAATAGTTCTTTCTACCGGCAAGGCTCTGCATGAAAAATTAACCCAAATAAAAATTAAGTATAAGGATGGTACTGAAAAAATTTTTAATATCGAGCACGAACCGGAAGCATATGAGCGAATTATTAAAGCCGCTTTAAGAGGGGATCATAGTTTGTTTACTTCAGGCGATGAGGTGATACAAAGCTGGAGAATTTTAGATGACGTGCAGAAGACGTGGCAGCAAAACAAAAGCGAACTTATTGTGTATAAAAAGGGAAGCACTATGGAAGAAGTAATGAAATTGGAGTAAATGCAGCTATGACTATATAAGTCATATTATTAAAATCCTTTTGATGTTATAATAAAACTTATTAATTATAACTAAAAAATATTATGTCAAAAACGTTAATTTCAGTCCTTATTTTAGGGGTTTTGGTTGTCGGGGGATATTTTGCGTTTACAGCAAATAATGGAGGCGAAGTACAAAATGGAAATGGTGAAAATAGCTCCGTGCCAGATGGCAAGAAGATGGCTTTCTCGCAATTTTTGAAACAAGGAGGTTCATATAAGTGCGATGTTAGCCAGTCCGTATCAGGAGTAGAAAATACGGGGACGGTATACACGAGCAATGAAATGATCCGCGGAGAATTTAGCACGACAGTACAGGGCAGGACCATTGATTCAACTATGGTGGTGCGCGACGGGTATGCTTATAGCTGGGGTTCGGCTTTGCCGGGCACAGGTTTCAAAGTAAAAACCGCAGCAAGTGTATATGATACAACGACAGCAGGAGGTTCCGGATCATATTCTTTTAATGCAGAGCAAATTGGAGATTATAATTGCGAGCCTTGGGTGCGCGAAGAATCGAAATTTACCTTGCCTGCAGATGTGAAGTTTACGACTGTCGGATCCCAATAATTGAAAGTCCTCTTAAATTATTGCAATTTTATGTTATGATACCCCTATGACCAGAGGGAAATCTTTAACGCTGAAAGCTGTCATATTTTTGGTTCTCATAGCTGCGGTCTTTTTTGCTGCGTACAAATATAACGGCAATACAGTTACGATAGTCAACACAGAAAATAAAGAGAATAAAAAAGAAGAAACTGCACCAATATCAATAACTCAGCAAGATATTAAGGGAGAAAATTTTAGCGGCTCTGTAGCTCATGTATCAGGCTCCGGCGCTCTTCCCCTTGAAGCTCAGAAATATATTGACCAAACAATTTCAGATTTTAAAAAACAAGCGGATATAGACGTGCCCTCAATAAAGGCAGAATTCGGGGCTGACAGCCCGACAGCAAGCTATAGCATAGATATCAGTGCCAAGTACGTTCAAGGTGAAAAAACAGAATCTCTAGCTATAAGTATTTACTCTTATACCGGAGGCGCGCATGGCAATAGCGTATACAAAGTAATCACAACTTCAAAAGGCGTCGGAAAAATTTTGCAATTGTCAGATATAATTAAAGAAGACAAAGAAACAGCTTTCACAGAATTTGTAAAAAAAGAATTAAATGCCTGGGCCCCCTCCGGCAGCACGGCGCCCGTAGTGTTTCCGGAAGAAGTAGCAAACCTAAAGTTTGAATCTTTTCAAAACTGGTCTTTAGATGAGGAAAATTTGATTCTGTATTTCAGCCAGTACGAGATCGGCCCCGGAGTTCTCGGCCCCGTAGCTTTCCCGATGTCTCTTAGCAGTATTAAAGATTTTCTTAAGTAATGAAGAATGTTTTAAGAATAGCCGGGGGAGTATTATTTCTGATAGTTTTTCTTGCAGTTTTTTTGCTATTTTTCTTTCCCAGTCTTTTTGGGGGAGTTGTAAGTTATAGTAAGAGCACAACCACCCTGCTTTCAGCACCCCTACTTAATGAAGCAGAGGAAGAAGCCGTGGTTATTCCGCCTTTAGACAAAGAGGCTTACGATAAAAAACTGGAACAGCTTGCAAATAATCCTGCCCCGAAAGTTGCTCCTATAAAATATGACAAAGATGGGAAGGAAATCCCTGTTCCGGTCACGCCCCCGAAAATAAATCTCTGGCCAGTGAAGACTGTGTATCCAAACGGCGGTGCGCTTCTGCCGTTTCATAGAATTGTCGCTTATTATGGAAATTTGTATTCCACCAAGATGGGAGTGCTTGGCCAGTACCCCGAAGCGGAAATGATTTCGCGCCTGAAAGCAGAAGTCAAAAAGTGGGAACTCGCAGATCCTTCTACTCCTGTCATGCCGGCTCTGCATTACATCGCAGTGGTAGCGCAGGGGAGCGCGGGGAGAGACGGCAAATACAGGGCGCGCATGCCGGAGTCTGAAATAAATAAAGTTCTTGCTATCGCAGAAAAAATACCTGCCAGCGCAGGCGGGAATGCTCAAGTTTTTCTTGATATCCAAGTCGGCTTTTCTACCGTACAGGCAGAAGTTCCGCTTTTAGAAAAATATCTCAAATTGCCAAATGTGCACTTGGGACTCGATCCGGAATTTTCAATGAAGTCCGGAATACAGCCGGGTAAAATTGTCGGCACGATGGATGCGAGCGACGTAAACTTCGCGGCAAATTATTTAGCGAAAATTGTAAAAGAAAACAATCTCACACCGAAGATCCTCATCGTTCATCGCTACACGCAAAAAATGCTAACTAATTATAAACAAATCAAGCCCTTACCCGAAGTGCAGATCATAATGCATATGGACGGATGGGGAGAACAGGCAAAAAAAATTGGTACCTACAAGAGCTTTATTTATCCGGAGCCAGTGCAATTTACCGGCTTTAAATTATTCTACAAAAATGATCTTTTTACGCCGGGTACCTCGCTTATGCAGCCGGAAACTCTCATGAAATTAAACCCTCGCCCTATTTATATACAATATCAGTAGCTGTGTATAACTAAATTTTAATCGTGGTATAATATAAATATGTCAAGAATAGAAAGAGGTTTTGAAAAACAAGAAGGGTTTAAATTTGATAGTTTATATCTAACAAAAACGGCAATTTCAGACTATACCGATGCGGAGATAGAATTTTATGAAACATTGCAATCACGAGCGGATGCTGAGCACCAACAATACTCTCCTGACTTGCGGCATTTTTTACTCGTAAAAGCAAAAAGTTAGAAATTATTAATTTAATTTAAAAATTATATGAAAAATACATATATAGCAATAATAGTTTTAATTATATTGGGGGTAGGGGCTTGGTTTCTTCTTGGGGTGAATAAGCAGGCAGAAGCGCCAACTTCAGAAACACCCGAAGCGAACATGCCAGCTCCAGATACAAATACAGATAAAAACGAGCCGGAAAAAGAAGTTGTAAAAAAGTTTACAGTTTCAGGGCAGAATTTTTCTTTCACGCCTTCTGATCTCGCTGTAAACAAAGGCGACAAAGTAAAGATAACCTTCAAGAATCTTGACGGAACTCACGATTTTCTTGTTGATGAATTTAGTGTTAATTCAGGCTTGGTGCCGGTCGGAGGACAAAAGACAGTAGAATTTACTGCAGATAAAATAGGAAGCTTTCAGTATTACTGCTCTGTGGGCTCGCATAGGGCTATGGGCATGTGGGGTACTCTTATAGTCAATTAGAAATTAAAAATTACGAATTAATAATTTGGATAATTCCACAGCAAAACAGGAGACAGCGTGGCGCAAGGTAAAATATAAAGAAAAATTTTTGAACGCTTTTCGGGGGATATATGTAATTTCTAAAACCACGAGGCATTTATCTGTCCATATTTTGTCTGCTGTTTTGGCGGTAATTTTTGGGTTTTATTTTCAAGTTTCCAGCATAGAGTGGATAGCGCTCGTTTTTGCCATCGGTTTTGTAATAGTAACTGAAGCGCTCAATACTGCAATTGAAATAGATATAGATCTGACATCGCCGGAATATCATCCATACGCTCGGGATACCAAAGATGTGGCAGCAGCAGCTGTGCTGCTCTCCGTGTTTACAGCTATAATTGTAGGACTTATTATTTTTCTTCCAAAAGTTTTAGCCTTGCTTTGAATTTTATAAATTTGATATAATTACGGGATGGATAAGAATGCAAAAATTTTCATTGGAGTAATAGTGCTTTTAATTATAGGTGTGGCAATTACTGCTGTAGCTCGGAAAGGTGGAGGAGGAGTCGCCGGTCCCGGCAAATATGACGAGTTTGCTACATGCCTCAAAGACAAAGGCGCAGTATTTTATGGGGCTTTCTGGTGTCCGCATTGCCAGACTCAAAAAAAACTTTTTGGTTCATCTCAAAAATTGCTTCCGTATGTGGAATGCTCTACGGCTGACGGAAATTCACAGACGCAGGCATGTATAGACAAAGGAATACAAAGCTATCCCACATGGGAATTTGCGGATGGATCAAAGCTCACCGGAGAAATTCCGCTTGCTCAGTTAGCAGAAAAAACTTCATGCGTCTTGCTAACGGAATAAAATAATGAATATAGAAAACGTGCATTATCTTAATATGTTTCTGGGAGCAGGAGCAATAATCCTGCAGATCTTTGCCGTCATAGCCTTGTTTTTGCTTTTCATCGGGCCCAAAAAAAATAAATTGCTGGCTTTTGTTGACAAGCACTATCTGACTCTTGGTTTTGCCATAACTCTGGCCTCGGCTTTATTTTCTCTTGTATATTCGGAGATAATCGGGTTTGTGCCTTGTTATCTCTGCTGGTATCAGAGAGTCTTTATGTTCCCGCTTGTTTTTATTTTCGGCGCGGCGATCTGGTATAAAGAAAGAAAAGTCGTGAAATACACCCTGCCTATGCTGTCTGTGGGATTTCTTTTTTCAGTCTATCAGAATTTTTTCTATTATTTCGGCGAAGGCTCCAGCTTGCCGTGCGATGCCTCCGGGGTGTCCTGTTATGCGGAGCTGATAAACGAATTCGGCGGATACATTTCTTTCCCGATGCTCGCCCTAAGCGGATACTTGGCCTTAATTACAATTGTTTTAGTGGCGCATTTTTACAAAGCAGAAGATTAATAAAAGATTATTAGTTTAATTAAAGATTTATGGGAAAAGGAAATAACGCATACAGGAAAGACGTCAAGAAACCAAAAAAGGCAAAGAAGAAATAATATGCTAGAATCTGAAAATGACAGATAAGAATGCTCAGATTTTAATTATTGATCTCGGTTCTCAATATACGGAAATAATCAGGCGCAGCCTGCGGTATTTGGGCTTTCATTCCGTAATACTTCCGCCGGAAAAATCTTTAGAGTGGGTAAAAAATAACAAGCCGAAAGCAATAATTCTCTCGGGCGGTAATGCTAGCGTCTATGATTCAGATATGCCAGAAATTCCCGTAGAAGTGTTAAATATGGGCATTCCTGTTTTAGGAATTTGCTTAGGTATGCAGTGGATGGCATATATAGAAGATAAAAATTCTATTGCTGCAGTTAAAGAAGGGAAGTCTTACGGGCCGGTAGAAGTAAGTCTGCTTCAGAGCAAGCTTTTTGAAAATCTACAAAATAAAAACGGGGGGAAAATAAACGCATGGTCTTCACACGGAGACTCCGTGAAAAATGTGCCCAACAATGACGGAGCAAGTTTTAAAATTATAGCTACTTCAAAAAATGGAAGCGTAATAGAAGCAATGGAGAGTGAAGAGAAAAAATTGTGGGCGGTACAATTTCATCCGGAAGTGGAACAGACGGAAGACGAAAATATCATTTTAAATAATTTTGTAGAAAAAATCTGCGGCTGCGCCAAAGACTACGACAAGAAAGATGTAATTAAAGAAATCCAAGAGAATACTAAAAAAATACTGAGCGCAAATAAAAATATGGGTACGGCAATTATCGGCGTATCCGGCGGAGTGGATTCTACAACCCTGGCTGCTATACTCGCGCCCGTGCTCGGAGACAAGCTGAAAGCGTTTATTATAGACACGGGCGGTATGCGTAAAGGCGAGATACAGCACGTGAAAGAAATTGCAAAAAAAGCAGGTATACATTTAGAGATAATAGATACATATAAAAATAGGTTTATAGAAAATATCGGCAGGACAATAGATGCTGAAGAAAAAAGAGCCCAATTTCGGGCTGTATACGGCAAAGTATTTAAGGAAGTCGCAAAGACCTACGGCGCGACACATATGCTTCAGGGAACGCTGGCGACCGACCTCATAGAATCCGGCAGCGCCGGAAAGTCTGCACTGATAAAAACGCATCACAATGTAGATCTTGGCTTAAGTCAATGGGGACTCACTGAAATTATGCCTTTGTCTGATTATTTTAAATTTGAAGTGCGGGAACTTGCGCGGGAATTCGGCTTGGACGAACTTCTTTCAAACAGGCAGCCTTTTCCGGGGCCGGGATTATATCTGCGAATAGTAGGTACGCCGGTAACAGCTGAACTTTTAGAAATAGTTCGCGAGGCAGATCATGAAGTTACTCAAATCTTAAAAAAGCATAATGTGTACGACAAAATTTCACAAACCATAGTTGCGCTTCTCGGCGTCAACACTGTCGGCGTGAAAGGAGACGGGCGGGTGTACGGGCATTCTCTTGTCGTGCGTACCGTGGAAACTACAGATTTTATGACCGTAAAGGGATTTTATTTAGATAAAATTATCTGTGAAGAAATAATAAGCGCTCTCATCAAGCATCCTAAAATAGTTCGGGTATTTTTTGATTGGACGACCAAGCCTCCAGCAACCACAGAATTCGAATAATTTATGATTTTCACAAAAGAAGAAAAAATAATAATTAAAAAATTAAACACTCCGGCAAAAATTCAGGACTTTTTGAATGCTTTAAAGTTTAATTTTGAGCCGAATGGAGAGACCTTAAAAAGCCCCCTTTTTACCATTAGGCACAGAAGAGCGCATTGCCTAGAAGGCGCCCTCCTGGGAGCCTATGCGCTTCGAGAGCATGGTTTTAGACCATATTTGATGCATTTGAAAGCTGTAAAAGAGGATTACGACCACGTGATTGCGCCTTTTAAGATGGGGAAATTTTGGGGTGCCTTGTCAAAAACCAATCACGCAGTTCTGCGATATCGCGAGCCTGTTTATAAAAATATCCGCGAGCTGGCGATGTCTTACTTTCACGAATATTTTTTAAACAATGGACAAAAAACTTTGCGCCAGTATTCTGCGTTGCTTAATTTAAATACTTTTGAAAAAGGCTGGGAAGCGCTCGAAGGCGATCTGTGGGGCATAGATGAAGAACTGGATAAAATAAAACATTTTGTCATTTTGCAAAATGACAAAATAAGAAAACTTCGCAAGGCTGACAAGATAGAAATAAGGGCGGGGAAGTTGACAGAGTGGAAAAAGTGATATAATAGATATATTATAAGCTTAACAACTTTTTATGAATCAATATAAAACAGGTTTGGCTTTAGGGTCATTTGCAGCGCTAGTTCATGTTGTTTGGGTTCTCTTGGTCGCTCTTGGCTGGGCGCAGCCGTGGATGAATTTTGTGTATGGTATGCATTTATTAAATAATCCATTTGTGGTTATGCCATTTGATATAACGCGAGCAGTAAGTGTTGTCATCATTGCTTTTATCATGGGCAACATTGTCGGCAATGTGTTTGCCTGGATTTGGAATAAAGTTAATAATTAAATTATATGGAATACTCATATTTGTGGCTGCTGCTGGGGAGGATTATATTAGGAGGTTATTTTATAATGAGCGGGTATAGTCACTTTAAGAATCTTGAAAGCTATACGGGGTATGCGGCATCGAAAGGCGTGCCCATGGCCAAAGCTTCAGTAATAGTTACCGGACTTATGATGCTTTTGGGTGGACTCGGAATTCTTCTTGGTGTATATGTCGTGTATTCGGTAACGTTACTTGCATTATTTTTACTCGGCACGCTGATTAAAATGCACCGATACTGGGAAGTATCAGAACCGATGGCTCGCATGGGCGAACGGGTGAATTTCTACAAAAACTTAGGACTTCTCGGAGCAATACTTATGCTTCTCGCTATCCCCGTTCCTTGGGCTATGTCTTTATTTTAGGAAGTAAAACTTTCCTAGAACTTAAGACCAATTTTTATTTATTATTTTCTCTACCAAGATCCTCGGGGATCCATAGTAAAGCCTGTTGAATATTTCAATATTTTCTTTCGTCGTAATTGGGGATTTTGGCGTTTCCGGAGGAATACTCATGCCAGAGAATGCATTACTCGTCTTGCCGTCTATCATTAGTTTTATATAAAAACTAAACCTTGGCAAATGAATAAAATCTGCAGGTTCCATTGGAATAAATTCCTTCGATAATATTTCAGCATCTTCTGCTCCCACCTCAAAAGAAAGAATTGTGCCGACGTTGCCCAGGACAGCATCTTTGATGTTTTCCGGAAGTTGCGCTAGGTATTGATTGGTTATATGCACCCCTAAACCATATTTGCGGGATTCGGAAAGCATACTGATAAATGTATCCGTCGTAAAATTCTGAAACTCATCAACGTACAGATAAAATGGTTTTCGATCTAGGGATTCTTTGTGTGCTCTTTTTAGTATTCCAGCCTGTAATTTTGATAAGATGATTAATCCGAGCATATGGGTATTTATTTCTCCAATTTTACCTTTTGACAGATTAACCAAAAGTATTTTTTTATTATCCATTAAGTTTTCAAAGTCAAAACTGCTTTTATGCTGACCTATTATGTTGCGCATGAGAGTATTGTTCATAAATTGTCCGAATTTAGACATGAAATAATTAAGCATCTCGCTTTTGTGAAAGTCAGAAGTTTTTGCCATCTGTTTTGTCCAAAATTCTATGACAAGAGGGTCTGTCAGGTAGCGCCTTTTCTCCATTTCAAAATCACGATCGATGAATAATTTGGGAATTTCCACGAGGCTTCCGCCGTCCGGTCCTGCCATGATCGTAAGTGCTGCATTTCGAAGCCAGTGTTCAAATTGTGGGCCGATCATGCCCGACCTTTCCGGATCAAATAATTTATAAAATATCTGTATGCACTCATTGACCAAGAAATCTTTTTCTATTTCAGAATGCGCTTCAAGTATGTTGAGCCCAAAAGGAAAATCGATATCGCTTGGATCAAACAATACCACGTCTTCCAGTCTTTCTTTGGGAATATTCTTTAAGAGCCAATCTATGGATTCTCCGTGCGGGTCGATAAAACAAACTCCATTTTTGTTCTCGATATCCTGCAGGCACATATTTTGAAAAATTGTAGATTTGCCTACCCCTGTTTTTCCGACCATGTACATATGGCGCAGCCTGTCTTTTTCACCATATTTTATTATGGTTTCTTTGCCGCGAAATTTATTTACTCCGATGGTTATGTTGTTCATGCCATTATATATTGTTTATATTTAAAGATTTTTTGTCAAAATAATCGTCATCAATTGCAGGTTTTGATTCATTCTTTATTTTCTCCTCCATTCGCTGTTCAGTGTTCCTGATTCCAAGAAAAATTTTCTCCTGCTTATTTATCTTATCTATAATTATATTTTTCGTTTCATGGCTTATATCATTCTCTATAGAAAGCAGCATGTTGTGTTCTGATAAAAATATATTTTCCATACAATTAACTTAATTATTTAATAATGTATTTACCAACAGTGATTCGCATGTTTCTTCAATCAATCTCTTTACGGGGCGGGCGCCAAATCTCGAATCGACCATAGGTTTAATTTTCTCCTCAAGTTCTTTTTGGTTGATATCAAAAAAAACGTTATGTTTTATAAGTCTTTTTTCCACTTTTTTGATTTCAAGTTTTGCTATCTCGATTAAGTTTGGCAGGGTAAGAGGATTAAAAATAAGTATGCTATCAAAGCGATTAATAAATTCCAATCTGAAAATTTTTGCTAATTCAGGAATCATTTTTTCTTGTATAAATTTTTCGTTCATAATGTCTTCTCCTTTGTTAAATCCTTCCAGTATTGTATTTACTCCTATGTTTGAAGTCGCCATTATTATAGAGTTGCAGGCGTCCACTGTTTCATTTTGCCCCGATGTCAGCCTGCCATCATCCAGTACTTGTAAAAAGATGTCAAAAATCTTTGGATGAGCTTTTTCTATTTCATCCAATAGTATGAGACAGTGGGGTTCTTTTGTAAGTGCATTCGTGAGAGCGCCGCCGGATTCGTAGCCACTATAGCCGGCAGGAGCTCCTATTAGCCTCTGCACCGTGTGATCCTGCCCGAATTCTGACATATCAAATCTTGCAAAACTTTCTTTTCTGCCAAACATAATTTCAGAAATTAATTTCGCTGTTTCAGTTTTACCCACTCCGGACGGTCCTAATATAAGGAAAGAGCCGAGCGGCTTGCTCGGATTTCTTATACCCAGTTTCGCTCTTTGCAATGTTTGGATTATTTTATCGACTGATTTTGTCTGGTTGATAATTTTTGAGTTTAAAGTCTTATCCAGATTTTTTAATATTTCTATTTCGTTTCCGCTCAATTGCATTTTTGGGATGCCTATCTTGCTGGAAATAATATGTGAGATTATTTCACTGGTTAATATTTTTTTGTTCATAGATTTGGCTAGGACAATTCCCTCATCTAAAAGACTAATAGCTGCTTGAGGAAGATGGCCTAGAGAAGGGAATCGCTCTACATATGAGATAATTTCTTCCATCTCTATGGAGGACACAATAATCTTGTGATTTTTATTGAGTTGCAGCATTTTGCTTTGCAGTATCTGAACGTATTCCCAATTACCTTGTTTTTTTAAGTTAATGGTTTCAAACATTTTTATAAATGCCGGATATTCACGTTCTATCCAGCTGTATTCCTTGGGCTCCATTGTTAATATTGTCCGCACTTCCGGATTTTTAAGAATATCATTATACAACCTGGCTGTATTTTGGAGGAGGTTTGAATTGCCATACACAATCCTGCCAAAGTTATCGATAAACAAAACGCAGGAAGGCAGTTCGCTCATTACACTTTTAAAATAAATTCCTTCTTCGCCATTGTTGTCCAAATTAAATAAATGCTCAGTACCTAATTGGACAAAACCCAAGTGATCGTACGTGTCTTCTTTTGCTAGATTTTTAGTCCACCCATACACAAGACTGGTCTTACCCGTTCCGCTTTGGCTTACTATAATGATATTATTATTGATGCTTCGATTTATAATTCTCGTTAACCGATCCATTTCTTCAGTCCTTCCTATAACTTGTGGGAATTTTCCTGAAGCAATTTCTTCGCGTAAGTCAAAATATTCGGTTTTCTTAAAATTTTTCATTTAATTTAAGCTGCCCTTCTTAATGTTATACCATTTAGTGTATTAATAACCTTAGATTTGCTACCAGTTGATTCTGTGTTAGCGCTGTCAGCTTCTATCACAGAATAAGGGATTGATCTTATCTGTATTGATTCATTTCGGTTTGGCTCATTTTTTGTAGGAGGTAGTCCTAAAATACGCAGAAGCATCTCATGGCCATCTATCGCAAGATCTTTCTCTATTTTTTCTGCTATTGGGAGAGTTTTTTCAGCAGCGACTGATTGTGTATCAATAACTTTTTCATTTCTTGCCTCGTTGCTTACTGCAGTACTTTCTATCTTAGAAACACCAGTCTCTATTTTCTCTGGTTTAATTTCTTTTGTAGGGTTTTGTATTACTTCTGCTGTTTCGATTTTTATATTTTCTGTGACCTTCGGAGTCTCATTCTTAATTTCGATTTCTCTTGACGCTATGGGTGCTTCTATCGGAGTTTCAATAGCTACTTCTTTTATTTCTTTATCTATTGCAGTTGCAACTGTTTCCTCTGCTATTTCTTGAGTTTCGCTTGCAGCTGAAACTAATTCTGTTGTGTGATCGTTCACAATTTCTGGCACTACTTCCTTTTCTGCTCTGTCTGCATCAATAATTGAGTTCACGGGAACATCCGGAGCATCTATTATATCGTCTTTTATTTTTTCGGCGGAGTGCACTAAAACTTCTTCTTTGGTTCCTTCTTTTTCCGTAGGTTTTATTTCAGCTTTAAAGGTAGTCTTTATTTCGACATACGGGGAAACGACTCCTGTCACAACGGCCTTAGCAGGCTCTTCTGTTTTCGTTTCAGGCGTTCGCATAATTATGGTCTCGGGTTTTGTC
>CAZKJE010000004.1:34536-43644 GCA_964553015.1 uncultured Candidatus Saccharibacteria bacterium | reverse complement strand
AGAACGCTGTCCTGATAAGACAGAGGCCGATGGTTCGATCCCATCCACGCTCACATGGAAGGTAATAAAAATAATTTTAATAATGACTTGCCCCGCCAAGGCGGTGGCCCTTGGTGGAAACCGGGGATTCAAATATTAAGCGAAGTTTCTTCGTGGATCGTGGTTCCTATTGTTTTGGCGCTTATTTTTGGTAAAATGCTAGATACGCGCTACGGAACAGAGCCGGTCATTTTTCTTTGTCTGGCCGGTCTTGGATTTATAGTCACCTGTTTTGGAATGTATAAAGTTGTTAAAAATTATATAAAGAAATTAAAAGAGACTGAAACGAAGAAATAATTTATGGAAAAAATATCGCAAGAAATTACATTATTTGCTGAACCAATTTTTCATTTTGGAAATTTTACGATTACCAACGCGCTTCTAACGAGCTGGGTTGTAGTGGTTATTATAATAATTTTATCTCTTGTCTTGCGTTTGAAACTGTCGGCTATTCCCGGTAAACTCCAGAATATTTTTGAAATAATAGTTGATGGCGCGCTTGGCCTGTGCGATCAGGTGACGGGCAGCAGAGCTCTTTCCATAAAAATTTTCCCGATAGCTATCTCTGTTTTCTTTTTTATACTCATAAACAACTGGCTCGGCATATTGCCCTTGGGGGGATTCGGAATTGTAGAAGAAGGCGAAACTAGTGCGGTTTTCGTGCCCTTCCTTAGAGGGGGGACAGCAGACATAAATACGACAATAGCGCTCGCCGTAATGGCTGTTTTCGGCGCCAATGTATTCGGTATCATATCTCTCGGCATATGGAAAACTTTTAATAAATATGTTAATCTGAAAGTGCTCGGGGGAATATTTACAAAAATCCGCCATGAGCCTACGATCATTATCGTTGCTCCCATTACGTTCTTTGTCGGTTTGATTGAAATTGTGGGTGAATTTGCAAAGATTGCGTCGCTTTCTTTTCGTCTTTTCGGGAATGTATTTGCAGGGGAAGTGCTCTTGGTTTCAATGGCTGCTCTGGTAGCATACATAGTTCCAATACCTTTTCTTTTTCTTGAATTGCTTGTAGGAGTCATTCAGGCGCTCATTTTCTCTATTTTACTTGTAGTTTATTTCACTATTTCTTCCACGGATCATGACGAACACGAACACGAAACAGTACACAAAAAGTCGATCATTATTAATTAACAAATAAAAACCATATGGAATTAACAACCCTTGCAAAAGCAATCGTCATGGCAATCGGATCTATTGGTCCTGCCTTGGCAGTTGGCATGATCGGCTCAAAAGCCATGGAATCAATCGGACGCAATCCGGAGGCTGCAGGAAAGATACTTGTGCCGATGCTTTTGGCTTGCGCATTCGCGGAAGCTATAGCCATTTACGCCCTTGTTATCGCCTTTTCTATCTAGATTAGATTCTAGTTTCTAGGGTCTAGTTTCTAGAACCTAGTCACTAGCACCTAATTAAAATTTATGGATTCAATTATTTCAACATTTCACATAGACTGGAAAATAATTATAGCTCAAGCTATAAACTTCGGAGTTGTGTTTATAGTTTTATACATTTTTGCACTGAAACCACTTTCAAAGCTTATGGCAGAGAGAAGTGAAAAAATTGCGAAAGGCATAGATGATGCGAAAACAAATGCATCTATGCTGGAGAGAACAGGAGCTGAATACGCGGAAGCTATAGCTAAAGCGAAAGCTGAAGCTAATAAAATTTTTCAGGAAGGCAAGAAAGAAGCCGAAGCTAAAAAAGCCGAAATGATGGAAGCTGCAAAAAACGAGGCAACCGTCATTATAGAAAATGGCAAAAAGATGATGGAAGCAGAAAAAATAAAGATGGTGGAAGAAGCGAAGAAAGAGATGGTAGACCTCGCTATGCTTGCCACAGAGAAATTAATTAAGAGCAAACAGGATTTGAATAATTTATAAAGCATGCCAGCAATTTCAGACAACAGCATAGCCCGCGCAATTTATGAAGCTTCTAAGGACAAAAAAGGAGAAGTGCAGTCAGTTTTTTTAAAAAATGTCGTGCAATTTTTAGCTCGAAAGAAATTGTTATCAAAATCGAGTGATATCCTCGGACGTTTAAATACAATCATCAATGATGAACAGGGTAAAGTAGCAGTAAAAGTATGGAGCGCGGAAAAAATCGCGAGCGGGATGCAGCAAAAATTAAAACAAGCTTTGGCAAAAAGATATGGAAGCAAAGAGATAATTTTAGAAGAAAATTTAGATGAAAAACTTCTGGGCGGATTAAAAATAGAAGTAAACGACGAAATTATAGACCTTTCAATTAAGAACCGAATGAGGAAATTACAAGAACATTTAAAGAAAAGCGCACAATAGAAATATGAGCACAAACAATATTGTAGAAAATTTAAGAAAGGAGATAGAAAATTTTAAAATTTCAATTACAGCGGAGAAAGTCGGCAAGGTTCTTGAGGTTTTTGACGGTATCGCAAAAGTTTCCGGCCTTTCAGATATAAAATCTTCCGAGATGGTCACATTTCCAAGCGGCGCTACCGGAGTCGCCCTAAATTTGGAAGAAGACCTCGTCGGAGTAATTATTTTCGGAGATTTTTCAAAAATTAAAGAAGGGGATGAGGTAAAGGCTACTGGCAGAATTTTAGAAATTCCTGTTTCTGATGATATCTTAGGCCGCGTAGTAAACGCTATCGGAGTACCCATAGACGGCAAAGGCTCTCTAAAGGCGAACAAAACTTATCCGATAGAAAAAGTTGCTCCCGGAGTCGTTACTCGCCTGTCTGTAGACCAACCAGTAGCCACAGGAATTAAAGTGATAGATAGTATTATTCCCGTCGGCCGAGGACAGCGTGAGCTTATCATCGGAGACCGCCAGACCGGAAAAACCGCTATAGCTATTGACGCTATCTTAAATCAAAAAGGCCAGAATATGATCTGTGTGTATGTTTCAATCGGACAAAAAGATTCTAAACTTAGAAAAATAGAAGCTCGCCTGGAAGAAGGAGGGGCAATGGCGTACACAGTCATAGTTTCTGCCGGCGCATCAGAGGCAGCTTCGCTTGCATACATTGCTCCATACACGGGGGTTTCTATTGCTGAATATTTTATGGATCAGGGAAAGGATGTGTTAATTATTTATGACGATCTTTCAAAGCACGCAGTCGCCTATAGAGAAATTTCTCTTTTGCTTCGCCGTCCGCCGGGCCGTGAAGCCTATCCGGGAGACGTATTTTATCTCCATTCTCGCTTGCTCGAACGCGCTTGCCGAAGAAATGAAAAATATGGCGGAGGATCCATTACTGCATTTCCGATAATTGAAACTCAAGCCGGAGATATTTCCGCTTATATTCCTACCAATGTTATTTCCATTACTGATGGACAAATATTTTTGGAAACAGATCTTTTCTATAAAGGCATCCGTCCGGCAGTAAACGTGGGATCGTCAGTTTCGAGAGTAGGATCTAGCGCCCAAATCAAAGCTATGAAAAAAGTGGCAGGAACGTTAAAGCTTGATCTTGCGCAATTCCGCGAGCTTGAAGCCTTTTCCCAATTCGGTTCTGACCTCGATGACACTACCAAACGCCAGCTGGAACGGGGAAAAAGAGCAGTTGAAGTATTGAAGCAGCTTCAGTATGCGCCGGTTAAAACCGAACATCAAGTAGTTACGCTGTATGCTCTCACAAAAGGTTACATGGATGATGTGCCTATGGATAAAATAAAAGCATTTGAAAAAGGACTTATAGAATATACTGAAAGAAATGCGAAAGTATTTTACAAAGAAGTGATCGAAAAGAAAATGTGGAGCGATAAAGGCGAAGAGGAATTAAAAAAAGCTATAGAAGATTTAAAAAAGAATTTCAATTAGAAATAAAGAAGTAATTTATTTATGGCAGGTACAAAAGAAATTAAAAGAAGAATAAAAAGCGTAAAGAATACAAAAAAGATCACGAAGGCTATGGAGCTAGTAGCTGCTTCAAAGATGAAGCGAGCGGTGTCTTCTACTTTGGCTTCTCGTTTGTATGCAGAATATTCTTCCCAGATTTTGGAATCTGTAGCTCAAAACATAGAAAAATCGACCGATCCGCTTTGGAACGAGCAGGCCGAGGGAAAAACTCTCATCGTTCTCATCACTTCAAACCGCGGGCTTTGTGGAGGATACAATTCGCAGGTAATAAAGTTAACTTTACAAAAATTAAAGGAGTTAAGCGAAGAAGAAGCAGAGATTGTTACAATAGGTAAAAAAGGAGACGTAGCTATGAGGCGAATAGATCAGAATATCACGGGAGTATTTACAGATATGCCTGACGTAAATATAAGCCTTACGGACGCCTTGCCTCTCTCTCGGCTCATCATAAACGAGTACAGAAATGGCAAATATAAAAAAGTTTATATCGCGTATACGCATTTTACTTCTGCTTTATCCCAAAAACCTGTAATCAAGCAACTGTTGCCGATAGACCCCCTCTTAATCTCCCCCTTAGCAGAGGGGAGAAAAATCCAGAAGACAGAGTATTTATTTGAAGGAGATTTTGATGCATTAATAAAATCTCTGGCAGAAAAAATAACTCGCATGCAGGTATATCAGATGATTCTTGAGTCCAATGCTTCAGAACAATCTGCGCGCATGGTGGCCATGAAGAACGCATCTGAGGCGTCTGGAGAAATGATTGATGATCTTACTTTGGTATTTAACAAGGCAAGACAGGCGAATATTACGAGAGAGATATCGGAGATTAGCGCTGGTATGGCTTCAGTCAATTAAGAATTAAAAATTAACAATTATTAATTAAAAATTATTATGAAAACAACAGGTACAATTAAAAGAATTATCGGGCCGGTCATCGACGTAGATTTCGGCAACGAGAGTCAGAATTTACCGGATGTTTATACTGCGCTAGAAGTCGCTAAGGGCCAAGGAGAAAATCAGAAGAAAATAATTCTTGAGGTTGAACAGCACTTGGGCGGAGGCCTTGTGCGATCTGTGGCGATGGATACTACCGACGGTCTTTCCCGCGGAATGGAAGTCGTTTCCACCGGCTCGCCCATATCTGTACCTGTAGGCGCCGCTACACTTGGAAGAATTTTTAATGTTTTGGGTGAAGTAATAGATGATGGTGCAGTTGTTGGAGCAGAAAAGAAATTGCCGATTCACCGAAGCGCGCCGGAATATATAAAACAAGCTACGAAAGTTGAAATTTTGGAAACAGGTATAAAAGTCATAGATCTCATTTGCCCGGTTTTGAAAGGAGGAAAAGTCGGACTCTTCGGAGGAGCGGGTGTTGGTAAAACTGTTGTGATTCAGGAGCTTATTCATAATATCGCATCAAATCACGGAGGATATTCAGTTTTCGCCGGAGTCGGAGAGCGTACTCGTGAAGGTAATGACTTATATCATGAAATGAAAGATTCCGGCGTGCTTCCAAAAGTAGCCATGGTCTTCGGACAAATGAACGAACCGCCGGGTGCTCGTCTTCGTGTAGCGCTTTCTGCTCTCACCATGGCTGAGCATTTTCGAGATGCTGAAGGCAAAGATGTGCTTCTATTTATCGACAACATTTTCCGTTTTACACAGGCGGGATCCGAAGTATCCGCGCTTCTTGGCCGTATTCCTTCGGCGGTGGGATACCAGCCTACGCTTGGAACGGAAATGGGAATATTGCAGGAACGTATTACTTCCACAGATAAAGGCTCGGTGACTTCGGTGCAGGCCGTGTACGTGCCCGCAGACGACCTAACAGACCCAGCTCCCGCTACTACATTTTCGCACCTGGATTCTACCGTCGTGCTAAACCGTTCGCTTTCAGAAATTGGTATTTATCCGGCCGTTGATCCGCTTGATTCTTCTTCCACAATTCTTGATCCGAACATTGTCGGCCCAGAACATTACACAGTCGCTCGCGAAGTACAGCGCGTGCTTCAGCGATATAAAGACCTGCAGGACATCATTGCTATATTGGGCATGGAAGAATTATCTGAAGCTGATAAAGAACTCGTTTCTCGCGCTCGTAAAATTCAGAAATTTCTTTCCCAGCCTTTCTTCGTTGCCGAACAATTTACCGGCACAAAAGGAGAGTATGTTCCGCTTAAAGAAACGATCCGTTCATTCAAAGAAATTCTTGATGGCAAGCACGATAGTAAGCCGGAAGGAGATTTTTATATGCGGGGTGCAATGTAATTGAAATATGTCCAAACAACTAAAATTAAAAATAATTACGCCGGAGCGCCTGATTCTTGAAGAAATGGCAGATCAGGTGAGCCTGCCGACGACCTTGGGTGAAATAACAGTTTTGCCGGAGCACATTCCGCTTATCACAGGCCTCTCTTCTGGAGATGTCGTGGCAGTCATAAACGGCGAGCATGTGCCTTTCGCAATCGTCGGCGGATTTTTGGAAGTGAAGAAAAGCCTGCCTGCCGTGGAGGGTGAAGAGGGAATTACCGAAGTTGCCGTGCTTGCGGACTTTGCCGAACACGTTTCTGAAATTTCAGATGAAAAAGTTGAAAAAGCAAAAACTCGCGCGGAAGAATTAAAAAAAGAAATGCCTGCCCGTCCGGGAGGCGGGGAAAACAAGGAGCATGTTGATTTTGAACATTTCGAAGCCGAACTCGAGCGCTCGCTTACTCGGGTAAAAATTGCAGACAAGTGGCGTACGAGAAAATATAGGAAATAAAAGTTTTTATTGACATATTGCTTATTTTTACTTACAATATCTACATGTCAGAAGGTCCGCCAATTAATCAAGAGCAGTTAAAAGTTGAATATGAAAAAGTAGATAATGATATAATTGGTCTTTATTATTGCTTTAAAGTAACAGGTAAAACGAGTGATCTTCGCATTAATTCATTAAATATTAATTATATAGATATTTGTGAAGAATTAAAGGAAGGGAGTTTGGATGTAGATAGAGCATTGCAAAAACTAAAAAGCATCTTGAATTTAATGAAAAAAGTAGCAACAGAGTTTAAAATTCCCACTGAAGAAAAAGACTTAGAAGAGTATTATAAAATGTCTACTGATAATCTAGAGGCAAGCAGGGGTAAAGGAATTCATGGCTTATTCAAGGACATAGAGGAGTCTACCGAAGAATAATGTCTAGATTTTACGTTGTAGCGACACCGATCGGAAATATGGGAGACATCACTCTCCGGGCTATTGAGACGCTTAAGAGCGTTGATTTGATATTATGCGAAGATACCCGGGAGACAAAAAAACTTTTAGATAAATACAATATACGCAAGCCGACAATGAGCTACCCCTCCGACGATGTAGTCGGAAAAAATTACAGACAGAGCAAACTCGCTAACATATTTCAGTTATTAAAAGAGGGGAAAAACCTAGCACTGGTATCAGATGCCGGCACACCGGGGATTTCTGATCCGGGAGCACTTCTGGTTTCTAAAATTAAAGAAGATCTTGATCTACGCTATAGCGTAGATGTGGTTCCTGTACCGGGGGCGACAGCACTGATTACAGCACTATCTGGTTCTGGATTACCCACTCACGAATTTACTTTTCTAGGGTTTTTGCCGCACAAGAAGGGCAGAGAAACTTTATTTAAAGAGATAGCTCAGTCAAAGAGAACTATGGCATTTTACGAATCTCCGCACAGAATTTTAAAAACTCTTGAATCGCTTGTAAAATTTTGTCCGGATAAGAAAGTTTGTGTCGCTCGTGAACTGACAAAAATATACGAAGAATTTAAAACAGGAACTCCTGAAGAAGTTCTGGAATATTTTGTAAAAAATAAAAATAAACAAAGAGGGGAATTTACAGTTATAGTTGCTTGATTACAAAAAAAAGAAAGCCCGCCTCGGTGGAGAGACGTGCTCTCTTTACCCAAGACGGGTTACTTACCTGATGTGATGAAGGCGTTTTACCACACCCCCCTCTTTCCTCTGAAGATCGTCATCCTCGTCTGGCCTCCATTGAGGCGAAGATGAACTCTCTGTAATCACCAACCCAGTCTCTTCGACG
Organism: uncultured Candidatus Saccharibacteria bacterium; assembly: GCA_964553015.1. Taxonomy (GTDB): domain Bacteria; phylum Patescibacteriota; class Minisyncoccia; order Phycocordibacterales; family UBA9973; genus UBA9973. The sequence continues at coordinate 35,679 of CAZKJE010000004.1, read as the reverse complement.
GGCTCATGACAGACAACAGTAGTAATTCCACACACCCCTACAAAGTCGGACTCCCATGATTCCTCTTTCATGGGTATTTCTCCTTTCGTTAAAAACTATACCATATATTAAAAATATTACAACAAATCTTCCGGATCTACGAAAATTTCAAAGGAAGGCGGAAGTGAAAGGAGTTTAATTAGTAAATTTTCGTCAATAGAAGAGCCGTTAGAGAGCTCTGATAGAGACCATTTGTTAGTTTCTAGTTTTATAAGCGCGTTAGTAATGTATTTTCCTTTTATTCGGGATACGAAACCGCTAAAAATTTCCGGATAGTATTCTTTAAACATTTCCTCCATAACTTTCCTTGCTGCTCTGGTTTCCTCTTTATCGCCGGTGTGAGTAATTTTTATAAATCTTTTAAACGGAGGGTAATCTAATTTTTTCCTGTCTTCAAGTTCTTCGCGCACGAAAGGCATCAAGTTTCCGGATTTGATTGATTGTATAATAACGTCCTCGTCATTTTTTGTCTGAATCAATAACTCTTCTTCTGTCAAGCCTATAGTTGAAAGAATAATCTGAATAATTTTTTCACTCATTTTGAAATTTGGAATACTCCATAGCGAATCAAAACTTGCTACTACAGAAAGAGCAACTTTTTCTTTCAGATAAAAAAAAGTCATTTCCGTACCTATAAGCATTGCACCCTTATTTTCGCTGAATTCTTTTATTGTTTTTTTTGCACCGGCTGCTGTCTTAGCGGATTCTTTATCCAATCGGAATATAGAAGTTTTAGGAAACAATTTTCTTACTTCTTCGTAAACTGTATCTGTGCCTATGCCGAGCGGTATGAGGTTCCAGCTGCCGCAGGAAGCACATGCAGTGTCTCCTTCTTTCTCTTCTTTACACCGGTTGCACAGAAACATCCTTTTTTTGCCTTGGTGGGAAAGATATAAAACGAGCGGTGCTTCGCATTTATTGCAGCTTACGGTATCTCCGCAATCCCTGCATAGCGTCTGCGTTGCCAGTCCTTTGCGCAGGGAAAAAATAAATACGTTTTTCTTTTCTTCAAGTGCAGATTTTATTTTTTGAATACTTTCATCGTTTAGTATCTGAAATTTTTTATTTTCCCTCGGCCCAGAGCCTGTGAGCGAGGCTTTTTTC
>CAZKJE010000004.1:20781-34526 GCA_964553015.1 uncultured Candidatus Saccharibacteria bacterium | reverse complement strand
CGCTTCCTTTTTTAGGATATTTATGTTTCCCCCGAAATCTATCCTGAAAGAGAGGGGGTGCAAAGGGGCGAGATTGTCTAGATCTTTTCGCCCGATTGTTTCAAATCGTAGAATATCGTCAGCCATGATAAATCTTGCGCCGATCTTGGAAGCATACACCTCTGCAAAAATTCGCAGATCAAAATATGGCCTTTTGATTGTTTTGTAACTGCCGGAACTTTCGTGTTCTAAAATTATGGTGCCAATGTCTTTTCTCGGGATGGATAAGTATGGCACTGTGCCGATAATAAGCACTGGGTGTGAAGAAGTAATTATTTTTTCATAATTTGTCAGATTTTTTTTAGCGCTTATTCCGCTATGCATGGTAAACGTGAACTGTTCTATGCCCTTAGAAAGCTCTTTCTCAAATTTTATTATGTCACTTTCATTTGGCAAGATTAAAAAGATAGATTTGCCTCTGGCGAAAGATTCCCGTACCAGCGTTTTATATATTGAAATACGGTCAGAAAATGGATATTGAAAAAGAAGCTTTTCAGATTTTATATTTTTAGCATTTTTTATATTACTTTCATGTTCATTTTTTATTTTTGTAAGCTTTGCATATTTTTCTATAAAAATACTGGGAATAAGCGAGGTGATAGCGCTATTTTTATTCTGGGCAAAGTAATCACAGGAATCAAAAATACTTTCTAAAAATTCTTTTAAAAAAACTGACTCTCCCAGATTTGCATGCACTTTTTTTAGATTAAAATTCATGCCCTTTATGTCGCTTTTAGTCTCTTTCAGATTTTCAGACGAAGTGACCAGAGCCAGAACATTTTGCTTTCTTATCGGCACGCTAACTATATTACCTGTGGGCATGTCGAGGCTTGTGAAGTAAGTTAAGTCGCCTCTCAAGACTCCTTTTTTTAGTGGCATTACGGATATTACTTTCATAATTTGTTAATTTCATTCTAACATAAAACTGTGCTATATTAACTTATATGGGAATTTTTTCGCGTAAATTGGGCATAGATTTAGGCACAGCCAACACTCTCGTTTTTGTCCCCGGCAAGGGCGTAGTTTTAAATGAACCTTCCGTTGTCGCTGTCTCTGAGCAGGACAATAAAATACTGGCCATAGGCTTGGAAGCTAAAAACATGATAGGTAAAACTCCTGAATCAATTATTACATACCTACCAATGAAAGACGGAGTTATTGCGGATTATCGGGTTACAGAAGCGATGCTCCGGTATTTTATTGGTAAAGCTATGGGCATTAGTTTTTTTAAGCCGGATGTCATGGTGTCTGTTCCGGCCGGAGTTACTTCCACGGAAAGGCGGGCGGTTATAGAAGCTGCAATTCGTGCCGGAGCGAGAAACGCGTATGTGGTGAAAGAGCCGATACTCGCGGCGATCGGCGCCGGCATTCCGATTTATGAATCCAAGGGCTACATGGTGGTAGACATCGGCGGAGGGACTACAGACGTTGCTGTGATTTCTCTCGGAGGAATAGTCGCCTCTACTTCTGTGAAATTTGCCGGAAATAAAATTGATGCGGCGATAGCGGATTATATTAAAAAAACTTTCAACCTGGCGATAGGCGACAGGACCGCCGAAGAAGTAAAAATAAAAATAGGCGCTGCGGTGCCGCTAGAAGAAGAGCTTCGTGTCACTATCAAAGGCCGAGATTTTATTCAGGGCTTACCTAGGTCCGCCCAAGTCGGGACAAACGAAATAGTAAAGGCAATAGATTCTGAGCTTAAACATATTATCAAAGCCATCAAAGACGTATTGCAGGAAACTCCGCCAGAACTTGCTTCCGATATCATAGACCACGGCATCATTATGACCGGAGGATCTTCTCAGCTTCGAAATCTAACAGATTTGGTTTATAGAAAGACAGGAGTGAAAGCAACACTTGCAGAAGATCCGCTGTTCTGTGTGGTCAAAGGTACAGGTATAGCCCTAGACCATTTGGATGTTTATAAGAAAACTGTTTTGAGTAAAAAGTAATCATGAGTATCTTAAAACATCTGGATAAAAATAATCTACATCATGCCTATCTCATAGAAGGAGTGCGCGAAGATATACTGCCAGAAATAGTTTCTTTTCTGGAAGAAATCGGCGTAAAAACTATCGGTAACTCCGATTTTGTTCATATCCATATAGACTCATTTAAAATAGATGATGCGCGTAATTTAAAGGCTTACGGCTCACAAAAAAGTTTTTCCTCCGGCAAAAAAGTTTTTGTTATCTCTGTAAATAGTTTTTTACTGGAGGCTCAAAATAGTCTCTTGAAACTTTTTGAAGAGCCGATAGAAAATACGCATTTCTTTTTAATTGTACCCGATACGAATGCTTTATTGAAAACTCTAGTTTCCAGATTTTTTGTAATTAGGTCAGAAGTTTCCCCTAGGCAAGGCCTAGGGGAAGGAGTGAAAGAAGCAGAAAAGTTTATAGCAATGACCCCTACAGACAGAATTAATTTTATTAAAGAACTTTTAACCGAGCCGGAAGAAGAGGATGACGAAACTATCGCTTTAGATTCAACTCGCGCACGGGCCATAAAATTTTTAAATGATCTTGAGAGTGTTTTACACGGCAAGTTTGTAAAAAATTTTTCTGGTTCGCAGGCTTATTTTGAGCATTTTTTCAAAGTTCGGGAGTTTTTAAGAATGCCGGGCTCTTCGGCTAAAAGCCTGATGGAGTCGGTGGCGCTCTTGACTCCAATATTTTAAAGATTATTTTAAATATGCTATAATACAAGATATGCAATACAACTTTTCAAATTTCAAAGCGGAACTTAAAAAAATAGAAGAGTTTTTGGGAAAAGAATACAGCCAGCTAAACATAGGGCGGGCGTCGCCCATGGTATTGGACGGCATTTCCGTAGAATCATATGGTTCGTATGTAGCATTAAAAAATGTAGCTTCTGTTTCTATTGAAGATCCGAAAACTTTACGCATAGCCCCTTGGGATAAAAGCCAGATCAAAGGCATAGAGAAAGCAATCGTAAGCGCAAATCTCGGGCTTTCTGTAGCCACAGATGATCAGGGGATAAGAGTAATCTTTCCACAGCTGACGACAGAGACACGGCAGACCCTGGTAAAAGTTCTTAAGGAAAAATTGGAAGAAAGCAGAATAACTGTGCGCAGAGAACGCGAAGTTGTGATGGAAGATATTGAAGCCAAAACAAAAGACGCCAAACTAACTGAAGATGACAGGTTTCGCGCCAAAGAAGAACTTCAGAAAATTGTCAACGAAGGAAATTCAAATTTAGAAGCTCTTTTTGACAGAAAGGAAAAAGAAGTAATGGGGTAAATTCATGAGCATTTTAATTTTCTTAATAATTTTGTTAGTGCTGGTATTGGTCCATGAAGCTGGGCATTTTTTTGTCGCGAAAAAGTTCGGCATACGGGTGGACGAGTTCGGTTTTGGCTTTCCGCCCAAACTGTTTGGTATTAAAAAAGGCGAAACAGAATACACTTTCAATTTACTTCCGCTCGGCGGATTTGTAAAGATTTTCGGAGAAACTCCGGATGAAGAAAGTCTGAATGGTCCCGACGCTGTCCGAAGTTTTATAAATAAAGAAAAATGGAAACAAGCCCTCGTATTATTTGCCGGAGTTTTTATGAATTTTGTTCTTGCGTGGCTTTTGTTTTCCTTTGGATTTATGTCCGGATTTCCTGTGTCTGTTGGCAGTGCAGGATCCGGGTATGAATTACAAAATGTAAATTTGGTTATAACCTCTGTCCTAAAAGATTCTCCGGCCCAAAAGGCAGGATTGCAGGCCGGAGATAAAATAATCTCAGTTTATTCATCAGACAGTGAAAAAGACGGAGATGTCTTGGAAAACCCAAATCCAGCAGAGTTGCAAAGCTTAGTAACATCGAAAGGTAATACAAATGATATCTATATAAGATACACAAGAGGGACTAGCCAGGATCTGGCGGAGATAACACCCGACTTGTCCGCCGATAAACCTACCATAGGCATTTCCATGGACCAGATAGGAACGGCTAAATTCTCATTTTTCAAGGCTTTTTGGAAAGGGTTGGTGTTTACTCTTTCGGTCACCAAAGACACGATTTTGGGCCTTTTTGGGCTCTTGGCGCAGGCTATAAGGGGTGAGGGAGATCTAAATGCCGTTACAGGGCCTGTCGGCATGGTAGGAATCGTGGGTGATGCGTACCAATTTGGTTTTGTTTACCTTCTCTCTTTTGCCGCGCTTATTTCAATAAATCTCGCGATCATAAATCTATTTCCGTTTCCGGCTCTAGACGGCGGCAGACTCTTCTTCCTGCTTATAGAAAAAATAAAAGGCTCGCGAATAAATCCTAAGTTTGCAAACACCGCAAACATGATCGGTTTTGTGATCTTAATATCACTTATGCTTGTGATTACCTATCACGATGTAGTGAAATTATTTTAAATTCTTATTAATTTATGGACAATTTTAGTCAAGCCGCGAGCTTAGAAAGAAAAACAGAATCAATACGTAATTTATTTTTACTCACAAAAGAAGAGCAGGAAATACTCCGCGAAAAGATCAAAAAGAATAAAGGAGTAGTAAGAATAATGATCCACCCTTATTATTTGCAGCAGAAATCCGACAAAGGCATTGAACAATATATTTCGCTAGGTAGGGTTGCTGTAGTGGAAGAAGGTTTTAAAAAAATATTACAAGCTAATACAGATACACCTATTTTTCTTTTTGAAACATATGACCAAATTGAGACAACAAAAACAATAGTTTCCAAAAACCTACGTATGGGAAATGAGATTTATATAGTACCAACTTTTCCGGACAATTCCTTGCCATATTTTGAAAGAGCGAACGATCTTACCGGAGAAGAATGGGAGGAATTTATAAAGCTAATAAAAAACTTAGGCGTTGAGAAAATTATTATTGGCGGCATGCACCTAATAACTGGAGAAGATAGGCTTTTTAGGCACGAAGATGAGTTGCTTACCGGGTGTGTTGGTGTTGCGGTAAATAACTTAAAAAGAAGTTTTGATATACAAGTCTCCTCAATAACTAGTCCGAATTCCCGTAAAGATTTAAATAGTCCAGATTTAAAAGCATAATTAAAATGAAAACAAAATTAGTACACGAAATCAGGGCAGTGAAGACTAAAAAGGAACTTGCGAATTTAATTAAAGCGCAGCGGATCAGCGAGCGGGTTTTAGCTGATGCTGTTGCAGAGCTAAAAGAGGGAATTAGTGAAATTGAAATTGCGGATTTTATTAAAAAATCTTTTGTAAAATATAAAGCGCCAGTTTTATCCTTTCCGCCGATTGTTGCTTTTGGGAAAGACAGCGCTAACATTCACCATGAACCCTCAAAATCAAAATTGAAAAAGGGCGACATAGTTATGTTTGATATAGGTACCACCATAAACCATTATTGCTCGGATATGACGCGCACATATTTTTTCGGCAAAAAAGACAATAAGACAAATGCGAGGCAGAAGAAAGTTTATTTAGATGTGCTGAAGGCTCAGGAGCTAGCTGTAAAAAAATTACAGAAAGGCGAGCGCAGAGCTTGGGTCATAGATAGAACAGCGCGAGATTTTATTGCCAAAAAGTACAAAAATAATTTTAAACATGGATTGGGGCACGGTGTCGGCACTGTGATCCACGAGTGGCCGAACTTTAAGCCAAAAAGCGAAGATATTATTCCCGTAGGATGTGTGATGACCGTGGAGCCAGGAATTTACCTCAAAGGCTTTGGCGGGGTGCGTATTGAAGATATGTATCTGATTACCCGAAAAGGATGCAAGAATCTGACTAAAGTGCCGAAAGACATAAAAAATGTTATATTAAAATAATGAAAAAGAAACTAAAAATCGGAGTCCTTTTTGGCGGCAAATCCGCGGAGCATGAAGTGTCGCTCCAGTCGGCGCGCAATGTCATAAATTCTCTGAATAAAAGCAAATACGAAATAGTGCCTATGGGCATAACCAAAGAAGGCAAGTGGCTTTTAAGTAATACTTCCAACTATTTGCTAAACGGCAATAATCCTAAATTAATTAAACTAAACACAGCGAGCAAGGAGATAGTGCCTATTAATGACGAAATTCGCACCAGAGAAAAGATAGACGTGATTTTTCCGGTCATGCACGGCCCGTTTGGTGAAGACGGCTCCATGCAGGGACTTTTGAAACTTGCAAATGTGCCTTTTGTCGGCGCCGGAGTGCTTGGTTCCGCCGTTGGTATGGACAAAGATATCATGAAAAAACTTTTGCGCGACGCAGATATTCCTATCGGCAATTTCATTACCATAAAAGCCGGAAAAAAAATAAATTTTCTAAATTTTAAAAAGAAGCTTGGATTGCCGATGTTCATAAAGCCGGCAAATATGGGTTCTTCTGTGGGGGTGAGTAAGGTTCGAAATGAAAGTGAGTTTAAAAAAGCAGTTCATGAAGCTTTTAAGTATGACAGTAAAATAATTGTAGAAGAATTTATTAATGCTCGCGAGATTGAATGCGCTGTCTTTGGAAATGATCATCCCATGGCATCTATGCCGGGTGAAATTATCGCCAATCAGGAATTTTATTCTTATGATGCAAAATATATAGATGCAGGGTCTGTGGCAGAAATTCCAGCCAAGATTGATAAAAAGACTGCGAAAAAAGTGCAGGAGCTGGCAATCAGAACATTTCAGGCACTAAATTGCGAAGGCATGGGACGCGTAGATTGCTTCCTTAATAAGAAAACAGGCGAAGTTTTAGTAAACGAAATAAATACAATTCCGGGATTTACCGATATCAGTATGTATCCGAAACTTTGGGAAGCGAGCGGAATTCCGCAAACCAAACTATTAGACAGACTTATTGACCTCGCCGTAGAAAGATTTGAAAAGGAGAAAAAATTAAAAACTACAGTAAACTAAAGAAGTTGCTTTTTGCATTATTTTATATTAGTATGTATATATGTCACAAGATAGACTTATAAAACTCGCCTGCGGAACCTGCAAGCGCATAAATTACTGGTCCAGCAAGAACAAGAAGATTGTCACCAAAAAAATTGAGCTCAATAAATTCTGCAAATGGTGCAAGAAGAAGACTAAGCATAAGGAGGTCAAAAAGTAGATTTTATCCTCATTTCTGCTATACTGAAGGCGACCTTAGGGTCGTTTTTTGTTAGTATGTAAGGGCGATTAGTTAAGTGGCATAACTTCGGTCTCCAAAACCGATGTCGGGGGTTCGATTCCCTCATCGCCCGCCATGGAAGATGGATTAAAAATAATAACAAAAAATAACATGGAAGATACTTTAAAGGAAATGAAGAAAAAACAAGCAGTAATATCTCTTGTCAAACTAAGAGGATCGGAAAAATACGTAGAAGAGATTCCTTCGCAGGAAATATTAAGCGATTTATCTCGTACACCCGATGGTGTCAGTAAGTTCAAAGGAAGCAAGAGTTTCTTTAGCGACATTCTAACAACAGCTAATGCTATGCGTGATATAATAGGCGATGAACTTTATAAAGAAATCAAGGGGTTTGTTGATCCTCTTAGCGAAAAATTGGGAAAATATAAACTGGGTAATCAAGAAGAAATAAGTAAAGGTCACCAATTTATCGATCTTATTTTAGCGAAGCTTGCAAAGGAGTAGTATTTCTTTAGTTGGGTTTTTCGACGCATCAAACCATTTGATTTCCTTGTCCCGTTTAAACCACGTCATCTGGCGTTTCGCATATTTTATAGTTTCAGTAACGACTTTTTCTTCTGTGGGATTAAAATATTCAAAACCCAGTTCCCGTAATCTTTTATCTGAAACTCCAATCCCTCCAAGGCGGGCAGGCTTTTTTAACTTTTTTATCTCTTTAAGCAAGCCATCCCGAAACATTTTTTTAACTCTTATTTTTATTTTCTTTTCAAGTTTTTCTGTCGGCAAATATAAGCCAATTTTTATAAATTCATACACAGGGGAACCCTGTGTAATTTTAGGAACCCTACCTAAGGCTTTTGCAATTTCTATCGCCCTGATTAGTCTGACCCCATTATCTTTATCTATATCCTTTGCCCTAGTTTTGTCCAGCCTGCTTAATATTTTAAAGAGTTCAGGGGCTGATTTCTTTTCTAAAATCTTTCTTAATTTGTTATTTGGTGGAACTTCGGGAAAAATCACGCCCTTAGTTATAGCATCAATATAAAATCCGGTTCCTCCGACTATAATCGGGATTTTCCCTCTTTTTACAATCTCAGCTATAGCGTAGATTGCTTTTTTTTGGTACTCAGTAACTGTAAATTTAGTTTTTGGATTTGCAACGTCAATCAGGTGGTGAGATACTCCCCGCATTTCTTTTTTAGTGATTTTCCCCGTGCCTATGTCAAGACCTTTGTAAACTTGCCTAGAATCTGCAGAAATGATTTCAGCTCCTTTTTTGTCGTTTATTTTTTTAGCAATTTTAACAGCCAAAGCGCTTTTGCCGGTAGTCGTCTGGCCTAATATTACTATAACTAATGGCTTCATTATTCTAGTATCTTAATATCTGCACCAATGGAGTTGAGACGTTTTACAATTTCCTCGTATCCGCGATGGATCATATACACATTGCGAAGAATAGAAACTCCCGGTGCCGCAAGCATCGCTATCAATATGACCATAGAAGGTCGGAGTGCCGGTGGGCAAACCATCTGGGCAGGATGCAATTTTGTTCCGCCTTCAATAAAAAGTCTGTGCGGGTCTGCGAGTGTTATTTGCGCTCCCATTCTATTTATTTCCGTGAGATATATGGCTCTGTTTTCGTAAGCCCAGTCGTGAATCATGGTCTGACCCTTTGCTTTCATCGCGGGAATTACAAAATACGGCAAGTTATCCATATTAATTCCCGGATAAGGGTTGGCGTGGATTTTATCGTCCAGTGCTTTGAATTTCGAAGGATAGATTATGATGTCAGCTAAATTGGTTCTTTTATTTTCTGCTTTGTATTCTTTTATAACTTCAAATTTGAGGCCCATCTTTTTAAGTTTGTATAATTCCAGCTGAAGAAAATCAATAGGACAGCGGGTGATTGTGAGGAGAGAATCTGTGGCTATGGCTGCGGCGATGAGAGTCATGGATTCTATCGGGTCCTCGCTGTTGTTGTATTCAATTTTTTTATTGATACTTTTTACGCCATGGACAATGAGAGTAGATGTGCCTATGCCTTCTATTTTCACGCCGCATTTTTCCAGAAAGAAGCATATCTCCTGCACTTGGTAATTTGAGCTCGTGAATTTTATGACAGTTTTTCCCGGAATTAAAGCTGCGGCAGTAAGTACATTTTCTATCGGAGTATCTCCGGCTTCGTACATTACTATATTTGCAGGAGTAAATTTTTTAGTGTTTATTTCATATTTATCAGCAGAAACAGCGATCTTGATTCCTAATTCTTCGAGCGCATACCGGTGAGCCGCTATGGTTCGTTTGCCCAAATGGCAGCCTTGAGCTTGCGGAATATAAAATGATGGAAGAAAATGCGCCAGCGGTCCGATAAACATAAGTATAGAACGGGTTTTTTCAGCCGATTCTCTGTTTAATTTTCTTATATCAAACTTCTTGGGCGGAATTGTTTCTACTGTATTCGAGCCGATCCACTTTACCTTCACTCCGATGCTTTCCATGATTTCTATGATTCTGTAAACCTCTTCGATTCTTGCTATACCGTGCAAAATTGTTTTATCCTGATTTAAAATTGAGGCGCACAAAAGGCCCACAGAGCCATTTTTGGAGTATCCTGTAGAAATCGTTCCGGATAATTTTTTCCCGCCGTTTATCTCAAGATCAGTTGAATTTTGGGATATTTTTGACATATTTTTAAAAATATTGACTTTGTGCCGGAGGAGAGAATCGAACTCTCACCCCTTGCGAGACACGATTTTGAGTCGTGCGCGTCTACCAATTCCGCCACTCCGGCAGTGTGCACACATAATACACAAGAAGTGCACTAAAATCAATTATGCGCTTTTAAAAAATGTGATAGAATGAAGCAATGTCAAACGCATATTCCAATTCTATTTTCTGGATAGACACAGACAAAATAAAACCAAACCCTTACCAGCCGAGGAGGGAATTTGACGAGGCCAGATTGCAGGATTTAGCTGATTCTATAAAGCAATACGGCGTGCTTCAGCCCCTTACTGTTTCTCGCGTAGAGCTTGAAAAACAAGGTGGCGTTGGCTTAATGACGGAATACGAGTTAATTGCAGGCGAACGCAGGCTTCGCGCAGCCAAGCTCGCCGGAGTTTCTCAGGTGCCGGCAATCATTCGTACCGGCGATACGGCAATCATGAAGCTGGAACTTGCAATTATTGAAAACTTGCAGAGAGAAGATTTAAACGCTGTGGACCGCGCGCGGGCATTTTTCAGGCTGGCTACAGAATTTAAATTTACCCATAACGAAATAGCGAAAAAAATGGGGAGAAGTAGGGAATACGTTTCAAACTCGCTTCGAATTTTATCCTTACCCGAAGAAGTACTCAATGCTTTATCTGAAGGAAAAATAAGCGAAGGGCATACTCGCCCGATATTGATGCTTGCAGACCACCCAGAAGAACAAGTTGTTCTATTTAAAGAAATTGTTTACAAAAAAATTACAGTGAGAGAAGCAGAGAGACTTGCGCGCAAGATTGCGTACGACAGAGTGCGCAAAAAAGAATTTATGCCTGACCCTGAAATTACCGAACTTGAAGAAGAATTTCAGGAAAAATTAGGAACCAGAGTTCACATAGACAGAAAGGAGCTCGGCGGACAAATTAAAATAGATTTTTTCTCTACTGATGACCTGCGTACAATTTTAGACCTTATTCAGAAAGGAGAAATAGAGAAAAAGCCGATAGACATGCTCGAAAATCATATTGCAATTTCAGCGGTTAAACCGCTCGAAACCAGCGGTTTAACCGCTGATGCACCGATAGATGACAGGACAAAAGACGAAACACAAAAAGACGACGCAGACCTGTATAATATTTCAAATTTCAGTGTTTAACTTTTTCCAAAGGATTTTAGTTTAGACAATAAACTATTTTTTTCTAGATAAGATTTCACGTGTTTTTTTGCCATGGTTGTTTTTACATACTCCAGCCATTTGGAAGAAGGATGCGCATCTTTTTTGGTTGTTATTTCTACGATATCTCCATTTTTCAGTTTTGAGAAAATCGGAACCATCTTGCCATTAACTTTAGCGCTTGAAGTATGATCTCCGATATCGGAATGTATTGAATATGCAAAATCAAGCGGGGAGGAGCCGTCCGGCAAGTCTATCACGTCGCCCTGCGGAGTGAATACGAAAATACGGTCGTTAAAAAAGTCAGTCTTTAAGTGTTCTATAAAATTCTGCGGCTTGCCCGGTGTGTAATGCAATTCCTTTAACTCTTCTATCCATTTAAATTTATCTTTATCGTCTTTTACTTTTTTCCCGGTACGTTCCTTATACGCAAAGTGCGCTGCGATGCCATATGCGGACTCCGCATGCATCTCTTGTGTTTTAATTTGAATCTCAGCAACTCTGCCAAGTCCGGTAAAAATAGTTGTGTGCAGTGAGCGATAGCCGTTTGGTTTTGGTATCGCAATGTAATCCTTTATTCTGCCCGGAAGCGGGTTCCAGATTGAATGCACTATGCCGAGCACTCGATAACACTCTTCGACAGTATCGACGATTACGCGGAGCGCCACGATATCAAAAATTTTCTCTATATCCATATCGTACTTCTGCAGTTTTTTATATAGGCTGTATTTGTGCTTGATACGATAATCAATTTCAACCACGTTGATCTTATTTTTTTTTAATTCTTTTTTTAAGGTGTCGTGAACTTCTTCTAGATTTTTTTTGTATGATTCTTTTTTCTCTTTTATCATCTCTTCCACCAGTGCATATTCTTTTGGGTAAGCATAAGGAAAAGCGGCATCTTCTATTTCGCCTTTGAGTTTTCCCATACCGAGGCGGTTTGCCAGCGGTGCGTACACTTCTATAGACTCTATCGCAATTCTACGCCTTTTGTCTTCACGAATATGCTCGAGAGTTCGCAAATTGTGCAGCCTGTCGGCAAACTTCATAATGACCACGCGCAGATCATTTGCCATAGCGATAAAGAATTTTCGCAGACTTTCTACGTGCCTCTCGTGCCCACGGTACTTCAAAGTTCCGAGCTTCGTCACTCCTTTAATGAGAAATAAAATATCACTTCCGAATTCTTTTTGTATTTCTTCTTCGGATATTTTTGTATCTTCGAGCACGTCATGCATAAAGCCTGCCGCGAGTGCCTGCACGTCCATCCTAAGTTTGGCCAAAATTTTTGTAACCTCGAAAGCGTGATTAAAATAGGGCTCTCCGCTCATTCTTTTTTGCCCTTCGTGAGCATGGTCGGCAAATTTATAAGCTTTGGTCAGAAGCTCTTCATCTTTTTTACTGACTTTGCCTATTATGTCTATGATTTCCTGAACGTTTGGCATAGAGACAATTATAGCATTGTTAGCTAAATTCCAAAAAGTTGTTTAAGATTCTATCTTCGGAATCTTATGAGGATTATGCATTTTACATGCTTTATTTGAACACCTTTCCGGTATTGTCTTCGTGCCTTCCATCATCAGGCTTCCGCATTCTTTACAAATATTGCCCGTAGGTTTTGCTTTTATGGCAAATTTGCAGTCTGGATAATTTGAGCAGGAATAAAAAATTCCAAATCTTCCGCGCCGTTCGGAAATGTCTCCTTTTTTGCAGTCAGGACAAATCACGCCCGTTCTCTTTCTGGCCAGTTCTGCTTCATCTTGTTTAATAAATTTGCATTTTGGATAACGGGAACAAGAAATAAAAGTCCCGGTACCGTCGCGTCTTTCTTTTATTACTAATTTTCCTCCGCCAGATTTGCCTTTCTTTTCGCCGCACAGAGGACACATTTCTCCAGTCTCTTGCGGCCCTTTTAACTCCGTACCATCTAGCATAAGCGCGCCGTCGCAGTCCGGATATTTAGAGCAAGAGTAGAATTTTCCTCCGCGCGAGAGTTTTATGATCATAGGGCTTCCGCATTTTGGGCATTTTATATTTTCCGGCGCACTACCCAAATTTGTAGCTTTTTCAAGTTTCTCTTTTGCTTTTACTTCTTTTAAGAAAGGCCCGTAGAAATCTTTTAAAGTTTTTTCATATTCGCGCTCGCCTCGGGAGATTTCATCCAGTTCGTCTTCCATCTCTGCGGTAAAAGTATCTGAAATATAATTTGCAAAATGTTTTTCTAGAAAGTCTGATACGACTTCGCCGGTATCAGTAGGGAACAAAGTCTTGCCAACTTTCTCCACATACCCGCGCTCCTCAATTGTGCGCATGATAGATGCATATGTAGACGGGCGGCCGATGCCGCGGGACTCAAGCTCTTTCACAAGTCCGGCTTCCGAGTATCTGCCTGGCGGCTCGGTAAATTTTTCTTCACTGATCAAGTTTAACAATTTCAATTTTTCTCCGGCGGTTACTAGAGGAAGTTCTACATCGTCGCCTCGCGCACCGGTGTCCACCGCGAGCCAGCCCGGAAATAGTAACCGAGAACCGACAGCCCCGAACTCGGGCAAGTCTGCGTGTCCTTCAATCACCGCTGTAATTTTTGTTTTAAGTAATTTTGCATCTGTCATCTGCGAAGAGACTGCTCGCTCCCAGATGAGGCGATATAGCCGGCTTTGCTCATCTCCTCCCGCCTGAAGCTTATCTATATGAGTCGGGCGGATAGCTTCGTGCGCTTCCTGCGCATTTTTAGATTTGGTTTTATAAATTTTCGCTTCGGCATATTCT
>CAZKJE010000004.1:11801-20771 GCA_964553015.1 uncultured Candidatus Saccharibacteria bacterium | reverse complement strand
ATAAATTCTGGATTCAACATAATTCTCTCCGTATTCTTTTTTAACAAAAGATAAAATTTGCCCTTGCGCAGCAATAGAAAGATTCGTACTATCTGTTCGCATATAAGTAATATGTCCGGCTTCGTAAAGTTTCTGGGCGATTTGCATTGTGCGTGAAGGGGAATACCCGAGGCGGGAAGACGCTACCTGCTGTAAAGTTGAGGTTGTAAACGGAGCTCTCGGAGAACGCTTCTGTTCGCTTTCCTTTACATTTTTTACCAGCCAAATTCCTTTCCTTCCTTCTTCTAATATTTTATTAACTAATTTTTCATCACGAGGTTCTTCACTGCACTCTAAAGTAAGCTTATCTCCTTTTTTAGTATCAAACAGTCCTAAAATTTTCCAATATTTTTCCGGTACAAAGGCTCGTATCTCGCGTTCACGCTCCATGATAATGCGAAGCGCAGGGGACTGCACGCGTCCCGCGGATAAACCATACCTTACTTTTTTCCAGATGAGTCCGGACAAGTCGTAACCCACGAGCCTGTCCAATACTCTTCGTGCTTCCTGAGCTTTGCGAAGAGCCGTATCAATCGCACGCGGGTGAGTGAGCGCTTCTTCTATGGCTTCTTTTGTAATTTCATGAAAAGCCACTCTTGCTATCGGCGCTTTTATTTTTTGATTTTCATTTAATAGAGTTTCTATGTGCCAGGCAATAGCTTCTCCTTCACGATCAGGGTCTGTAGCTAAAAGTATTTCGCTTGATTTTGAAGCCAAATGCTGTAGCTCGTGCACAACTTTTTCTTTGCCTTTGGAAATTTCATAATGCGGCACAAATCCAGCTTCAATGTCTATAGCTTTTTTATTTGATTTTGGCAGGTCGCGGACATGTCCGACAGAAGCGCGTACAGTAAATTTATCCGCCGGATTGGCGGAAGCGCCTTCGAGATATTTCTCGATAGTTTTTGCTTTTGAGGGCGATTCAACGATTAAAAGTTTCATCGTGGGCTAAGTATTACACGAAATAGATTTTCAGCGCAACTTTTTAACAAATTTAAAACTTTATAGTCTGCAAAGTTTTTATGATTCTGCCCGCAACTTTGTAAGGATCTGCAGATGAGTTTGGCCTTCTGTCCTCGAGATATCCTTTCCATCCGTGCGAAGTGGTATAAATCGGAATACGGATAGATGCGCCTCGATCTGAAATTCCGTAGGAGAATTGATCTATGGATTGGGTTTCGTGTTTGCCGGTGAGACGCAAGCTATTGTCTGCCCCATAGACTGCCATGTGTTCTTTGATCACGCCGCCAAAGGCTTTACAAATTTTATCGAAAACTTCTTTCTTTCCGGCGGTGCGCATTTTACCGGTTGAGAAGTTGGTATGCATGCCGGAACCGTTCCAGTCTGTATCTCCTAAGGGCTTACAATGCCAGTTTACAGCGACTCCGTATTTTTCTCCGACTCTTTCTAATAAATATCTGGCGATCCACGCCTGATCTCCGGCATTTTTTGCGCCTTTGCCGAAAACCTGAAATTCCCACTGGCCGGTTGCGACTTCGGAATTTATTCCATGTATTTGAATCCCTGCTTCTAGACACATATCTAGATGTTCATCTACAATTTCTCTCCCAAAAGCATTATTAGCGCCGACTGAACAGTAATACTGCCCTTGTGGAGCAGGATATCCGCTTGCCGGAAAACCTAGAGGCCGATTTATATTTATGTCCCATAAAAAATATTCTTGTTCGAAGCCAAACCAGTAATCGGGACTGTCTTTTTGAATTGTGGCGCGGCCATTACTCTCGTGTGGCGTGCCATCGGGGTTCATTACTTCGCACATAACTAAAAAACCCGCCTTTCGGCTAGGGTCGGGGCAGACAAAAACCGGTTTGAGTAAGCAGTCTGATGATCCTCCCGGTGCTTGCTTAGTGGAAGATCCGTCAAATGCCCACTCCGGTATTTCTTTTAATGTTCCTCTAAAATTTTCTACAACTTTTGTCTTAGAGCGAAGGCTCTGGGTCGGAGTGTAGCCATCCAACCAGATGTACTCAAGTTTTGATTTAATGTTTTTCATGCCATTAAAATTTTAATTAATAATATAAAAAGATTGTAACAAGTCTGTTTTTAAATGCAAATTTAAAAACTGGCGCGAATTTCTCCCATCTCTTCTTTAATAAGTCCCTTAATTTCCATTATAGATAAAAGCGCATTTGCGTTCGGGGTGGGCATTAGCATTGCTCGGATTAATTCATCTCTCGGCAATGGCTCTGTGAGAATTTTTAATATTTTCTTTTCTTCTAACGTTGCATCGTCAAAAAGGTTTTGCTGTTTACTATCATCATTTACTTTAAAGCCAAGCGCTTCTAAAATATCATCACTTGAAGTGATCGGTGTCGCTCCTTGCCTTATTAATCTGTTTGTTCCTTTCGAAAAATCTGAACTTATCGGCCCCGGTACGGCGAGCACCTCTCTGTTGTAGTCGAGGGCCATTCTCGCAGTGATAAGAGTTCCGGATTTTTCTTCGGCCTCTATTATGAGTGCTGCTTTAGAGATTCCCGCAACTAATCTGTTTCGCATTGGAAAAGTATAAGGTGCTGCTTTTAAATCCGGTTCAAATTCAGATATGATACATCCTCCCGAGTTAATTATTTTTTCTGCAAGTTTTAGGGAGGATGGCGGAAAGAAAACCTTTTCTGAAATTCCGGAGCCGGGAAAAGCGACAGCGAAAAGTCCGGCATCCAGCGCTGCTTCATGCGAAAGAGCATCTATGCCAATAGCTAATCCAGAAACTATTGCTATCGGGTATCCTCGTAAACCCAAAATTAATTTTTTTACGACATCTTTGCCGTACGTGGTACATTTTCTGGAACCGACGACTGCGAGACACACCATATCTTCGGGAGGCAGATTGCCTGCGAGGTAAAGTTTTTTAGGGGGCTGTGGAATTTCGCGCAGATTTTTTGGGATTCGATGTTTTTCTAAAATCTGCAGGCCAAATTTCATGCTTTGTATTATAGCAGAATTCGTATATACTATATAATATATGCTAGATATTAAATTCATTCGCGAAAATAAAGACATCGTACAGGCGGGCGCCAAGAAAAAATTGATAGAGATAGACATAGAGGCTCTCGTAAAACTTGACGATGAGCGCCTAACCCAGCTCAAAGAAATAGAAGAATTAAGAAGCGAAGTAAACCGCGTTTCAAACGACATTGCCCGCAATCAGGATTCGGCTTTAAAAATCCAACTCATAGAAGAAATGCGGGCGGTCAAGGAAGATATAAAATCAAAAGAAGAAAAATTAAAAGCCACAATGGAAGAATGGCAGAAGCTAATGCTAAAAATACCGAATATTCCATCAGTAGATACACCAGAAGGTAAAGATGATAAGGGAAATCAGGTAATCAGAACCTGGGGAGAAAAACCGCAATTTTCTTTTGTTCCGAAAGAACATTACGATATTGGTAAAGCTTTAGGAATCATTGATACAGAGACAGCAGGAGAAGTCTCCGGTTCCAGGTATTCATATTTGAAAGGTGATCTTGTGATGATGCAATTTGCACTTATTCAAATGTGCTTAGAATTTTTAACAAACGAGGAGATTTTAAAAAAAATTGCAGAAGAAGCTGGAGTTTCGATCATTCCTTCAAAATTTTTACCAGTTATACCGCCCGTATTTATTCGGCCTGTGGTTCAAGTAAAAATGGCAAGATTTATGACCCACGAAGAGCATTACATGTTTCCTAACGATGATCTAATGCTTATCGGCAGCGCAGAGCACACACTAGGCTCGATGCACATGAATAAAATTTTTGAAGAAAAGGATTTGCCGATCCGTTATGCGGGGTATTCTACAGCTTTTCGTCGTGAAGCAGGGGCAGCGGGCAAGGATACTAATGGAATTTTGCGACAGCATCAATTTGATAAATTAGAAATGGAAGTTTTTTCTTTACCAGAAAACGCAATGCAGGAGCAGAATTTCTTAGTTGCAATTCAAGAATATGTTTTAAAAATTTTAAAATTACCCTATCAAGTTGTTGCAGTATGCACTGGCGACATGGGTTTTCCTGATACAAGGCAAATTGATATTGAAACGTGGATGCCAGGACAAAACAAATACCGAGAGACACATAGTTCAGATTATACGGGCGGATTTCAGTCTCGTCGTTTAAACACAAGAGTGCGCAGGAACGACGGCAAAATAGAGCCCGTTCACATGAACGATGCGACAGTAATTGCTCTCGGAAGGACACTTATTGCTATCATTGAAAACTATCAGCAAGAAGACGGTTCTATAAAAATCCCTGAAGTTTTGCAAAAGTACATGGGGAAAAATGTAATTAAATAAAATGCAGAAGAGAAACGTTTTAAGCTCTCCGCGACTAAATCAACTCAAAAGAGAAAGGCGGAAAATTTTGGTCAATAAATTTTTGATAATAATTTTCGGATTTATTGTTTTGTGCGCGCTCGGAGCTTATTTTTCCAGACTCGAAGGATTGAATATTAGTGAAATTGAAGTTTCTGGAAATAAAGTCGTAGATGCGGACGCCATAGAGAATGCTGTCAAAGAAAAAATTGCAGGGAAATATATTTGGCTCTTTCCAAAGAGTAATATTTTATATTATCCAAATAAATATATAAAAAAAGAACTACAGAATAAATTTCACAGGCTGGATAATATTAATGTATCTATCAAAGACAGAAAAACGCTTGCCGTTTCAGTTACAGAACGCGTAGCATTGTATCTATGGTGCGGACAAACCCAGTCTCCAGAAGAAAAATGTTATTTCTTGGATGATAGCGGATATATTTTTGATGAAGCGCCATATTTTTCCGGAGAAGTTTATTTTAAATTTTACGGCAAAGACGGGCTTGATTTTGAAAATCCAATCGGTGCTTATTTCTCAGAGCAAAATTTTAAAGAACTTCTATCATTTAAAGATATTCTACTCGGTATGGGTCTTAAACCTGTGCGTATTAATATTTTAGACAACGGTGATGTAGAATTATTCTTAGCTAGGGGAAGCGGAGAACAGTCGGGCCCGAAGATACTATTCAAATCTGCTGCTGACCTCAAAAATGTTGCTGAAAATCTGCAGGCAGCCCTCGGAACTGACCCGCTTATGTCGGGATTTAAGAAAAAATATTCCTCGCTTTTATATATTGACCTTCGTTTCGGTAATAAGGTATATTTCAAGTTCATAGAATAAGCCTTAGGCATTAGAGTAAAAAATGAAAAACTTCTGGAAAAAACTCAAGAAACCTATTTTTTGCTTGGCTCCGATGGCAGACGTTACTGATTGCGCCTTCAGGCAGATAATTGCTAAATACGGCAAGCCGGATGTCTTTTGGACTGAGTTTGTGTCTGCAGATGGACTCGCCCATACTGCGGCGCGAGAAAAACTTTTAATTGACTTAAAATTTTCCGAAAATGAACGGCCGATTGTCGCACAAATATTCGGATCAAATGTTGAAAATATCCGAAGCGCATCAGCTTTGTGCAAAGAGCTTGGCTTTGACGGCATAGATATAAATATGGGCTGTCCGGACAAATCTATAGAAAAGCAGCGCGCTGGCGCAGCCATGATCAAAGATCCCAAGCTTGCTAAAAAAATAATTCAGGCAGTCAAAGAAGGCGGGGGCGGATTGCCGGTCTCGGTGAAGACACGCCTCGGATACAATAAAGTAGATGAAGAATGGATAAAATTTTTATTGGGAGAAGACCTAGCAGCGCTTACGGTTCACTTGAGGACCAGAAAAGAAATGTCTAATGTTCCGGCGCACTGGGACCTAATGCAAAGAGTTGTGGAGATCAGAGACGAAGTAAATAAAGAGACTTTAATTTTGGGTAACGGAGATGTCGAAGATACTAACAACGCGAGGAGGAAGTGTAAAGATTCCGGCTGCGATGGAGCCATGCTCGGCAGGGCAATATTTGGAAATCCGTGGTTGTTTTCCGCATATGTTCCTTCGCTACAAGAGAAACTCGAAGTCATGATAGAGCACACAAAACTTTTTGAGAAAATCCTCGGCAAACACAAAAATTTTGCAATCATGAAGAAGCATTACAAGGCATATGTGAACGGTTTTGATGGAGCTAAAGAGCTTCGGGTAAAACTTATGGAAGCAGAAAACGCGGATCAGGTGGAGGCTATCACCAATGATTTTTCTAGAGTTTTTCTTGAAAATAGAGTAGAATAGAAAATAAATATCATGGAACAACATTTAGCATTATATAGAAAGTACCGTCCAAAGACTTTTAAAGATGTTATGGGACAGGCGCATGTAATAGATGTACTGGAGAGCTCTGTAAAAAGCAATAAAGTTTCGCATGCGTACCTCTTTGTCGGCTCGCGCGGTACGGGAAAAACTACAGCCGCAAGAATTTTTGCAGAATCAATCGGGGTGTCAGCGAACGACTTATACGAGATAGACGCCGCTTCAAACAGGGGAATTGAAGATATTCGCGAGCTTCGAGACGGTGTGCGAGTGTTGCCTTTTGATTCAAAATATAAAGTTTACATCATAGATGAAGTGCACATGCTCACCAAAGAAGCTTGGGGTGCGCTTTTGAAAACTTTGGAGGAGCCTCCAAAGCATGTGATCTTTATTCTGGCAACGACGGAGCTTCATAAGGTGCCGGAAACAATAATCTCCCGATGTCAGGTATTTACTTTCAAAAAACCAACCGAAAAAATTCTAAAAAATATTTTAGAAGATGTTGCCGAAAAAGAAGGTTTTGAACTAGATACCGGGAGCGCGGAACTTTTAGCGATTCTGGCGGACGGTTCTTTCCGCGATGCGCTTGGCGAGTTACAAAAAGTTTTAAACTTCAGCCAAGGTAAGAAAATAAAAAAAGAAGATGTGGAGAAAATTACCGGCGCGCCGAAAACTTCACTAGTAAATGACCTAATCTCTGCTATTGCTTCCGAAGAATTGGAAAAAGCAATTTCCACCGTAAAAATTGCTTCGGATTCAAATCTGGATATGAAACTTTATTTTAAGCTTGTAATAGAAAAATTCCGCATGGCCATAATTATGCGTTATGCTCCAAAACTGGAAAAAGGAATGGCAGGAGAGTTGTCCGAAGAGGATTTAGAATTCTTAAAAGATCTGGTAAAAGGAGGAAACTCTGAAAGAAAGCATTTATTTACTTCCGCAACTTTAGCTACATTATTAGAAGCCTATCAGCAAATGGATAACGCTTTTATTCCGGAATTGCCGTTAGAACTTGCACTGGTAAAAATAATTAGTGAAGATAATTAATTTATGGACGAATTTGGTAAAAAATTGGAAAAAAGGGGAACTGTAGAATCAAATGAAGAGGCTAGAAAACGTCTCTCTCTTCATCTGACAGGTAAAGAAGATGCGACACCTGATGAAATGAATTCCGCTATTGACTGGTTAGAAGGCGATAATCGTGCTACTGGTCCTCTAATGAAGGAAAATAGTAATGAACCGATTCAGAATTTTTTACGTTATTTGCAGAAAAAAGTAAGCGAATGGGAAATACAAATTTTAGACCTGCAGTCAATACCCGAGAAGCGTGCTTTTAACAAAGCCAAAATTACCTTAATTGAAATAAAAGATTCAGAAGATAGATACAAAAAAAGCTGGTCTTATGCTCATGAAAAAAAATGTACTAAAACAGATAAAGAAAAATTTGAAATTTTGACTCATCAAATTAATATCTTAAAAGATAAATTGCAGGAATTTATCTTTATTCACAACAAAAAATAGGGTGTCAAAATTTTTAAAATATGCTAATCTAAATACGTTCATTGGGAGATCGTCTAACGGTAGGACAGCGGCCTTTGAAGCCGTGAATCTTGGTTCGATTCCAAGTCTCCCAGCACTTCGGCAAGCTCAGTGCTAGCAAGAATTGTTCTTGCGAATTTGTTGTCTACACCCCCGATTGCCTAGCTTGAGCATGGTATCTCTCTATATCTTCCATGTATACGGGTACGCCAAGCTTTTTATTAAGAGCAACATATTTCTTCAAGGTATTGTCATAAACAATAGCACCTTTTTTATCTCTGATTCTCATTCTAAAAATCTTATCTTCTGATATATAAGGATCTTTTTTATATTCACCCTTTACTACAAGTCCTATCATTAATTTTTCAGTTTCATTCTTTACTGAAATTTCTTCAGGTGCGGTTTCTTTTGTACGTCCCTCTTCCTCTAAACTTTTAATTTTTAATATACCTTGAAAATTATTAAAATCTGGTTTTTCGTGATGCATATATAAATAATATTACTGTTCAAGTAAATAAGCAACCTAAAAGAGGGGCTCACGACGAGCCCCTCTTTTTCTGTTTACAGTTATTAATCAGATCTGGATTATTTTACCTCCAGAACCAATTTCTAATCTTGCCCCAGAAGCTTCCTCTATTTTCTTTCTCATCTTTATCTTCATCATCACCATCGTCATTATCATCATCAGCATCTTCACTCTCTGCTGTAACTTTTGTCGCAGTGATAACGCTTCCACTAGCATTTGCTGTTCCTTCTATTTTTACTTCATCTCCTTCATCAAGTGATGCTAGATTTGAAGCTGCGCCATCTAGAGTGATGGCTGTAGAATTAGAAAGAGCAACTTTTACAGTTTGTCCGCTCTTTAATTTAAGCGTGAAAGAATTATCAGATTCATTTATCGCTGTTATTTCACCCTTAAAAGAAGTCTTATCTTCCAATTTTCCGCCATTGTAAAGAGCTTGGCTTACGACATGGCTTGCATCAACTGTGATTGAAGAACTAGAAGAAGAAGTAATCGTTCCGGCAAAGCTTATCTTGTCTCCCTCCTTAAGTCCGGATAGAACTGAAGAATTTGAAAGAAGTCTGCCGTTCAATTTAGTCTCTGCGTCTGTTTTTACTACAAAATTCAAAGAACTATCACCGAAAGAAGCAGTAGCGTTTATGTCACCCCCTGAAACAGAAGTAACTTTTGCCCCCATCACACGCAAGGTGCTGTTTGGACCAAGCACT
>CAZKJE010000004.1:0-11791 GCA_964553015.1 uncultured Candidatus Saccharibacteria bacterium | reverse complement strand
AGCACTACTCCGACTGAATTTTCTATCTTGCTCAAAGAGTCAGCTTTAAAAGAGGCCTGCGCATTAAGGAAACCATTCGCGCTCATACTATTCTCCGCTCTCGCAGAAGATGCGATAACCGCACCCACCAAGAAAGATAACAACACAAAACCTTTTGCTATATTTTTTATATTCATGATATTTTATTAATTAAGCTAATAATATTGATAATATTTTAGGGAAATGGAAAGGCATCTCCCTCTGAAATGTACAGACGAGCTTACTCGAAAATACTTACTACATTGGTCTTTTTAATGCTAATATTAGTAAGTATTTATGGCTTTAGTCGTCTACCCTATGAATTTACATTTACAAAAAATCTTTGAAAAAGCTTATGCCGAGAACACAGATGGGCTGTTTCGCTTTGTTCTGTACAGGGTCTCGGACAAGGAACAGGCCATGGACATCGTGGAAGACACATATCTGCGCTTCTGGCAGACTTTACAGAAAGAAGAGGTGAAAGAACCGCGAGCTCTTCTCTATAGGATAGCGAGGAACTTGGTCATAGATTGGTATAAGAAAAAGAAGAGCATACCTATAAAAACTTTTGCCGGAGAAAATTTAGAAGACAGGGAAGTTTATATGGATATGTTTAAGGGAGACTTGATCGGTGTAGATCTTTTATTAGAAGCAAGAATGGTAAAAGAAATGATTGCGACCTTGGAACCCATATACAGAGAAGCAGTGTATCTCCGATTTGTGGAAGAATTACACCCAAGGGAAATTGCCGCAATTCTAGGAGAATCAACCAATGTAGTTTCAGTCAGGATCAATCGCGGAATAAATATCTTAAAAACAAAACTGCATATAAAATAATGAAAACACGCGAATTAAAAAAACTAAAAGAAATAAAATTATCAGACTCTGAAAAAAAGGATCTCTTTGCTCGTGTTTCAAATTCTATAAGGGAAATGGACAATAATGTTAATTTAAATTACCCTGTACCGAGCCCATTCTTCAGGTTTACATATATATTTGAAAGCAGGCTAGTGAAAGTCGGAGCTATGGCTGTATTCATATTGTTTCTTACAAGCGCCACTGCGTTCGCCTCTCTCAACACTTTGCCGGGAGACCTGCTGTATGGCGTAAAAACTAAAGTGGTGGAAAAAATACCGAAACTTTTGCATGTGAGTCCGGAAAGCCGCGCAGAATATAGTTCTAAAAAAGTAGAAAGAAGAATAGAAGAATTTGAAAAACTTGCCGAGAAGGGAAGACTTACTAAAGAAAATACCAGAATACTTGAAAAAGATATAAATAAAAACCTTGGGGACTTTGATAACAATATCAGGGAGATCAAAAACAAAAAGAACAGAGAGGAAAGTCGCCCTGAAAATACAGAAAAAGAAATTCTAGAGCGAGAGCTGGAGGCTAAACTTCAAAAACATTCGGAAAAAATAGAAAGAATAAGAGAGGAAGAAAGTGATGAAGAAAGCTCTGTAAAAAATGCACTTCAGTCAGTCTTGGAAAGGGCTTATAGAGATAGAGGAGATACAGAAATAATAGATGACTGGGAAGAAAAGAGTATTGAGGAGGAGTAGTGTAATAAACAAGGTAAGATTTCGTCTTATAAGGTACGGGAAACAACCTATAGTCGAAGTTGCTTCCACTTATTATCAGGTTAAATTAATATATGAAAATTGATATATTTTCTTTGGTTTTGTCCATTGCGGTAATCTTCGGCGCTATAGGTTTTACGGGAGTACAAAGTGCTAATGCTCAAACTGCTTCCTTTCCTGCGGGTTGTGCATCAGGCCTTGGATACAGCGTAACGACTGGAAACCCTTGTGATGGCACTTCGACGGCCATTATGGGATTTTTGCCCGGATGTCCTTCCGCATTAGGATATAGTACAGCAAATGGAGCGCCCTGCAGCGGCGGCTCGGTTGCTATAGCTTATCTGGCTGGATGTTCATCCATATATGGATACAGCACGATAAATGGTTGGGCATGTAATGGAGCTACTTTTGGGCCTGCAGTTGGAGGGACAATTTATTCTCCGGGTTTTCCTACAACGGGATTTGGAGGAAACGCTTTGAGTAATATACTTCTTCTTGCGGTGTCGGGACTGATAGCTTCATTTGGTCTTATGTACCTTACTCGCCCTTCCCATAAATATTAGACCTGAGCAATGAAGGCGGTTTGTTAATTAAAAATTACATTCCGCCTTTTGCTCTGTCAGAGGTGTTATTTAAATAATTTTATGAAATTGAAGAAAAATTACCTAATAGCAGTAATAATTCTAGCCCTTATCTTGTTTGCGATAATACTTTCAAACGCAGCTTTTTATGCGCCCTCGGATGAAATTCCTCTGCCTCTTGCGAGCCCTGCTGCCCTTCCTAATAATTTAGAAAAATCAAAATCCGGTGTCACGGAAGAAAAATCGGCATTAGATGTTTATACCCCAAAAGGCTATCCTGATCTTTTATCTATTCCTAAAATAAATGTAAAAGCAAAAGTGGGGCTCGTAGGCATAACTCAAAAAGGCAATATGGCTACGCCCCGAAGCTTTAGAGAAGTCGGCTGGTATAAATACGGCACGATTCCCGGAAACATGGGAAGCGCGGTGATAGCCGGACATGTAGACAATGGTTTGGCCCTGCCCGCAGTCTTTAGTAAGCTTTCAGAATTAAAAAAGGGTGATGATATTTATATAACTACAGATGAAAATAAAAGCTTGCACTTCAAGGTAACAGGAAGCGAAGTGTATGATTTTAATGCGAATGTTCCGGAAATTTTTAAAGAGAACGATGGGAAAATTTTGAGACTCATTACCTGCACTGGCACATGGCTCAAAGAATATAGGACCCACGATGAACGCCTGGTCGTAAGCGCTGTATTGGCAGAGTGATATAATGAGATATGCCTTTAATAGAACCTATTAGAAATTTCTACAGCCGATATGAACGGCCAATCTCCTCGTTTTCACTTGTATTAGGTTTTATCCTTGATGCTCTGACGTTGAAGCGTGCCGATAGGCTTTGGGAGAATATCTGGATTATGGGATACATAATTCTAATTGGAATTTTCATAATTCTTATCCATCGGCAAGAACATGAGAGTGGAGAAGATTCTTCAGACCAAGCTCATTTTTGGTATGTGAACATATTGCAATTTTGCCTTGGAGGGGCACTTTCTGCTAATCTGGTTCTTTATTTCAGAAGTGCTAGTATTTTTGTAGTCTGGCCTTTTATTTTAATTTTAGCTATAGCTTTTTGGGCCAACGAATCCTTAAAAGCTCATAATACCAGATTTAGTTTTCAAATCAGCCTCTTCTTCTTGTCAATTTATTCTTTTATGATATTTTTACTGCCTGTTCTTTTCCATGAAATAGGCGCGAAAATGTTTTTAATTTCCGGAATTTTAAGCCTAATCCTTACGGGACTTTTTATTTTAATGGTTTTTTATTTCACTAAAGACAGATTTCATGAAAGCAAAAGACTGATTATAATTTTAGTGCTTGGAATTTTTGCTTTTATGAACCTGCTTTATTTCACAAACCTAATTCCGCCGATCCCATTATCTCTAAAAGATGCAGGTGTTTATTATTCAATTTCTAGAACTGGCGATGGAAACTATACAGCCACATACGAAGATCTAGGCTGGAGGCGGTACTTTCAATTTTTCCCGGATTTCAAAAAGCCCGCTGATTCACCTGCGTATGTTTTTAGCGCTGTTTTCTCGCCGAGAAATTTAAATTTGACTATTCTGCATGAATGGCAGCGTTATGATGAAACACTCAAGAAATGGATAACTGAAAGAACGATAAGCTTACCTGTTACTGGAGGACGAGACGGAGGATTCAGAACTTACTCGATGCGCTCAAACTTATCTTCTGGAAAATGGCGGGTAAATATTAAGACAGAGAGAGGGCAGACTATAGGGCAGGTGAGGTTTAATGTTGTTCTCGTAGATGCAATGCCTGAACTAAGCACTGTGATAAAATAATTTTTGGAAAAATAGGATATAAATGTTAAAATAAGAAAATGAAAAATTTTGCCCCAACAATAGTAAGAATCGGTATATCGCTGGTACTTTTATGGTTTGGATCGCAGCAATTAATAGACGCAAAAGTTTGGACAGGGTTAATTCCAAACTGGGCAGTTTCAATTTCCGGCTTAGAGGCAATCACTCTTGTAACCTTTAACGGTATTTTTGAAATAATTATTGGAAGTTTGCTATTAGTAGGTTTATTTACGCGCGTCGTAGCCCTTATTTCAGCATTACATCTTCTTCTTATTACTTTTGTTGTAGGGTACAATCATGTGGGAGTTAGAGATTTTGGACTTTCTATGGCTGCCGTTTCATCTTTCCTGTACGGAGCAGATGCATGGTGCTTAGACAAATTTTGGCCGCGCCAAAGGACGGACTAGCAAAAAAATAGCAATGTGATATAAAGAAAGTATGCCAAAAAACACTTCACCAAAAGATTTAGGGGCAGGACTGACTTTTGATGACATACTTCTTGTGCCGAACAAAAGCGATGTTCTGCCCAAAAATGCAGTTACTAAAACTAGACTTACAAAAAATATAAACCTACATATTCCTTTCATGTCTGCGGCGATGGACACGGTTACAGAATCAAAAATGGCAATAGCCATGGCAGAACTTGGCGGAATAGGCATTATTCATAAAAATTTATCTATAGCCGATCAGGCCTATGAAGTAGAGCGAGTAAAAAGGTACGAATCCGGACGCATCATGGATCCTGTAACAATTCCGGACACTGCTACCGTCGGATATATTTTTGAAATACAGAAAAAATATCACTTCGGGGGTTTTCCTGTCATAGATAAAAATGGTAGCTTAGTTGGTATCGTTACAAACCGCGATATGCGTTTTCAAAAAGACGAATCCACCTCAGTCAAAAATATAATGACTACAGAGCTTATAACTGGGACTCCAAAAACAAGCATTGAAGAAGCAAATAATTTATTCAGCAAATACGGCATAGAAAAACTTCCATTGATCGATAAAAATAATAAACTAGTGGGAATGATTACGTATCGGGACATAGCAAAATCAAAAGAACACCCAAATGCCACAAAAGACAGCTTGGGCCGGCTGTGTGTCGGAGCTGCAGTAGGCGCAGGGAGAGATGTGCTTACTCAAGTAGAAGCTTTAGTGAAAGCTAATGTAGATGTTGTGTGCGTAGACACTGCTCATGGACATTCAAAAAGCGTCATAGAAGCTGTAAAAAGAATTAGAAACGCATATCCAAAATTAGATATTATCGCCGGCAATGTAGCTACGGGAGAAGCAGCAGTTGATCTAATCAAAGCAGGAGCAAGCGCCATAAAAGTAGGAATCGGTCCCGGCTCGATATGCACGACCCGAATTGTTTCCGGCGTAGGAGTACCTCAACTGTCTGCTATTTCTGCAGTTTATAAAGCCGTAAGAAACCTATCCGCCTCTGGCGGATTAAATATTCCCGTCATTGCAGACGGTGGAATAAAACACAGCGGTGACGTTGTTAAAGCTCTCGTCTTCGGTGCCGACGTCATCATGGCCGGAAGTATGTTTGCAGGAACCGATGAAGCTCCGGGGGATACCATAAACATGAATGAGCAAAAATTTAAAAAATACCGAGGGATGGGCTCGCTTGGAGCAATGCAGAGAGGCTCTAAAGACCGCTATTTTCAGGAAGATCAATATGATCTTACAAAATTAGTTCCGGAAGGAGTTTCAGGGCATGTATCATATAAGGGCGCGCTTTCTGAAGTAATTCATCAGTACGTTGGCGGGCTTCGCGCGGGCATGGGATATCTAGGTGCAGAAAATATTTCAAAATTACGTAATGCTTCTTATTATACAATCACTCGAGCAGGATTGGATGAAAGCCATGTGCACGATATATTTATGGTCAGCCCTGCACCTAACTACAAGAATAAATAATATGAAAAGCAAAATTACTCCTATTATTGGGCTACAGTGGGGAGACGAAGGAAAAGGAAAAGGCGTTGCTCGTATCGCAAGCAATTTATCGGGCAAAGATTTGATAGTAAGATTTCAGGGAGGAAACAATGCCGGCCATACTATCTGGCACGGGGGAGTGTGTTATGTATTTCACCTTATTCCTTCGGGAGTTTTCGGCAAAGCGCAGATACACCTGGGCGCCGGAATGGTGATAAACCCTTACGCTCTTCTAGAAGAGTCGAAAATGATACCGAAGAATGTTCCTTTTCTTAAAAGGATTTCTGTTTCTCCGCATGCCATACTTACGATCCCGACACATTTGATACTGGATACAGTTTCTGAAAAAAATAGAGGCAAGAAAAAAATAGGCTCTACGGGAAAAGGAATTTCACCATCCTATACTGATCTCACCTTGCGCCGAGCGCTTCGCGTGGGTGATATATTTTTTAGCGACTTTGAACAGAAATATAAGAATCTAAGGGAAGAACACAAAGAGACTCTTAGAAAAGTTTTTAGCTATGAAATTTCAAACGAGGAGTTGAAGAAAAATGAGCAAAATTTCTGGAACGGTATAAAATTTTTAAAGTCCTTAAGATCACAAGATTCTTCTGAAATTGTTCTTGAGGCATTATCAGGAGGAAATAAAGTCATAGCCGAAGGGGCGCAGGGAGCTCTTTTAGATGTGCGATTCGGCCATTATCCATTTGTTACTTCTTCACATACCATAGCGAGCGGAGTAGGCACAGGGCTCGGAATCCCGCCCTCTTATATAGGCGGAACGATCGGCATACTAAAAGCCTATGCTACAAAAGTAGGCGAAGGTCCTTTCCCGACTGAACTCGGCGGAGAAAAATCTGCAGTTTGGTGCCGAGATAAAAAATATATTGAAGAAGAGATCCAATTTCCATTTCCGAATTTAAACGGCAAAGATGAGTTTGAAGTAGGCATAGCCATTCGCCGGGCAGGAGGTGAGATCGGAGCTACGACCGGCAGACTGCGCCGTACGGGATGGATAGATATTCCGCTTCTTAAATATGCGATAGAAATGAATAACGCTACGGAATTAGTTTTAACTAAATTAGATATTCTTTCTGGCCTAAAAAATATAAAAGTTTGTACGCATTACGTAATAAACGGCAAGAAAACTGAAAAAATACCTTTTGACCTTTCCAGAGTAAAAATAAAACCCGTATATAAAACTTTTAAAGCTTGGAAAGGAAAGTTGTCCGACTACGGCAGTAAGCTTCCACCAGAAGCCTTAACTTATGTAAAATTCTTAGAAAAAACTCTCGGCGCAAAAATTATCTACGTCGGCACCGGCCCCGAAGAGCATCACGTAGTTGAAAGGTATTGGAAATAAAAATTAAGGCAAAAGATAGTTCAAATCCTGCCCTGTGTATAGAATAGTTTTCAAATTTGGGTGTTTTTTAAAGTCTAAATTTCTAAAATGGCTTTCTTTGTCATCAATAAAAACTACTGACTCATTTTTAAATTGTTCGCAGATCTTTTCTATTGTTTCTTTTTTACTATTTAGCACTACAATTATTTCAGAAAATAAATCCTCAATACCAGCAGTATGGATCTTATCCTTTTGAAACTCTTCATCTCCCATAGTAAGGATATAACAATCATCGGGATTAATTTTTCTTATAATTTTTAAAACATCCTCATTAACAAATGACTTATTTTCCTTCATAATTTCATTATATAAATCATCCTTAAGATAAAAATGTCTTAACAAATTTTTTAAAGAAAAACCATCTTTTCTTGTTCTCTCTATATATTCTTCAACTCGCTCCTGAGATACACCATGTTTCTGATAAATATCGTATACTCGCTCTTTTAAATCTCTAGAAGTATGAAACAACACATCATCAAAATCAAAAATATATTTCATATTATTGATTTATTATTTTATTGATGCATGCAGCAAGCTTATCCGAATCGTGGCGTATGAAGCTCCTTTTTACTTTGTCACCATTGCTGGGCTCGAAAATAGTATGAGAAAGCAACGCTTCTCGGATCACGCGCGGATCTTCCATGTCATCTTTTACTAGCACTTCGCCTGTTATTTCGATTTTATAAGCTTCGATCTGTTCCGGAAGCGGTTTTTCGTTGTTAACCAGAATAAAATCTACCCGTTTACCCAGATATTTTTCAATATTATGAACATAATCGCTTACTTTCCAGTCGTTCGTATGTCCTTCTTTGTTGGTCAGGTTAATGGGCAGAATTATCTTTGCTTTACTGTCTTTTAAAGTTTCTTTAAAACCAGCTACAATTACATTCGGAATAATAGAAGTATAATAATCGCCCGGGCCGAGAATAATATAATCCGCTGTGAGGATTGAATGGGCGGCATGAAAACTTATTTTCACATCATCTTCATAAAAAATCTTTTCAATTTTCCTGTTTATTAGATTTGCTTCATCTATTTTGCTTTCGCCGACTATACTCTCTCCGCTCTCAAAAGCCACGATAAGTTTTGCTTTATTTTTTGTTATAGGAATAACCTTGCCCCTTACTTTTAAAATATCGGAGGCCACTTCGACACCTTCTGCAAAATCCCCGGTTACTTTTTCCAGAGCTGCCAGAAAAATATTTCCAAAGCTATGGCCGGCCAATTTTCCGTCAATAAATCTATAATTCATGAGCTCAAGTATCACTTTGGTGTGCTCGGAAAGCGCCACAAGACACTGGCGAACATCTCCGGGAGGCAGGACTCCGAGTTCGCCGATAAGTACGCCAGTAGAACCCCCATCATCAGCCATTGAGACTAGGGCAGTCAAAGAGACATCTTCCAGATTTTTTAGTCCTGACAAAACTGTATAGCTTCCGGTACCTCCGCCGATCGTGACGATATTTTTCATATTTATTTTGCGTTTGTTTTTAGTTACTACATATTATACTATATCTATATGATTTCAAGGGTATATGTGAAGCTCAAGGGCAAAACCAATTTTATTGACTCCTATCTCATAACGCACGACTTTAGCCAAGAAAAAATGGTTAAAATAGCTAAAGCCCTCACTAATCCGACTATTGAAGAATATTCTATTAATAAATTTCCCTCGGCCCTAGACCTACGGGCGAGGCCGAAAACAAGCAGTTTTACCTACGCGATAGAAATAGGGTATAAGCCGGGGGTCACCGACAACGTCGGCCATACCGCGGAAGAAACAATACGCGATCTGTTGCATATAAAAAAAAGCAGTGCCAACTTTGCTGTATATACTTCTAAAATTCACTTAGTAAATAAGATTAAAAGTTTAGAAGAAGTAGAAAAATTAGCGCTCTCGCTTCATAATCCCTTGATAGAGCGATCATTTATTGCAAGCTTTGCGAATATTAAAAAGAATGGTCTACCCTTAAAAGCTCCGCAGGTAATTTTAGAAAAGCGTATTCCTGTCATTAAAGTTCCGCTTTCAAAATTAGAAAAAAATGAACTTATAAATATCGGAAAAATGGGCATAATAGATGAAAATGGATCGCGCCGGGGCCCTTTAGCCCTTGATCTGTCTTCATTAGAAACAATACAAGCACACTTTAGAGAATTAAAAAGGGAACCGACAGATATAGAACTTGAGTCTTTGGCGCAAACATGGTCTGAACATTGCAAGCATACTATTTTTGCAAATCCGATAGATGATATCAAGGACGGTTTATATAAAACTTACATAAAGGGCGCGACAAATTTAATAAGAAAACAGAAAGGCAAAAATGATTTTTGTGTTTCTGTATTTTCTGATAATTCCGGAGGAATAATTTTTGATAGGGACCATCTCATCACCCATAAAGTAGAAACCCACAATAGCCCTTCGGCCCTTGATCCTTTTGGCGGAGCTATTACGGGCATAGTCGGAGTAAACAGAGATACTGTTGGTTTTGGGATGGGTGCTAAACCTATCGCAAACGTGTACGGCTTCTGTCTCGGTAATCCGGAAGATGAGCGAAAATTTTTCAGAGACCCGCCTTCGCCTGAAGGCTTCGGGCGGGCAAGCAGAAATCTAAAACAGCCAATGCTGCCTCCTAAAAGAATAATGGAGGGAGTCATAAAAGGCATAAACGTCGGCGGAAATTGTTCCGGAATTCCTACTCTAAATGGTTTCTTAAAATTTGATGATCGTTATCGGGCCAAGCCCTTGGTTTTTGCAGGCACTATCGGATTAATTCCTAGAATTGTAAATGGCAAGCCTTCACATCTAAAAAAAGCAAAAGCTGGGGATTATATTGTGGTTATAGGAGGCAGAGTGGGCCTAGACGGCATCCATGGGGCTACATTTTCATCGGTAGCCACAGATTCAAATTCTCCGACGGGCGCAGTGCAGATCGGTGATCCGATAACCCAAAAGAAATTGAGCGATGCGATAGTAAAGGAAACTCGCGATATGAATTTATACAACAGCATCACAGATAACGGCGCCGGAGGAATTTCTTGCTCTGTCGCGGAGATGGCAAAAGAATGTGGCGGAGCAAAAGTAATGTTAGAAAAAGTTCCATTAAAATATCAGGGCTTGCGCCCCTGGGAAATCTGGATATCCGAATCACAGGAGCGCATGACTTTGTCTGTGCCGAAGAAAAAATGGAAAATATTCCAAAAATTAATGGAGAGAAGGGGAGTTGAAGCGACAGTCATAGGAGAATTCACAAATTCCGGCAAGGCTATCGTGGAATGGAAAGGGAAAGTAATCATGGATCTTGATATGGAATTTTTACATAATGGACTTCCAAAACAGCAATTATATACCGAGCAACCCCCTCTGTCCCCCTTATCAGGGGGAAGGAATTCGCCTCCCTTGATAAGGGGAGGTCGGAAGGGGTTGAATTTCACTAAATCTTTAGAAAATTTACTCGGCTCTAAAAATATCAGCGGCTTTGCTTTTGTGTCACAACAATATGATCATGAAGTTCAGGGATCTTCAGTATTAAAACCGCTTTCAGGCCGGGGCCGGATAAATACCGATGTACAAGTTCTCCGCCCTGTTCTTAGTTCAAATAAAGCTGTGGTTTTAACTTCAAGCACCTATCCTTCGTATGGTGACATCAGCACATATGACATGGCTGCCTGCGCCATTGATACAGCCATCAGAAACACAATTTCTGCCGGTGGAACCCTCTCACATTTGGCTATTTTGGATAATTTTTGCTGGTGTAGTTCAAATGACGGAAAGCGCTTATACCAGCTCCTAGAAGCCGTAAAAGCCTGCTACGACACGGCTGTGGGCTTCGGTACCCCTTTTATCTCGGGTAAGGACAGTATGTTTAATGACTTCAAGGGCTACGATGAGCACGGTAAGCCAGTAGAAATATTTGTGCCACCCACTCTTTTAATTTCGGCTATGAGCGTAATGCCGGACTTTAATAAAACAGTTTCTCCTGAATTTAAAAAAGCCGGCGATATAATTTACCTTTTAGGAGAAACTCATGACGAACTTGGAGGAGGAGAGTATTTAAAAAATATCCATCCCGCCCAAAAAGTCACCCCTCAAGAGGGGAACGTTCCAAAAGTTGATGTAAAGAAAAATATAAAAACTTATTTAGCATTAGAAAAAACGATTCAGAAAGAACTGGCAGCCTCAGCAATGTCTGTAAACTCCGGCGGGCTTGGCATAGCTTTAGCCAAGGCAAGTATCGGCGGTATGCTTGGATGTGAAGTAACTATAAACCCTATAGGCAAGACCTATGGGGTAGAAGTAAAACTTTTTTCCGAAAGCCAAGGAAGAATTCTGGTTTCAGTATCGCCGAAAAATGTGCCTGCCTTCGAAAAAATTGTAAAAAATATTCTACATGCAAAAATCGGCAAAGTCTCTAAAGATGAAAAGTTCATAATCGCAGATAA
>CAZKJE010000003.1:0-51741 GCA_964553015.1 uncultured Candidatus Saccharibacteria bacterium | reverse complement strand
GCTAGGTGCTAGGTGGGTGCGAGACGTTTGGAACCAAGGCTCTAATCGATCGACGCTCCCATAAATTAGTGTTCTAGGTAATAATCGGAAATAACCCTACCTAAAGTATACTCTTCTCCAAAATTCTGGCAATATGGACGAATTATTTATTTCGTTTCGGAATTATTAGGCGTCTAAAATCTCATATTATACCAGTCTAGACCATAGTTTTGAGATATCACATCTCTTTCTCCTTTTGGGGTTGCGACATTTTTTTCTAATTCTAGTAATTTTATTGCTTCTACAATATCTTCTTCACTCTCTCCTTCTATTTCCAAATATGTCGGCATCTTCGGATATGTATCTAAGTCAAATCTCCAATTTTTGTATTTCCATGAAATACGATCTTTTTCCTGATGCCCATAAAGCTCTAATCCTATCTCTCTGAAAAGCTCTGTGCATGCATCTCTGTCAGCAACTTGCAGATTTATTTCTTTTTTGGTACTGGAAACACCTAAATGCTCCCTCTTGCCTTTCCATGTGACTTCACTATTGCCTCCGCTATCTGTCCTTATCCGCAGAAACCAGGGATATTTTCCTTCCTCATGTTCGGGCGCCTTAAACCAGTCCACAGAAAGACGAGTGTCTTGTGTTTTTTCTGCTCCGAGCCCAAGCATTTTTTCTTTTATTTTATTTACGTCCACCTCTAGAATTTTTGTTTCAATTTCCTGCATAAAAATAATATTAACACAAAAGCCCCGTGAAGGGGCTTTATTTTTTACTCATCCACTCCAAAGCGTTTATAGTCGTAAGTTTTACCATCACCGAACCAATGCTTTATTTCATGCTCGGCTTCTTCCGGAGTTTCGGAACAGTGAATTATGTTCATCACTGCTCTTTTTTCTTTATTGGCCAACGCAGGAGAATCAATTGAGAAATCTCCGCGAATTGTTCCCACGGCTGCCAAATACGGCATAGTTTCTCCGGCAATTTTCCTGACAACGTCTACGGCGTGTATCCCCTGCACCACGATTTTTACTAACGGAGAAGTCTTCATGTAATCAATAAGCCATTTGCGAATTTCGGGACCGATAACAGCGGCATCCATCGTGCCGAAATCCAACATTGCATCGTAGCCGTATTTTTCGTAAGTTGAAAGAGTTTTCTTGCCGAGCCTTGTGATCCACTCTTCGTTTTTGGGATAATGATTGTCTAAAAGCTCATGCGAAGGCTGGAACATTTCCAGCGCTACGATCTTTAAATCCCTCTTTTCAAAACGAGAAATTATCTCGCCCGTGAGGCCTTTCCGTACCCCGTCCGGCTTTATCATTACATATGTTCTTTCTTGTTTTGGATGTTTCATATTCCTTGCTTGTTAAATTAAACTGATAAGCCCTTTTTGGTATCTTCTTTTATGCCGTTTATCTTGTCAAGAAAATTCTCTAAAATCATTTTTTCAAACATTTTAATAAAATCATCTCCGTGGGTACCTGCTTTTTTCTCTTCATCAACTTTTAATAAATCTTCTTTATATTTAGCAAAAGCCATGTGTAATTTTTCATTAACTCTTGCTCGTATAACCGCCAGTTTTTGCTCTAGAATTTCCTGAGTTTCTCTTATAATTTGGTTCTCAAATTCTTCCAACTCAGCAATAGACATCGCTTCCAACGGTACAGTTTCTTCTGAATTTCCCCCATGGAAAGATTGATCTTTTAATTTATCCATGAGTGTCATCCTAACACGTTATTGAATAAAAAACAAATTTATTCCATCGTGTTATAGCGGGCCATGATTTCGGCTTCCACTTCTTCGCGATCCCGGCCGTATTTTACATAAGAAAGTTCTTTAAGACTGTCCACAATGTCGGGATTTCCTTTCTCGGGTGCCAAAGTCTTTAGATTAAATGGCTTGGTGGGCTGGCCTCGTACTAACATATTTACGTACGCATTATAGTTATCTAATTTGGTAATATCCTGCGCGGTAAATTGCGGTTTGAATTTTGGCTCCAGAAATGTCGCATCTTCAGTGCCGACTCGGAACACGGCCATGGAACCGACGTTGCCGAAAACAGCATTTTTGATATTTTCCTCAAGCTGGGTGATATATTGATGTGCAATGTTTAAAGACAGCCTGTATTTTCTTGCCTCTGACAAAATAGAAGCAATAGAGTCTGTGGTAACATTCTGGAACTCATCTATGTACAGATAAAAATCATTCATCGGCTTGCCAAACATATCTACGCGGGAAAGAGCCGCCATCTGTATCTTGCCGACGAGCACCAGACCTATCAGATTTGCATTTATGTCGCCGAGCCGCCCTTTGGAAAGATTCACCAAAAGAATTTTCTTTTCATCCATGATCTTCCTGAAGTTGAAAACGGAATTCTGCTGAAGCACGACCGGCCGCATGATGTCGTTTGAGATAAAGTTATCAAATTTTGAGGAAATAT
Source organism: uncultured Candidatus Saccharibacteria bacterium (assembly GCA_964553015.1). Taxonomy (GTDB): domain Bacteria; phylum Patescibacteriota; class Minisyncoccia; order Phycocordibacterales; family UBA9973; genus UBA9973. Next base: position 49,313 of record CAZKJE010000003.1, on the reverse strand, counting down.
AAGGCACAAAGTTCGCAAGCGACTGATCTCCCGAAGTCTGTTCGGCCGAGATCCAGAACTGCTTGATGATCGGATTTTTGCACCTCGCAAGTTTTAAATCGCGAAATTCTTTATCAGCTAAAACGCGCGTGATCTCAAGCAGAGTCGAGCCGGATTCCGGATCTTCCATCACGAGAAAAGCGCTATTTCTGAAATACTGCTCAAACATCGCCCCGCCGCCGACTTTCATGTCGAAAAGCTTATTAAAAATACCCATCATTTCATTCACCACAAAAGTTTTTTGTTCCGGATATTTCGGATCGTATTCCAGCATGTTTAAGCCCATCGGACGCGCGGTGTACGCAGGGTCAAAATAAATGACATCGTCAATGCGCTCTTTTGGTATACGCGAAAGAATAGTCTGAATATCCGTGCCATGCGGATCGATATAGCAGCAGCCGTCTCCATTTTTTATATCCTGCGTTATCATATTGAGCATAATATTCGTCTTACCGGTACCCGTCTGACCAATGGCATAAAAGTGTCGCATCCTGTCTTCTCTCGCAAGATGAATCTCGGTATCCCTGCCTCGGTAGCTATTTATGCCGAGAATTATTCCCTCTTGGCCCATTTCAATAGGTGCGGGAGCAATACCCGCTTTTGCTTCTTTAAGCTGGGGCTGGCTGCCTATGCCCACAGGAAAATGAAATACCGAAGACAACTCTTTTAAATTGAGAGGCATTATTTTATCGCTTGAAAATGTGCGGTAAGAAAAATCATGAAAAAGTTTTTTGAGTTCGCTTCCGCGCGCCTGTTTAAAAATAAAAGAGTTGCTGGCTGCTTCGGAAAACTGGTTGAAGGAGGATTCTATTTCCCGCAGTATCGCCTCCGCGCGCTCCTTGGTCTCCCCCGAAGCTATCACGCGAATATTTGCTTTCATTATCGTGCTTTTTATTTTGTTGCCGATCTTTTCCACCGCTCCTTCATCCACCGCGCGCCGGCCTTTCATGTTTTTTTCTTTACTTTCTCCGTTTTCCGGCTCTTTTTTGCCAAAGATCAATTCTTTGCCTACTTTTGTAAAAGCTCTATGGAATTTGTAAAAATTGTCATCGGCGTATTTTACAGAATAGCCCTCCTTAACATCGTCCAAGATAATATGAAACTCGTTTATAAATTTATCTCCTGCAGGAGCAATTACCAATTGTATCGCCGCGCCTTCGCCCGTAGTTTTTAATTTGGAAAACACATTCAGAATCGTGTTCATCGGGTCGTGCTCGATGTTGTCATACGTCTTTATCGGCATCACCCCCCGCTCGGACAATACAGCATATGCCCCGACTGATCCTCCGTTTTCATTGAAAACATTGTAATCATCTGTTACCTCCCGCACTTTTGCATCATGATAAAAAGCCAGAATTTGTTTTTCAAAAAGCGATAAATGCTTATTTGGAATTCCGGCATACACCACAACTTCATCATTTTGATTTCCGAGAGCCACTTCTAAAGTAAAATAATTTTCTTTAGCGTTGGCTTTGCCTTCGCTGATAGAATGCATACCCGCATAGAACTGCTCCATGGCGCCGATGAATTCCTTAAAACCTTTTGATTTGTCGGCTTCGTCGGTAGGCGGAGGCAGAGTGATCTCAAAAAGCGTCATGTTGAGGGATTTATACAGAGGCGTGCCTTCCTTAAAATCAGAAATAACTTGCCCAGTTTTTAAATACTGCACCAGAAGCCGGTGAAAATCGTCATCTATGTGCGCGCTGTTCATCGCTTCTACAACAGAGAGCGCATTTCGTATTCCCTTGGTAATAACTATCCCCAGAAGCTCTTCCATTACATTATCGTGAGGTTCAGGCCTCAAAGCCAAGATTATACTTTCAGCTTCCTCTTTCTCTAAAACACTAGCTCTATGCAGAACTTTTTCTACCGGAACATTGCTATATTCTTGAATAATATCTTTTGCCGCGGTGTCTGAAACGTGCTCCACATGCCCGATTTTTATGAGCTGCTCTTCCCGCTCTCTCACATGCGCGCGCAAATAATCGAGCTCCTCTTGCGGCGTATTAAACTTCGGCATTTCTTTAAAGAATGTCGGCTCCATTAATTTAATAATACCACAAAGAAAGCAAGAAATTAATAAATTTAGGGTTTTGCGCAGGCTGTCGAGCCGAGCAGAAGGAATTTTTAGTAAAAAAATATCCGACCCTAAATTTATTAATTTCTTGCTATATCTTGGTAAGAATCTCCGGCGCGCCTCCTGTAATAAGAATTGTGTGCTCAAAATGCGCGCTTCGCTTGCCATCGGCGGTGCGGATCGTATAGCCGTCGTCATCTATGGTGACATGTTTTGTGCCTAAGTTCAGCATCGGCTCAAGCGCTATGATCATCCCCGCTTTTAGCTTGGCGCCCGTGCCCGGTCGTCCGAAGTTTGGAATATATGGATCTTCGTGAATCTCCTGCCCGACGCCGTGGCCCGACAAAACTTCCACAATGCCATATTTATTTTTTTGAGCACGTACAAAGCTTTCAATAGCGTAACCAATATCACCCACAGTATTTCCAGCTTGTGCCGCCTTGATTCCTTCTTGTAGCGCTTGTTCGGTAACTGCGATAAGTTTTAAATCTGTTCCATTCACTTTGCCGACTGGCACAGTCATGGCCATATCCGTAAAAAGTTCCCGATGTTTAACTCCCAAATCAAGTCCGACTATATCTCCCTCTTTTAAAATTTTACTTTTCTTCGGAATTCCGTGCACAACTTCGTCGTTTACCGAAATGCAGAGCGACGCCGGAAACGGCTTGTGTGCTCCCTCGGGTCGGTAATCTAAAAAAGCCGGAGTATCCCCCATATCGCGGATCAATTTTTCGGCATACAGGTCCAGTTCTTTTGTGGATATTCCAGCTGTGACTTTTTCTTTCACTTTATGAAGCACTGTCGCAAGCCGTCTGCCGCCTTCACGTATTATTTCTATTTCTTCCGGAGTTTTAATTATAACCATTCCAGTACTAAAATTTTAAAGCTTTAATTATGTCTTTATGCACATCCTCCACGCTCTGCTCGCCGTTAATAGTATAAATTGTGTAACCATCTTTCTCTTTAAAATAATCCATAGCAGGCAATACTTTGTTTACATATTCATCAAATCTTTTTTCTATGCCTTCTTTGGTGTCGTCATGCCTACCGCGCAAAAGATTGCGCTTCATGGCTTCTTCCTTTCCAACTTCAATATAAATAATTTTTATATTTTTTCTTTTGTAAAACTTCATCATTTTTTCGAAGCTCTCGGATTGAGTTACTTCCCTGGGATATCCATCAGCTATCAAATCTTTTCCGGAAGTCAAAGAAGACATTAGAATATTTGCAACAATTGCATCAGTTAAAAAGCCCGGCTGAAGATATCCCATGGAAACAGATTCTTGAATAAGAGAACCGGTATAATTGCCAGATTTTATGAGTTTTCTGTATTCATCGCCTGGACAAACATAAACACATTCCTTGCCATCTTTGGCTTTTAGGAAATCCATCAGGAGCTTTACCTGTGTGCCCTTTCCGGAGCCCACTATCCCAAAAAATATAAAAGTTTGCGGTTCCATATGTGCTATAATAGCACAAATTATGAAGAAAGAAATTATTACTATCACAGGCACCCTAGGTAGCGGAAAATCCAGCACTGCAGATCTCGTCGCTAAAGAGCTTGGCTTTAGACGTTTTTCTTCCGGAGATTTTATGCGCAAAATTGCTCTAGACATGGGAATTTCGCTAAATGACTTAAGCATGAAAGCACAGACCGACGAAAGTATAGACAAAAAAATAGATGAAGAGGTAAGAAAAGCTGGAAAAATGGAAAATATAGTTATCGACTCTCGTTTGGCATTTCATTGGATACCTGAATCTTTCAAAGTGTATCTCGACCTGCCTCCCGAAATTGCAAAAGAAAGAATTTTAAATAATCTGAAAGAAAATGAACTCCGAAGACAAAGTGAAGAATCTGCTACATCCGAAGAAATTCACCAGAAAATAATTTCCCGCCGAGAATCAGAGAAAAAAAGGTACAAAGATTTGTATAACATACAAGATCACACCAATAAAAATAATTTTGATATAGTAATAGACACGAACAAAAACAACCTTGAGCAGGTTGTTAATATCGTCGTTTCGGAATACAAAAAGTGGTTAGTAAACAAGCAAAACGATTAGGCAAGACCTAGCCGTTTTTAGTACTCTCTCATTGAAACCTGAGCGTCAACCTTTTTCATAAGATCGAGAACTACGGAGACAACGATGAGGATAGAGGTACCGCCGAGAGCAAGAGATGATATTCCCGTGAGGCGCTGCATAATGAGAGGCAAGACAGCTATGAAGCCGAGGAATACCGCTCCAAGGAGAGTGATGCGAGTCAGTACTTTTGAAATATATTCTGAAGTGGAAGCGCCGGGGCGGATACCGGGAATAAACGCGCCATTTTTCTGCAGATTTGTAGACAAAGCTTCCGGATCAAACGTAACTGCAGTGTAGAAATAGGTAAATAGAAATACGAATCCGAAATACAAGAAAGCATACAAGACAGATGTTTGGGTAAATGAAAGAAGAACTCCTGAAATTTTAGTTAAAATAGGCTGACTAAATCGTGATAAGAATGTTCCAATCATTTGCGGGAAAAGCAGTATGGAAAGCGCAAAAATTATCGGGATAACTCCGGCTTGGTTTACGCGAAGAGGCAGATAGGTGGAACCTCCGCCGTACATCTTTGCACCGCGCACTTGTTTCGCATACGTGACAGGAATAGGGCGCTCGGCTTCAGTAACAAGGACAATGCCGGCAATAATAAGCACTCCGGCGACGAGGAAACCAAGATATAAAGGTATCTGAGAAACATCAAAAGTGAAAATAAGCTGGCTGACGGTTGATGGAAGCTGAGAAACTATCCCCGCGAAGATTATAAGAGACACGCCGTTTCCTATTCCAAACTCGGATACGAGCTCTCCGATCCACATGAGAAGCACGGAACCCCCGATAATTATGAACAAGTTTACGATACGGTCAAAAGAGGTTAGGTTAAATAAGATGCCCTGCTGTTCCAAAATAAAGAGCAGGCTGAATCCCTGGATAGCAGCCAAGGGCACCGTAAGAATCCTGCCGTACTGCGCAAATTTTTTCCTGCCTGCTTCCCCGTCTTCCTGGTACATCTTTTTTAAGGCAGGCACCATGATGGTAAGAAGCTGCATGATGATAGAGCCAGTAATGTATGGGCCGACGCCGAGCATGATTATGGAAAGATTTGAAAGTCCGCCTCCGGAGAATATGTTTAAAATTCCGAAGAATTGATTGTTTGAAAGAAATCTATTGAGCGCAATAGTATCAATACCGGGAATTGGAATTACGGCTAGAAATCTGAACACCACTAGTGCAAAAAGCACAAAGAGCACTTTCGCCCGCAGCCCTTTGTCGGTCCATATTAACTTTAGTTTATTCAGGAAGTTTTGCATGTTATTTAATTCTGATCTTCTTTCCCTTTAGTCCGAGTCTCTTTCTGATTTCAGAAAATTTTTCACCTTTGGCTACGAGCTTGTCTTTTTCTACTACTGTAACTTTCTGAATGGATTTGAACTGATAACCTCGCATTTTTGGAAGCTTCTTTATAATATCACGAAGCTCCGGACGGCGCTTGTTTCCGGCGCGGGCGGTCTGCCCCTTGCCCCCGCGGCCGGACGTCTTGGCATGCTTGCCTCCTCGGCCCACCAGCCTGTCTCCTTTATTTTTATGAATTCTTTTTAAATTATGTATTTGCATGTGATTGGGTTATAGCTTCTAGTTTTTAGTAACTTCTTCTCCCGCTACGACTTCTTTATTGGCCACAACAGTAGTTTCAGGAATAGCTTTCGTGTATCTGGAAGAAATCTGAGAAAGCGCCGCCATTACTGCTTTGGCATTGTTCAGTTTGTTCTTGCTGTTAGACTGAATTTTCCCCGTAATATCTTTCATGCCAGAAAGCTTGATGATGTCTCGGATGACAGATCCTGCGACGAGCCCTCGGCCTTTGTTCGGCAAAAGCACAACCTTCGAACTGGAAAATTTTGCAGAAAGCTCGTGAGAGATGGACATGGTTTTCGAAAGTTTTAGTTTTATCATATTCTTCTTGGCATTTCGGAGCGCTTTGTTTATCGCAAGCGCTGTGTCCCCTGCTTTTCCCAGACCCAAACCGACTGCGCCTTTTTTATCTCCGGCGACAAGCGCCACAGAAAAAGAGAATCGGCGTCCTCCGGCGACGACACGAGTCACGCGTCTGATATCCAGTATTTTCTGATCAAACTCCGGCTTTACTCTGTTGAAAGAAGAGCCTCGTCGAGGAGAGCTTCTTTTTTCTCTCGTGTCTCTTACGTCTCTTGTGTTTGAATTGTTTTCTTTTGGTTTATCCATATAATTAAAATTTAATCCTTAAAACTCAAGACCATTGCTTCTTGCAGCGTCCGCTACTAATTTTATTCGTCCGGTATATTTAAATCCATTGCGGTCAAAAACTACTTTTTTGATTTTCGCTTTAGAAGCAGCCTCTGCGATCATCTTGCCGACTTCTTTCGCGCGTTCTGTTTTAGTCCTCTTATCTTCTTTTTTGGCTATTTTTACACCTGCCTTGCCTAGTCGAGGCAGGTCGCTTGCCTGCGCTATAGTCTTTCCCGTTGCATCGTCTATCACTTGTGCATATATAAATTTATTGGAACGAAAAACAGTAAGGCGAGGACGGGCAATAGTGCCGGAGATTTTCACTCGTATCTTTTTCTTTAGCCTTATTCTTTTGTCAGTTTTATTATTCATATTTTTATACAGTTTTCTTTCCTTGCTTGCGTCTTATAACTTCAGTGTCGTAGCGCATTCCTTTTCCTTTGTATGGCTCCGGCTTTTTCAAGGCGCGAACCATCGCGGTAAAGCTTCCTACTAATTCTTTATCTACGCCGGTGATCGTTATGTTGTTCTTTTCTGCTGTGGCTGTGATTGTATCCGGAATCGGAACTATTACAGGATGAGAAAAGCCAAGCGCAAAATGCAATTCTTTTCCTTTGACTTCTGACTTAAAGCCGACTCCTTCCAAAATTAATTTCTTCTGATATGGAGTAACGACGCCTGCTATCATATTTTTTATATGAGAAGCATATGTGCCCCAGAGAGATTTGGAAAATTTATCGTTTCTTTTTATATTTAAAGTTACGTTTTTGTCTGTTATTGCTATGGTGATATCGTCTCGGAAAACTTTGCTTACTGTTCCTTTTGGACCGGTTACGGTAATAGTATTATCACTTTGCGTGACTTTGACTCCGGCTGGTATTAATATTTCTTGTTTTCCAATTCTTGACATAAAATTATTACCAAATTCTAAATAACGCTTCGCCTCCGACTTGTTCTTTACGTGCATCCTTGCCTGATAAAATTCCTTTGGGTGTTGAAAGCACCAGCAAGCCTGAACCGTTTCTTACAGAATGAATATCTTTCATGCCAAAATATACTCGGCGGGACTGCTTGGAAATTCTTTCTACTTCAGTGATCTTTGGCTTTTGGTCTATGTATACGAGGCTCACCTCCAAAATCGGCTGGCCTTTTTTTACTTTTTTGGAAACTTCCGAAACATAACCGGCCTTCTGTAAACAAACGCCTATCGCGTTTTTCATTTTTGAATATGGAATAGACACAGACTCCTTGCCTGCAAGCGAGCCATTCTTCATTATTATTATCATGTTTGAAATTGAATCCATTTGATTTAATTAAAAATTTTCAATTACGAATTACGATTACCAGCTTGATTTGCGAACTCCCGGCAGCATTCCTTCGTTTGCTAATTCTCTGAAACAAATACGGCAAATGCCAAAGTCGCGCATGAAGGCATTTCCCCTGCCACATCGAAAACATCGATTTTTCTTTCGAGTGGAAAATTTCGGTGTCTTTTTGCTTCGCGCTACAACTGATGTTTTTGCCATCTAAAAAATATTAAATAATAACGGGAGTGTTTTGTTAATATCTCACTTTTTTTCTTTAAAACCCCTCTTAATCTCCCCTTAACAGGGGCGAAAAGATTGAATCTAAAGGAGAAAAGCGGATTAATCAAAGCTCTATTCCCTTGGTTTCATACTATCAAAATAAGCTCAAATAGTCAAATTTATTTTTTCTTACTTTCTTCCTCTTTCTTAAAAGGCACGCCGAGAGCTTCGAAAAATGTGGTGCCCTCTTTTTTGGTTTTTGCTGAAGATACTATTGTGATAGCCATGCCGAACACGTCGCGGATATCTTCATCTGCTGTTTCCGGAAAAATTGTGTGTTCTTTTATGCCGATGGTGAGATTTCCGATGTTGTCTACTGCTGTCCGGTTTATTCCGCGAAAGTCTTTGGTTCTAGGCAGAGCGATGTTGATTAGTTTTTCCAAGAAAGCGTACATTCTGCCTCCGCGCAAAGTAACTACGATGCCAACGGGATCCCCCTGACGAATCTTGAAGGAAGAAATAGACTGCTTTGCTCCGCGAAGTGCTGCCTTCTGTCCGGTAATCTTAGAAATACGCAGCGCAATAGCTTCATTTTTATTCTTGTCCTTTTTCATCGCTGTGCCAGTGCCGGTATTGATGACGACTTTCTTTATTTTTGGCGCAGCCATGACGTTTTTGTAATGAAAAGTATCTTTCATTTTTACAAATACCTGCGCTTCCTTTTCTTTTACAGTTAAATGTTTCATAAATTTTATTTTCTTACTACGCTTTTTTTACATTAGAAACGTTTAAGGGCATCGCCGTATCAACGATAGATCCTTTTTCTCCGGACTTTCGCGGACGCTGGTGGCGTTTCTGTATATTAATACCATCTATAACCACTTTATTAGCCTTGGGTAAAGCTCGAACAACTTTTCCCTTCTTGCCCTTATCTTTGCCGGCTATGATTATTACATTGTCTCCTTTCTTTATTTTCATATATTTATTTAAATTACTTCCTGCGCTAAAGAAATTATCTTCTGGAAACCTTTTTCTGCGAGTTCTCTCGGGATCGGCCCGAATACTCGGCCCGCTTTTGGATCTTTCTTGCCTTTTTCTAAAATCACCACAGCATTATCATCAAAACGGATATAAGAACCATCTTTACGCCTGTAAGCTCCGCGTGTACGCACGACGACAGCCTGATGCACATCCTTTTTCTTTACCGCTTTTCGGGGGCTGGCTACTTTGACAGATATGATAACGATCTCGCCCAAAGTTGCATATCTCTTTTTTGAAGAGCCTATAATTTTGAACACCTTGCCTACGGTGCCTCCGGCGTTATCTGTTATTTTTACTAATGTTTCGTTTTGAATCATACTTATCCGCCTCTGGCGGGAAATTAATTATTAACTAACTACTTTAAATCTCTTGTCTTTAGAAATTGGCTTGGTTTCTATTATTTCCACCTTGTCTCCGACTTTAAATTTATTCCCCTCGTCGTGTGCCTTGTATTTTTTGCTGACTTTGTAGAATTTTCCGTAAAGAGGGTGCTTGATGAATCGAGAAACAGACACGACGACAGTCTTATCCATCTTGTCAGAAGTGACCACGCCTTTTAAGACGTTACCCTCCTTTTCCATATTCTCTTGTTTTGCTTTTGTTGCCATAAATTTATTTTGCTTGTTTGATTTGGGTTAAAACTCGGGCTATCTGCTTCTTTAATCCCGCAAGCTCTTTCACGTTCTTTGAACGTGAGCCTTCAGATTTAAAATGAATAACTCGAACTTCTTCTCTTAAAATAGCGAGCTTCTTATCCAATTCTCCCTTGCTCATACCTTTCATATCTTTTGTTGAATTTTTCTTTGACTTTGCCATATTATTTTATTGGTTATGCGCCCGGCTTACAATTCTCGTCTTTATCGGCAACTTGCTGCCAGCTTTTCGAAGCGCCTCATGCGAGACTTTTTCTTCAGCGCCGTCAACTTCGAAAATAATTCTGCCCGGCAATACGTCAAAGCAATATCCCTGCGGATCTCCCTTTCCTTTTCCCATGCCCACTTCTGCGGCTTTCGCCGTATACGGCCTGTCGGGAAAAATTCGAACCCAGTATTTGCCGGTCTTGGTAAGTGTTCGAGAAATAACTTTGCGGGCTGATTCTATTTGGGTGGATTTTATGCGGGCTTGCGATTCGGATTTGAGGCCGAAAGAACCGAAGGCAAGTTTTATGCCGCGGGTATCCCGTGCCTTGGTAGTCTTTTTAAGACTGCGTCCGGTCTGCCATTTTCTAAATTTTACTTTTTTCGGTATTAACATAAAAATTTCTTACTGATGTTTACTTGGTTTTTGCTAATCTGTTTTTAATTGGCTTTCCTTTTCTCCCTTTGGCGCAGTGTTGTATGTGCGGGCAGGCTTCTTGTCGGCAAAAATTTTGCCTCGGTATATCCATACCTTGATGCCGATCACTCCATATGAAAGAGTCGCACGCTCACGCTTAAAATCTATGTCTGCGCGGAAGCTCTGGAGAGGGACGGAGCCCCTCTTAAGCTCTTCCGTACGGGCAATTTCTGCTCCTCCTAAACGGCCTCCCAGCACTATTCTAGCTCCTTCCACGCCGTGCGCCTGCATTACTTTTTCAATTATCTGCTTGATGACTCGGCGATATGGCATTCTCTTTTCCAGTCCTTCCGCGATCATATAGGCGACGATAGCGGCATCGGCTTCCGGATTTGAAATTTCCATTATTTCAAGCTTGAAATCTTCCGGCCGTGGAAGCTTGAGGTGATCCATCTTTTTTAAAATTTCTTCTTTTAGTTTTGTCGCGCCTTCGCCACTCCTGCCGATAATTAATCCCGGACGAGAAGTCTTGATGATAAATCGGGTGGCTTTTCGGCTGCGTTCTATTTCAATGCTGGAAACATACATGCCGCGCAATTTCTTTTCCAGCCAATGACGTATCAAAACATCACCCTTTAAATAGGCTACATATTTTTTGGGATCAGCAAACCAGCGAGATTTCCAGTCTCTTAGTATTACTAACCTATGCGCATATGGGTGAACTATTTTTGACATGTTATTTATTTAAATTATTTCTTGCCCTGCTTAGCTTTAAGGGCGCGGGGTGATTTTTTGATCTTGGCTAATTTTGCAACCTTTTCTGCCAAAAGAATGCTTAAGTGGCTCGTGCGCTTGTTTATCCTGTGTCCTGTTCCCATGGCCGCCGGCATCATTCGCTTCATGACTATACCTTTATCTACCCTTAGCTCTTTTATAAATAAATTTTCTGCTTCCATTCCTTGTTGTTTTGCGTTTGCGACCGCAGAAAGCAAAAGCTTCTTGACGGGATCTCCTGCGCGCTTGGCCAAGAAATCTAATTCAGCTACCGCATCGGCTACGTTCTTGCCTTTTACCAGTCCGGCTACAAGGCGAACTTTTCGGGGTGATTGTCTGTAATTTTTTAAAAATGCTTTCATTGTTTTATGTTATGTGCTGTGTGCTATTTGGCCTTCTTTGCATCGTCTGCTGCAGCGGTCGCTCCCTTCGCAGCGGCTATTTCTGCTTCTTTCTTTTTCATCTCAAGCTCTTTCTGCATTTTTCCTCCGTGTTTCATAAATTTCTTTGTCGGTGAAAATTCTCCGAGCCTGTGTCCTACCATGTCTTCGGTAACCAATACTTCCACGTGCGTTTTTCCATTGTAAACGCCAAAAGTAAAACCAAGCATCTCCGGAGATATCATACAAGCGCGCTTCCATGTCTTCACCATCGGGGTTTGGAGCGGGTTAAGGCCCTCTATCTTTTTTAAGAGCCTTTCGTCTATATTTAGTCCTTTTTTGATTGATCTTGTCATAAAAAATAGCTCCTAACGAGCTTGATTTCATAATAGCAAATTGGCTAAAAATGTCAAATTAGGCAAAAAGAAAGGCGCTCAGTTTCCAGACCAAGCGCCAACTTTCTCAATACTACCTACGGAGGACTTTGAGGAAAAACTAGAGAACGGATGGTTCTCGAATAGTCGTTCCTGCGCGGAAGGGTTAGGAAGGATTAGAGGACTGTGTCCCCTTATCCGTCCCGAGACGATGTACGACTATCGAGAAGAGATTCGACCGAGAACGGTCTTTCTCTGCCAGCCGTGTTCGGCAGAGCGCGCGACGATGACGGGTTGTACGACTCTAACAACAACTTTCTGGTTTGGGGGAACCTGGATATTTTTCATGGTTCTTTCGTCCCTTCACTCTCTTCGTGTTGTGTCGTTAGTTACTTGTTCTTCGGTCGTGTTTTCCCGTTCTTGTCGCGTCGTGTCTGTTCTTCTCTGTGCCCCTTGGACATTGACTCACCCCCTTTCTTGGCATCCGGTTTAATAGTACCACACATATTTTAAAATGCAATGTCAAGATGTGGAAAAGTAAATACAACCCCCTTAGTCTCCCTTGTCAGGGGAAATCAAAAACCTCCCCCTGATGAGGGGAGGTCGGAGGGGTTTCTTATTTATTCTTTCCAGTCTTGCGTCGAGAAACGATGAAGACGTTTGAGTATTTCTTAGGACCGCGAGTTTTTCTTCCGCCGGTAACCTTGCCCCACATTGTTTTGGGCCTCTTGGTTCCACGTCCCTGCCTGCCCTCACCTCCTCCGTATGGATGGTCTACAGGGTTCATGGCTGTACCGCGAACTGTCGGGCGGATTCCTTTCCAGCGACTGCGTCCAGCCTTGCCATAATTTTCTAAATGGTGTTCTTCGTTTGATACGGTGCCGACAGACGCCCAGCATTCTTCATTTATCTTTCTGATTTCCGTAGAAGGCATTTTCAAATTCGTATATCCATCAGCGTTGGCAACAACTTGTGCAAATATGCCAGCGCTCCTGCCTATCTTTGCTCCGCCCATAGGCTTTATTTCTATGTTATACACAAATGTTCCGACTGGAATATTTTTAAGAGGCAGTCTGTTCCCTGCAGACAGTGGAGCCTTCGCAGAAACTATAAAAGAATCTCCGGTCTTTACAGTTTTTGGAATAACCACGTATCGCTTCTCACCGTCTTTGTAAACAGCTAACCCGATGAAGGCGCTTCTGTTTGGGTCGTACTCAATAGTTTTTATTTTCGCAGGAATATCTTTTTTGTTATATAGAAAATCAACGTCTCGATACAAGCGCTTGTGGCCGGATCCCTTGTGGCGCATAGTGATGCGTCCGGCGCTGTTCCTGCCGACTGCGCGGCGAAAACCATATGTGAGAGACTTGGTCGGAGTGGACGTCGTCAAAACTCCTCTGTAGTTCACATTGGTCATCTGTCTTCTGGATTTACTTGTCGGTTTGTATGTTTTCATTTCTTATTTCTTCTTTGTATTAAATGAATTCTATTTTGTCGCCCTTTTTTAAATACACAAGCGCCTTGCGCCCGCCGCCTCGTACACCTTCTTTGTTCCTGCCCCGCATAACTGTCTTTTTCGGAACAGCAAGAACGTTTACGCGCAGAGGTCTTACTTTATATAGCGTGAAGATTGCTTTCTTGATTTCGGTTTTATTTGCTCGCGCTGAAATATCAAAAGTGTAAATATTTTGCTCGACTGCAAATGATGCTTTTTCTGTTACTCTTGGATTTTTGATTATCTGGGTGTTCATAAAATATTTTTTATATTCAACTAGACTCTAGATTCTAAAAATTTAACTGCTTCAGCCGGTTTTTCTATCAAAAGATATTTGTGGTTAAGCACATCGAGCGGATTTAAATTTTTAACAAAAACTATCTCAAGCTGGGATAGATTTCTGAAGCTTTTTTCGGTTTTCTCACCTCTTTCAAATAAGGCAGTCAGTATCCTTGCCTTCTTTGCGCTTTTTGCAACCTTAAAGCTTCCGGCTTTTATCAAATTGTTTATTACTCCTTCAGCTTTCTTTGTTTTGATATCAGTCATCTCAAGAGAATCCACAAAAATAATTTCATTATCCTTTAGTTTTTTAGAAAGCACAGAGAAAAGCGCTTGAGCTCGCATTTTCTTTGTGATTTTTCTTTTATAGTTCTTTTCAGCAAGCGGTCCGTGGGTAACGCCTCCGCCTACCCATATTGGGGAGCGAGATGATCCGTGGCGAGCGCGGCCTGTACCCTTTTGCTTCCATGGCTTCTTGCCTCCTCCGCGAACTTCTCCGCGGCCTTTGGTGTCTGCGGTTCCTGCGCGCTTGTTTGAGCGCATGCCTTCTACTACTTGGTGTACCAGGTCGGAACGCCACTTCGCAGCAAAAACTTTCTCCGGAAGATTTATGCTTCCCGCTTCAGCGCCTTTTTGATTATATATTTTTGTCTGTATTTTATTTTCGATTTTTGCTTCCATGATTTTATAAAACTATTTTTAACCTCTGCTTATTATTTCTACCAAAGTTCCACGCTTGCCGGCGACCGCCCCTTTTATAAGCATAAAATTATTTTCCTTATCTACAAGAACAACCGAGAGATTCTTCTGGGTTATTCTATCGGAGCCCATTCTGCCCGCCATTCTCATGCCTTTTGGAACGTGTGTACGCAAACCTCCGCCGATACTTCCTGGTTCGCGCTCGGAATGTTTCTGGCCGTGTGTTCGGGGGCCTCCGGCAAAGCCGTGCCTCTTTACCACACCCTGAAAACCCTTACCTTTGGAAATGCTTGAAACTGTAATTTTGTCTCCCGCTACAAAAGAAGAAACATCTATAACGTCCCCTTCCTTCATTTCTACTTTGTCTGCAGATTTAAGCCTGAATTCCTTTAGGGTCTTGTAAAAAGCGCCTTTCATGGCTCCGGCTCGCCCCTTTGTAACTCTTTCTTTCTTTTGAGAACCAAAGCCAACCTGCACGGAATCATAGCCGTCTTTATCTTTGGAAAAAATACGGGTGACTGTGGAAGGAGCCGCAGAAATTATTGTCACAGGAACTACCTTGCCGTCTTCTGCAAAGTACTCCGCCATATTTTCTTTTGTACCTAATATGAATTTCATTTTTGCTAATGCCTAGCGCCTAAAGTCTAGTGCCTATTTATCTACATCATCTTCACGTCAATATCTACTCCAGAAGGGAGCGTCAGATTTGTGAGAGCTTCTATCGTCTTTGCGTTTGGGTTTAATATATCGATCAGTCTTTTGTGCACCCTTATTTCAAACTGCTCTCGTGTGTTTTTGTAAATAAAAGATGAACGATTGACCGTATATTTCTTTATTTCAGTTGGCAACGGCACAGGACCTACAATACTCGCGTCGTATCTCATGGCAGTATCCATGATCTGCTTCACAGAAGCATCGAGCACCTTGCTCTCGTAAGCGCGGACTCGGATGCGAAGCACAACTTTTCCTTCCGCCCCACCTGCGCGGACAGGTTTTTCTCTTTTAGGAGAAGCTTTTGGTGCTTTTTTGGCCCCGACCTTCTTTGTCGGAAGCTTTTTTGTTTTGGTCTCTGTTGTTGCCATAATCAATTGTCAATTAACAATTACGAATTTTCAATTTCAATTCGTAACTCATAATCTTTAATTCGTAATTAACCTAAGATCTTTGTAACCACCCCCGCGCCGACAGTCTTGCCTCCTTCTCGGATAGCGAATCTCTGGGATTCTTCAAGCGCAACTGGGGTAACAAGTTTAACAGTGATCTTTACGGTATCTCCCGGCATCACCATCTCAACTCCTTCAGCGAGGGTAACGTCTCCGGTCACATCCGTAGTTCGGATGTAGAACTGAGGCTTGTAACCCTTGAAGAATGGAGTGTGTCGTCCGCCTTCTTCTTTTTTCAAAACATAAATTTCTGCTGTAAAGCTATCATGAGGGGTAACAGTTCCCGGCTTTGCGAGAACCTGTCCGCGAGTGATGTCTTCTTTCTTGAGTCCTCGGAGAAGTATACCGGCGTTGTCTCCAGCCATACCTTCCTGAAGATTTTTGTTGAACATTTCAATTCCGGTTACAGTAGTCTTCGCAGTAGGCTTTATTCCGACGACTTCGACGTCTTCACCGACTTTGACCACTCCTCTTTCTATTTTACCGGTAACAACTGTTCCGCGGCCTTCGATAGAGAAGATGTCTTCAACCGGCATAAGGAAAGGCTTGGTAACATCTCGTTCTGGAACTGGAATATAAGTATCAAGAGCATTTACAAGGTCCATAACTTTCTTTGCCCATTCATCATCCATAGACTTTGCTTCAAGAGCCTTGAGAGCAGAACCTCGGATAACCGGAGCGCCTGCGCCGTCAAAGCCTTGTTTTGTAAGTAATTCTCGGATTTCTTCTTCCACAAGGTCAACCATGTCTTTATCGTCAACCATGTCGCACTTGTTTAGGAAAACTATGATCTTTGGAACGCCGACTTGCTTTGCAAGGAGAACGTGTTCGCGGGTTTGAGGCATTGCTCCGTCAGTAGCAGCAACGACAAGAACTGCGCCGTCCATCTGAGCGGCACCAGTGATCATGTTTTTTATGTAGTCAGCGTGACCCGGAGCGTCGATGTGCGCGTAATGGCGGGCATCGGTAGCGTACTCGTTGTGGGAAATGTTAATAGTGATTCCTCTCGCTTTTTCTTCCGGAGCGTTGTCGATCTGATCAACACCTCGAAGGCGAACAGTCTTTCCTGCCATGTTTAACACGTGCAAGATTGCAGCTGTTAAAGTGGTCTTTCCATGGTCGACGTGACCGATGGTGCCGACGTTGATGTGCGGCTTATCTCTTTTAAATTCTTCTGCCATATGTTTATTTGATGTTACTAATTAAAACTTAACGTACGAGAACCAGTCGCTAAGGCCTAATTATTAACTAAAATTAAAAAACCATAATAAATAAATTTGTTATGTCTTTGCTCGCGAATCATGTAAAACCAAGGTTTTCCACGATATCACTCGCTAGCCATAATAAAAACTGCAAAAAGTGCAGTTCCACAGATAATAGCAGATTCTAAACCATTGTCAAATCTTGTACTTAGACATTAATTTATTAACAAAGGCTTCCACAGAGTCTTCTCCCGGAAAGTCCTCTTTTATAAGCTCTCCCATTTCTGGGGTTATAGTGCTGAATGAAATCACATGAAACACCTCCCATTTTCTATGATCTGGGTATTTGCTTTGTAAATATTTTGCATAGGAAATAATTTCACTATAAAACGCTCCTCTTTTTTCTTTCGTAATGCTTGAGTATAGATGTTCTATTTTTTCTTTTATTTCTTTATTTTTTAGATACAATGGAGGAATTCTCTCTTCGCCTCCGTTAAATGTTTCAGCCATAAAAAGATTACATTACTTTTTAATATATTTCCTAATCTCTTCGCAAAGTTTTCGAGCCTCTTCTTTTGGATTTTCAGAGAAAATTATTCCGCGAGAAGAATTAATAATTAAGCCAAGGCCTTCGCTGTTGAGACCCGCTTTCATAACTTCTTCTACGCTTCCGCCCTGCGCGCCGATGCCCGGCACCAGGAAAGTCATTTCACCAGAAATTTCCCTTATTTTCTTCATTTCTTCCGGATATGTAGCGCCGACGACGAGCATGCAATTATTATTTTTATTCCATACTTCGCTAACCCTTTCCGCCACAATCTGCCAAATTGGCTTGCCTGCCCCGCCATGGCGCGGATCTTCTACGACTAAATCTTGCAATTCGCTCGCGCCTAGATTTGAAGTCCTGCAAAGAATTATAGAACCTTTATCTTTTCTATCCAAGAAAGGCATAAGCGCTTCTTCGCCCAAATATGGGTGAAGAGTTACAACATCAAATCCGAGCCAGTCGAAAATTGAAGTGACATAGCCATTGTTTGTATTTCCAATATCTGCGCGCTTGGCATCAAGAATTGTAAAAATATCAGGGTGATTTTTGATTAAATAATCCATAGTCATTTTTAATTCTTTTATTCCTGCATCTCCCCTAGCCTCATAAAAAGCGCTGTTACACTTTATCGCGACCGCGAAATTGTGTGTCTCTTCTATGATCCATTTATTAAATTCAAACTGCGGAAATTCCAGCGACTTAAATTTTTCCGGAATTTTTTCAAAATCCGAATCAAGCCCTACGCAAAGAAGCGAATTTATTTTCTTGGCCCTTTGGTTGTATTTATCTATTATCACTTTTGTACGGTCGTCTAAATTGATAACATTAATTATTTTTTGGATTCTAAAAACTTTTTCCCGTGGCCAAACTGCGTATTTACGGTAACATTATTTTTGCAAAGCGGGCAGTCTTTTTCATCAAACGTTTCAACTTCTAATTCCCCTAGTGAGTTGAACGGTGCTCCGAACAAAGCACTCGTTACCCCTTTAGGATTTTTATTAACCATGACGGATACAGCTACTACGTTGCCTCCGGAATTTTTTACACTACTTATTACTTTTTGGACGGAGCCGCCGGTAGTAGTTAGATCTTCCAGCACTAAAACATTTTTGTCTTTTACATATGCATCATATCCTCTCGTGAAAATTTGATCTCCTTCGGAAGTTTTTTCCGTAAAAACTGCCAGTATTTCTTTGCCTTTTAGTTTTGAAAGCGCATACGCCGTGCCTTGCGCCAAAATAATTCCGCCGAGGGCCGGAGCTGCGACCACATCGATATCCAGATCTTTATTTTTCTCTGCAAACATTTTACAAACTTTTTCTACTTCCAATACATGTGGAAACAAAGCGTCTTTAACTATATACGTACCGAGATGCCTGCCGGACGTACCGACAAAATGGCTGTCTGGCAATACCGCTCCGACGTTTTTTAAAATAGAAATAATATCCATTATCTTATTCTAGCTCTTATTTAATCGCGCTGCAATTTCTTTTCCAAGATACGGGTTCCACATCGCTCCCGTCGCCGACATTACAAAATCCGCGCCGGCCTTTCGGTATTCAAAGAAATCTTCCGGTGTTGTCACTCCGCCGACTCCGATAATTTTAAAATCGCCTCCTGTATCCCTCCGTGCTTTGCTTAATTTTTCTGCCATTTCAAGCCCCGCCCACTTTATAGCTGCTCCGCACACGCCGGACTTTAATCTGTTTGGGCCCGGCAATGCCGGCTTCCCTTCTTTGTCCACAACTTCTGCGGGAATGGTATTGATCGCAGAAATCCCCTGCGCATATTTTTTACAAATCTCTGCCAGAAGTTTTACATCTTCATAATTTTTATAGTAGCCGACTTTTAAAATAAGCGGGGTATTTCCGATTTCTTTTCTAATAGCTTCGCATACTTTTTCGGTCATATCCAAATTGTAACAAACAAGACCTTCGTTGCCGATATTCGGACAGGACAAATTTGTTTCCAAAACTTTTACTCCGGTTTGCATCGCTTGTCTCGCGGCCAAGGCATAGTCTGCGATAAATTCTTCTGCTGTTTGGTGTTCTTTGACTGTGCCCATAAAGCCTAGAACTAAAACTTGACCTTCGCGAGCATAAGACACAGCTTTTTTTACATCAACAGCCCATACCGCAGGTTCGCGCGACGGTACGCCGAAAGAATTGGTGATAGAAATAGGCTCGTTATAATTATAATCAGCGACTAACTTACCTTGCGCCTTTTCGTATGTTAAATCACCATCCACTTTTACCGATAAAACATTTGGAAACGGATGGCACGGATATACTCCGGACCGGACAGTTTTATACACACAAATATCAAAACCTTTTTCAAATGCAGATTTGCAAAAATTACTATTCAAAAGCGGACCAGCAGGAATTCCAAAAGGAGAATTTATTTTTACTCCAAGAAAGTCGTACTGCGACCCGCCGATATTTTCAAAAATTTCTCCATTAGCAAAAGCTCCAAAAGGCCCTTCTGTAAAGTTTTCTTCATATGATTTATTCGGATCGTAGAAAGGGGTTTGAAGCATATCTTTAATATTAACAAAAAACTACTCTTTCGAGTAGTTTTTTAGATTTATTTCCTAGCTGCGATGATTGTTTCAGCGACGTTGTTTGGAACGATATCGTAGCGGAAGAATTCCATGGTAAAGCCGGCGCGGCCTTCGGTCATAGAGCGCAGGCCGGTCATGTATCCGAACATTTCAGATAGAGGTACGATGGCTTTGACGACTTTGTTCATTCCCCTGTCTTCCATGCCTTCGATTAGTCCGCGTTTTGAAGACAAGTTTCCGGTAACGTCTCCCATGAATTTATCCGGAGTGATAACTTCTACTTTCATCATAGGCTCGAGAATTACAGGGTTCGCCCTTCGGCAGGCATCCTGGATAGCCATAGATGCAGCAATTTTGAAAGCCATTTCGTTGGAGTCCACTTCGTGATAGCTACCGTCCCAAAGATCCACAGATACATTTACCATTTTAAATCCGGCCAAAATTCCGCGATCAAGACCCTCTTTGAATCCCTTTTCACAAGGAGCGATGTATTCCTGCGGAATCACACCTCCCTTGATGTTGTTGATAAATTCAAATCCCGGAGATCTCTTGGTATTTTTTGGCAGATCTTCCAGTTCTTCTTTGGTAAGCATTTCCATCGGCTTCACTTTTATTTTCACGTGTCCGTAGTTTCCGCGGCCGCCGGATTGCTTGATATATTTTCCTTCTGCTTCAGCGTTGCCATTGATAGTTTCTCTATAAGCAACCTGCGGTTTGCCGACATTAGCCTCCACAGTAAATTCGCGCTTCATGCGATCCACGATAATTTCAAGGTGAAGCTCTCCCATGCCGGCGATGATAGTCTCTCCTGTTTCTTGGTCAGTTGTAACTTTAAAAGTAGGATCTTCCTGCGCAAGGCGGTTCAAAGCCATACCCATTTTTTCTTGGTCAGCTTTTGTCTTTGGCTCAATGCGAAGCGAAATAACTGGTTCTGGAAAAACAATTCTGTTTAATTCGATTGGGTTTGCCTCATCACAAATTGTATCTGAAGTAATTGTATCTTTCAGTCCTACAGCGGCGGCGATCTCTCCGGCAAAAACTTGCTTCACTTCTTCGCGATCGTTTGCGTGCATGCGGAGTATTCGGCCGATGCGCTCTTTGTTTCGGGTTCTAGGATTGTATACATAGCTTCCTGCGGTGAGGCTTCCAGAATATACGCGGAAGAAAATAATCTGCCCGACGAATGGATCGGTCGCCACTTTGAAAGCAAGCGCCGAGAAAGGCTCGGCGTCAGATGCATGCCGAAGCATTGGCTCTTCGGTGTCTGGATTTATTCCGGGAATAGGGGGAATGTCTGTCGGAGCTGGCAGGTAATCCACCACAGCGTCGAGCACGAGCTGCACACCTTTGTTTTTTAGCGCAGAACCGGCGAACACTGGGAAAATTTCGTTTGCAATCACAGCTTTGCGAAGCGTCTTTTTCAAAACATCCATGTCGGGAATAATTCCTTCCAAATATTCGGTCATCATCACATCATCTGTCTCAACTATTTTTTCAATAAGTTCAGAGTGAAATCCTTCTGCGGCTGCTTTCATTTCTTCCGGCAAAGAATCTAAGTCTTTTTCAACAACTTTATTCCCCATATCTCCTTCAAAATAGTAAGCCTTCATGCGAAGAAGATCCACGACGCCTTCATGCTTTTCTTCGAGTCCGATAGGTATCTGCATGCGCACAGCTTTTTTTGATAGGCGGTCTAAAATAGTAGCGAAAGAATGTTCAAAAGAGGCGCCGGTTCGGTCTAGTTTATTTATAAAACAAATACGAGGCACTTTGGCTTCGTCGGCATAGCGCCAGTTTGTTTCTGACTGAGGTTCTACTCCGGCCACGCCGTCGAAAACAACGACTGCGCCGTCGAGCACGCGAAGAGAACGCTTCACTTCCACGGTGAAATCTATGTGCCCCGGGGTGTCAATAATATTAAATCTGTGCTTCTTGGTTTTGTCAGTCAAAGCGTAAGTCGGGGTCCAGAAACAAGTAACCGCCGCAGAGGTAATAGTGATTCCGCGTTCTCGTTCCTGTTCCATCCAGTCGGTAGTAGTTTCGCCGTCATGCACTTCTCCTATTTTGTGGGATACGCCGGTATAAAAAAGCACGCGCTCGGTGGTCGTCGTCTTGCCCGCATCAATGTGCGCGATAATTCCAATATTCCTAACTTTTTCTAAAGGATAATCTCTTTCCATATTTTATAAAAATTACCACGCAAAGTGGGCAAAAGCTTTGTTGGCTTCTGCCATTTTGTGAGTATCTTCTTTCTTTTTAATAGCTGAACCTTCGTTCTTGGAAGCCGCTATAATTTCGTCTGCAAGCTTCAGATGCATTGGGCGTCCTTTGCCCCCACGAGCGGCATCGCGGATCCAGCGCATTGCTAAAGCAAGCCTGCGTTCTGCGCGGACTTCGATAGGCACCTGATAGTTTGCGCCTCCAATTCTTTTTGAACGAACTTCGGTCATCGGGCCGGCGTTTCGGAGAGCAAGATCAAAAACTTCAAGCGGGTTTGGATTGCCGGTTTTTTCTTTTATCGTATCAAAGGCTGAATACATAACTTTACGCGCAGTCTCTTTTTTCCCGGACCACATGATGTAATTAATAAACTTCTCGAGCTTTTCTGAGTTGTATATAAAATCCGGTTCTACTTTATTTCTATTTTTTACTTTGCGTCTCATAAATTTTTAGGCTCTAGGCATTAGGCGCTAGGCTTTAGCTTTTCCCTCTCGGGGTTTTTTATTTCCGTATAACGACCGCCCTTGTCGGCGCTTTTCCACTCCCTGTGTGTCGAGTACTCCGCGAACGATGTGATATCGTACTCCGATCAAGTCCTTCACGCGCCCTCCGCGAAGCATGACCACGGAGTGTTCCTGCAAATTGTGCCCTTCTCCCGGAATATAGGCCGTAACTTCCATGCCGTTAGTTAATCGCACTCTCGCGATCTTTCGAAGCGCCGAGTTTGGCTTCTTTGGAGTGGTGGTAGAAACTTTCACGCATACGCCTCGCTTGAAAGGAGCGGGGTAAAACACTGGTCGGTTCTTGAGAACGTTAAAACCCTTCGCCAAGGCGACGGTCTTGTGTTTGGAGTGAATTTTCACTCGGTTTTTCTTAATTAATTGGTTTATTGTTGGCATTTATATGTCTCAAACAAAATAAAAGAGTCCCAAAAGACTCAGCTATAATCTACTACATACTTCTAAAAATTGCAAACCTTAAGGGCACCTAGAGAGGTAAACCGGTAACAAGATGAAAAAGAAAGGCAAGAACGGGATATAGGTAATCCGCAAAGAAAACGATAAATACGAGCAAAAGAATAAGAGAATACTGCTCCAGCTTGAAGATTCTTGAGTATAAGGATTCAGGTAAAAGATAAAATAATACTTTAGAGCCATCTAGGGGCGGAATAGGCACTAAGTTAAAAATACCTAAAGCCAAATTCACAATTACAATTGCTGAAGTTATAAAATAAAAATTAGAAGGCAGGTTTAAATCAGCAGAAAAGCGAATAATTAATCCGAACACCAGCGCAATAAAAAAGTTTGCCAATACTCCTGCGCTGGCGACGGCAATAGTTCCCCATTTTTTATTGCTTAGATTATCAGGATTGTAAGGCACCGGCTTGGCCCAGCCAAAAATAAAACCGGCTTTGGATAAAATGAGCACAGCCGGCAGAATGATAGAGCCGAACATATCCAGATGCTTGAGAGGGTTTAAGGTCAGGCGTCCAGCATTTCTCGCTGTGTTGTCCCCAAAATATTCCGCCATAAAACCATGCGAAACTTCGTGAATCACTACGGACATAATAAGTATTATTATATAAAAAATTGCGTTGGTTGCTTCCATGTGAATTCTATGATAGCATACAACTCGCTACCTGTCCCGTTAGAAAATCAGCGGACTTGTAGAAAAATAGTAAGTTTATTATTTAAATTTTTTAATGGGATGAAAAAAATCTGTGCGATCACAAATAAGGGCTCAATCATAGGCGGCGGGTACTCAAACAGGACTCGTGCGACTAAATTCAACCCGACCGGCAAGAAGCGAAAGTACCCTAACCTTCAGAAAAAGAAGCTTTTTATTCCTGAACTCAACAAATCTATCAATTTAGAAATCTCTGCTCGTGGCATGCGCACCATGAAGAAACGCGGCACTTACGCCACTCTCCTAAAAGCCGGACTAATCCAAGCTCGTTAAAAAATCCCAATAAGGGGATTTTTTATTACGATTAGCTTGACATTTTTTCATTAAAATATATAAATAAACAGAGAGGAGGTAACAGTAATGACCGAACCACGTTCCGACAGAGAAGTAGCTGATGAACTCATTGAGGAGTTCATCAAAATGCCGAATCTGGAAAAAAAAGACATCTGGGGTGCAGGAGAAGGTTTCTCCGTCGCAGACCTCATCGAGGATTTGCGACAGCTAACGCCTCGTGGTCTCAGGTTCGTTCTTATGCGTCAGCGCGCGAGGAAAAGGCTGGCATAGCGGGAGTGAAGTAAGAAGTAAAACAAGTCCCGTAGTACCGAAGAGGTCTCTCGGGACTTCTTCATTTTTATATTAAAATACTCAATTCTTAAAAGATTTAACCAAAACATCACTTTTAGACGGCCGTTCAAAAATGATGTATATTTTTACGTTTTTATATTTTGAATTTTAAATATTTTTATACATTCATGAATACCAAGTGAACGAAGCCTATCTATAAATTCTTGTGGTAAAGGACCTCTCCCCAACCAGACACTCTGCTGTAACATTTTAAAATCCCATAATTTCAGCTGCATACGAAGCCAGTTTCTGGTCTTCCTTTTCATTTCAGGTATATCAAATAAGACCATAATCTTTGTATCACCTAGTGGAAGTGACTTTATCCTTGAAAATAGGACATGATGTTGCAAGCTCTTTTTGTTAATGATAATATTTTTTTCTGAATCAAAATCAAGAACACCTTTTTGTTTAAGTCGATACAAGTTGTTGTTAAAAAGCTGTTTACTCAGCATTCGTCTTTTTTGTACTAACCCGTAAAGAATTTTCTTTTGGATTCGAATAGAACGGCAAGAGAGCAAATGACTAATAATAAAATCACTAAAAGATGCTTCGTCTTCCCAATGTTTATGCATGGGTATAGTATACCATATTTAGACGGCCGTTAAACTATAGGGTAAAATCTTTTTAATTAACTACTGGCTTTATTTTCTTCCTTTTTTAAGGTCTAATATTAAAAATCTTAAGGCTAAGATTACAGAAATAAAAACAAATATCCATACCATTATTTGAATTCCTCTAAAAATATTATACGGAGAACAAATATCAATAAGTGACACCGGAGTCCATTGAAGAGAAGGATATGTTTGACCATTTAATACTACGTATGTAGGGCAAGTATGCGACATTATACTTATAAAAAAGTGTAGGATTGCTCCCACAAAAATAAAAATAATATCTATCCAACGTTTTGATGGATCCAAAGAAGCAACTCTCAGTAAAAAAGCTATAAGGAATAATACCGGAACTGAAAATACAAATACAGCAGTAAATACATACAAACGTAAATTATCAGATAAGAAAATTGCTCCTATGGATATTAGAGTTAATAATAGAAAATAAAGACTACTTCTATAGGCTCGATTTACTCTAAAATTTTGCATTGATTAAGTATACCAGCAATTCCTAGCGTTCGATAGAAACAATATTTACTGTGGCACAAAAGTCAGTGCGGTACCCTTTTTGCCACTGCGGCCGGTGCGGCCTATGCGATGCACGTATGTATCGTAGGTCTGCGGCACATCGAAGTTTATGACGTGCGTGACGTCTGGAATATCCAGCCCCCTCGCAGCGACGTCTGTCGCTATTAAAATATTTATCTGATCTTTTTTAAATGAATCCAAAATACGGATGCGCTCTCGACTTCTTTTGTCGCCGTGAATAGCGCCGACTTTAAATCCGGCACGAGAGAGCTCTTTCGCAAGCGTATCGGTCGCATGTTTCATCTCACGGAAAATTAAAACTTTATCTGAGCCATCTTGCTT
The DNA here is from genome assembly GCA_964553015.1 of uncultured Candidatus Saccharibacteria bacterium. Lineage (GTDB taxonomy): Bacteria > Patescibacteriota > Minisyncoccia > Phycocordibacterales > UBA9973 > UBA9973. Next base: position 23,563 of record CAZKJE010000003.1, on the reverse strand, counting down.
CAAAACTTCATGTAGTTTTTCTAATTGCTCATCTTTGCCTCTGTAGCGCACAACATCCTGATCTATATTTTTTGCTGTTTCTCCAGAAACCACCGAAATAAAAATAGGATCTATTAGGTATTGTTCGGTTAATTTTTTAATATCGGGAGACAGCGTAGCGGAGAAGAAAAGGGTCTGCCTGTCCTCTTTTGGGGTTTTGCCAATTATGTAAAGCATGTCGTCGCGGAAGCCCATATCGAGCATCCTGTCGGCCTCGTCTAGCACCACGCTGTGGCATGCAGACAAATCTAAAACTTTTTGATTAATTAAATCTCGCAACCTGCCAGGCGTACCAATTACAAATGACACACCCATTTTGATTTCGCGGATCTGCTTACTAATCGGCAGCCCGCCGACGCAGGCGACAGAGAACATGCCGAGCCCGAAAGCCAGATTTTTAAAATCGCTTTCTATTTGGAGCGCAAGCTCGCGAGTCGGCGCCATGATGAGTACTGTTTCTCTTTTCTTTTGTCCTTTGGTTTTTGCGATCTTTTCTATGAGCGGTAAAAGAAACGCCGCGGTCTTCCCGGTACCTGTATTGGCCATTCCGAAAATATCTTTGCCGGAAAGAACCACGGGAATTGCCTGATCCTGAATCGGTCTCGGGTGCATATATCCCGATCGTAAAATATTTGTCTGAACTTGTTCGTTAAAAGGAAAATCTGCGAAAGTATGTTTAGAAATATATGGTTTTTCTTCCACATATACTCCTTTTTTTATGAAACGAGAAAAGTCTATGCGCTCGCCTCTTTGGCCGCGAGATCTCATATTATTCTTTTTCTGGCTGAAATTTTTTCTTGGCGGTCTTCCCTTAAAAGAAGACGGGCGACGTCCGAATCTACTCGGATTTGCCGAATGTGGTTTATACATAATGGGTCACTCCCAATATGCAAAAAGAATGCAGCGAGAGAATGATACATAAAGTATAGCATTTTGGTATTAAATTGTCAATGTTTTATTGGTCTTGGAAAAAGTTATACTGGAAGCATGGAAAATAAACTAACAGGCAAACATGTAGACGAATCATATTTAGATCTTCTGGAACACATCATGAAAAATGGCGCGGTAAAGACTGACCGCACAGGCACGGGCACAAAGAGCCTGCTCGGCTATCAGATGCGATTCAATCTGGCCGACGGCTTCCCTCTCCTTACGACCAAAAAGGTTCCAATAAAATCCATAATTCATGAACTTTTGTGGTTTATGCGCGGAGACACAAATTTAAAATATCTTGCAGATAACAATGTGCACATCTGGGACGAATGGCCTTACAAAGCTTATTTGATCCGAAATAAAATTCCAGTACCGAAAACAGGCTCCGAAGAATGGAATGCGGGCATTAAAGAATTTATTGAGAAAATAAAAACGGATGAGGTTTTTGCAAAAGATTATGGAAATTTGGGACCAATATATGGATACCAGTGGAGGAGCTGGCCCGCCTACGCCGAGGCAACGAGCTCCAAGCCCGCTCACAAGTATCACATTGACCAATTAAAGAATGTTATAGAAGAAATTAAAAAAACTCCGGACTCGCGTCGGCTCATAGTCTCGGCTTGGAATGTAGCTGATTTGGAAGAAATGGCAAAAGCGGGGCTTCCCCCTTGCCATTGTTTTTTTCAGTTTTATGTCGTAGACGGCAAGCTTTCCTGCCAGCTTTATCAGAGATCGTGTGATACATTTCTCGGAGTTCCGTTCAACATTGCATCATATGCTCTATTCACCATGATCATCGCGCAGATTTGCGGACTGGAAGCCGGAGAATTCGTCTGGACAGGAGGCGACGTACATTTATATTCAAATCATATGGAGCAGGCCGAGCTGCAACTTTCCCGCCGAAATGATATTCGCCCGATGCCAAAAATGAAAATAAATCCAAATAAAAAAAAGATCGAAGATTTTACAATTGAAGACTTTGAATTACTTGATTATAATCCCCACGATTCTATTAAGGCACCCATAGCAGTATAGAAATATTTATGATTTCACTCATAGCCGCTATAGGAAAAAATAACGAATTAGGCAAAGGCAACACCCTGCTTTGGAGCATGCCTGCCGACATGAAACATTTTATTAAAACTACTTCGGCGCATGCTGTGGTAATGGGCCGAAAAACTTTTGAATCCCTCGGGCGTAGCCCTACGGGCGAGCCTATTGGGAAACCCCTGCCAAATAGAAGAAACGTAGTCATCACCCGCGACGTAAATTATAAAAAAGAGGGGGTAGAAGTCGTGCATTCTTTGGCGGGAGCACTGGATTTGTTCCCAGATCAAAACGAAGAAATTTTTATTATAGGCGGAGCAGAGCTTTATAAGCAAACCATGCCGATCGCCGACAGGCTTTATATAACTCACATAAAAGCGGAAGATGACTCTGCCGATGCATTCTTTCCCGAAATTATTCCGATAGCCTGGAATGAGATCTCGCACGAAGAACACGAAGCTGACGATAAAAATCCCCTGCCATATACTTTTTCAGTCTACGAAAAGTTTAGTTAAACTTTAAGGATCCTCGTCTGTTCGGACACGGATAAAGACATCCTTCCCGTCCGGAGATTTTTCTTTTTTGTAAATCCTCTTTTTGTTTATTTCTATTTTCCTGATCAGTTCTTTTTCGAGATCAAAGCCCATAGTCTCGCACATGCCGAGAATAAATATCATAACATCGGCAAATTCTTCCGCGACGCCGTTCTGCCCCTTGTTATATTTTGAAAATGCTTCCGAAAGTTCTTCGTGCGCGCGGCAGAATTCAAGCGCGGCGTCCGTCATATTAAAGCCTTTCTCTATTTTATTTTTTATAACTTCTTTTTGGAGTGTTTTGAGGTCTACCATATTACATATTCTTATAAGTTTCAACTTCTTCGTTTATAATGTCCAGTTGTATTCCTGCTTTTTTTAGGATTTCTTTACTGCGTTTTGACGTATGGTAATCTTTTTCAGCCACTATTCTTTTTATTCCGGCTGTAATGCATAATTTTGAGCACACAAAACAAGGCACCATTCTGGAATAAATAGTAGCACCGTCAACTTTTACCCCAAACCGCGCCGCTTGGGCGATTGCATTCTCTTCGGCATGAGCTGTCCGGACGCAGTGCATGGATTCGCTGCCATCTTCATTTGTTACTTTGTGCATTTCATGTCCGACGTCGTCGCAATGCGGTAGCCCCGGCGGAGAGCCGACATAGCCGGTAGAAATAACTCTTTTGTCGCGAACAATCACGCAGCCGCTCCTGCCCCTGTCGCAAGTCGCCCTGCCGCCGACGTAGTTTGCCATGCCTAAAAAATATTCATCCCAAGAGGGCCTGACCCACACATCTACCGCAGATTTTGGAAGTGTGTTTTTTGGCGGCTTTTTCACTACTTTAATATACTCCTGAAAAGAGGCAGATACAAGTCTTCTTTCCAGTTTATAATCAGTTCTTTTTTGTTTATTTTATCGGCAAACACTACGGGCGCTTTTTGTATAATGGCTAAAGGTTTTTTCTCGTTACCCTCTCCCATGCAAAGAATTGCGGCGCTAGCCAGACTATCCGCCGCATTTGCTTCTGCAAATTTTAAAAGCCTGCCGAAAATATCGGGCGCTCCGCGATAATCTATAATTCCCTTGAAACCTGCATACCCTACGGCAACACCAAAAATTCCCCGCCGGAGCGGAAAACGCCGGCTGTCAGTAATTAATACTCCTATATTTTTTAGTTTATATTTTTTCTTTAGGGCCTGACGAATTTTTTCTGCTGCTTTAAAACTGTTTTTAGGAAGAAGTATTATTCTCCCATTCGCATTGGATTCATCTATGCCCGCAGAAGACATAGTTATGCCGTCTTTGATAGTCAGCCATGATGATTTTGTTTTTATCGAAAAATCACTTTCCTTTTTAATTAAATTGCCCCGAAATTCTTCGTAAGAAATTTTAGGATTTATGGCAACAACTCTTTTTTGAGAAAGAGCTACAATTTTAGAAGTTATAACAACAACGGAATTTTCCGGAATTTTTTTAAAATAAGAAAACAAGAAGCTTATTAGATCTTCGCCTTCCTGGAAAATTTTAGTTTTTAGAACCTTGATATTCAAAGTTTTAAGTGAACTATTTCACCTCTATACCCATAGAGCGAGCAGAACCGGCAACAATATTTATCGCACCTTCGTCGTCTTTTGCGTTTAAGTCAGCGAGCTTTTTCTGAGCTATTTCCAAAGCCTGGGCGCGAGTGATCTTGCCTACTTTAGTGGAAGCATTCTTGCCGGAGCCTTTTTCTACGCCGGCTGCTTTTAAGATAAGCCCTGTGACCGGAGGAGTTTTGACTACGAAATCATACGTCCTGTCTTCATATACAGTAATAGAAACTCCAACTTTGTCGCCAGCCATTTTAGCAGTTGCGGCGTTAAACTTCGTAACAAAGTCTCCGATGTTAATCCCGGCCTGTCCGAGGGCAGGTCCGAGCGGCGGAGCTGGAGTAGCTTTTGCAGCCTGTATTTGTAACTTTATTTTTTTGGTTATTTTCTTTGCCATACAAGTATATAGACTAGCTTAAATTTTCTTGATTTGCAAGAAATCGAGTTCGACGGGAGTTTCGCGTCCGAACATTGAAACAAGCACTTTGACTTTGCCTCTGTCTTGATCCACCGAATTTACTTTGCCTTCCAAATCTTTGAAAGGACCATCGGTGATGAGAACGGTCTCGCCGATTGCCATGTCGATATTGTGCTTGGCGGTGCCGGCATCCATTTTCTTGAATAAATAATCCACTTCGTCCTTCCGGAGAGGAACCGGATTTACCCCCGCGCCGACGAAACCAGTAACCCTCGGAGTATTTCTGACTACATACCAGGAATCGTCTGTAACGATCATGTCTACGAGTACATACCCCGGATAAATTTTTTCTTCCACTTCTACCCTTTTTCCGCCTTTGATTTTTATTTTCTTTTCAACCGGAACAATGACATTAAAAATCTTATCGTTCATGCCGAGGGAATCTATGCGCTGGCGCAAATTGCGAAGAACCACATTTTCATATCCCGCATAGGTGTGGATCGCATACCAATTTCTAACTCCTTGTGTTTCCTGTTTTGACATAATTATTATATAGAAAATTTAAAAACCGATTATCATTTCCAGTCCTCTTGAGAAAATGAAATCAAAAATACCCAAATAGTATGCAATAATTACAGACAGTAATATAACTAAAAGAGTGTAGTACAAGGTCTGACTTCTGGTCGGCCAAAGCACGTGTTTTAATTCTGTTTTTGTTTCTCTAAAATATTCGGTGATTTTTGACATAATTTTTATATGAACTTTTTAACCTCTTAAAAAAGCCCCTCGCAGGGCTCTTTTAATAGTACTCTTTTTACTCAAAATAGTCAAACAAAATACAACCCCCTAAATCCCCCTTATCAAGGGGACTTTTGAATTCTTCCTCCCCTGACAAGGGGAGGCTGGGAGGGGTTTTACCTGATTTCGTAAGTTATTGTGACGTTGGAGGTTATCTTTGTCTCTCCGGTAGGCAGTTCAGGAGATGGTGCCGGAGAAGAAACACTGTCTTCCGCCATCATACTTTTAGCCGCATATAGCATAGGATAATTTCCGTTTTCAGAAAAATTTACGATTCGTACAAGGCGAACGCCGAGATCATTTGCGAGCGTTTCGGCTTTTGCCTTTGCCTCATCGATAGCTATCTTGCGAGCCTGCGCTTTGAGCTCATCTTCTTTCTCAATCGAGAAATTCGGTCCGCTTATTTCTGTGACCCCTAAAGCGCCTACAGCAGATACAATTTCACCAGCCTTAGCGAGATCACGAATTTTTACAGAGATATTTTCAGACACTTCGTAGCCGATAACTTTAGGCGCTTCCTGCCTGCAAGGCATGCCGTAGCCTCCATAACAAGGCGTACCGTAATCATACTTCGGATAAGAATTATAGCTCTCGGTTTTTATATCTTTCTTGGCTATGCCGCTTTTTTCTAAGAAACTTAGTACTGCTTTCTCTGTCGTAGTAACTTTACTTTGCGCCTCTTTTGCTTCCTTGGCTTCACTTCTCAAAGTAAGATTTACCACTGCGAGATCGGGAGCTGCTGTTACTTCTCCTTTGCCGTCAAAGCTAATGGTATTGCCTGATGGTACGCCTCCGCCTATAAAGCGCAGGCCTTTCACCTCGGCCACTATTTTTACTAAAAAGAAGATAGCGACTACGATCGCGAGCATGCCCGCCGCTTTCATTAAATTTGATTTTTCTTTGCTTGATATTTCCATATATTTTAATTATTTAATAATTTCTACAAGCTCTACATCAAAGGTGAGCGTAGAATTTCCGGGAATTGGGCCGTAATCATTTGGTCCATACGCTTTCTCCGGTGGAATTACTAAGGTTTTTTTCTCTCCGACTTTCATACCGACTATGCCTTCATCCCAACCGGCAATCACCTGCCCTGCACCAAGAGAAAACACAAAAGGCTCTACGTGCTGAAACTTCGGATCAACATTTGAATCAAAAACTGTGCCGTCAGCGAGCCGTCCGGTATAATTCATGGAAACCGTGTCGCCTATTTTTGCAACTTCTCCTGCCGTTACAACATTCGCTCCTCCTCCTAAATCATTACTTGAATCCATATTTACTTTCTTGTTTATACTGATAAAAATTAATACTCCAGCTAAAGCTAAGCAGATCAATACTGCCCAAACTATATTCATTTCTTTTTTCTTTTCCATAATAATTTTATTATATACCTAATAATTTTTTACACAATATTGACCTCCGGAGCAAGGATAAGGTCAAATTTGTCTTTTACTGACTTTATTATTTTATTCGCGAGCTCTACTATGTCCGCCCCTGTCGCTCCGCCGTGATTTACCAAAACTAAAGCCTGCTTGTCATGTACACCCACGTTTCCAACTCTACGCCCTTTCCAGCTTGCCCCGTTTTCGGGGCCACATTTTTCTATCAGCCAGCCTGCGGGAATTTTGAAAACTCCGTCTTCTTCAAAATAAGAAATGTCTGGATATGATGTCTGCAGTTTTTTTAATTTCTCTTCAGTTACAAAAACATTTTTAAAAAAACTGCCTGCGTTTCCGATTATTTTCGGATCTGGCAGCTTGCTTCTTCGTATTTCTGCCACGGCTTCGCTGATAACTTTCGGATGCGTTGCTTCTATGTTATTTTTTTTAAAATATTCCCTAAGTATTTTGTAATGTATATCTCCTTCGCCATGCTTTTTGAGATTTAGAGTAATTGCCGAGATAAAATATTTTCCCTTGAAGTCATTTTTAAAAATACTGTCTCTGTACCCCAGCTTGCACTCTTCTTTTGTAAAAATTTTCTTTTCTCCGTTTGCTATCTCATATGCTTCAACTGAAATAAGAGTATTTTTTAGCTCTGCGCCATACGCTCCTATATTCTGCATCGGCGCCGCGCCGACTGTTCCGGGAATAAGGGATAGATTTTCTATGCCCCAATAGCCGCGCTGTCCTGCAAATATCACCAAGTCGTGCCATATTTCGCCCCCCATGGCCCGAATTGTAACTGAATTTTCGTTCTCGCTTAAAATTTCTATACCCTTTAACTTATTTAAAACCACAATCCCGTCGAAATCTTTTGTAAATAAAACATTACTTCCTCCGCCCAGAAAAAAATTTTTATTACCAGTAAAAATTGAATTTGTAAAAAGTTCTTTGAGCTCCTCTTCTTTTTCTATTTCTACGAAAAATTTAGCATTTGCGGAAATGCCAAAAGTGTTTAATTTGGATAAATTATGGCTTTCATGAATCTTCATATTATAAAATTTCTCTTTCTAATCTTTTTTCTATTTCTTCCTCGGAAACCGGACGGATCATTTTGTGCAATTCCGGATCCTCTGACAAATCTATCCCCTGCTTTTCCAAAAGTAAGGCCATCATCTTTATGAGCTTGGTAACTTCTTTTTCTGAAATAAGATTGAGCTGAAGGTGGGTTTCTTCGCGGAGATCGTCTACTTTGGCTGTGCGATTCTGGGAAATAAGGACAAATATCGCAAGAATAATAGCTTCCAGCGATACTATCGTCGTAAGCAAATTGAAAGGAAACGGGTCAAACGAAGGAATAAATTTTATCTGGTTAGTGTTTATTAGAACCCATACAACAAACAGCGCAATGTTGAATAACAAGAATGTGTTGCTGCCGAACTTGCAAGTCATCCAATCTGCTATTTTTTCGGTAGGTGTTCGCTTTGCGTCAGCTTTCGCTTTTATGCTGCGAAATATTCTCTTTCGAGCCTCCTCCGTTTCGCCGAAAAGCGATGCTAAAAATGAAAGGTGTTTGTTTGGCATTACCCTCTAAGTATACTTTCTGCGCCATCTTTATGCAATTTTATAACTCTGGACGGCTTACCTTCTATTTCCCCGCCATCTATATATAAGTCAACAGAATTAGCAAAATATTTTTTAGCTCCTGCAATATCTTGAGCCGGAGACAGGCCTTCGGGATTAGCTGAGGGCGCGATGAGCGGGCCGGTTTGTTTTAGCAAGTTTCTCAATTCTTCTTGAGCGGGCATTCTGAATGCCAGAGTATTCGTCCCGCGATGCAAATATGAAAATTTGCTATCTGCGCAATCTAAAATAATGCTTATCGGTCGAAGATCCTGAGATTGCCTGAAGGATAAAGAATTTTGTGTCCAATAATTTTCTAATTTTTCTTTCTGTAATGCAGTTATATCTACTGAAAATTTTTCTAATTCTTTTATACCGGAAATAAGAATTATGCACGGCTTCTCCGGCTGCCTTTTTTTAATATTATAAATGCGATTAACCGTAGGCTCGTTTAGAGCTCTTCCGACAATTCCATATATAGTATCAGTCGGCATGACGGCTATTCTCCCGTCTTTTAATATTCTTATTAGATTTTCATCATTCCACATTATGGAAATCATTCTACTCTTAGTGTATTATTAAGCAATACACTTGTCCCGTACTAAATTTTTGATTACGGGGCATAACGATAAAGATTATTACTTAAAATTTTAGTACTGGGATGGTAAAAGAGATTGTAAAATTTTTCGACAAATTAGAAGACAAAGTAAGGGCGGCTTTGAGCCACTATCCGATAATTTATGGATTTTTAGGCGGCATAGGTGTTGTCTTATTTTGGCGCGGAGTCTGGCATATTTCTGACGAAGTGAATCTGGGGAGCGTAGAATCTATCGTGCTCGGCTCGGTAATTTTACTTATTACCGGAGTATTTGTATCAACTTTTATCGGAAACAAAGTCATCATATCCGGATTGCTCGGCGAAAAAAAGCTTACCGAAAAGGAAGAAGCGGTAATAAAAGAAGAAGCGCGCGATATTGAAAACATAGAGGAGAGCCTGGAAAAAGTGGAAGAAAAAATTTCCAAACTGGAGAAAGAAATAGAGAAGAAATAAATGGGTGCCTACAGGGATTCGAACCCTGACTAAGAGCTCCACAAGCTCTAGTGCTAACCATTACACCATAGGCACCATGTACTTTAATCTAACAGAAAAAGGATGAATTGCCAATTAGGAATGCGCTCCGCTTTTTCTCATGATGTATTTTGCGCCTTCTACCAGCAAGATATTTAGTATAAGCCAGCCGATAATTATCGGCGCAGAGTACAGAGGCAGTGGCGAAAGTGTAAATATTTCGCGCATAAAGGGCGTGCTCATTGTAAATACGAGCAGCGCTATACCGACAAGTATGCCCCAATTTAATTTTTTGTTTGAAAAAACTTTATACGAAAAGAGAGGAAGCCGCAAAGAGCGAAAAGAAAAAGCAATAAATAATATATATGAAGAAAAGCAGACAAAAAATATAGCCCGAGCCACCGCCATATCCAAGCCTATTTTTGTCATTACATAGTGAAGCAAAAAAAGCAAAAGTGAGCTAAGCACGCCAATGCCGAACGTAAGCAATTTTACTTCTTTGGAAAAAATAAGCGTTAACTCCCTGCCAGTGAACTTTTCTCCGTCAATATCTTCTTCAAAAGCAAAAGCGAGCGCCGGCAAGGATCCTGTAAAAAGATTCACCCAGATTATCTGAAGCGCCGTCAAAGGCAGAGGCAGAGAAAAAATAAGGCTTCCGCCTATGATAAACACTTCATCCAGAGAGTTGGACATGAGGTAGACGAAAGTTTTCCTTATATTGGCCAATATCTTTCTGCCTTCGTCTATGGCAAGCGAGATAGTTTCAAAATTATCATCAAGGAGTACAAGATCAGCTGCGCTTTTGGCCACATCGCTGCCAGAACCAAGCGATATACCTATGTCCATAGCCTTCAGAGCCGGAGCATCGTTGACTCCATCTCCGGTCATGGCGACAACTTCGCCGAGCTTTTGATATAAGAGTCCGATGCGCAATTTATCTTCCGGCGTTACCCGCGCAAAAATCTTAATTTTAGGAATTATTTTTAGCAGATCTTCGTCAGATAGCGCCCGAACGTCGGCCCCTCCCAAAACTTCATCTTCCTTTACGTGCCAGTTCAAGTCTTTAGCTACAGAAAGCGCGGTCCCTATCAAATCTCCCGTCACCAGAACCATTTTTATGCCGTGAGATTTAATATTTTTTATAGCAGCTGGCACTTCGGGCCGGATGGGATCCACAAAAGTGAACATGCCGAGAAAATCAATTCTCTCTAATTCTGAAATCGAAAATTCCCGGCCTGCGCGGGCAGGTTTTTTAGGATGTTTTTTTGCCAGTTTTGCAATACCTATCAATCTCTTGCCGTCCCGGCTTTCTTTATCTATCCAAGCTTCTATCTTCAAATATTCTTCTTTGGAAAGCGTTGACTTTTTGAGAAGGATGTCCGGCGCTCCCATCAGGATATACATGCCGTCTTTTTCCGCTACAGAAAATTTATTCGTAGAATTGAAAGGCAGAACCAAGTGTGAAATAGAAGAAGAGAAAAAATGAAGAGGTATGTCGTGTAAACGGGAAGCTTTTACGATGTTCACTTCAAACGGACGCCCTTTAAAAGTCCATTTATTTTTATCTTCATTTGGATTTTCCACCGAGACATCCACATTAAACATCGCCATTTCAAGCAGGGATTTTTGTTCACTAGTAAAGGCATCATTTTCCTTCAAAGAACTACCGAAATTAAGAATGTCGTGCGTTCCATAAATTCCGGTGAGCTTCATGTTTGCCATGGTGAGCGTCCCTGTTTTATCTGTCATGATCACGGTCGTAGATCCCAGAGTTTCTGCTGCGGTTAGTTTTCTGACGACTCCTCTTTTCTCGGCAATGCGCAGCGAGCCGATCGCCAAGATCACAGTAAGCGCAATAGGCAGAGATTCCGGCACAGCCCCCACGGCAACGGCAGAGGATAATAAAAGCATTTCTATAAAAGACTCGCCGCGAATAATTCCTAAAACTAAAATTCCCGCCACAATCAAAATAACTACAGAGAAAATAATCCATGCGAGGCGATCGACTCCTTTCTGAAGAGGCGTTTTTGTTTTGGTAGTTTTGGAAACTATGCCTGCGATCTGTCCTATCTCTGTGTCATTGCCGGTCGCCGTGACTACGGCTATGGCGTACCCCTGCACCACGAGCGTTCCCGCGTGCGCAATGTTTTTTCTCTCGGCCACAAGAGCGCTGACGCTGACTGGGCCTTCAGTTTTTTCTACTGGCAGGGCCTCTCCTGTCAGTATCGCTTCATCAACACTAAAATTGTTAATAGATATTATGCGCCCGTCCGCCGGTATGCGAGCGCCGTAAGAAAGTTTGATTACATCTCCGGGCACAACAAGCTCTGAATCTATCTCTTGTTCTACCCCGCCTCTTATCACCCTTGCTCTGTCTTTTATATATGTCTTCAGTTTTTCCAAAGTGTTTTCTGCGCTGTATTCATGAAAAAATCCGAGAGCAACGTTTAAAATGACGACAAACAAAACTACCCACATATTAAGCCATTCATGAAGGATGGATGTGAGCACAACAGAGCCTATCAGCAGGAATATGAGCGGACTCAAAAACTGCTTAAGAAATAAAAGGGCAGGATTAGTTTTCCCCTTTCCATGAAAAATATTTTTGCCGTATTTAAATAAACGTGATTCCGCTTCTTTTTCGGTTATACCCCTTTCAGATGTCTTAAGCTCGTCAAACACTTCGGACGCAGACAAGGACCATGATTGTTTGATTATTTGCATGATTAGCTATATTTTACACTAAAACTTCTTTTCTGGTGCCCAGGGGGGGACTCGAACCCCCACGTCCTTACGGACTTATCCACCTCAAGGATAAAAGTCTACCAGTTTCTCCACCTGGGCATTCGAATATTATATCAGAATAATAATTAGAGAAAAATTATTCTGCGGATTTTTCTGCAGCTTCTGCTTCAAGCTCTACGTCAGCTTGATTAGTTACCGAACGCATCTTGCTGCGCACGTCTTTCACAGCCTTAGTGCGAATGTAGTACAGCTTGGATCTGCGAGCACGAGATCTTTTAGTTATTTCAATTTTTCCTATCATCGGAGAGTACAGCGGGAAAATTCTTTCAACGCCTACGCCGGAGGCCACTTTGCGAACTGTAAAAGTCGCTCCTGCTTCAGTGCCGTGCTTTCGCGCTAGGACGATGCCTTCAAAAGCCTGCAATCGGTATTTGCCTTTTTCGTCCAGAATTTTTGAAGATACGTTCACAGTGTCTCCAGACTTGAAATTAAGCTTTTTTCGCTCTTCCATGTCTACCGGACTGAACTTTATTGTATTGATTTTATTTCCTGCCATTGCCGGTTTAATCTAACATAAAGAGTTTATTTTTGCAATTTTTCAAACTCTTTCGGCAATTTAGATTCTATTTTTAACGTCTCACCTTTTAAGTTTTTAAACTCAATAGACTTGGCATGTAGAGCCATTCGGGAAATGCCTTTGGGCGACGGATTGTCGGGATTATAAAGCGCGTCGCCGACTATCGGATGATTTAAATATTTCATATGCACGCGGATCTGATGCGTCCGGCCGGTCTTTGGCCTGACTTCTAAAACTGTAAAATGCAGTTTTTTTTCTTCAAATCTTTTTAGAACTCTATATTCCGTCACAGCTTCACGCATTTCCCCACGGGCGCCTCTGCCGGCAGAATACCGTCTGAAATCTTTCGGGCTTCGGCCTATTGGCTTGTTTACGATCCCTCTTTCGTTTTTTACATTGCCGGAAACTATAGCTACGTAAATCTTTTTTATTTCTCTATTCTGGAATTGCTTTTTTAGAAATTCATAGGCTTTCTGATTTTTTGCAAGAAGTAGAACTCCTGATGTATCACGATCCAGTCTGTGCACAATTCCCGGCTTTTTTATTTCTATTTTTTCGTTTTTAAATTCGTAAGTTTCATCTTCACCCACATTTTTCATTTTTGGATAATTTTTCAATATCCAGTCGGCTATAGTTTTTTCTTTAATGCGCCCATCAGCGTGCACAGAAATTCCCGAGGGTTTTTCTATGGCGAGAATATTTGAGTCTTCGTATAAGATTTTGATTTTCATCTGTGCCCTCGGGAGGAATCGAACCTCCATCAAGGCCTTAGAAGAGCCTCGTTTTATCCATTAAACTACAAGGGCAAATCGGGCACTGGTGCGCGGTGTAGGACTCGAACCTACGACCTTCCCGGTGTAAACGGGTTGCTCTACCAACTGAGCTAACCGCGCAAATACTTATTTAAAGTAGCACTTTTACAGTGAAGGGTCAATGAGAGGCGACGGAGAATTTAATATATCTGCTGATTTTTTTTCTCGCAAAGAAAAATATTCCAGCACTTTATCTATCCGATCTTTTTTTACTATTTTAATCTGGGAACCGCTCTCTCTCCCGTCTGCCTCAGACTCTTTATTTGTGAGCATAAAAAGATAAACTCCAAATATAAGTATGAACGCTACCAGAAAAAGATTTATAAAAAGTATTATTTCCCAGCCAATATTGGGATTGGTATGAAATCCTCCTTTTTTGAACTTTTTTTTATTTTTAAATATTTTTATATTCATTTAGTAAAGCTTAAAAGTTTAATAGTGAAAAATCCTCCCCATACGGGAGCGGTGCTGCCAGTGGCATCTGTGGATGCTGGTCCTTTTCCTATATCAAAAGAAGTAATCTCCAGTTCATATGGAGAATTTTCCAAAAGCCTTATAAATCTGTAGGTTGATGTAAAAGTGCCTTTTGTCTCAAGCGAGACTATCAATTCTGATTTGTCTTCGGCGATGTCCACAGACCTGACTTCCGAGCTTACTCCGGCGTCCCGCGCAAGTTTTTCAACTGTATCTAAAAATGGAACTACGTTTGAGCTCTGCGCAAAATGGGTTTCGACCTGCTCGCGCTCTGCCTGTATTGCTTTTATGGAACGCTCTAGCGACCGTATCTCGTCTCGGCGGGTTGCTTCTGTCTGCCACTCCCCATTCATGCTCTCTCTTATCTTTTCATTCTGGCCTATTTTCTGGTATATAAACAAAAAAGCTGAAAAACACAAAATAAGGAACATTACAGAAAATAGCAATGGCGCTTTTTTGAATTTTTTAAATTTTTTTGAATCGTTCTGCATAATATTTATGAGGGAATCAATTTAAGATAAAATTCTATGTTGGAGCCCTTTATGAAATTTGATATCGGCAGATCAACTTTTTTAAACAAGACATCGTCCTCTAAAGCTCGGCGAAACAAGAGCAGGCGCTCGCGCGAGGGCGCTATGCCATGAAGATTTATTTCTTTGCCGGAAATTGGATCATTTTTATAACTAATGCTGTTTATTTTTATATCCGACATTTTTTGAACGATAATTTCGTTTATAACATATCGGGAAACAAGGTATGTATTTTTCTCCGAATTCTCTATTAAGCGCAGTTTGCTATCTAGCTCTTCCATTATTTTCAGCGAATCTTGATCCACCGCGGGCACTGGCTCGCTTTTTTGCGCTTCGAGCCTTTTAGCTGCGACATTTTTGAGAACCGAAGAAAGAAAATATGAGGGAGCAATCGAGAGAACAGCTACAAAAACTGAGAGACCAAGCATGAAGAAAATTACTACCCCGAGCCTAAAGTAAAAATCTTTTATCTTTTTTTTCTTTTCTTGGTTTGGTATTAGATTAATCATGTTACTGCATATTATTCCAACTTATTCCAAATTACTCCGATTATTCATAGTCAAAATCTCCCAAAGCAAGCCCTAAGGCTGCCGCAAATGTAAGCGACTGGTTAAAGCTTATCTCCGGAATATATGTATCCGTTTCGGCTATGTTCGTCCAGACGTTTGCCATTTCCACAGTGCTCTTCATGCTGACAGCAATGTAATCGGCAAGCCCTATCAAATTTGAATCTCCCCCGCATAAAATTATTTTTTTGATCGGCGGACGATCTTTGCCTTCTTCGTCTTTGTGTGTATTCCAGTATAAAAAATGCTTCACTATCTCGTCCCGCAAAATTGAAACGCTGTTTAAAAGCACAGAAAAAACTTCCTGGTTCTCGGTATTGCGTTCGAGCCCGTACTGTCTTTTCATTTTTTCCGCTTCTTCTTTGCTTACATTGAAATTTTTCTCTATCATTTTATTTAAGAGCTCGCCTCCGATGTCAAGCGTGGAAGTAAACACCACGACTCCGCGGGACATGATAAATATGCCCGTGCGCGTCTGCCCAAAATCCACTATCATATAAGTTTCCAAGTCTCCTTTTTTGACGACGGCTCTCCCGACAGCCTGCGCTTCGAGCTCCAGAGACTGGATAGATATATATGAATCCCTGAATACATCTATATAATTTTCAATTACATTTCTAGGAATAGCGGCCACTTCTACTTCAAGGCTTTGCTCATCTTCGCCCACAAAATCATAATCAAAAATAGCATCCTGCGCAGACACCGGCACATGATCTTCAAGCGCGAGCTCTATGCCTTCGCGAACATTTTTTAATCCTGATTTTTCCAGCCGAAGGGCAAACAGATACACTTGTTCTTCGGGCAAGGATGCCCGTACAAATCTTATTCCTTCCTCTCGGCGTAGATTTTTCAGCACTTCTTTTAATTTTTCCGGATTTTTTATTTTGCCGGATTCAATAATTCCTACTGGTATCTTGCGCTCGCCGTACCGGCCTATCTTTATGCCATTTTTGGTAGGAACAAGCTCGACAAATTTCAAAGATTCGTCTGAAATATCCAAGCCGAAAGACGGCGCCATGAGATATTTAGGCGGCGGAAAAAATTTAAAGAGAAATCCGCTCAGTCGGTTCTTGGAGTTCTTGGAATTCTTAAACATATTAATATTATATTATATTTAGATACTTACCGCTATCATTTTGCCATGGCACCAGCCGGAATTTCACTATTTGGCTCAAGTAAAGAGAATTTGCCTTCTTCGGTAGACACAGCCAATATCATTCCGTTGCTTTCAATGCCTTTTATCACTCTTGGTTCCAGGTTTGCGACAAACATGCATTTTTTGCCGACTAAGACTGAACAGTCTGGAAAATATAACGCAATACCAGAAACAATTTGCCTTGGCTCTGCTTCACCGAGATCAACAGAGAGTTTTAAAAGCTTATCCGTCTCCGGAACTTTTTCTGCAGATAATATAATGCCTGCAACTATATCAACCTTTTTAAAATCATCTATGCTAATTTTTTCTGTCATAATTATTATTTATCTTATCTCCCCTTCTGTCGGGACCTTCGGTCCAGATATCTCTGCAGTATGAGCGCTGCAGCCGAAGCATCTATCCGGCCGGACTTAATTTGCTTAATTTTGCTATGAACCTGCGACTGGCTCAAGCTTTGTTTGGTGCTTCCCGCTTTTCTGGCTTCCACTGAGGTCAGAAATTCTTTCTGTTTATGAACCGGCAGGTTAAATTTTTCTTCGAGTTCCAAAATAAAAACTTCTATCCTTCCGGAGAGCGCATTTAATTTTCCAGAAAAGTCTACCGACTCCCCTACAACTATGTTGCTGATATTTTTTTCTTTTATTATACTTCTTAATCTGTTAAAAGTATTTGGGCCATTTAAAATAATTTCTTTTGGAAAAGCTAGAGTACAGTTTTCATCCGAAATAGAAATACCTATTCTTTTGGTGCCATAGTCAATTCCTAAAAATCTAGAAGCAGGTGTCATGAGAAGATACTAGCATAAATAGGTTTTTTCTGATATATTAGCGCTTATGAGTCCGTTTTATTATTCAAATACTTTGCTTTTGCTTATACTGACAATCTGGACGATTCCGTGGAAAGTTTACGCTGTCTGGCTGGCGGTAAAGCGTAATCATAAAAAGTGGTTTATAGCTTTGCTCATATTAAATACTGTAGGAATTTTAGAAATTTTTTACATTTTTAAAATTGCCGGCAAAAGCTGGGCAGAGGTGAAGGAGGATTTCAGTAAAGCGTGGGAGTCGTTTAAATAAAAAAATAAATGTTTCCGGTGCGGAGGCGTCGCATAGTGGTTTAGTGCACCTGTCTTGAAAACAGGAGTGCCGCAAGGCACCGTGAGTTCGAATCTCACCGCCTCCGCACTGGAAATATATTAGACATATTCAGACATAGTTTGGTATAATTAGCGCATGCAAGGAAACGCTAACGAGGAATATAAACTAGTTTGGTCTGCGCTTGAATACGAAGAAAAAGAAAGAAGCCAGGATTGGTTTTGGGCTCTTGGAGTTATTGTAGTGACGAGCTCTATTGCTTCAATTATTTTTGGAAATTATTTTTTTGCTCTGCTTCTAATCATCGCTGGGCTCCTGCTCGCATTTTTCGCAATGAAAAAGCCAGAGATTGTGACCTACGAATTAAATGAGAAAGGCTTAAAAATACACAGTCGCATATATCCGTACGAGAGCGTCAAAGCTTTCTGGGTTCAGGCAGATTTTACTCCGGCCTCCATCGTAAAACCGTTGCTGTTTATCCATTCTGAAAGAATTTTCATGCCTATACTTTCTATTCCGATAGATTTGGAGATTGCAGAAGAAATACACGGAATAATGTCCGCGCAAAATATACCTGAAGTTGAAATGAAAGAACATCCATCCGAAAAGATTATGGACGTGATGGGGTTTTAAAAATCCCTTTACCTAGAGATTAAAAACTGATAGTCTAAAATAATTGCTCCTGTAGTTCAACGGATAGAATACAAGATTGCGGATCTTGTGATCCAAGTTCGATTCTTGGCAGGAGCACAATTCAAAAAAATAAAAATTTTTATTAAAATTCATCCTATTTTTCATAGAACCACACATAAATCAATTGTCTACAGACCACTTGACATATTTTTGTAGGGTGATATAATACCTAGTGAATAGAAATCGGGGAATTTCACCCGAAGTTCCCCAAAACATAACAACTCACAAAAAATAGGAGGAAGTCATGCGACGTTTCTTTCATCTTCTCGCGTTGTTCGTAGTTCTCGCTCTCGCCACGGTGGCAAGAGCTGACACGCTCCGACCCTGCAACGTCGGAGCCGATCCCGTCGATCCCACTTACCAGTGGGTGCCTCCACTTGATTGGAAGCTCGTCAAGACAACTCAGCCGGAGCCGGTTACCCAGCGCGGTGGCCACGGCGAGTATCGCTGCGAGCTTCCTCCGGGCCACGTTCTCGCCTATCCGCCGGGTGGAGGCAACCCACTCGTCGTCCTGTGCAAGAATGAAATAACGGCGGGACGACCAAAGGGCAACGAGATTCCCCGCGAATCCATCATCACTTTCAATGTCACCCATCGTGGTGAGGATGGGGAACCAGGCCCCGCTGGCACGAGCTGTTGGGACACCAACAACGACGGCGTCGGTGACCCGGAGGAAGACATGAATCGCGACGGTCGGTGGGACAGCCGCGACTGCCGTCCCGTCGGCAGGAATATTACGTCCGGCCATCCGCGCCGCCCGCTCTGTGGCGAATCATGGAAGACCGGACGGCGATGGGGTTGCTTCGTCGTTGGCGCAGCGGTTGTCGGACTAGGGGCAAGTGCCCTTGGCGGGGGCGACGACAACAAAGGCCCCGGCGGGATAACCGGGGGAAATTTCTAACACATCGTGTGTGTCAGGAGGAGGAGTGCCGGAAGGTCATACCCCTCCTGCACTCTCTAAAGCTATGAAACAAAAATGTTGCATATACGTCATATGTGTACAGTCATATTTTTAGAGAGTGAAAAAGTATTGACATTTTCATTCAAGTAGTGTATAATAGAATATTATTGATATTAACGCCAAAAGGCATTTATATACATGAATAAAATAACAAAGAGTTTCGTCGGAACAATACTAAGTATTTTTGTCCTTATGGGGCTTTTTGCGGTTGCAAAACCGACCCCTGTTTCCGCAGCAGCGTGTGATAGTCGAACAATTACTGGCTATGTTATCACCAATGGCAATGACACCAACGCAAGATTCAGATATGCTACAGATTATTCCACAGTAGACAACGGGGGAGGGCAAACCACCCCGACCCAGACAGTTCGTGCTAACCAAGACCAAAACATTGAGGCATTTCTTACGGGCCTCTCCGGAAGCACTCAGTATTTTTATAGATTAGAAGTTAAAAAAACCAGCTCATCCAACTGGGGACCGTCGGTAAATATAGAAAATTTCACCACTCCCGCCTGCTCTGGCACTCCGACAAACCCCACTTTCGTAAATTTTGATTTTAGAGTTAGAAACAGCTGTAACAGCAACTATATCCAAAATGCTTTAGTTTCTATAAATCAAGATTTCGGAAATGGCACGACTAGAACTACTGACGGTTCCGGATTCGCCGACTTTGGCGTATATTCAAATACTAACATAGGTTGGACGGTTTCTGCTTCAGGATTTTCATCTAACTCCGGCAGTACTTACTCTGGTTCTAGCACCACCACTACTTCTGTATCCCTTACTCCGACCGGAGGATGCAGCACTACGCCTCCTCCTGCGCCGACAAATACTCTACCGAAAGGATATTTGGATGGAGCTGATTGTTCTGCTATTTGGGGTTGGTCTGTTGATTATAACAAAACGGACACCCCCGTACACATCGAAGTAGACGATGCATTCGGTAGAAGTGTTATTACTGGATTGGCCAATCTATTTCGCAAAGATGTTAATGATAATCTGGGTTTAACCGGCAACCATGCTTTCCATATTGCGACACCAACTTCGCTGAAAGATGGTGTTCCCCACATAATATATGTATATGGTGTTGATGTGGATTCAACGGGTACTCCAACCGGCAATAGATTTCTTTTAAATGGTTCGCCAAAAACTATTACTTGTAATGTTGTGCCGCCTCCCCCAACAACATGCCAGGACCCGAGAGCAACAAATTACGGAGGTCTACTTCCGTGCCGCTACCCTTCTACTCCACCACAAGTCTGCCAAACCCCAGGCGCTATAAACTATGGCCAAGTAGGCACGTGCATATTTCCTCCCATACAGCCTCCCTTTGAACCGCCAACCGGAAACTTAACCATTTCGCCTTCAAGCTGTACTATTGGCCCTAATCAAAGCACTTGTACTACCGGCGCGACTTGGTCTACACAAAATGTAACCTCGCCTGCTGTAGTAGACAGAAATACCGGCAACACTCTTTCAACTTCTGCTAATCGTCTGACTCCTCCTCTCACCGTCTGGGTGACATTTCCGTCAACGACATTTGACTTAAAAAATGGAGCCTCAATTCTAGATACTGAAGTGGCAACCGCGTCTTGCGCCTCCGGCACCAGCTGGAACGGATCAATGTGTGTAAATATCGTCGTCAACCAGCCGAGCGTAAATCTCACTGCTAATCCTACAAGCATCAGTTCCGGAGACCCGACCCAGTTAACGTTAAGCTCAAACAATGTGACTTCCTGTTCTGCAAACAGCTCTCCGTCTAATTCTCAATGGACAGGAGGAAAAAATATCAATGGCACTTTCTCTTATACAATAAGCAATCTGACTTCAACTACAACTTTCAGCGTCACTTGTATTGGAACCAATGGACAACAGGTTAATGATTCAGTAACGGTAAATGTAGGCAGTATCAGTAATAATGTAAGCGTAGACCTTACCGCAGATGATACAAGGATTGATGAAGGTGATGACACTAGAGTTCGCTGGACTTCAAATAATGCCAGTTATTGTAATAGGACTGGCGGCAGAAATGGCTGGGCATTAAATAATGTAGGCACTTCTGGGACCTTTGACACTGGAGATTTGTTTTCAGATACAACCTACAGCATTACTTGTTACAACAATGCCGGAAATTCTGCGTCTGATTCAGTGACAGTTAGAGTAGACGATGATGATAACGGGGACAGGCCAACAGTGAATATTTACGCTAACCCGGGTACAGTAAACTACAACGGATCAAGCGTAATCACATGGAACTCAACAGACGCAGATGATTGCCGATCAAGCGGCGGCACAAGCGGCTGGTCTTCTAGCAACCGAGGGCGTTCAGGCACGTTTTATGCAAACTTTCTTACAAGCGATACGACTTTCAACATAACTTGTACTAACGACGAAGGCTCAGATTCTGATTCTGTGACAGTCCGTGTAGGTAATAATATTATAGTAAATAATAATCAGCCTACGGTAAATCTCTATGCTGACAGTACAAACATAGCATACAATGCTGCTACGTTCTTGCGCTGGAACACAACGAACGCAACTTCTTGCTATGCTTCCGGCGGATCTTTAGGGTGGGCAGGCACAAAAAGTATCGGTCCGGCATCTTTCTACACCGGCTCGCTTTCAAGCTCTCGAACATACACTTTGACTTGCAGTAATGGCTCCGGATCTGCGACAGATTCTGTGACAGTAAATGTCAGACCAAGAACTGTGGTCATAGGAACTCCGCCAAGACCTGTTCCTACTTCACTAGTATTGATAACTTCTTCTATAGACAGAAATCAGCCGATACAGCCAACACTGGACAATACCCGCCCGCACGTCGGAGATGAAATAAATTACACTGTAACTTACCAAAACATAGGCACCGCTGCTATTAGGAATCTTGTTTTGAGATTGGATCTTCCTCGCGAAGTTGACTTCATGTTCTCAAATCCAAATAATCCGATGGTCTCTGGCAACACTTTGATCTTTAGCCTCGGAACTCTACCGGCAAATGGACAAGGAACAGTCACCGTAAGAGTGCGCGTAAGAGAAGATGCCCCAGCCGGAGCACTCTTAAACTTCCCTGCGGTACTTTCATACACTGACCCTGCGGGATTCCCTCAGTCAGTAAGCGCCAATGTTTCTGCTCAGGTTTGGAGCAACCCAAATCCTACAATTGAAGAAAGAACAGTTATCCCTCTTGGTGCTAGTGTATTCGGCGCAGGATTCTGGCCAGCCAGCCTCTTTGGATGGCTACTCTTCCTGATCCTGATCTTGGTACTTGTAATGCTCGTAAGAGCGCTGTTTACAGGCACCACTCCTGCCATTTTGGAAAGGAAAACTGTTACCACGACCGTACAGCATTAAAATTCAAATATTATTAATATCAAATATAGCGCACGCAAGTGTGCTATATTTGTTTTATGGAAGAAGTTTATATGTACCCGATGCGCATAAATAAATATCTGGCGTTCAAAAAAATCTCTACGAGACGTGGAGCCGATGAATTGGTGGGAAGTAAAAAAGTTTTTATTAACGGCGAGCTCGCGGTACTAGGGAGTAAAGTAAAAGAAACTGATAAAGTAGAAATAAAAGGCGCTCCGGAAAAAACATACGAATATTTTGCGTACAACAAGCCAATCGGAATTGAGACGAACTCGCCGAGGACAGATCTGTTCCCCATCGGCAGACTAGATAAAAATTCCCACGGACTTTTGATACTTACCAACGACGGACGCATCACCGACCGTCTTTTAAATCCAAAATATTTTCATGAAAAAGAATATGTGGTTCGCACTAAAGAAAAACTTCGCTCTAGCTTTAAACAAAAAATGGAAGCTGGAGTAAAAATTGAGGATTACCTAACCCAAAAATGCCAAGTAAAAATTTTGGGACCAAATACTTTTAAAATAATTTTAACTGAAGGAAAAAAACATCAAATCCGCAGAATGTGCTCGGCCTTGTTTCAAGAAGTAGCCGACCTAAAACGTGAAAGAATAATGAATATAAAACTAGGAAATCTAAAGGGCGGAGGCCTAAGAAAAATAACGGATAAAGAGCTGTCTACTTTTTTGCCCCGTCTGTTAAGCGGGGTCTAGATCAAGTACTTCATCAATCCTGATTTGTTTTACAAATTCCGGAACGTGAGAGACCAAGATCATGGCTCCTTTGTATTCGTCGAGTGCCTTTGCAATTATCGGCAAATGCCTAAAGTTTATATGGTTGGTCGGCTCGTCTAAAATGAGAAGTCCGGGTTTTTGCATCACCAGCCGCGCAAAAGCCACAAGGCCTTTTTGTCCTTCGGAGAGGTCTCCAATTTTGGTCCGGATAAATTCTCCGGTTATTAAAAATCCGGCAGCGACGGAGCGCATTTTTTCTTCGTCGAGACTTTCGCCGCCATCTACCATTGCCGTTGCAAGAGACTGGTAAACAGTGTCTTCAAAATTTAAAGTGGAAAAATCCTGCCTATAATAACCAATGCGTGTTTCCCCTTTCACTTTTTCTCCGTCTGCATGTCCGGAGGCCAATCTTTCCAATAA
>CAZKJE010000002.1:0-84071 GCA_964553015.1 uncultured Candidatus Saccharibacteria bacterium | reverse complement strand
ACATTCTATTTTATAAATGATTATACCCCCTCCTCACCTCCCCCTACATTAGGTGGAGAAACACTGCTAAGTACGTTTTTAATTTTCTCCAATACTTCGTTTATATTAACACTTATCTGACCATTCCAAAAACGCAGAACTTTTATATCACTTAATAATAAATACTCATCCCTCTCCCTATCATAATCTTTATTTTCTAAATGGTGAAAACCGTCCAGTTCAATAGCCAGTCTTTTTTCGGGACAATAAAAGTCTAAAATGTACGGACCCGCAGAATACTGGCGAGAGAATTTATGCCCTAAATTTTTTCTTCGTAATTTATCCCAGAGCATTTTTTCTTCTGAGGTTTCATTGCTGCGCAATTTCTTGCGTCGTGGTTTAAATTTCGGATCATTATATAAAAACATATTTTCTGAATTTCGCCCTCACCCTATGTAGGGGGAGGGTTGGGTGGGGGTAACTAATCTTTCCTCAAAAATACCGGTTTTTCCGGCATTTTATTGCTTGTGATATAGTTCCGTACAGTAATTGCGGTTGCGGGAAGTAGTGGCTCTAGCTCATATGAAATTCTTAGTAAATGACTCAATAAATATGCAACATCTTTTTTTGCTATAGTTTTATCTGTTTTAATTTTTTTATAGGGTTCATTGTTCTGTATATATACATCGAGCGCATGAATCTTTTCCCAAAGGTTATCCATTACTGCTTTGATATTGAAACTTTTATAGGACTCATCCCAAACCCCGGGATAACCGTGAAAATTTTCTGCTATTTCTCCTTCTCCAATATAATCTTTCCAACTAACCCCATACGTCACTGCCATTTTCATAATTCTGCTTGTTAAATTTCCAAGCCCATTCGCTAATCCGGAATTGTAAGCGTCTTTGAATCGCTCCATCGTAAAAGGGCTGTCTTCAAAAGAAGAAATTTCTCGTAATAGAAAATATCGCAGCGAATCTGTGCCGTATTCTTCGGCTATCTCCTTAGGATTTACCACATTTCCTAATGTCTTTGACATTTTTACTCCCTCTCCGGCAGTAATGAATCCATCTATGACTATCTGGTGAGAATTTGGCACGTCCGCTGCCATAAGCATCGCCTGCCACATAGCGGACTGGAAACGCAAATTATCTTTTCCGCAATATTGAGTGGGATTTCCATGTATCCAGTATTTTTCAAAATAGTCTTTATCTTCAGGCCATCCAAGCGTAGAAATATAATTTGTGAGCGCATCAAACCATACATACATCACATGCTCATTGTCGCCCGGCACTGGTATACCCCATGGCATTTTGTTTTTTAGGCGTGAAATAGAAAAATCCTGCAGGCCTCTTTCTACAAAAGCTTTTATTTCATTAAAACGAAAGTCCGGAATTACAAAAGAAGGATTTTGCTCGTAAAATTTCAGTAATTTATCTCCGAATTCACTGTATTTGAAAAAATAATTTTCTTCTTTGATAGTTTCGAGTTTTTTGCCCGGGTGAATAGGACATTCGCCGTTTAAAAGCTCAGAGTCGCTTTTGTTTTCTTCGCAGCCGACACAATATTTCGTCTCATAGAATTTCTTATAGATATAGCCGTTATTCTGTACCCTTTTCCAAAATTCCTGTGCGGCTTTGAGATGATGCGGCTCAGTCGTGCGGACAAAATGCAGAACTTCCTCGTCCATTCCAAAAATTTTTACTGATTCCTTAAAGCGCAGAAAACTTTCGTCTACAAATTCTTCCGGTTTTTTGCCGAGAGCAACCGCTTTTTCATATATTTTCATCCCGTGCTCGTCTGTTCCCGTATTGAAAAACACATCAAAACCCTGAAGCTTTTTATAGCGGGCTATAACATCTGCGCGAATAAATTCAAGCGCATGACCCATATGAAGATCTGCATTTACGTATGGAAGGGTCGTAGTTATATAAAAACTATTTTTTGGCATTGCGGGCTAGAATTTTATCTTTCTCAACATCGTTTAATAATTCCATCACGACAACAGCGACGGGAATGGCGAGTAAAATTCCCCAAATTCCGCCAAGCTCAAATCCGATGAGCGCCGACAAAATAATTACTACAGGAGATAAGCCGACAACTTTTTCAATTATGAGCGGAGCAAAGAGGAAAACTTCAAACTGATGGATTATCAGGTATGCGCCCATTACCATAAGCGCAGAAGAAAAACCTCCGGAAATATATGAAAAAGAAAAGGCTGGAATAGCAGCGACAAGCATGCCGTAAGGCACGAGTTCCATCACACCGGCTATAATTGCAAGAAGAAGAGCGTACTCAATACCTAAGAGTGAAAGGGTCAGATATATGAGCACGGCGATAACGACTCCGAGGACCACCTGCCCCTTCATCCACAAGGCAATTTTTTTACTGGAGCGATCCCAAAGATCTACGGCATAATCTTCGTATTGTATCGGTAAGACCACCCGTAGGAAGTTTTCTATTCCTCTTTCCTGAATAGAAAGATAAAAAGAAATTACAATGATGAGTATAAAGTTGAAAATACCGTCGAAAGCTACGGAGATAACATTAAAAAATCCCCCTGAAAGATTCAGGATAAAAGCTTTAGATACGGATAAAAGCTGGCTTACTGAAAAATCCCCTGAAAGCGAGCCGACTATTTCTTTGGCGCCGGAAAATGCCTCGTTCTGGAAATAATTCAGCCAGGAAACGTTCGGAATGTAAGAAGAAATAAAAGTAGAAAAATTATATATTTCAGTTATCAAGAGCGGCGCAAAGAGATAAAAAAGTCCCGCCATTATTAAGAGAGTCCCCGCATACATGATAACGATGGCCAAAACTCTATTGACGCCGGCTTTTTTAAAATGCGGAATGGCGGATTCTATAAAAGATGCGATGACGATAGCAGTCAAAACCACCAAGGCTAGATCCCGTAAAAACCATAGTAGAAACACCGATAGGCCTATCAAAACAGCCCTGATCATGGTACTGGTGGTAATGGAAAAGTGTGTAATGTTTTCCTCGTGGGCCATGTAAATATCATAGCACACAAAACAATAGAGCGAAAAGAGCTAGAATTTCAGCGTTTTTGCAAATTGGGCCTCATTCTTAAACGGCCCAATAAGCGCAAGATTTAATTTATTATCTTTAAAAATTTCTTTTGCCAAGGTTTGAATTTGTTTTGCAGTAACTTTTCTTAATTCTATAGATTTTTCTTCCGCAGTTTTTATTTCGTGTTTTAAAATTTCTTGCCCGCCGTAAAAGTTTGCGATGTCATCGCTTGACTCTAAAGATAGCTTCATGTTGCCGATCAGGCATTCTTTGACTTTACCCAATTCTTCCTTGCTCACTAATTCCTGCTTTAATTTATTACATTCTTCTAAAACTGCTTTTATAACTTCATTAATTCTTTTGTTGTCCACGCCGGCAGAGATTTGGAAAAAGCCATGGTCTGTGTATGCATCGTTGTAAGCTCGCACGTAATAGCCGACGCCCATCTCCTCGCGAAGTTTCTGGAAAAGCCGGGAACTCATTCCTCCGCCCAAAATGCCTCCAAGCACCGAGAGCACCGCATTTTTCTTGCTAAATAGATCATACGTGCGAACTCCCAAGACAAAATGCGTCTGGTCCGTGTCTTTAAATTTTACCAAGGCTTGCGGATACGTCTGCCTTTCTTTGACTTTGAGCTTTCCTGTCTTTTTACTCCGCACAGATAGGTTAAAAATTTTATTTACTTCTTTGAGCACTTCTTTTTCGGTGATTTTGCCGGCGACGATTATCGCCGTAGCTTCCGGCGCATAATGGGATTTTTTATATTTAATAAAATCATCCCGCTTCATAGCCAGAATATTAATTTTTTCTCCGGCAATGTTCCAACCGGCCGGCTGATCGCCGTATAGAAGCTTCATCATCAAATCCTGCACATGCCTGTTTGGCATGTCCTCGTACATGTTTATTTCTTCTATAATCACACCCTTTTCTTTCTGCATTTCAGCTTCCGGAAAAGTGGAATTCAAATAAATATCTGAAACTATATCAAAAATATTGCGAAAGTGTCTGACGTCGGATTTTGCATAATACCCGGTGTATTCCTGCGCGGTAAACGCATTATATTGGCTGCCGAGGCTATCGAGTTCTTTAGATATGTCTATAGCTTTGGGGCGTTTCGTTGTGCCCTTGAAGCACATATGCTCCAAAAAGTGCGAGATTCCGTTTATTTTTTTTGTTTCATACTTGGAGCCAGTTTCCACGAGAACCAGTACTGTAGCTGTCGGATTGTCTTTCATTGGAATAGTCACTACCCGCAAACCATTCTTTAAAACTTTTTTACTAAATTTCATTTAGACTTTATTTTCTAGCTTATTTTTTCCTTAATATAATCTTTCAACTCGGAGACTTTCACTCTTTCCTGATCTCCGGTGTCTCTGTCGCGAACTGTGACTGTATTGTCCGCCAAAGTATCAAAGTCTACCACTATGCAAAACGGGGTGCCGATTTCATCCTGCCGGCGATATCTTTTTCCGATGTTGCCGTTGTCGTCCCAGGCGACGCGCCCAAATTCTTCTTTGAGCGGAGCAAACACTTTATTGTTTGCGTATTCTACAAGTTCAGGCTTATTTTTTAAGAGAGGCGAAACTGCGCATATGACCGGCGCAATGGATGGTTTGAACTTCAGATAAACTCTTTTATCTTTTTCACCTGCCCCGTAGGGAGCTTGCTCTCTTTCGGGGTCTTCGGCATAGACGGAAAGCAAGAGTGCCAGCACAGATCTATCGACACCCATTGACGGCTCAATAACATGCGGAATTATTTTTTCACTTTTTTCTTCATCAATATACTCAAGCTTATGATTTTTTAAATCAAAATCTGTTCTGTATGCGAGCCCGTAGAGTTCTTTTCTGCCAAATGGAAAATCAAACTCGAAATCAATAGTTCTTTTGGAATAATGCGCTCGGTCGCCGTCGCCGACTTCAAGCTCGTGGATTTTCGCCATATCAAGGCCTATCTCTTCCATCCATTCGAGCATTTCATTTTTCCAATATTCAAAATATTTTTCCCAGTCTTCGGGGCGAATAAAATATTCAACTTCCATCTGCTCAAACTCGCGCTGACGAAAAAGAAAATCCCGAGGCGCTATTTCATTCCGGAACGCTTTACCGATCTGCGCCATACCGAAAGGAAGCTTTGGGTGAAAAGCATCCACGGTATTTTTAAAATTTACGAACATGCCTTGTGCTGTTTCGGGGCGAAGATACGAAGTGGAATTTTCATTTTCAATAACTCCGACATTTGTCTTAAACATCATATTGAATTGCTGAAGCTCTCCAAATTCGCCTTCGCAGTCCGGACATTTAGGACCAACCTGATCTGCCCTAAATCTATGATGGCATTTTTTGCATTCAACCAGAGGATCCTGAAATCCGGAGACATGTCCGGACGCCTGCCACACCTCTTGACGCATCAAAATCGCGGCATCTGCGCCGTACATATCGCGTCTGTTATCTACGAATTTCTTCCACCAGTTTTGCTTGATATTGTTTTTTAATGCGACGCCGAAATGCCCCCAGTCGTAAGTCCCCGCCAATCCGCCGTATATTTCCGAACCCTGAAAAATAAATCCGCGCCTTTTGCAGAGTGAAACTATTTTTTCCATCAGATCATTTTTCTCTACGCTGTTTTTCATAATTATTTTTATTACTGCACTACATTTCCTCCGTTTTGCGGAAAAGCCGGATCGCTATCCAGCCTGGTGTTAAGCGAACTTTTGTTTACTCTCACGTCTACATTAGCAAAATCGTCATGACCCGTCAAAATTGAGCTATTTATGATAGTAGGCGTACCACCCACGTCTGAAATTGAAGGTTTCAAAGAAACTTTAAAAGCCACAGATCGTGCGCCAGCTATTAAGCCTGCGCCCTTTGGAATCCTGTCGGCTTTCCATTGTATTGATCTCGTAGAAGAATTATAAGTCAGTACTTCGCCTGCTGGAGAAATAGAGCCAAGGAAAGACATCCACGGCGGAAGAGTAGAGTTTACTTCTGCGTTTGAAATACTGTTTGAGGTGTTGGAAAGTGTCCATACGATGGCATATGTCGTCTCCTCTTCGGCTTTCGGCGGGATTGGGCCGGAATTAGTAAAAGGACCTGAGAAATAAAGCGCTTTGGCGGAAAATCCAACATCAGAAATAATTCTCACCAAGACCGAAGAGGAATTCGTCAGTTCGGTGGATTCAACGCCCTGAATTGACTGATCGCCTTCCACGCTTACTTCAATATTTATTAGAGGGTTTGAAAGCAATCCGCCCTCCGAAGAAAATAAAGTAAGAGGAGAAACTGAAAAAGATACCGAGTCAGAATCTCCGGTATTCACTTCTCTAAGTCTGTTCTGGTAAGTTTTGTCCCAGGTTATAGTATCCTTGGAAGAATCATAATAACCTCCCTGCACGTTTATCGTTTTTTCATTAAAAGCATTGCCGGAGATTTTTGCTCTGATTTTAAGATCGTCGATTCTTGTATCAAGATTATTTGCATAGCGCACTTCCACATTTAAAGGAGTCTTGGAATCAACAGCATATTCCCTTCCCGTAACTCCGTTCACATATAAATTTGCTTCGATGAAAGGTTTTTTTATCATCACTGTATGCCTTATGGAATTGAAAACTACGCCGATGACAGACTTACTGATTGCGGATTGTGAACCGCTAGAGACATTAAAAGTTTTCTCCTCGCCGTCAAAGACATCTATCATTTTGCCTGTAATAGTTATGCCATGCTCTGCTCCCGGAGCAAGGTCTCCCAGACTCCATATATTATTACTATAAGAAGGCGCCGGTGTAGCGCTTATAAATTGAAATCCGACAGGATAATCCAGCTTTACCAAAATTTTTTCCGCGGGCTTGGTAGCATTCAGCGATGCTTTTATATCCAATATTATATTCTGATTCGGGCTTATGGACGACGGAGCTTCTATCGAAAGATTTATCGGGGTAGAATTTATATTTACGTTATAAAGTTTTTCTTTTACGAAAATCGCGTTTGATCCGGAAACCCTGTATTCCAGAGTTATTTTTATCGGTCTTATACTGCCCTGCTCTCCGAACAGCACTAATTTTACGTTTTCGTTTCGGACGGCGCCGGCCGGAATTGTGCCGAGGGACTGGCGAAGCCGCTCGGTATCAGTGAGCGGATCAAGCGCTCCGCCCCTCGGATATTCAACTACGAGATCTACCAAGTCTAGAGATGAACTATTTCTATTTGTTATACCGACAACAAGGTCAAGCGTTTCCCCGCCGGCGGTAAAATTATTACCGAGAATCGATATTTCAATGTTGTCATTTGATACTGTGTTATTACCGGCAAAAAAAACGTAAGTGGCATAGAATAACGTAAAAACAAAAAAGGTCAGCGAGAAAATAAAAAGCTTTTTGAACATTGACGTTTTCATAAAAAATTTATTTTCAAAGTCCGGCTCCGGGCTTTCTCCTGTGTCCCATGAATCCGTGACTTCTTTCCTGCTTGTATGGGAAAAACCGTCTCGATGCTCTATTCTGGTCTGATAATTCTTGCTGAAAAGCTTATTTTTTAATTCTTCAAGCCTGTTGAGCTTGTTTTTGTCATCTAGGGGCATTCAGCAATTATAGCATATTTTACAAATGCGTTTCTTTTAACGCTTTATTGATTTCTTTGAGAACATCGCGCCTCTGCTTTGAGGCTTCATATATAAGCTCTTGCTCAAAAGGAGACGTGATAAGATTTTCCAGAATTTTATCTCCGCCTATATACCCCAAGTTGTTAAGAATTCGCAAGACCATGACTGCTTCAACATTTCGCAAGTCCGCTTCCTTTTCTATTTTTTCCAACACTGCAAGACCATTGATTAAATCAGAAAATAAAGCGGGATTTGGCTCTACGCCGGCGAGCAGTCTTTTGAGCAGGCTTGCGATGTTGAAAAATACCTTTAGGGTTGAAGAATTTTTAGAAACATTTTCAAGTATATTAGTTTTAGAAGCGCTGGTCACCCGCCAAAAATCCTTCCCCTGCACCAGATCAATTTTTAGATAAGCAAAATCCTGCAGAATAAAACGCAGCTTGGAAGACATCTTGCGCACGCCTTGTGCGCACGCGTATATCATGCCTAAATCTTTAGTAAAAATAGAATAGTACTTCCCCGTTTCGCCGTAGCCTCTACTGCCCAATATTATGCCTTCAGTATGATAAATGTGGTGCATTTCTGATTTTTACAGGTCTTCTTCCTTACCTAGTTCCAATTTTTTAAATTCTATACCAGCTTCTTTTAGTAATTTCTCTGAAGTAGCCGACACGAAAGTCGCCCAGTTCTGCAGTATTGCATCATGAATTGGAAATACGGCTTTTGGTTTTAATGCTTTTGCGTAATCAATCGCGTCTCTTAGTCTCATCCATGGTCCAATAATAGGAAGAGCTATTATGTTTACTTTTGAATCAGGGTTCTCTAGGGCGTCTCCCGGATAACAGAGGCCCTCAATTATATATCCAGTATTTTGAAACGGACCAATTGTTGGATAAATTTCGGCATGAGTATTTCCAAAACCGACGATAATTACTCCGTTTAAATCATATTTTTGACCGTTTTCAATTTTTATATACTTGATTCCGGCTTCTTCAAGGTGTTTGCCTACTTCAGTATTTGTTATAACGACTGCATCAGGATTGTTATCTAAAACTTTTTTTAAGGTTTCAATATGCAGATGATCCGAATGTTCATGGGTAATTAAAATTGCAGAAATATTTTTTATTTCTGTTGCCAAAGGCGAAAATGCCCCAGGATCTGTCATCACTCGCACTCCCTGTTTTGGCTCTGCGATAAAACAAGAGTGCCCCAGCTTTGTTATCTTCATCCTTCTATTTTAACACAAAATTTGCTTCACAGCTTCAAATAATTCTTCGGGGCTCCTAACAATTTTCGCTGGATTTGATTTTTCTAATGTTTTTTCTTCGTGAAAACCCCATGTGACAGCTATGGCTTTTACTCCGCATTCTAGGGCCTCAAAAATGTCCCCTGTGGTATCTGTAATAAAAACTGCATCTTCTTGTTTAATTTTATATTTTCCCAAAAGCATTCTTATTTTAATAACTTTACTTGTATTAACATCTGCCCCAAGTACATCAGAAAAATAATTTAAAACAGCTTCTTGTTTTAGAATTTTTCTAATGAGCGCAGATGGAGTTGATGAAACAATCGCAAGGGTATGTTCTTTGCTTAATTTACCTATCAAACCCTTCAACGATTGAGGCACTTTGAGCTCTCGTGATTTGTCTTCATATTGCTCGAAAAACTGAGGATGTTGTTTTATGGCAGGATTATTTTTTAATGAATCGTAGATATTCCCACTAAAAATGGAACGAAACATGTCAAGAGACATATTTTTATTGATTTTTTTACTGATCTCATAATGCATTATGAGCGTATCAACCAGCACCCCATCAAAATCAAAAATAACGAGCTTCATATTTTTATTTATCAATTTTTATCCTGAAGTGAAGATTGTCGATTTTTATTTTTTCTCCTTCATTTTCCGAAAATTCTATCGTAGAGACAAGCACTGTTTTTTTCATTTCAGCTTCGAATTTTTTAATAAGTTCCTTGCCTGCTTTGTTTGTTTCAAAAGTAACAGAGACCACGTCGCTCGGCGTCAGTCCGGTTTTCTTTCTCATATCCTGCAGCGCGCGGACAAACTCCCTGTAATCCCCTTCAGCTTTGAGCTCTTCGTTTATTCTTATATCGAGCCACACCTCGCCTTCAATAGAATTATCAAAAATAACTTCTCTGACATTCAGCTCTTCTCTAATCAAGTCTGCATACTCAATTCCTAATTCGTAATTTTTAATTCGTAATTGATTAAGAGGCTGGCGGACTTTTATTCCGGTTTTCTGTCGAGCTTCGAGTCCGAGTGTGACTACTCTTCTGACGCTCTCCATATTTTCAATTATTTTTTTGCTTGGATCATTTTTAAGCAACTTGGAGATAAAAGATGTCTTTTTTACTTCCGGCCAGCTCGCCAAATGCACGCTTTCTTCATCATCTTCATTTTTTAACTTAAGCCAGATGTCTTCAGCGGCAAACGGCGCGAGCGGAGCCATGAGTTTTGCCAAGGTTTTTAGCACATAGTACAGAGTTTCCTTCGCTTCATCTCCTTCCCTTGTTCCACCGGAGCCTTGTGCGGAGGAGGATTTTATCCTGTCGCGCGAACGGCGCAAATACCAAGTAGAAAGATCGCCGATAAAGTCTCTCATGCCCCGCACTGGCTCCAGCAATTTGTAGTTATCTAAATTTTTGGTTGCAAGCTCTGTCAACTCATCTAGACGCGCCAAGATCCATTTATCTAAAATATTGCTGGGCTTTAGGCCATAGGCTCTAGGCTCTAGCGAAACATCGCGATAAAGTTCATAAAACGCAAGCACATTGTAAAGCAAGCCAAAAATCTGCTGAGAAAGAAGCGCTACTGTTTTCTCATCAAAATTCTTGGATTCGCCCGGCTGATTTATGGAATACATCCACAAACGCAAAGTATCCACGCCATATGTATCCATCGCAAGAAACGGCTCGACGACGTTGCCGAGAGATTTGGACATTTTTTTGCCCTTAGCGTCGAGAAGATGGCCAAGGCAGATTACGTTTTTGTAAGCCTTGCCCCGCCCCAAGAGAATTCCAACAGCATGCAAGGTGTAAAACCATCCGCGCGTCTGATCTATGCCCTCTGAAATAAAATCCGCCGGATATAAAAGTTCTTTGCCGTCAAAAGATTTACCGGAAGCGTTATCGAAAGGGTAATGATCCTGCGCAAAAGACATGCCTCCCGAATCAAACCACACGTCCATGACTTCTTTCGTGCGTGTTAATTTTCCACCACATGAACAAACAAGATTTATTTCATCTATATAAGGCTTGTGCAGATCAAGCTCATAATTTTCATTATGCGGTAGCGGTATAAAATCTAATTCTTTGACTTCGCCGGTATGCAGCATCTCGCCTTCTGTAAAATTATTTATAGACAAGCCCAAAGCGGTTTTCTGCAGGATCCAGATAGGATTTCCGTGCGAAATTATTAAGATATTTTTATTTTCGTAATTTTTTTCTATTTCATAAATAAAGTCGGCCATCCTTTTGCGAACGAGCTTAGTGTCTCCCTCATTGTGTTCATGCAATCTATCTTCAACTATTACTTTTTCTTGCTCCAAACCTAGTTCTTTTCTCAAGACCTCTGCTGTTTCTTTGGTTCGCAGAAAAGAAGACGTAAAGATAAAATCAATTTTTTTATTTTTTAATTCTTCTGCGGTAAGAATTATTTCTTTTTTCCCTTTATCAGTCAGGTGATTATTTGGATCGCCTTTCGGATCACCCAAATGCTTGGCGTTATCGACAGCCTCGCCGTGCCGCATCACAAAATATTTATTGCCAGACTTTTTGGTTCTACTTTTTAGATCTTCTACGCTTCCTACTACTTCAATTTTTTTACACGCTTCGCAGGCCCAGACCGGCAGCGGCGTGCCCCAGTACCGTTCGCGGGAT
Source organism: uncultured Candidatus Saccharibacteria bacterium (assembly GCA_964553015.1). Lineage (GTDB taxonomy): Bacteria > Patescibacteriota > Minisyncoccia > Phycocordibacterales > UBA9973 > UBA9973. The sequence goes on along the minus strand of CAZKJE010000002.1, from coordinate 72,566 downwards.
ATTGCCCAGTCTTTTATTTCTTCCAGCCACTGCCCAAACCGCCCGTCGCGAATATGCTCCGGCTCCCAGTTTATTTCTTTATTCTCCTTTATCATTTCGGCTTTTATTCTAGGATCAGACATCCGGATATACCAAGAATCCCGCGCGTAATATATGAGCGGAGTTTTACAGCGCCAGCAGTGCGGATACGAGTGCTCGTATTTTTCTTTTTTGAAAAGAAGCCCGCGGTGCGCCAAGTCTTTAATGATATCTACGGCGACTTCTTCATCTTTTACAAATCGTCCTTCAAAAATACCTGTGCCTGCTAAAAATTTGCCATCGAGACCTACGAGGTGGTGCTTCGGCAGGCCGACTTCTGTTCCGAGCATAAAGTCATCTTGCCCATACATCACAGCCGTATGCACCACGCCGGTGCCGTCATCTGTGGTCACAAAGTTTGCCTTGTGCACCTTGTATGCCTTTTCTAATTTTGGTTTTTCTGTATCCGAAACCGTATTTGCAAGATATGGATACAACGGCTCGTATTCGAGCCCTACTAGCCCCGCGCCCTTGACCTCTTCCACTATCTCATATGGTTCGGTTATGATTGAAAGCTTCTCTTTGGCGAGAATATAAAACTCTTCTCCACTCTTTACCTTTACATAATCAATATTTTCGCCGACGGCTAAGGCAACGTTCCCGGGCAGGGTCCACGGCGTCGTCGTCCAGGCGAGGATATACTGCGGAGCCAATGCGGGAAAATTTTGTCCGTGTCGGAGCCCGCTTGCGGGTAAAGCGGCAGAATTTTCCTGCACTGGCGTAGTTATCTTAAACTTTACATACACTGACAGATCTTTTACATCTTCGTATCCCTGTGCGAGCTCATGCGAAGACAGTGCTGTACCGCACCTCGGGCACCACGGCACCACTTTGTAATCTTTATAAAGCAGATTCTGCTCATTTATTTTTTTTACTATATTCCAAACAGATTCAATATAATTATTATAATATGTGACATATGCATTATCTTGATCTGCCCAGTAGCCCATTCGTTCGGTAAAACTTTTCCATGCCCCAACGTACTCCCAAACACTGTCCTTACATAATTTATTGAAAGCTGCAATACCATAATTTTCAATATCTGCTTTTGAATTGAACCCAAGTTTTTTTTCTATTTGCAGTTCTACCGGAAGCCCATGCGTATCCCAACCGCCTTTCCTTCGTACATGATATCCGCGCATAGTTTTATATCTGGGAATAACATCTTTGAAAGAAAAAGGTAGCATTGTATGCAAAACTGGCTTTGAGTTTGCCGTAACTGGACCATCATAAAACACAAATTCTCCCTTTGGGGATTTTTTCTCCAGCGACTTTTTAAATATCTTATTTTCTTTCCAAAATTCCAAAACTCGCTCTTCGCGCAAAGCTGCTTCTGATTTGGAGTTATTGTTTTCATGCTTCTGCATATATGTAAAGAAAATATACCATATATCAAAAGAAAAAACGAAGCGGGCACTCGGGTGTGCCCGCGGGTCTGCGGAGTGATTAGCCTCGCACGAGATGTCTCTGAATCACTCCCTTGACCGAAAGTGACACTGCGCTGTTGTGGTTCTGAAACACTAGGCGCAAGCGCCGGAGAACGGGGTATGGAGGCGGTGGTGTCCTTCGCATCCACCAATACCGCTTCATCTGCCTTGGGAAATTGGGTGACCGTGACTCAGAGCTCATTTGGATTTCCTTTCAAACTACTCAGGCGTGCAATTTGACTCCACTATAATTATATACCTATAAACAAAGTCAAGTACTTGCCAAAGTGCATAACTTTTTGTGCTATAATAAAAACATGAAAAACCACCAAGAAGAATGGGAACCAACTCCCCAGAGAAAGCCGTTCCGAGAGATACAGGAAGAACTACGAATAGGTATTCTTCCCGAACCACCGCCACCCGGCGAAAAACCAAAATCACCATACGATATCACGCCCATAGACCATAACGATCACGTAGGAGACGACTAAGAAAACTAACGCCGCTCTATGTAATTATTTAATTACGTAATTTGCTACGTAATTAGTTGGATTTGTTTTCCTTGAAGAATTGAGCAATAAAATAAATTATTGAAATTAAAGAATACAACCCTATTAAAAACCATGTAGTTAATTCTCCGTCAAAGCTTACAATAGCACCATTTCCATCTCCTGTAGCCCAAGCAATTAAAACAGATATTGCAATATAAATAATAGTTACAAAAAGCCAAATTTTATATTTTTTTTGATTAAGAGTTAAGGCTAGTAGACTTACTATAAATAACACGCTACTCCAATAAAACAAGTAGCTAACAAATTCTGATACATGGTAATTAAATGGCCATTCATTAGTATAAGATGACAACCAAAAGAATATTGCTAAGGATAATATAAACAAGGACAAACTAATAATTTTCTTCATATTAACTAATATTATCTAATAATTTATTCATTATATCAAGCAATAATTGTGCGTCTGTTTTAGATAACTTTTTGGGTTTTGGAGTTTTCAAATCGGGTTTAGATAATGTCTTTTGAATAGCAGATTTGAATATCTCTGCTTTTAGTTTAGTGTTGTCAGATTTTCCTTCTTGTATGGATTTAATTATGATATCAACCCGATTATCAAAGGCTTTGATCTGGCCTTGGTTTAAATCAAGGGAATCAATGGTAGTTTTCATGATCTGTAAATATAAAACAGGGTCAAAAGCAGTATTTGGTAAAATATTGAAATCAATAACCCCATCTCCTGTCACGTCTAATGCCAGTTGTGGCATACCATCTTGATCAAGCGTTATTTCTCCTTGTGTCTGCGTCGTCACTGGAATATCTATAAAGGAAGAAGTGGTTGATGTTTCGTCGGGTAAAACTTTTTCAGATTCATAGGTAAAAGTTCCAATATCGGTTCCCTGAAGTATGACTTTTGCCATTTGGTCTTCTGGCAGATTAATGTACTTCCCTTCTCCGAATTCAAGATATGAGCTATTTAGTATATTTTCTTCTGCATAACAGAAGTCAGAATTTTGAGGACAAATTTTCCCGGTGTGATTTCCTTCTTCATCGTATGCATCTATGGTTACGGGCGAGTGAATTGAAATTCGAAAACGATTTGAAGAATCTGTTGGTGCCGCGGAAGATAAATAAGGTGAATTATCTAACGACAAATTCTGAATTGTACTTGATATTAAATTCAAAATTGGATCAACTTCCAATATATCTTTATGTTCTCTATTTTTCGTTAATCCATCATTATAAAATGGAAGATTTACCCAATATTTCTCCGCCCCGCCAAGGCTCATATAATGTGCACTCGGCACCACAACAGTTTTATCTCCATCCGACGTAAAACGAGGTCTTTCGTCTAAAGTGAAAGGACAAATCAATTGCCCGCATTGTTGTTTTTTCGGATAGTATTCAAAACTCGCCACCGTGTCCAAGCCCCAACCGGCTACTTCTATCACTCGCAAGCTTGTGGGTGGAGTAAAGTTGTCTATGCTGTCGTGCAAATTTTCAGCTTTTGAAAATAAATTTTGAGATAAATTAATCGGTAAATTTGTTTGGCTTATCGCTGGATCTGTCCTGCCTTCTGCGCCAAAGAGAAAATCTTTGTATTCAGCATACGAATCTATTACATTCCCATATTTTTGCACAAATGAAGTTGTGACATTTGAAGGAAGCGCTGTATCCACGAAAGTCGCCGGCGACGCACTCACTCTATTTATATATTCCCGGCTTGGCAAAAGTCCGTAAGCTCCGTTCATATTTCTGCCGAGTTCGCGCACATGAGTTTCATTCATGAGCAGACCTCCCAATATTTGCTGATCGTATCCATGCAGTATTGCTGACACTGATTTTGCCGTCCCTATTTCCGGAACAGCGACTAAAATCAACACATCTACACTATCAATTAAATTATTAATTCCGGCAGCTTTATCATTCTGTAATTTTTTGAGCAGAGCTTTCGCTAAAAGTCCGCCGTTGCTGTGAGCTACTATTGTCACCTTTCCATTTTTTGACGAATCGACAAGCGACTGCAGGGTTTCAATGAGAGATTTACTGCCATCCTGATATTTTGTTCCGTTATTCACAATATCATTTACATCTTGCCGCCAGTCATAGGCGTAAGGTTGCCAGTCCGCAATTTTAAAATCATCGACAAGCTGATTCATAGTGTCGGAAAAGCTTTTATAAATATTTTGGCCGGCAGAGCCTGATGGAAATGGCGTATTTGTTTCTTTAATAATATCTCGTGTGTAAATATCAGGATTTTTGCTTGTGCCGTCTGTATTTAAATATATGTCTTCAACATCGCTATTGCCATTTGGCTCCCAGAGCTGGTCTTCGCTGCCATCAGTTCTTTGGGTATACAAACGGCTTGATTCAAGCCCCGGCAAGAAAAGCACATTTGAGAAACAATTTTCTAAGCAAGGCGAACCTACAAGAAGACCGTTTACTATATCAAATTCTCCATGCGTACATTCACTCTGGTTTCCACCATTTACATAAATACAGTAATGCCCGTCCGCAATCTGCTCGTCGTTATTGTTACCATTCACGGCCATGTTATTTTGTAACCAAAAATACGAATTGCTGCAGGAAGCAGCACTGCCGAGAGTAATATTATCTTTCAAAGAGTTTACTGCCCCAATGCCGGGAGGACATTCCGCAATTACATCCTTAAAGCCATGAGGCCCTAACCCAACCTCATCAAAATCTGAGTACACAATACCCGTAGATCCTGTATACACAGTGGCAAAAACCAGAGAAGGGAAACTGCCTAAAAATACTAGAAACGAAAAAATAGCTAGAATAAATAAAATCGACAAGTTTTGCCGGAGATTCATAACTATCCTTAATAATAACAGGATTGAAAACAATAGCCAGACAAAAGGGGGATAATTACTACATTTGCTTCGGGGCTTCGATGCCGAGGAGGTGCAGACCGGTTTTCATTACAAAAGAAAAGGCGTACGTCAGGGCGACTTTGTACGGAGAGGTGTCGTCTTCTTTTTTTACGATCAAATTGTTGCCATAAAAACTGTTAAATGCGCGAGCGATTTCTACTAAGTAGCCTGTAATATGATGCGGCTCATACAGCGATGAAGAGCGCAGGACAACTTCTGGAAATTTGTACAGAAATTTTTCTATTTCAAAAATTTCTTCCGGCAATTTTTCAAAATCCGGCAGTATGTTTTCCTTTTGCGCTTTTTCTAAGACAGAATTTGCGCGGGCATAGGAATATTGCAGGTATGGACCAGAGTCCCCTTCGGTGGAAACTGATTCTTCGGCGTTATACACAATATCACTTCCCGCTCTGGAGCGAAGTATGGAATATTTTATCGCTGCGACGCCGACAATCTCGGCAATTTTATTTTTTTCTGCATTATTCCAGTCTTTATCTTTGATTTTTTCACCTATGAGGGCTATGGTATCGCGAATTAGAGATTCACCCGTTACTACATTTCCTTTTCTGGAACTCATTTTGCCGCCTTCCAAGCGCATCATGCCGTGAGTTATATGCAGCATTTTTTTCTCATGTTCGGGTTTAATAAGAGAAATGGCTTTGGCAACAACTTTCATATAATCTGCCTGCTCGTTTGCCGTAACCACAACAGAAATATCCATATCTGGCTCCGTTTTAAATTTTTCTTCAGTTAACCCGAATTCTTTTGTCTCGTAAGTAGGTAGTCCCTGGGAGGTTATAAAAACTCTAGTATGCAGTTTTGGGTCATGTTTTTCAGCTTTAAACACAATAGCGCCGTCCGATTTGTCAAAAATTTTACCAACATTAGCACGAACAATATCTTCACCAATGGGCGCCATTTGGCTTTCTGGAAAATAAAAATCAAACTTCGTGCCAAGCATTTTATATAAATCTTCAAACGCCTCCATCGTCACTTTATATCCCCAGTCATATATGTCATTTATTTCCTGGTCGCTTCGAGCATAAATTTTTTTATTTATTTCATCAATGTCTTTTTTAGAAAAATCATTACTATCATAGACTTCCGCGCCGAGAACGTATGCTTTGCCTATATTAGAAGCCTGTTCGTTGTGTGAACCTGCTTTGCTTTGAAGATCAGTATCTTTTAATAGGCCGTAGATCGCTTTTGCCACATGCAACCCCACATCTCCATAATAATTTGCGCGGGAAATTTCGGCGCCCGAGTGTTCTAAGATTCTTGCCAAAGATTCACCGATGGCATTTGTCATGAGGTGGCCTATATGAAAAGGCTTAAAAGGATTTGGGTCGGTGTATTCCACCATTATTTTTTTTCCAGAAAGCACGTCGTTTTTGCCGATATTACCCCCTTTGTTTACAATTTCCTCTATGCTGCCGGCAAAATATCTGCGCGATAAATAAAAATTTATAAATCCAGCGCCTGCAACTTGAAATTTTTCTATATTTTTGTCTGTATTTAATCTTTCTAATTCTTTTACTATTTTTTCGGCAAGATGTTTCGGTTTTTCTCCCATATTTTTTGCAATAGCTAGGGCAACATTTGTAGAATAATCCCCGTTTTTCAAATCTTCCGGATGCTCCAGGGAAATTTCGCTCACTTCAATGTTGAGATTTTTCAGCGCATCTCTTATTAAATTTTTTATTCTGGTTTGCATATGATTTTACGAAATCATGCCGCGTAATCGTCAATTAAAGCGCGGCGCTTATTTTCTTCCGGTACTTCCAAATTTACCTTCCCCGCGAGCAGACTCGCTCAAAGTATCTGTTTCTTCCAATTCTGCAATTTCTACCGGCGTGATGACAAGCTGGGAAACTTTATCACCTACTTCAAAAGTATACGGCTGATCGGACAAATTTACCAATAGTGTATTGTATTCGCCTCTGTAGCCTGCATCATATACTCCGCCCATATGCGCAAATCCAGCCCTGGAAATACTTCCTTTATCCATTATAAGAGCCGCATAGCCTTCCGGAAATTCAAGAGCAAAGCCATGCCAGAAACGATAGTGCTCTCCGGGTTTTACTGTCACTTCTTCCATAGAATACAAATCCATGCCCACATCTCCGGGGTGATGATATGTAGGCAGCTTTGCATTTTCTTTTAATTTTTTAACTTTGATTTTCATTGGTTTATTCCCCTCCTTCGCTAAAGCTATGGACGGGCAAGCAAAATATTTTTAACTTTTTCATAAATCTTATCGTGAATAACTTCACGGCTTTCTAGTTCGCTATTTTTTAGGCATTCAATTTTTATCCAGCCCCTCTGGGTCTTGGCGAGCCAGAGTGCGCTTTTTCTGGAATTTTCCATATAATTTTTATCTTTTTCCACCACATCTTTTTTCTTGCCGAGGTAGGCGCGCCTACTTTCCTTATTTCTTTCTTTTATCAGCTTCATAACTATCGGGATCGGCACGCTTAAATAAAAAACTGCATCCGGCCTTGGAATTTTAAAGACCTCGTACTCCATCTCGGCAAGCCATTTTAAAAAATTTTCTCTTTTTTGTGTATTAGCAATCTTTCCGCCCTGATGGATCTGATTCGCGCTCGCGTACCTGTTTGCAATTACGATGTTTCCCTCTGCTAGCCATTTTTGTATTTTATCTTTTGATTCAAAGCGGTCTGCGGCGTAAAGCACGGAAGCAATTTTGGGATGCACTTTTACGAAATTATAATATTGCTCGGAAAGACAATGCCCTATGAATGCGCCAAAAAAGTTTGAATAGTATTCCGGAAAATCGACAAGCTTTACTTTTTTGCCGTCTTTTTTTAGATGTTTTATGAGGAGGCCTATCTGTGTCGCTTTTCCGCTGCCGTCCGTGCCATCTATGACTATGAGTTTACCTCGTTTTGACTTTTTTGCCATACAGGAAATATACCAGAAAAAGATAGAAATGAAAAATTGATTAAGTTATAAACATTTTATCTTTACAAGATAATTATTGAAGCGTAAAATTATAATTATATTAACGTCGACGTTCTCTAATGTTTTCAAAAATTAAATATGAAAAAAGTTGCGAGGAAAAGAGGTTTCACGCTTATTGAAATTTTAGTTGTGATCGGTATTATCGCGATATTGGCATCTATCGTGGTAGTAGCTATAAATCCCGCTCGTCAGTTTGCGCAGGCGAGAAACAGCCAACGCATTAGCAACGTCGAGACTATTTTAAATGCAATCGGGCAAAATCTTGCCGATAACAAAGGTATATTTACTTGTGCCGGCGTTACCATAACTTCCACTGCCGAAAATATTGGAACCGGCGCAGGGAATATGGACTTGAGCTGCCTGGTACCTACATATATTCCTTCAGTAATTCCTATGGACCCCGGCGGAGCTGGATTGACTGCGGGAACAGCGGCAGACACGCAATACACTGTATTAGTGGATTCAAATGGCCGCTACACTATAGCCGCTCCAAATGCGGAACTTGGCCAATCTATTACACTGACCAGATAGGGTATAATGGTTTTATGAATTTAAGCGATAAGCTTGAACTAAAATTCAGGCTGGATGAAAGCCAGAAAAGGGCTTTGCATAAGCTCAAGATTTTTTCTGTGGCTGATCTCTTGTTTCACTTCCCTGTCCGCTACAGCGATATCAGCGAGGTAAAGAATATTGCTGAATTAGTTGCCGGAGATATGGCTACTGTATATGGCAAAGTTTCAAAATTGAAAACCAAAAAAGGATTTCGTTCAAAAATGCCCATGGGCGAAGGCGAAATAGAAGATTTATCTGGAAAAATAAAAATCACATGGTTCAATCAGACTTACTTGGCAAAAATGATCCATGACGGCGAAAATGTGAAGCTGACGGGCAAAGTCACGCAAGGCAAAAATGGCATGTATCTTGCTAATCCGGAATTTGAAAAATTGCCGAATATGCCGATAGATTCGCACGACACATTATTTAAAAGCCCCGCCCTGCGAAGGGAGGGGTTGGGGGAGGGTCTGTCTTATCCAATTTATGCGGAGACGCGAGGTATCACTTCCAAATGGTTTTACCACGCAATTGAAAAAATATTTAAAGAAAAAACTTTGGATAATATTGAAGATTATATTCCGGCCGAAATTTTAAAAAAATATCATTTGCCTACTCTGAAAACCGCGCTTATTTGGATACACAAACCGAAAAATAAAGCCGATGCGCAGTCGGCACGCAAACGATTCGCTTTTGAAGAAGTATTCTGTATTCAGCTGGAACGCCAGCATGATAAATTTGAATATAGAAAAAATAAATCTTTTCAAATAAAACCTGAAAAGAAAAGTGCAGAAGAATTTCTGAAGCGCTTCCCTTTTAAACCGACAAAATCACAAGAAAAATCCATCGCAACGATACTTGCTGATCTGGCAAAGAATTTTCCGATGTCGCGATTACTCGAAGGCGATGTCGGCTCCGGTAAAACTGCTGTAGCTGCGACTGCAAGCTATGTGACAGTACAGCAAAGGCCCTTCGATTACACCCAGGGTAAACCACAAAATTTTGGTAATTTGCAAGTGGCATACATGGCGCCGACAGAAATATTAGCAACGCAACATTTTGAATCTTTCATAGAATATTTCAAGCATTTGCCGATAAACATAGGCTTGATCACTGGAAGTGGCTGCAGAAAATTTCCATCAAAAACAATCGGTCCCGCCAAGGACGGGGCAAGCTGGACAACAATTTCCCGAGCACAACTTTTGAAATGGATCGGAAACGGCGAGATACCTATACTTATCGGTACACATGCGCTCATTCAAAAAACTGTTAAATTTAAAAATCTTGCACTTGTGGTGATAGACGAACAGCATCGCTTCGGCACAGCACAAAGAAGAAAGTTAGTGCGCAAAGATAACATCGCTCCGCACCTGCTATCCATGACCGCAACTCCTATCCCCCGCACGCTCGCGCTCACGATATACGGAGATTTGGATCTGTCGCTTTTAGACGAAATGCCGGTAGGAAGAAAACAAATAATTACAGAGATTATTACTCCGGACAAGAGGACTAACACTTACGAAGCAATCAGAAAAGAATTGGAGGCCGGTAGACAGCTCTACGTCATCTGCCCGCGAATTTTTGAGCCTGATCCTGAAAAAGAAATGGCTTTAAATGTAAAATCTGCCGTAGCTGAAGCTAAAATATTAAAAGAGCGAGTGTTCAAAGAGTATGAAATAGGCGTACTTCATTCCAAGATGAGCAGAGAAAAAAAAGAAGAGGTAATGCAGGAATTTACCGAAGGCAAGATACATATCTTATGCGCTACGTCCGTGGTAGAAGTCGGAGTGAATGTTCCAAATGCGACAATAATTATCATAGAAGGTGCGGAGCGTTTTGGATTGGCCCAATTGCATCAGCTCCGCGGACGGGTGATCCGAAGTTCGCATCAGGCATATTGTTATATTTTTGCTGAAGCCAAAAGCGCAAAAACCGTAGACCGCCTTAAAGCGCTCAAGACTGCAAAAAATGGTTTTGAATTGGCAGAGCTAGATCTCACACTCCGAGGCGCCGGAGAGCTTGGCGGTACAAAGCAGTGGGGCATCACTGATCTCGGCATGGAAGCTATAAAAAATATAAAAATGGTAGAAGCGGCTAGAACTGAAGCTATTAGCATGATAGAATCTGACCCCGAACTAAGTAAATATCCTCTCCTAAAACAAAAAGTCCGCACCAAAGCCGGAGAGTTTCACTTCGAGTAAAGCGTCACTTTTAGACGGCCGTCAAAATATAGTGTTATTTATATTCTGGTTTTACTTCTTCTACGCCCTCAATGTGGCTTGAGATTCTTGCTAGAGCATACAGTAAACTTGAAAGTCTGTTTAAATAAGACATTGTTTCTGCGCTCACAGTTATTTTACCTTCTTCTTTGGCGGCGACTACTCTCCTCTCCGCCCGCCTTGAAAGCGTTCGCGCGAAATCAAAAATTCCACCTAGCTCTGTCGCCCCGCTGATGAAGAAACTTTTAATCGGCGGTAGAACTTTTTCTATTTCATCAACTATATTTTCAACTCGAGTTATTTTATCCTGCGTGATGAAAAGAGTAGAACCTGCGACTTCTGCCTGCACGATAAATAAATTCTGCTGGGTTTCTAAAATCAGTTCTGAAAATTTTATTTCCCCTGTTCCAACTTTAAAACTCAAGCCTTCAGTTTTAGCTCGCGCAATGCCTAAAAAAGAATTAGTCTCATCCAGCGAACCGAGTGCTTCCGCCACCAAAGAGCTTTTTGAAATGCGCTGATCGCATCCAAAAGTCTTGGTCGTGCCTCCATCCCCTTTTCTGGTATAAAGCATAAACTTTTATTTTAGAGCTTTCCTATTTCGCGCTTATATTTCACAGACGCCTGAAACGCACGCGAATTCTTTGGCGCCGGTAGTATTATCCTGCGCCTCATATTGAGAAAGTTTTGAGAAGTCAATCTTGCCGATTGCCCTTGTGCGGCGTTCGTACTGTTCTTTTGTTATGGGCTCGTATGGAGCGAGCTGATACACGTGTTCCGAGCGAGGAAGAAAGGAAAGTCCGCCGATCCAGTCCCAATTTTCGTAGACAAAGTTTCCTACGGCGATCCATTCGTCAGGGCCGACATATATGGTAGCCGAAGGATTGTGCTCCACAAAATGCTCTTTTAGCCTCTTCCATTCTTTCATGAGATCAAGAGCGGAAACTTCATCTTTGAATATTGCTCCCTGCGGCGCCTTGACTGGAAATTCGAGTACATACGTAGTGGCGCTTCCTTCTGCCTGTCCTACTTCTGGGACACATGGCACTCCCTGATCTCGGGCCATCTTTAAAAGAGTATCAGTGTGAGAAATGCGCACACGGCGGATGAAATAAGGAGCAAACCAAGGGTGCATGCCGGAGCCGACGCCGAGGAGCTGCCCGGAATTTCCATGAGGTTTTACGCAGGTGATAGCCGTAGAAGGATTTATGCCAAAGCGTTTTGCATATTTTTTATTTGTTTCTACTGAATCCTTTTTTAACATATCCAAAACTTTATCGGTTCGTATAAGAGGATTGTCATAGTAGCCAGTGAGCGATACGCCGAGCAATCTTTCTTCTTCGCAGTTCTCTTTCCACTTCTTTGAAAGATATCCGAAATTGGTAAGGGTGGACTGATACGTTCCGAGAAGTGTCGCCAGCTCCATTTTTCTCTTCAGAGTTTCCGCGGTGTCCTTCGGACGGATTACAATGCTGGTCAAATTACAAAATTGTTTTGAACGAAGATAAATTTCTCCGCAAGGATTTAATCCCATCTGTCTTTCATTTTTGATCGCTGCCCATCTGCGAGCCGGCACTTGTTTTTCCAGCCCCGCGCGATTGAAAATTCCGCGTTCGCCGGATTTTGATTTTACAAGAGAAGTCCATTCATCAAGAAATTCTTCTGCTCCCGGCTTTGCGTTGTACACCGCAGAATTGTTTGCCATGCTGCGCTGACCTTCGGTCAGATAAAATTGTCCCTTCTTTGCGTCGCGCATCTCTGTGTCCTCCAGTTCTGACAAGGAGATGAGGGCGCTTCGGCGAACTCCGCCGGCTACGACGATCATGCCGATCTGGCAGATGATGTCATGCATGTCTATGTTTGAAAGTCTGCGTCCCTGTTTTGCTAAAATTTTTCTTTTTGCAAACTCCATTAGATCCATCAGCGGCTGCGGTCCGGATGCTTTACCGCCTGCTGTTTCCAGTCGTGCGCCGGCCGGCCTGATCCCCGAATAATCAAATTTTGCATCCTTGCCGTCAAACCAAGATGTTAGCCCGAGAACAAAAGCATCTGCCCAGCCTTCTTTGCTGTCTATAACTACGTGAGTGATCGGCTTTTCATTTGTTTGCTTTTGGATTTGCGGAAACTGCTGAACATTTTCCCATTCAACGGCAAACCCCAAGCCTGCTCCGCACATTGAAACATACATTATCTCTCCTAGATCTTGCGGACACGTAGGCGCGATGTAGGAACAGTTGTATGCCCAGACGTTCGATTGTCTGCAGGCCTTGCCCGCAGACCAGAGAAGCCTCATGGAAGGACAAATATCCTGATTTAAGATAGCTTGTCTCACATCTGAATATTCTTTTGCGGTAAGTTTATTTGCCAGATTTTCTTTCATGTAAGCCATGTAGCGATCAACAGTTTCTATCCATGTCTCGCGGCGGCCAAGCTCCGGCACCCAGCGCGAATAAAATTGATAGAAAATATATTCAGAGTACGCGCTTCCGAAATATTTACTGGATTCTTCAACCGCGGTGCGGACTGCTTCTGACACCGGCCCGAAAGTAGCGCGAAGCTCTGAACGCTTGTTTCGGTATAAAATATATTTTTTCGCGGTATCCGTAAACCCGTCTTTCATCAATTCTTTTTCAACAAAATCCTGCACAAGTTCCACGGTCGGCAGAAATTTTGCGCTCTTGTTTGATTTCAAAAGGCCTTCCCGAAGGTCAAGCAGCATTTTGAAAACATTCGTAGCAACTTTTTCCGATTCCTTTTCTCCCCCCTCTCTGGTAACTTCAAAAGCCTTGAATGTAGCGCGGGCTACCCTGTCGAGATCAAACGGAACCACTTCTCCGGTTCTCCTTCGGATAGTTTTTATTTTTGCTAATTCGCTTTTTGAAATTTTTGCAGTTGGTTTCATGAGTTTTTTAAATTATTTTTGGATTAAAAGTGAACATTTTAGATAATTTTTGTTCAGCTTGGTTGGACTATAATAATAATCCATTTTACACACCCATAGCAAGTGGATAACCGCCATTTTTTTGCAAATTTCGCAAAAGAAAACACCGAAAAAGAGAACACAAGAGCGACTTCCAGAAACCGAGTATCTATAAGCTGGATTAGATTTAAAATTCAATACTTAAATCAATGTTAGGATCGAATTTGAGACCGAAAAGTTTAGCAAAACGGTTTCTATACTCCTGTCCGTGTCTATCTCCGCTCATGCGCAAGCGGCTGGAAGAAATCAAAATTCTTTGACCATAAGTACCTGATCCGACAATAATAGCGGCAATTCGATTATTTAAAATCTTATCTAATTCATCATCAGCAAATCTGATAAAATCTAAATCTTTATAAAAGTTAGGGCGATTAACAAACTCTTGAATCATAAGGATTGTTTTTCGTAACAAAGCTTTGTCTTTCTGTTTAATAGCGTATTTCAAGTTTTCTAGAAATTCTAAGCCTATGGCTTCGGGTTCGGCTTGCTCACGATTAGACGCAACTTCATATTCTTTAAATAGCGCAGATCTCTTTTGTTCTATTATAACACGCTCCTCTTCGTTTAACTCTTCTATTTCCAGACGCTTACTCAGGCGCACCCATTCGTCGTATAAAAAACGGCTTGAGGTATGGAATACGGGTGGTTGGGGAACAGAAATTAATTTTTCGTTCAAATTATCTTTCATTGTCCGCCCCCTTGGACTCGAACCAAGGACCGATCCGGTATAAGCGGATTGCTCTACCAACTGAGCTAGGGGCGGAAATTTTCATTACTAATTTCAGAAATATATTTCAATCCCATTGTTATATATTCCCAAAGATCTCTACTCCCAAATATAACACTACATGTTCCTTTTCCAAAGCCATTTTTATACGAGATAGATTTGAGAGTATTTTTCTTAACATACGGCTTATAAAACTGGCTTATCGGAATATTAAGCTCTTTTGACCAAAAATCAAGACTTTCTTTAATTTTCATATCGGAGTATAAATGTAGTTTAATTTTCAAATCTTTGCTTTTTACTCCAAACAATTTTAGCCATTGTATGAAAAACTTAACCATGGCTGGATTTGTATTTGTGAGGGCAACTAAAGAATTTTGTGATTTCGTGCCTTCTCCCCAATATAAGAACAAGCCTGTTAAAAATAAATCTCTTTTTGAGAGATCACAAATATCATTTGCGACTTTTTTATATACCTCATAAAGTCTCATCTCTTTTTTTGCTCGCATTGTATTTCTGAATTTTTCAATACGAATAGGGCTATTGTCTCTTAATTCTCTTATCCGTTTTTCATCGAGTGGTAAATCTTTAAGCCAGACACTCAAAGTGCTTTTGCTTATTTTTATTTTCCCTTTGATCTGGCTGTAGCTCATTCCTCTCTTGCGCATAGCCAAAACGCTTTGTTTATCTTGTTTTCTCGCCATTTCTTTTTATTTATGAACTTACAAATAGTTAGTACTAGTATAGCATACCATAGTTCGCATATAATATAAACAGTCAGAAAAGCGCTTTGGTTTTTACTTTGTACCTTCCGGTGGAGCTATGACTTCTTTCTTTTTTAAGATAATTCCGTGCGCTATGAGAATTTTTTCATATTCCTCCTGTTCTATGGTTTCAACTTCTATGAGTTTTTGTGCTATAGCCTCAAAGGCTTTTTTGTTTTCGGTAATTACGATTTGCGCAGACTTTAGCCCATCACTAATTATTCTTGAAACTTCAGCATCTACTTTAGTAGAAACACTTTCGGAAAATTCTTTTTCTACTGTTTCTCCTCCATACATAGAACGGCCGGGAGAATCGTTCAAGGCTATCGGTCCGATAATGTCCGACATGCCCCAGCGCGTCACCATGGCGCGCGCAATGTTTGTTGCTGCCTGCAAATCGCTTGACGGACCAGTCGTGATATCTCCGAACATCATCTGCTCGGCCACATATCCTCCGAGCGACATCGCAATGTCATCTATAAATTCTTTTTTAGATTGCAATCGCCTTTCTTCAAGCGGAAGCTTCAAAGTGTATCCTCCGGCGTTTCCGCGGGAGATGATAGAAACTTTATGAACGGGATCTGCGTGAGGTAAAACTGATGCGACGATCGCATGACCCGCTTCATGGTACGCAGTAATTTCTTTTTCTTTTTTGGAAAGCAAATGGCTCTTCCTCTCAGGACCGAGCATTACTTTTTCTATCGCGCGTATGAGATCAAATTGAAAAACTTTCTTGCGGTTCTCGCGTGCGGCGAGTATCGCACCTTCGTTCATGAGCGAATACAGGTCGGCGCCAGAAAAACCAGGTGTACGTTCGGCAATTAATTTCAAATTTATATCTTCGGCGAGAGGTTTTTTAACAGCGTGAATTTTTAAAATTTCTTCGCGGTCAGCGCGATCCGGAAGATCTATCATTACTTTTCTATCAAAACGTCCCGGGCGAATGAGCGCCGGATCGAGGACGTCCGGCCTGTTTGTAGCCGCCATGACTATCACTTTATCGTTCGGTTCAAAGCCGTCCATCTCCACCAAAATCTGGTTCAAGGTTTGCTCGCGTTCATCATTCCCGCCGCCAAAGCCTCCCCCTCTCGTGCGCCCGATAGCGTCTATTTCATCCACGAATATGATGGCCGGTGCAGCTTTTTTAGCCATTTTAAATAGGTCACGCACACGCGAAGCCCCGACACCAACGAACATTTCCACGAATTCGCTGCCGGATAAATGAAAGAACGGCACGGAGGCCTCGCCTGCTACAGCGCGAGCGAGCAGCGTCTTTCCTGTACCCGGGGCTCCTGTCAGCATTACACCTTTTGGAATCCTTGCGCCAATATCCAGAAATTTTTTCGGACTTTTCAAAAAGTCTACAATCTCTTTCAATTCTTCCTTCGCTTCTTTGGCTCCGGCCACGTCTTTGAAAGTAACTTTATTATTTTTATCATTCGGATCTGTGATGCGGGCCTTGGATTGTCCGAAAGTAAACGCCTGCATGCCTGCGCCTTTTACCTGGCGTGATAAATACCAGAAAAACAACAGAATAAAAATTACCGGCAGAAGAAACGGCAGAATATTTACGAGCCAGTACGCAAATCCACTTTCGTTTTTTATTTCTATTTCTGTCTGCGCAAGTGCTTCCGGCGGCACCCCATAATTAAAAAGTGTCTGCGACAGCGCCGAGCCCACTTCTTTCTTGGATGTCTTAACTTGATCGTTTTTGTACGTGATGGTGAGCTTGTCTCCGGAAACTAAAATATTTTTTACCTCTCCCGCAGATACGCTTTGCGCCAGGTCGGAAATTGGAATTTCTGGAACCGTTTTTTGGTCTCCTGCTACCACCAAGTAAAGCGCAGTGATGAGCATGAAAAAAATTATCGCGCCTAAAATATTCCCACTGAACTTCGTCGGCTTCGGAAGTTTCTTTCGCCCTTTGTCGCCAGTTTTATTGTTAAGAAAATTTAAATCCATTTTGAGATAATAGCACAAAAAACCCAAAATGTGAAATAAAAAATTCAGTATAAAAATAAAAACCCACCCGCGGCCGAAGCTTTGGGTGGGGTGCCGAGGGTTGTTTCGAACCGACGGCGATGATGTTCGGGTTTTTACCAACAGATGGATCAAAGAGCTAAAGGTAACCCGAGCGCTCCAGACCCAGAGAGATTTCAGCTCTTCATTTCTCAAGCGTTTTTAGCGAAAATCTCTCAATTCGCTAATCGTTTTTGAGAAACTACATTTGATTTAGGGATATGCAAGAGACTATACGAAACAATCTCTTGACCTCATATTAAATCAAATAAAATCTATGAGATGCTTATATCATAGCATATCTACATTTTTTGTCAAGCATTTTTACACTTTGTTGCTAGCAAAGTCAAAAAACCCTTATTTATAGGATTAGAGTAGTATATGAGTAAAAAATTCTCCTCTTGAGGAGTACTCCGACATGGGTCGGAGGGAGGTGGATGAATTTTCCCCTCCCCTTTACAGGAGAGGGCAGCAGGGTGAGGTAAATTATCCACCCCGTCTTGCACGCGAGCCACCCCTCAAGAGGGGAATAAAAATCTATGTTAATATAAAGTTATGTCTCATTACACCGAAAAGCGAGATTTAATTATAAAATTTTTATATTACTCTCCTATCTCTATCTTAATACCAGCAAGAAGTTGAAAGGTGTGCTTTTTAGTAAACTCTATTGTCCTATTAAGTAATTCCTCTTTCCCTAAGAAAACATCCTTAATGCGTTCATCTGAACGAATCTCATTGTCCCATCTGGAAAGAATATAATCCATATTCTCTTTTTCTTCTTCTGGATCTTCACTACCCAATCTTAGAAAAAGACCCTCTAATCTGAGGCGTTGGACAATATCTCTTTGGGCTATTTCAAATATCCTATGTGTTTCAGGACCCATTTCATCTCTCAAATCCTTTCCTAGTCCGGCTGCTTCTATAAAAAGCTCTGCAACTTTAGAACTTATCCCTTTTAGATTATCCAAATGTTTTGAGGATTTTTCATAATGTTCTGCTGTTGGATTCTTGTAGCCTTCCTCGTAAGACCTAAACTCTGACATACCTTGAATTGCTTTGGCTTCCTTTTGAGCTTTTTCCTCGGAAAGACGCCCCGCGTTCTCTATATTTTTCATAGTTTTTTCAAGATTTAATTATAAAAATAATACCTAGATTATACACTTTAGAAAATTTGAGTCAAATTTACTATCAATTAAGCACATAGAATCATAGTCATCATAAAATAAAGAAAAGTTATGTTAAGATAAAGCTATGGCTAGTTATACAGAAAACCGCAAAGCGCGATTCAATTATGAATTCCTAGAAAAGCACGAAACCGGTATTGAGCTTTTGGGAACAGAAGTAAAAGCTGTACGAACGGGTCAGATGTCGCTCGAGGGGGCTTTTGTAATTATACGCGGCGGCGAAGCATACCTGATCAATGCCAACATACCTCCATATCAGGCAAAAAATGCGCCAAAAGATTATGATCCTCTGCGCAATAGGAAACTTTTGCTGACCAAAAAAGAAATTAATGAGCTACAAGGCAGCGAGAAGAATAAAAGTTTGACAATAGTGCCGATTTCAGTGTATAATAAAGGCAGGAAAATCAAATTGGAAATTGCCCTGGTGAAAGGCAAGAAAAAATTTGATAAACGCGAAACTCTAAAAAAGCGTGACACTGATCGCGAGATTCGCCGAGATTTTAAAGGACGTTGAAAAGTAAATATGGGGATGCAAGGCATAGACAGTTGGCCATTTGTTATTGATGCATGCCGAGAATGAACGTAATCTCGTAAAAATTCGTTCAACAGCTAATTGCAAAATCAGCTTTCACAGCAATGCGTTCGCCTTACTTCGGTAATGCGCTCGCTTTCGCTCCATCTTTCGCGTAAGCCTGAGGTGGTGTCTCTCTTATAGACTTCCGATATATAAGACGAGGCATAACATTATCGGGATAGCTTGAACGCCTGTTCTGACGCTCTCGCAAAACAAAAGAACTCGGTTAAAAAATATTTGGCGCGTTTCATAATTTTTTAATTTAAAACAAAAAGCGCGCTACGCATGTAGACTTCTTTGCAAAAACCTTCTGCACGGGGATTCAATTTCCCCCATCTCCACAAATTGACTTTATGGTTTAGTTACGCTATTATCCTTCTTGTAGTTTCATAAGTCTATTTTGCTACTAATATCAATTGCGCGAACGAATAAACAACCAAATACGGGCCAAGGAACTTCGGGTTCTGGATAGTGAAAATAAAAATTTAGGTGTTTTAAGCATAAGAGATGCTTTGGAATTAGCGCAAAGTAAGGGTTTAGACTTAATTGAGATTGGTCCTACCGGCAATCCGCCGGTTGCCAAGATAATGGATTTTGGCAAATATCAGTACGAAGCCGCAAAGAAATTAAAAAAGGCCAAAGCCGGAGCAAACAAGACCGAGACGAAATCCATTCAGATAAAAATAGGCACCGGAGATCACGACCTCGAACTAAAAGCCAAAACGGCATCCAGGTGGATCAAGGAAGGCCATAGGATCAAAGTAGAACTTTTCCTCGCGGGACGCGCGAAGTATATGGATGAAAAATTTTTAAGGGAGCGCTTAGATAGAGTATTGCATTTAATTACCGAAGATTACAAAGTTTCAGACAGTTATAAAAAGGGTCCGAAGGGTTTAACCATAACAATAGAGAAAAAATAAAATTTTATGAAAGGAATGAAGACAAACAAGTCATACAGCAAAAGATTAAAGCTTACCAAAAACGGCAAGGTTCTTTCTCGCAAGGCTGGCTTTAACCATTTTAATGCAAAACAGTCGCGAAATTCACAGCTTGCAGGGCGAAAGGGAGTAAACTTCGTGATCAAAAACAAGCCAAAGAGTTACTTGCTGCCTTTCAGTTAATTTAAATTTGTAATTAATAATCTATAATTCGTAATTGATTTTATGACCAGAGTAAAAAAGGGGGTACATGCGTTAAAGAGAAGGAGAAGCGTATTGAAGCAGACAAAGGGAATGCGCCACGGCAGAAGCAAGAAAGAGCGCCAGGCAAAAGATGCGCTTCTGCACGCAGGAAATTACTCTTTCGCGCATAGAAAGGATAAAAAATCTCACAACAGAAAGCTTTGGAATATAAAAATAAATGCTGGAAGTAGAGAGCTCGGCATGACTTATTCCAAACTTATTGATGCCCTCAAAAAGAAAAATATAATGCTTGATAGAAAGATTATGGCCGACTTTGCAGAACATCATCCCGCAACTTTCAAAAGAATTCTGGAAACTGTAAGATAAAAAATCGTAATGAATTGCAAATAAATTAATGGAATCAACACCACCTCAAACAAAAGATAGTATTTCGTCATTAACTCTTTTATTTATTTTAGAAATTATTATTTTTGGTGGTTCTGTTACTTTAATTCTTCTCCCAAAAAGTATGGAATATATAGATGAAGCAGCTTATCTATTATTCATATGTTTACCTTCATCTCTATTATTTGGAATGATTGGAACTTTTTTATCAGTTAAGAAACTTTACAGAAAAGACAATCCTGGTATTTTAAGAAATACTTATATATTACTTTTAGTACTGTCAATAATTATCTTTCTATTTTTCCCAGTTTTCTTTTGGACTACCAACACCACTCCTGGCATTAGTTTCTAAAAGTTATGAATACATAATAAAATCCCAGTAACGGGGATTTTTTGTTACGAGTCTAGGTTTCTTTCTCCATACAGTTGCTTGTACACTTCTGGTTTAACTAAACGAAAATATTCAGAGCGCTTAGATGGTATTCTTTTAATCTCAAAATTATATTTTTTTGCTAAATCAATTATTCTACCTTCGGCCTCTTTTACTTTATCTTCTGTCTCAACCATAAGCTCAATTTCGCAAAGTTTATATCCAAAACTTGTTTCATCTATATCAATATTAAAATTTTCTTTTTTGTACTTTTTTCTTTTATTATTAAAATCTATTATTACAATAAGGTTATTTTTTATAAATTCTTCCAGAGAATTAACGTTAAAATATTTCGCTATTTCCTCTTTTATTTCTAATTCTTGACTTACCCCTGAAGATTTTCCAATCTTTAATTCGAAAGTTCCATTTCTAATGCGCAATCTTATATCTTTTTTAAAAAGCCTGTAATCTGGATAGTCATAATAAACATCATGATTTATAACTTCATTCACAAACTTCGCATTTTCAATTAGAACCCTAAGTTGTTCTTCTGTTGGCTGAAATTGTTTTTCAACTTCAATCATAAATTAATCTAGATCAAAATGTGCTAAAACTTCTTTGAAATATAAATCTATTGGATCCAGTTTAGAAATTTCTTCTAGGCTCAGCCATTTGTACTCTGTATGCTCGTCGCTCAATTTCACTTCCCCGTTTGCAAAGCCTAAATAGGTCAAGCGAACAATGTGTCTGTTTCTCTGTGGTCTTGGGATATCTTGCGCAGCTACCAACTTTGGTTCATCTGTAATTTCAAGTCCAGTTTCTTCAAGTACTTCCCTCCTTAAATTTTCCATTAAAGATACGCCCGGATTTATGCGTCCGCCGGGAATTTCCCATTGCCGGCCAGCATCGGGGTATTTCTCTGCACTACGACAAACTGTGAGATACTTGCCGTCTTTATTCTTCAATAAAATTTTCACTCCGACTTGTAATTCCATAATTTTATACAAACTTCTTTGGGATCGGAAACTTTTTGGCAAGTTTTTTGATTTCTTGGTGGATTGATTCTTTTATCTTTTTATCGTCTTTATTTTTTAGCACTGTGATCATCATTTCTGCAACTTTTTTGCATTCTTTTTCTTTAAATCCTCTGGTTGTTATAGCCGGAGTTCCAAACCTGATACCGGAAGGATCAAGCGGTTTTCTGGTATCCCCCGCAATGGAATTCATGTTCAAAGTAATGCCTACTTCGTCCAGCACAGTCTGCGCTTCTTTGCCGGTTACTCCGAGCGAGCCAAACACATCTGCCAAAATTAGGTGATTATCCGTGCCGCCGCCGATCATGCGAACTTTATTTTTCTTGAAAATTTCTGCCATGGCTTTCGCATTTTTCAGAATCTGCTTGGCATATGTTTTATATTTTGGAGTCATAGCTTCTCCAAAGGCGACAGCTTTGGCCGCGATTGTGTGCATGTGCGGGCCGCCCTGAATACCGGGGAAAATTGATTTATCTATTTTCTTTGCTATTTCTTCGCTCTCGCGGGTAAGAATTATTCCTCCGCGCGGACCACGGAGAGTTTTGTGTGTCGTGGAAGTAATAATATCAAAACCATCATCAAAAGGATTACGAAGTACGCCTGCAGCAATGAGTCCGGCGATGTGCGCCATGTCGGCCATGGTTATCGCCCCTACTTCATGCGCAATATCCACGAATTTTTTGTAGTCCAGAGTTCTTGGATATGCAGAAAATCCGGCGATAATTAATTTCGGTTTGGTCGCAAGCGCCACTTTTCGCATATCTTCGTAATCAATTTCTCCGGTATCCGGATTTTTCATTTTATAGGTGACGAATTTATATATCTTTGCCGGCAGAGTCATCGGGTGGCCGTGGGTCAGGTGTCCGCCGTGAGAGAGATCCATGCCTAGGACGGTATCGCCCGGTTCCAGAAGCGCAGCGTATACTGCCAAGTTTGCCGGCGCGCCGGAATGAGGCTGCACATTCGCAAATTTACATTTAAAAAGCTTGCAAATCCTTTCTATAGCTAGCCTTTCCACCTGATCGGTAAAATCCTGCCCACCATAATACCGCCTGCCCGGATAGCCTTCTGAATATTTGTTTGTAAAAACTGACCCATTCGCCTTAAGCACGTCTTCTGAAACATAGTTTTCTGAAGGTATCAACTCCAGCCCTTCCCGTTGCCTTTTTTCCTCCCCTTTAATTAGCATTTCTATTTTTTTATCTTTCATCTTTATATACTATCACAAGTTACTTGTGGAATGAAAAGGTCTCATTTTTACCATCTGATTTCATGATTATCGTGCCAAGCAAATCAGTGCGCAAGATTTTTGCGCCAACCTTCGTTAATGTGTCCAGAGTTTCCTTATGCGGATGACCATATTTATTGTCTACGCCGTCTGATATAAGAGCATACGCGGGCAAAACCGCTTCGGCAAATGAAGATGAAGTAGAGGTGCGCGAGCCATGATGCCCCACTTTTAATACCGCGCTTTTAAGCTCTGAAATATTATTTTTCTTTAGAATTATTTCTTCTGTTTTTGTAGTAGAGTCTCCGGTAAGCATAATAGAAGTATTGCCGTAAGTAAGGCGCGCGACTATTGAGCCGTCGTTTGTGCTCCATTCTCTCACTTCGCGATCCGGAAATAAAATTTCTATCATTACTCCCCCGCTCATATCAATTCTCATGCCTCGCATTGCTAATATATTCGGAATTTTTTGCCTGTCTATTTCTTCTTTTAAATTTTGAAAAGTTTTTGAATCGTTCAGCGTCCCCGGCTCCAAGACAGCCCCTACTTTATAATTTTTTATAATATCAGAAAATCCGCCGATATGATCCGCATCTGGATTTGTTATCACGATAGCATCTATTGTTTTATCAATGGGAGACATCAGGCGCTTAAGCGGTCCTAAAATTTTCCGCACAGATCCGGCGTCAAAAAGAATTTGCGTACCCGTTGGTGATTCTATAAAAAGCGCATCCCCCTGCCCCACATCAAGCATAGCAAAAGTCAGAACCCTGTGCGAATTCTGCCAGTCAGCATGTGCGAGAAAAATATTTATTACTACGAGGAAAATAGTCAGGATCAGCAAGTTGTAGTTTTTAGAATTTTTTGGCATATTACAATATTTCTATTTCGTCTTTATCCATATTAAAAAAATCTTTTATATTTCTGCCGAAAAGATAGTAGACAAAATAGGCATAAATTAGCAAAGTGAGGAAAAGCGGGAAATTCGGAAAAGAAAATGACGCAAACGGCAAATTTGCAAAAAATTTAATAACCCATAGCTCATAATGTAAAAAAAGATAAGATATATAGCCAATGGGCAGGGACAATATCGGCAAAACAAGACCGGCGATACCAGTCAGAAATCCAAGCATCATAGTAAACGGAATAAAGGGAAGTATTAAAATGTTTGCCGGCAGAGCTACGAGAGATAAATTGCCCATTTTGTATAGAATAAAAGGGAAGACAAAAATGTATGCAGCACAAGTTACAGACACTATGTCCCGCAGGCCAAAACTTTCGGTGACCCATAGAAAATATTTTTCTATTCTTGGCGCTAGGAATATCACGGCAACGGTTGCGATAAAAGAAAGTTCGAAAGAAACATCAAAGGCTAAAATAAATGGATTAATAAGTATCATGCCGACTCCGGCAAGAATTAATGCCCGCGCCACATCATAATTTCTTCCCGTCGCCCTAGCCACGAGAGCGAGAGTTGCCATAATGCCGGCGCGGACTGCCGTCGAACTTCCGCCCGTCATCAAAATAAATAATATAATAGCAAAAACACCCATGCCTATGCCAAAATTTTTAGACAGGTATGGCAGTTGAGCGAAAAGTTTCATAAACCATTCAGCGACTATGGTGATATTGTAGCCAGACAGAGCGACGATGTGTATCGTGCCGGTGTCTACGAAATCCTGCCGGAGATCTTTGCTAAAAGATGATTTCTCCCCCAAGATCAATCCACCCATTAATAAATTTTCCGGACTTGCTATAACTAAATTCACTTTATTTAGAAATTTTTCTTTTATGAGAAATAAATATTTTTTTATTAAATTACCATTGCCGCGCGAAATAATTTCAACTTTGGGATAACTCATGACGTATAAAATGCCGTCCTTGCGCAGATAATTTATATAATCAAACTCTTTGCCGGTATCCGTGATAAAATTTTCCGGTTTTTTCAGAGTTCCTGTAAAATTTATCTTATCACCGTATTTATAACTCTCACTCAAACTTACTGATAATAAAATTCCTGTCTTACTATCTATACTCGCTTCTTTTTCTGTTTCGATAATCAATTGCTGATTATTTTCTCTAATACTGGACTCATCTACAATTTCCCCAGAGAGAGTTATTTTTTCGCCTACTTGAGATTCAAAGGCGACAGGATTTGGCACATCTGCAAGACCAAATCTAAAAACTCCAAAACTAAAGGCAAAAATAAAAACAGATATCAGAACTCCCCATTTGCTTTTTGCCTCACCCGGCTCGCCCGTAGGACTACGCCCGAGGGTAGGGCTATGGCCGAAGGATATAAGAGTAAAAAATAAAATTAAAGCGAGCGTTATAATTCCGGCTAATAGCGAAAAATATATACTTATAAAAAAGAAGGAGCGCAACAGCACTCCGAATAAAAATCCAAAACAAACCGTATGAAAAATTTTATCTTGCATTGAAATATTTATTTTTTCAACTCCACTGGCTCATTGTCTGCAAAGCTTGTCGCTATTTCATCTGCTCGGTCATTATATTTGTCGCCGTTGTGGCCTTTTACATATTCCCATGTTGTTTTTAATTCTTCCGTAAGCTTGTACAGCTCTTCCCAAAGTTCTCGATTCATAACAGGCTTTTTTGCGGCATTTCGCCAATTATTTTTCTGCCAGTTTAAGATCCACTCGGTAATACCTAAAATAACATACTTTGAGTCAGACACGATTTGCACAGAACTCCCCTGTGTAATTTTTTCCCCTAGACCTTGCCTAGGGGATTTTTTTAAATATTTAAGCGCTTCTATTGGCGCAGTGAGCTCCATCTGATTATTTGTCGCGTGATCGGACCGCCCGCCCATTTCAAAAACTTTATCGCCTAAAAGAAAAACAGCTCCCCAGCCTGCTTTTCCCGGATTTCCTCTGGCTGAACCGTCAGTATAAATTTTAATAGTTTTCTCTGTCACTTCTATATTATATCAACAATTCTCAAACGAAGCTCCTCTCTGCCTCTAAACCTAGACAGATCAAAAGTCGCCAGAACATTTACATTTTTTGCTTCCTCCAATAGCTTGCCAAATGAATCAATCCCAGAAAAGAAAGAAACGGCTGTGGCTTTTTTGCTGCTTTCGTCTGAAAAAACTATTTCCAAATGCTCACCGGAACCATTTTTGCCGAATTTTTTTATTTTTTCAATTTTTGCTTTCTCAAATAGAAAAACCGGCTTATGATTAGCGAGTCCGAAGGGCGACATTTTTTCTATATCTCTCCAGTTTTTTATATTGACCGCGCCTAATTCCGTTTTAACATCATGCAGAGCTTTATTTTCCGCTACTGCCCTTTTTACTTTTTGAAAAGATACAGACAATGCTTCTTCCAGAAAATGGATCTTTTCATTCCGTACTGTAAATCCTCCGGCAAGCTCGTGTCCTCCAAAATCTACGAACGAATCTTTGGCTTCGGTCATAAGCTCCACCACAGATACCGATCCATCGCTTCGGCAGGAGCCTTTTATGCAGTCATTTTCATCTTTCCCCCACACGAAAACCGGTTTTTCGTATTCGTCGCATATTTTACCGGCCACAAGCCCGAGTATGCCCACGCGCCACCCCGGATTCCCGATCACTATCACATCCGTCTCCTTTCTCTCCTCAAAGTGTTTATTAACTTCCCGCATGATTCCTTTTACCAAACTTTTTCTGTCGTCGTTTATTTTTGACAGATGGCTAGCAAGTCTTCCGGCTTCTACCTCATCATCAGTGGAAAGAAGTTCGTACGCCCGCATCGGATCATCCATGCGCGAGGCCGCGTTTAATCTCGGGGTAACCATAAAACCGATATCGTCTTCAGACAAATATCGCTGATCAATATTCATTTTTGCAAGCAGTTTTTGCAGACCCGGGCGCGGAGATTTTTTCATAACTTTCATTCCGAAATATGCAATAGCTCTGTTCTCCCCCGTTAACGGCACCATATCGGAAAGAGTGGCGAGCCCTGCCATATCTAGCATCCATTTTTCGGCGCCGGGCTTTATTTTAAAGGCAAAATCACCATTTGCCATCTTTATCATTCCCTGCGCAAACTTAAAAGCTACCCCCGCCCCACAGAGCATTTTTTCCGGATAATCATCTACTTTTGGATTTAGAATTGCAAACGCCTCCGGCAGAACCGCATGAGGAATATGGTGATCGGTTATTATCGTATCAATGCCGTAAGTTTTTGCTTTAGCAACTTCTTCTACTGCCGTGATCCCCAAGTCTATAGTTATTATAAGTTTGATGCCAGAATCTCTAAACTTATCTATGGCTTCGATGTTTAGTCCATAGCCTTCAGAATTTCTCTGTGGTATATATACTTCATAGTTTTTATAATTCAGTAATTTAAACAGGTCGTTTAATATTACAGCCCCCGGTATGCCATCGCAGTCGTAGTCTGCATATATCACTATTTTCTCTTTTTTTTCAATGGCTTCAAGCAGTCGAACACAGGCACGCTCCATGTCGCGCATTAAAAAAGGGTCATGCAAATCGCGTTCATAGCTGGGGTTCAGGAAAATATCCGCTTTTTCCAGATCAGAAATTCCCCTTTTCTCTAAAAGACTCCTTAGCAGCTCGCCATACTGATGCATAGGTGAAATTCTAGCATAATTTGATATAATATTCTTATGAATGAACAAAATTGTATTTTCTGCAAAATTGTAAAAGGTGAGATACCTGCTACAAAGATATATGAAGACAGCAATTTTTTAGCCTTTCTAGATATACGGCCTATAGCTCCGGGGCACGTGCAGATCATTCCAAAGAAACATTTCCGCTGGGTATGGGAAGTGCCAAACATAGGAGAATATTTCGAAGTTGCCAGAAAAATTGCGCTCGCGCAAAAGAAAGCTTTTAATGCGGACATAGTCCGCTCGCAAGTATACGGCGAAGAAATACATCATGCGCATATCTGGGTCTGGCCGGAAACCGTCGGCGACGAAAAAGATTTAGCAGGAAACGCACAGAAGATTATAGAAGCGCTTTGATTCCCGGCAAGGTTCCGTTTGCAAGAAAATCCAGCGTAGCGCCTCCCCCTGTAGAAACAAAGGAAAACTTTTTTTCTAATTTCATTTCAGAAATTAAAGCGACCGTGTCTCCTCCGCCTATGATTGTCTCAGCTTTTGATGCTGCAGTGATTTTTAGTATTTCTTTTGTGCCTTGTGCGCCGCCATCTTCATATTTGCCCAGTGGTCCGTTCCATAAAATAAGTTTTGACTTTTTAATCAGGGGGGCAAGATTTTCTATCGTTTCTTTTCCAATATCTAAAATAATTTCATCGCTTTTTACCTGATCAGCTTTTTTATTAATCAGCTTGTCGCCGGATTTTACCAAAAAATCGGAGGGTATTATTAATTTTCCGCCATGGCGGGCAAGTTTACTTTTTAAAATTTCTGCAATTTCAAAACTTGTGTCGCTTACCAGAGACTGCCCTATTTCATAGCCTTTAGCTTTCAAAAAGTCATTTGCCAAAGCTCCGCCGATAAAAACATGGTCAGCAAGTTTTAGGTATTTTTTGATTAACGGCATTTTAGTTGAAAATTTTGCGCCGCCCAAGATAAACAAAAACGGATGCTTGGGCTTTTTCAAGGCGTGAGACAGATTTTTTACTTCTTCTTCAAGCTGGAGTCCTGCATACGCAGGTAATATTTTGGGCAATAGAACAATTGAAGCGTCTCCTCTGTGGGAAACGGGAAAAGCTTCATTCACATACATTTCAGCTAGTTCTGACAACTCAAGAGCGAAAATTTTACTGCACTCTTTTTCGCCTGTGTTATTGCGTAAATTTTCAAGTAAAATCACATCTCCATTTTTCATGCCTGAAATTGCAGCCGAAACTTCCGGCCCAAGAATTTTGGGAATAAATTTTGTTTTTAGATATTTATTTAAAACTTTATGAACGGGCAGAAGCGTATCCCCGCCTCTGCCCAAGTGGGTGATTAAAATTATTTTCGCTCCTTTTTTCTGCAAAAATTTTATGGTGGGGAGCGCTCTAGCGATTCTGAAGTCATCCTGAACTCTGCCATCCTTAACCGGCACATTAAAATCTACCCGCAGGAGTATTGTTTTTCCTTTTAAATTTTTTGCAGACTTTAACGACTTAATGTTTCGCATATTTTTACAATTTCCGTGAATTTTTTGGCACTCAAGCTGGCCCGACCCGCAAGAAGTCCGTCCACTCCTCCGTTTGAGAGAAAATCTTCCGCATCTTTTTCATTGGCAGATCCGCCGTATATTATTTTCACAGCCGAGGCTCCTTTCCCGAATTTGTCTGACAGAATTTTTTTAATAAAAATACTCATTTCTCTGGAATCATCGGCGGTGGCATCTTTGCGATTTACGGTGCTGGATATCGCCCACACTGGCTCATAGGCAATAACAATTTTAGAAATTGAGTTTTTTGAAATGCCGGCAAGGCATTCTTCCAGCTGTGTTTTTACCAAGCTGAAATAGCCGTGATTCTCGTCCCGAACGGTTTCACCTACGCACAACACGGGGCGAAGACCTGATGCCAGAGCGCCTTTTAATTTTTTATTTACATCAACATTGCTTTCACCCAAGGCCCGCCTTTCTGAATGCCCTAATATCACATACCGTGCTCCAATTTCATACAGCATTTCCGAGGAAACTTCGCCGGTAAAAGCGCCAGTATCTCCCCAAAAACTGTCCTGCGCGCCGAGTTTTATTTTACTCGTTCTGATTTTGGTTAATTTTTCAAGATATAAAACTGGAGGACATACTACGACATCAGTATGTTTAGTGCGCGATACTCCAAAAGCGATATCACTAAAAAGTTTTTCCGCTTCTTTTAAGGTGAGCGGATTCATTTTCCAGTTGCCTATTACGAGCTTTTTCATTGCCATGAGTACAGTATAACACACCTTATTCCACCTCCTTCCAGCTATCAATGTTCCATCCTCCCGAAGGTCCGGAAGAAAAATTTTGGTTAGCAAGCCCCGAAAGATAATTTATCACCGCGCTATTGTCTACAATAATTGTATTTCCCACAACTTCGTTCAGGGTAACATTATTGTTGAGGTGCACCGTGCCATTTTGAGCATTCACCAGTATTGCGCCTACGTTGTTTAAAATTTCCAGAGCATTCAAGCCTGAACAGTCCGTCGGGCACGCGCTTGTAGTGACTAATAATATGTATGTGCCTGCAGTGCCAGATCCAAAAAATTTAACGTTATTGGAAAGAGTTACTCTTCCGTCAGCAACAATAATTCCGCCGAGAGCCCCATAAGAACTGCTCAAAGAAACCTCTGCGCCGTTATTAGTCGTAATATTCCCTGTTACATAAACAGTACCCGTAATAACTACATCAGCCTCAATAGACAAATTGCCTGTAATTTTTTTCGGCCCTAGGCTCGTCTGCTCGGATATAATCATGTTTCCAGTAAAAATTCCGCCAAGTTCTGCATCTGCTTTCCATTTATTAATCATCTCTTCCGTGATTGGCATCGGCGCTATTTCCGGATCAGCCTGAGATGTATTGCAGGATTTATTATTGTTCGAGCCAACTTGGCAATATAAATTGCCGGCAGCAGTAGAATCATTCACAGTATGCGCTTTTATGTCCCCTATGCCTCCCTGTCCCACATCTATATTATCAATAACCCCCGTCGCTCCGGCGGCAAAAGCCGAACCGGTAATAGTAGCGCCATTAGCCCCTGTGATATTTCCGTTTGAATATACATTACCATTCACGACAGCGTTACCTATAACAAATCCGCCGACCCCTGACTGGATACCATAGCTGAAAGAAACCCCGTCGCCCGTGGTCAGAACAATTTCACTTTTTCTCTGCCGCGCTGAAACATCTCCAAGCGCCGTTACAGTTTTTTCGTTATATCCGGAATCTGTGATAGTGGTTGTCGCAGTATTACCGTTTAAAACCAGCACCACCGGAGAGCTTATAGTTTTTGCATTTTTCAATCTAAAATAGGCGTCCTCTGTTCCCGATTCGGACAAAAATAAACTTTGTCTCGATCTGACCGCATCATTGGCATTTTTGAATTCGCGCACAGACGGCGACACGAGGCCGGAAATTATTGCTAAAGAAATAAACAGAAAAAAAACTACGGCTATCAGCATCGCTGCTCCGCCCTGCCGGCCGGCAGGCAGGGACTGATTATTAATTTTTTTGAAATCTTTTTTCATGTTTGATTAATAATTTCCTCGTAAAATGACAGTGTCGTAAAAATCCACTGTTCTGCTATATTTATCGCTTGGAGACTGCACAGTTAAAACAATTTTAACTCCGACTCCTTCTGTGGTGGTTATTTGCGTAAAAGTAAGGCCAGAAATGATTATATTCGCACTATTTAAATTTCCGGTAAGGATTTCATTCTCTAAAAGCTGCAGATTTGAACCGGACATTAAAAATTCTACGGTTTTTGCTGTTCCGGCACTGTCTGTTGTATTTAATTTGAGGTCAGTCGTAGTTATTGAGCTTATGTTAATCGCTCCTCTTACTTCTCGCGAGATCCTTTCCATTATTGATCCGCTTCGCAAAAGTTCTGTTTGGATTTCTGTTTCTTTGAAAGATTGCGCCATGGTTATCATGGCGTTTATAACTATAATCGAAAGCAGTGAGAAAAAAGCTATGTAAAACAAAAGCTCGAGAAGCGCATAACCGTTTTTATTCTTATTTTTATAAATTGTAAGCATTGTAACAACTAAAAAATATTCATAATATAAAATTGTAAAGTCTTGGTTATTACGTTTCCTCCTTCCGGCCAATATACGGTAACGGTGATCAATTTTGTATCCGGATCATCCGTGCCAGCGGCACTAATATCTGAAGTGGTATTGTCTCGGTTCACACCGGAAGCAGCAACTGTTCTGGTAAAAATCCCTATTTGTTCCGAGGTGTTCAAAGAAGCGACATTGCTCCATGCATTGTCTCGCGCGATTCGTGCATTTTCCGCCCCTTCTTCCAATAAAAATGCCGCCTGTGTAGTATGCAGAGCTTGACGGGAAACATACACAGACTTTTGGGCGACGGCCATCGTAGCCAATATAGCAGCAGTAATAATTGAGACTGCTACCAATACTTCCACCATCATAAAGCCTTTATTTTTAAAATTTATTCTCATTTTAGTTCGCGCTTGCCTGGCCTATGGCGGAAATAGTAATGGTTTTTACAAAATTTGTCGTTGATACCGTCACCGTACCGGATTTATTGGGAACACCGGACAGTCGATTGAAATAAATTTCCCCTGAACTTGCGCTTACTCCTGCCAAAGTTACATTAGAAATATTTGCCGGCGAGGTCAGATCTACATTTTCATTATTTAAGTCGCTGGAAGAAAAAACTATCCCTTTAAAAATTATAACTTTACCTGATTCAAAATGCACGCCATAAGAAGACGAGTCGACCGAGGCCAGAGTTTTTATCTGTGCTTTATTTATACTGGATAAAATGTCACTGACAGCGCTTTTTAAAACCTGTCTTTCGCGAATTTTAGAAAACTGAGGAATAACGACAGTAGCGAGAAGAGCTACTATGGCCACTACCACAAATATCTCAATAGCGCTTATTCCTTTTTTGTAAAAATTTTTCATTTAATTTATGCTGCCCAAAATTGAATAAAGCGGAGAGATCATAGAAATAGCAAAGAAGCCCACTGCTGTGCCAATCAGGATCATCAGTACCGGCTCGATGATAGTAGAAAGATTTTTTGTCTTATTTTCTATTTCTTCTTCATAGAAAAGAGCGATTTCGTGAAGCATGTCCGATAGCTTTCCCGTCTCCTCGCCGACGGCTACCATTTCCGCCATCATTACCGGATAAAGCTTTTCGTTCGCTTCAAATACAGCGGAAAAAGGAGCGCCTTTTTCAATAGCAATTCTTGCTTCGTTTAAAATTCTTTTATAAAAAACATTCTGGACGACATCTTCCGTTATCTCGACCGCTCGAACGATAGAAACCCCAGAAGACAAAAGAGAGGCGATAGTGCGAGCGGTACGAGCCGTATTTATTTCTTTTGCTAAAACACCTATAACGGGTATTTTTAAAATAACGAAGTCTATATACTTTGCCATAAACTTTGCGCGAAAAAAGAAAAACAAGGCAGAGAAAGCCAAAACTAGTATCAAAAAAGTTAGCAGGAGGTGGTTTGAGAAAAAGTTGCCGATGAATACAAGAATACGAGTTGAAGTCGGCAATGTAACCCCGAGCTCTCTAAAGGTTCCCGCCAAGGTCGGCACCACGAAAGCAAACATGAGCACGCCTATGACTATCATGGCCGACATTATTACCCCTGGATATATGAGCGCTCCACGAACTTTTTTAGTCAGCGAATAAGCTTTTTCCAGATTTACTCCTATATCAGAAAGCGCGCCAGATAGATTTCCGGACTCTTCTCCTGCACGGACCATGGAAGTAAAAAGTTTGGAAAATACATCTGGAAAATTTGCAAGCGCCGCGGAAAAGTTTCCGCCGGAATTTATATCGCTTGAGACCGAAGTCAGAATATCAATAAGTTTTGGGTTCTTTGTTTGTTTTTGTAAAACCGAGAGCGCTCGCGACAGCGAAAGTCCCGCCTTTATCATACCGCTTAAATTTTTTGTAAAAATAATCTGCTCTCCTACGCTTACTTTTGAGAACATGCCTTTCATGGAACCAAGTTTGTCAGCAATACTTTTGCCCTTTTCGGAAATAGAAATAGGCGTGTAGCCCCGAGACCGCAAATCGCGCGCTGCCAAAAAACGATCCGGGAACTCCAAAATTCCTTCCATGATTTCTCCCGTTTTTGATTTTGCGCTGTATGAAAATAACATTTATTTATGGTGCTCGTGAGAACTATTCTGAAACTACTCTGAACACTTCTTCAAGCGTCGTCACTCCCAAGACCGCCTGATAAACTCCGTCTTCTATCATGGTCATCATTCCCTCTTTCTTTGCCTGCGCTTCCATTTCATCCTGTGAGCTTCCTTTTATGATCATTTCCTTGATAGTAGGCGTAACCTTTAGAACCTCATGCATGCCTATTCGGCTGGAATATCCATCTTCAAATTCACTTGAAGCTACCGGCTTGTAAAAAGGAATTTTCGCCCAAGTATCGCTCGCGCCCACTATTTTTTCAGCTTTTAGAAATCCAAGCAGGCGATCCAAGTCAACAACGTTTCCGAGATTTTTCAACTCAGCCGGAGACAAAAAATATTTTTCTTTATTCGGGGTAAGCTTGCGCACCAATCTCTGCGCGATGATAGTTTTGACGGTGGCGGTTATGAGGAACGGCTCAGCTCCCATGTCTATGAGCCGAGGTATCGCGCCGGCGGCGGAATTGGTATGGATGGTAGAGAGTACAAGGTGTCCGGTTAAAGACGCGTTGATGGCGAGGCCGGCCGTTTCGCCATCGCGAATCTCCCCAACCATCACGATATCCGGATCCTGACGCAAAAGTGAGCGCAGGCCGTTTGCAAAAGTTAGCCCGATTTCGGGTTTGACTTGAGTTTGATTCACCCTCGGCATCTGATACTCTATCGGATCTTCAACCGTAGAAATATTTACTTCGGGCCTATTTAAAATATCGAGCATGGTGTAGAGCGTCGTCGTCTTTCCTGAACCCGTCGGTCCCGTCGCGAGCACCATTCCGGTTTTTTGTTTGAGCGAAGCGTGGATCCGCTCCAGTCCTTCCCCGTGAAAGCCGAGCGTCTCCAAAGAAAAGCCGTGCGCGTTTTCCTTGAGGATTCTGATAACAGTTTTTTCTCCGTAAAAAGTCGGCAGAGTGGAAACGCGGAAAGAAATTTTTTCTCCGTTCTGCTCTATTTTAAATCTGCCGTCTTGGGGCAAGCGTTTTTCGTCCAGTTTTAAATTGGATAATACTTTTATGCGGGCGGTTATGCCGGCGCCGGCGGTCTTGTCCAGAACCATGGCATCATGCAATATGCCGTCTATCCTGTAGCGCACTGTCAGTTCTTTTTCTCCCGGCTCTATGTGAATATCTGAAGCACTTTGGAGAATAGCATGAAAAATAAGTGAGTCGACGATTTTGACCACCGGCAAATCTTCGGCCATTTTCTTGAGTTCGCTTTCAGTTTTTTCTGCTCCCTTATCTCCTGTCTTTTCACCCCCTGCTTTGGCAAGTGCATTTGCTTCTTTTTGAATTATATTCTGAAATTCGGCCTTTAAACTCTGCCTGTATTGCACCAGTACAGACTTTATAGAAGCATCGTCGGTAAGCCGAGGCAATATTTTCAACCCAGAGCGTTTCTTGATGAAATCAATTACCGGCAGGTCATCTGCGTCCAGCATGGCGACTTCCAATTTATCGTCATTTTTTTTATAGGCAACTATATTGTAATTTCGGGCGATCGGCTCCGGAATGAGGGACAAGACGGAAAATTCTATTTTTTCTCCAGCTAAGCTTATAAAAGGAATGCCTAAGGCAAAAGCCTGCATCCGCCTCATATCCGTTTCAGATATTTTTCCCTCGGAAAGTAAAAAATCGGAGATCTTTTGATTTTTCTCCGCGGCTTTTTCCATAGCATCTTCGAGATCCGTTTTAGAAACGAGGCCTGAATCTAAAATAAATTTTTTTATCTTGTCTTCATTGATCTGCATCTTCTCTATTATAACAAAAAAATCCCGCAAATGTTTATCTGGGGGATTTTTTTGCTGAATAATTTTATTTTTTAATTTTCTATAAAGTCCGGCTGTCTCTTCGGGGCTGAACATGATACAGGCACTCCGTTCGTTCCAGTACAAGTCCAGACATGGTTAGAGGCATTCCATGCGCCAACGGTCGGTGTTCCAGAAGAACAGGTGTTAGGCGTGATTGCGCAGTTGCCATTAGTGCCTGCCCCGATGGTGCAAAGAGGCGGATTGGTTGCGCCGTTGAGGCATCCTCCGCCATCGATAGTACACTCGGGATAATTCGTTGCTCCATTAGTGCATTCTTCTCCACCGCCGGAAGCTGAAACCACAACCTGCATTTCGTCAAATCCTGTAGCCCCCTGATTGTCGGTAGCAGTGAGACGGAAGACGTATGTGCCGGCGGCTGTCATATTAGAAAACGTAGGAGTAAGCGTCGTCCCATTGGTAATGGTAGCACTCGGGCCAGAAGTTTTCGTCCACAATCTGCTGCTTATTGTGCCAGGCGAGACATCGGTAGCATAGGCGCCGGTAGGAGCGGAAGAACTAGTAGGAAGAGTTATGGCCTTATCGGGACCGGCGTTAACCGTGGGAGGAACGTTTGCGCAAACTGTTCCATTCCAAGCTGTTCCTCCTGTACAGCTTGCAGTCACGACGATACCGGCTCCGCTAGGAGAAGTCGGCACGAGTGATTTTGCATTATTGTAAAGATAGAAAGTTCTGGAACTGTACGGAATGGTAACCGATGAAGGACCGCCGTTTAATCCAGTGAAAACAGTAGTGTTAGGAGCAGGATAAGAAGAAGTGACCGCAGAAGTTGCTTCGGGATTTGTCGTAGTCCAAGTGAGATTTACAATGCAAGTGCTTGCTCCGGAAGCAATTACGCAAGATGGAGCTGAAGACGTAAGTGTGCCGGACATAGCGGGAGCGCAGATACTTCCATTCCATGCAGTCCCCCCTGTACAACTGGCAGTAGCACTGCTGGTAGCAAGCTGAACTCCATTATTGTAAAGATAAAATATTCTAGAACTGTACGGAACAGTTAAAGATTGATTCCCGGATTGGGGTGTTGCCAGAGTGTTTGTGACATTCACATTAGTCATTCCTGTGGCTGTGATAGCGGTCGGTATTCCTTCAGGATTTGCTATGCTCCAATTAAGAGTGACAGAACAACTTGAAGCACCAGAAGCTATAACACAAGAAGTAGGATTTGGAGTCAGGGTGCCGGACATGACAGGGGTGCTGGTGACTGAAACATTTGTCCACGAACTGCAATTGTTACCCTCATTTGATTCCGTAATTACTCCAGTAGAAGCGGCGTTAGTCTTGTCCGCGCAAGCTCGGACAGAGTATGTGCCGGCAGATGGGAAGGTGTAGGCCTTGGTGCTGGTGCCAGTGGCTCCGGCAGCCAGAGTTGTCATTGTAGTAGAGGCAAGATCCGTAACAGTTCCCCCTCCTCCGGCAGCTGTGGCTACCTGGAAGAAGTTGGAGAAAGAAGCTCCAGTTGAAGCGGTGCCGATGTTGGAGATAGTTGAAGAGAACGTCTGCGCTACGCCGGTGGTGGCTGTCGTTGGCGTGGGAGAGGAAGCAGTGAGATCGGGTAAAGGTTTCGCTTCAGAACAGGATGCGTTGGTTCCGCCATTTGAACCATTGCAAACCCAAGTCCAAGAAGTAGCGCCGTCTACATTGTTGGCGCTTGTTCCTGCAGTACAACCGTAGTGGGTTACTGAACAGGAGCCGTTGACAACTGCAGCACACGCTATCGGCGCACTCGCTGAAACAGCGCTTGAGTATGCAGAAGTGCCGCCGCTATTTGTAGCACTCACGGTGTAACTATGACT
This sequence comes from uncultured Candidatus Saccharibacteria bacterium, assembly GCA_964553015.1. Lineage (GTDB taxonomy): Bacteria > Patescibacteriota > Minisyncoccia > Phycocordibacterales > UBA9973 > UBA9973. The sequence continues at coordinate 35,050 of CAZKJE010000002.1, read as the reverse complement.
CGAGCCCGCTACTAGACCAGTGTGAGCAAAAGAAGTTGCAGCTCCGGTATAAATAGTAACAGCTCCATCCTTAAGCGTGTAGCTGGTAGCGCCGCTGGATGCATTCCACGAAACATCTATTCTCCCTGTTCCGCAAGAACTAGGTGTGGCAGTTAGACCAGTGGGAGTAGCGGGAACGCTAAGAGTAAAACTAAAAGTGTAGTTGCAGTTGTTTTTAATCTTACCAGTAAGATAGTTAGTACCAGTAGTAAAAGTCCCTGTATTATCAGCACACCCTGAAGGACCAAAGCCTGGAGATCCAACAGCATGAGTAAAGCCATTACTTGGGGTAACGGTAAAATTTGTCGTAGAATCATAAGCTACATTTGGTTGAGAAATTGGAGAAACACTGCCACCACTATTTGCAACTGCGGCTACTGTATAATTACCATAAACCGGGCTGGTACAAGATTTTAGATTTCCCGCAACATCTGAAATAGTTACTGTACAAGAACTCCCCGATGAAGCGGTACAAGAACCACCAGAAACATTTATCCCACTTTGTCCACTACCCCCGCTTGCAGCCGGGTCAGTTGAACCCGAGAGAGTATATGTCGGCCCCGAACCACTCCATGTACCGCAAACTGGCAGAAGTGTATCTATTCTATTTATGGGACTGGTTACGTTTATTAATCCACTTGGATTACATGGATATCCAAATTCTGGATCCTGTGGACCTTGTAATGATTCAGTTACACCTCCCGCTTGGCAAGTAGCGCCGTGATTTGCTGTTGTTGTACAAGAATCTGTTTCAGTTGTAGAAGGGGCTCCAGGCAAAAACCCATCCTTATAAGTATGGGTCAAGTCAAATGTTTGAGTAGAGGCTGTAGTCTTCCAAGGAACCAGACTAGGAGGATTCCAAGTATCTGTCGTACAATTTCCAGCTGCGGAAACTTGATTAACATTAGTAAATAAAAAAGCGAATGCTAAAAGAAAAAATGCGCCAAATAAAAAATATTTTAGTTTGTTCATATACTCAATTATACTTTAAAAAGTAAACAAAATATCAAGAAAGCATGTGGATAACTCAGACTTTGGTATAAAAAGTTATGCCCCGGATTCCTTGCGGAACCGGGGCGGTTGATCTTCGAACCTTTCCTTTCGGTCAGATTCTATTAAACTTCTCAATGTTATGAGGTCGGAATGTCGACGACCTGGGTCAGACACTCCGAACGAGGAAAGCCTGTGCACCTAATTACGACAACGTCCGGTCCCGTATATCCCTCCATCGGAGTCACCCATCCGTTCAGAATCGGATGGCCTCTTCCGTTGAGAGAGATAACCGGTGGAACTGCGAACGTCTCCTTGAGGAAGAGCAACCCATTGGGGTACACGTCCACTATCACTGGAGGTCTGGTAGCCCCTGGTGCCGGAGTATGCATACCGTAGGTCTGGAAGTTACCAGTAAACTCAACCTCGAACCCTACGATGCTCTCTGGCAGGAGAGCACCTCCCGTATATGGACCCCAGAGATTACCCGCCCAACCGAGGTTCGCAGTTTCGCTGGTCACCGTGTTGTGCCCAAGGTAACTCCTGTTCCCATTCACATCCACAGAGTAACCTGTGAACGTGGTTCCCTCCGGAACGGGAAACCAAATGGAGAAAGGAACCTTGTACTTCCCGAACTCGTCAGGCCCCACTACTCCGATTCCCATTTCGAGCGTCATATAAGTGGGAGTTGGCACAGGGCGACGTGCTCCGCGACGTCTAGTCGGAATTTGAACGGAGTTGAAAACTCCGCCCACCCCCTGTTGGACCGCCATCTTCGTTGAGAAAATGTCTGGACGACGGTCAAGCGTTAAGAGTTCAGAGTCTTGTGCGTTAACAGAGAACGCCAAGACCAAGAGAACAACGAGACAACCGATTATGTTGCGCCGCATGACGCCCTCCTTTCCCTCTTTCGAGGTGTTTGTTGGTTGTGTTTTATTAGTTGAGAAGTTTTGACAATTTACTGATTCTTTAGAAGTATACCATAAAAATATCAAAAACACAAATCTATTGTGGATTCTGTGGATAACTGCCCTTTTGGCCTTTTTGAGCATATATTGCTTACGTTTTATTAAAATATGGCTCTAATTGTTGTTGACTTATATTTTTAATCTCCTATTCTATTAATTAAGACATGATAAAAATTACACAGCCAGAACAAAAAGATATGTTGGGAATAGTAAAAGTTCTTTATGAAACTTGGTTGGAGACATATCCAAATAAAGAAGCAGGCATAACAAGAGAAGATGTTGAAGATCATTTCAAAAAAAGTTTTACACAGGAGGGCCTTAGTAAAAAATGGGAAAAAATGAACGATAGCGCTGATTCAAAAACTCTTATAGCAAAAAACGGAAATTTGATTGTGGGGGTAATTACAATTGTCTTTCACGCCGATAAAAATCAGCTTAAGGTAATATATGTTACTCCAGAATATCAAGGTAAGGGCATAGGAAAAATGTTATGGCAAGAAGTTTTAAAACATGGGAATCCATCAAATAAATGGATTGTTCAGTGCGCTACTTATAATGAAAGGGCTATAGGATTCTATACAAAGCTTGGATTCAAAGATACTGGCAAAAAATGGCTGGACCAAAAGCGAGTGATGAAAAGCGGAGCCATGATTCCTGAAATGGAGATGGAACTAGATGTTGCATCGACATAGGTTTTATGCTATGCTCCCTTTGTATGAGTCCTGTCCGAAACAGGGCTTTTTTTAATAAAATTTAATAAAAAACCAACCATGTTAGACCTAAAAACATTCAAATCAGCCTTGGAACAGCTGGAAGAAGAACGAAAAATACCAAAAGCAAAAATACTCGAAGCCATCGAGCAGGCAATGGCGGCGGCTTATAAGAAAGATTACGGCAAGAAAGGACAAATTATCCGTGCAAAATTTGACATGGATAGCGGCAAGACGGATTTCTATCAGGTGAAGATAGTTGTAGATGAAACAATTGCGATATTAGAAGATGATAAAAAACATCAACTTGGCGAACATGCCGAATATTCGGTAAAAGATGAAGGCGAAGAACGCGTACATTTTAATCCCGAGCATCACATTCTCTTAGAAGATGCCAAGAAAATAAAAAAGGGGGTGGAGCTCAACGATGAAGTAATTTTTCCGCTCGAAGCCAAAGATGATTACGGCCGCATCGCCGCCCAGACAGCAAAGCAAGTCATAGTCCAAAAGATACGCGAAGCGGAACGCACTTCAATCATAGATGAGTACGGCACCAAGGAAGGCGAAATAATTTCCGGCATAGTGCAAAAGGTAGAGCGGGGCAATGTATATGTGGACTTCAACCGAGCGACAGGCATATTGCCGGCCGAAGAACAAATTCCCGGAGAGTTCTGGGAACGCGGACGCCGAGTGCGCGCATATTTGTACAGCGTGGAAGACACCCCGCGGGGAATAAATCTTCGCCTGTCCCGCACGCATCCAAAATTTGTGGAAAAACTTTTTGCTACTGAAGCGCCGGAAATAGAAAATGGCATTGTGGAAATAAAATCCGTAGCCCGCGAAGCCGGAGCGCGCACCAAGATCGCAGTGTACTCAAACGATGAGCACATAGATGCAGTCGGCTCTTGTGTCGGCCAGAAAGGAACCCGGGTAAATACCATAACCAATGAACTTTCCGGAGAAAAAATTGATATAATTCCGTGGTCGGGAGATCCAAAACAGTTCGTTTCAAATTCGCTTTCTCCGGCAAAAGTTATTTCTATCAACGTAGACGAAACGGAACATAAGGCGACCGTAGAAGTAGCCGATGATCAGCTTTCGCTCGCTATCGGTAAAGGAGGGCAAAATGTCCGCCTTGCCGCCAAGCTTACCGGCTGGAGAATAGATATAAAAGGAATGGGAGGCGAAATAGCTTCCACTGACGAAGTAAAAGAAGAATAAATTATTAGTTAAAACAAAACTCATGAATTCATTTTTATTGTTTGCATTAATAAGTTCTGTGGTGGCTATCGTATACGGTTTATTTTTAGCAAGACTAATTTTAAAAAAGAGCCCCGGTAATGAGCGCATGCAGGAGATCGCCAAGGCAATCCAAGACGGCGCCGGAGCTTACTTGAACAAACAATATAAAACTATCGGCTATATAGCTCTCATACTTTTCTTCGCGATCGGATTTATAGAAAAACTCGGCTGGACTATGGCCTTTGGGTTTTTAGTTGGGGCTGTTTTCTCTGCTCTTGCCGGATACATCGGCATGAATGTATCTGTGCGCGCAAATGTACGCACGACAGAGGCGGCCCGAGACGGCATAGATTCGGCACTTAGTCTTGCTTTCCGCGGCGGAACAGTTACCGGCCTTTTAGTCGTCGGTCTGGCGCTTCTCGGCGTAACTTTGTTTTATATGGTTACTAAAGACGTGAATGCGCTAGTCGGCCTCGGATTCGGCGCTTCGCTTATTTCTATTTTCGCTCGATTGGGCGGAGGAATTTTTACTAAAGCTGCAGACGTGGGCGCAGACCTCGTGGGTAAACTTGAAGCCGGCATTCCCGAAGATGATCCGAGGAATCCGGGAGTTATCGCCGACAATGTCGGAGATAACGTCGGAGACTGCGCCGGCATGGCCGCTGACTTATTTGAAACTTACGCTGTCACTTCTGTGGCCACGATGCTTTTGGGATCGCTTCTTTTTGTAGATTTTGAAAATGCGATTATTTATCCTCTGGTCATCGGCGGTATGGCAATATTCGCTTCTATCATCGGTACTTGGTTTGTACGATTAACTAAAAGTAGCCAAAACATAATGGGTGCTTTGTATAAAGGGCTCATCGCCTCCGGATTAATTGCCGGAGCTTTGTTTTATCCTGTTACAAAAATACTTATGTCCGGAAACGGCGCATACAGCGTGATGGATCTGTTCATCTGCTCCATTGTAGGCTTGCTCGTGACTGGTGCATTGGTAGTCATCACAGAATATTTTACCTCTACAAAATATTCCCCTGTTCAGTCTATCGCGCTGGCTTCAGTATCCGGCCACGGCACAAACGTCATTCAGGGATTAGCAATTTCAATGAAATCTACGGCGTGGCCTCTTATTACCATCGTTCTCGGAATATTGCTTAGTTACAATTACGGCGGACTCTACGGTATTGCCGTCGCGGCAATGTCCATGCTTTCCATGACCGGAATAATTGTCGCCATAGATGCATACGGACCTATCACTGACAATGCCGGAGGCATCGCGGAGATGGCGGAGCTTCCAAAAGAAGTTCGCGATGTTACAGATCCATTGGATGCTGTCGGAAATACTACCAAAGCAGTCACCAAAGGATACGCCATAGGCTCGGCAGGCCTCGCGGCTCTGGTGCTCTTCGCTTCTTACACTGAAGAAATAATAAAAGCTGGCAAAAGCCTTACTTTTGATCTTAGTAATCCGTACGTCATCGTCGGCTTATTTATCGGGGGGTTGCTTCCATATTATTTCGGAGCGCTTTGCATGGAAGCAGTGGGCAAGACTGCCGGAAAAGTAGTTGAAGAAATCCGAAGACAGTTCAGAGAAATAAAAGGAATAATGGAAGGTACTGCAAAGCCTGATTATGCAAAAGCAGTCTCTATAATCACCGGCGCAGCCATAAAGCAAATGGTTCTCCCCGCCCTCATACCTGTCCTCGCCCCTATATTAGTAGTAATTATTTTTGGAAAAACTAACGGCTTAATAGTTTTGGGCGGACTGTTAGTCGGCTCCATCATTACCGGCCTCTTCGTGGCAATATCAATGACTTCCGGAGGAGGAGCTTGGGATAACGCTAAAAAACACATAGAGCAAGGCTATCATGGAGGCAAAGGCAGCGATGCGCACAAGGCCGCTGTCACCGGCGATACTGTCGGCGACCCTTATAAAGATACAGCCGGCCCAGCTATTAATCCGATGATAAAGATACTCAACATTGTTGCATTGCTTCTCGTGGCTTTTCTGATATAATAACAGACAGGGTTCTATATTATTAACTAATAAAAAATAATTATTTATGAAAAAATATTTAAGTTTTTTTGCGGTGTTGGCGTTAGTGCTTTCTTTTAACACTTCTTCTGTACTCGCGGAAGAAAATGGAGGTGCTGTTAGGGATGACCTGCGGCTAAAGCGCGAAGAAGCGAGAAAAGAATGGGAAGCAAATAGAGACGCATTTAGAAAGGAGTTTGAAATGAAAAGAGAAGAAGCGAAAGCAAAAATGGAAGCTTTGCGAGCATCTTTAAAAACTGAAAGGGATGCGGCTAAGGCAAAAATAAAAGAAGCCCGCATCGTAGGGCGCGAAAAAGCGCTGGAGAGATTTGACGGAGCGGTTTTGAGAATGACAAACTTAAAAGAAAGAGTAGTCGCCCATATCGCTAAATTAAAAGCGAAAGGAGTGGACACAGCAGGAGCTGAAGCATTTGTCGCCACAGCTGAAACCAAAATAGACGAAGCTAAGGCAAAAATTGCCGAGGCCAATGCCCTTTTTGGCACTTCCATAGAAAAGCTTAGCGAGGAAAATAAAGCAACTCTCCAAACTTTAACAAAAGAAACACAAGCCCTTATAAAAGAAGCTCATAAAGCTCTGGGAGACGCAGTAAAATCCCTTAAAGATGCTGTGAAAACCAAAATTAAGGCAATTAAGGCAGAGAAGCCAGTTGGGGACAATAGTGATAGCGAAGAAAATGAAAATTAGTCTAATAAATTATCAATTTTAATTAACTTGCCCTGCCGTGGCGGGGAAAACAAATGGAACCAGAAAAAAAATCAAACGGAGCGCTTATCGGGTCAATAATAATAATAATTATTCTGATCGCGGGCGGAATCTACATATGGCAGTCTAAAGTAGAAGAACAGCCTTTGCCTGAAGGCACGCTTCAGGGAGAAGTCGTGTCCCCTACTGACGAGGATGAACTCAACTCTTTAGAAATGGAAGTCAACTCTGCAGATTCCAACATAGAGGCCAACGCTATAAATAGCGTAGAGTAGAAAGTGCACGGGGAAAAGCCGCTTCGACACATGTCGAAGCGGCTTTTTTTGACAAACAAGACTCCTACATATAGTATAGGCGTATGCCAAAAATAAATATAAAGAAACTGCCAAAGAGCGAAGTGGAAATAGAAGGCGAGATAGATGCCGACGTTTTTGAGAGCTACTATAGCCTTGCCTTAAAAAAGATCGGCGAGAATGTGGAACTCCCGGGATTCAGGAAAGGCAAAGTTCCGGAAAATGTCCTTGTTTCAAATGTCCCGGAAGCGCAGATCTTGGGAGAAATGGCCGAGATGGCGCTCGGAGAGGCCTACCCCAAGATAGCAGAAGAAAATAAAATAGATGCTATTAGTAGACCGGATATTTCTATCACCAAGCTTGCCCGAAAGAACCCCCTCGGATTCAAAATAAAAACTGCAGTATTGCCTGAAATTAAGCTTCCGGATTATAAAGCCGTGGCGAAAAAAGTAATTTCTAAAGTCACTGATGCAGAAAAGAATATCATTGTGACAGATGAAGATATGGAAAATACGATAATGGATATACGAAAATCCCGCGCACCAAAGATACATGTGGCCACTCCACCCCAAACCCCTCCCCAAGAGGGAGGGGCTCCTTCCCCTTCGGGGAAGGCGGGGGAAGAGGTGAAAGAAGAGCTTCCGGAATTCAATGATGAATTTGTGAAAGCCATGGGACCTTTTAAGGACGTAGAAGATTTCAGAACAAAACTGAAAGAAAATATTAAGCTAGAAAAAGAAAATTTACAGAAAGAAAAAATGCGTTTACAAATTATTGAAAAAATAATTGACGAAAGCACGCTTGAAATTCCGGATATTTTAGTCGAAGCAGAATTGGAAAAGATTTTATACCGCATGGAGTCCGACATCACCCAGATGGGGCTAAAATTTGAGGATTATCTGAAGCACTTGAATAAAAATATGGAGGACTTAAGAAAAGATTTTAGAAAAGATGCCGAGAAAAAAGCTAAATTAGCTCTTATATTAAACGAAATAGCAAAAGCGGAAAAAATAGAGCCAGATGAAACCGATGTGGCTAAAGAAGTCTCGGCGATACTTGAGCACTACAAAGAAGCAGATCCGGAACGCGCCCGCATGCATGCCGAAAACGTCCTCACCAACGAAAAAATCTTCAGGTTTTTGGAAAGCCAGTAGCTTATATTCCTAAAACATACTGCAAAAGCGCCATGCGTATGTAAAGGCCGTTTTCGGCTTGACGGAAATAGGCGGCGCGCGGATCGGCGTCTACTTCTATTTCAATTTCATTTATTTTTGGCAGCGGATGCATAATAATTGCATCTGGTTTGAGTATTTTTAAATGTTCTTTTTTAAGAATAAATAAATCTTTTACTTTTTCATACTCGCTTATATCTTTGAATCTTTCTCTCTGCACTCGGGTCATATACAGCACATCCAAATGCGGCAAGGCTTCTTCCAGACTTCTCAATTCTTCAAACTGTACTTTGTTTTTTTGTAATTCTTTTATATATTCCCTCGGCAGTTCTAATTCTTTCGGAGAAATAAAATAAAATTTATTGCTTTCGTACATTCGGAGAAACGGCACAAGAGATTTTAGGGTTCGGCTGTTTAGTAAATCCCCGCCAAATCCAATATTTAAGTTCATAAGTCTTTTCTTTTCTTTCTTTATAGTATAGACATCCAGAAGCCCCTGCGAAGGGTGCTGATTAGTGCCATCGCCGGCATTTATGAGCGGTTTCGTAGAAACTTTTGCGGCTTTTTCTAAAGTTCCCGCAATAGGGTGGCGAATAACTATGGCATCCGCATACGAACAGAGTATTTTAGTGGTATCTTCTATCGTTTCGCCTTTATGGGCGGACGAATTTTCCATAGCGTTCTCGGCAGAAATAACCTTGGCGCCGAGCTTGAGCGCTGCGGTTTCAAAAGACAGGCGCGTACGAGTGGACGGCTCATAAAAAATACAGGCAACAACCTTGTCTTCTAAGACTTTTTTTATTTTTCCATCTTTGCAATTAGTTTCCATCACTCCGGCCAAAGACAAAATGTTTTCCAGATCATTTTTTGTAAACTGTTCTGCTTTGATTATGTGTGGCATAAATTTTATTCTTTTAAATACTCTTGATAAGATTTAATCTCCAAATCTTCTACTTTGTAATGAAATAGGGCTTTGATAAACGCGCGCGCTAGATGCAAGTCTGTAAACAATGGTATCTGTCCGTCTACTGTCGCCCGTCGTATCCGAAAACCATCTGTAACGACACGCTTTCCCTCTTCTTTGTTTCCACTCATTCCTGTCTCTGTCTTGCTTAAATTTACCACGAAGGCTACTTTTTTTCTCAAAATTATATTGAGTACGTTTGGCGACCGCTCAAAAGCCTTGCGTACAGCACTGCATTTCACGTTTTGTTTTTGAAGAAATTCTGCTGTTGTATCTGTGGCAAAGATGGTATAGCCGAGAGCATGGAGCATTTGCGCAGTTTCTAAGAATTTAGCTTTGTTTAACTCCCCGCCCAAAGAAAGCAGCACATTTTTATTTTTGAAATCAAATTTGTTGGTGGAAAGTATTGATTTTAAAAGAGCCTCATCGTAATCCTTGCCAAAGCAGGCTGCTTCGCCCGTGGAAGACATTTCCACACGAAGTATCGGGTCTGCTCCGAGCAATCTAGAGAAAGAAAACTGCGGAGACTTTACAACTACGCTTCTCGGGTAGGTAACTTTTTGTACTTTGGCACGTCCCATAAAGCTGTCCACTGCTATTTCCGGAAAGTTTATGTTCATAGCTTTGGATAAGAGCGGAAAAGTTCGGCTGGCCCGCACATTTACTTCAATGACATATGGTATATTATTTTTTACTAAAAATTGAATATTAAAAGGACCGGTTATGGAAAGCTCTTGTGCAATTTTTTTAGATATTTCTCGCAATTGAAATTCCGTAGACGCATACACGCGCTGGGTCGGATACACGATTGTCGCGTCTCCCGAATGCACTCCTGCGTTTTCCACATGCTCGGAAATTCCATACACCATTATTTTTCCCTCCTGCGCCACGGCATCAAATTCAAGCTCTTTGGCATTTTCAATATATTTAGATATGGTGACGGGATGAAGAGGCGAAAGAACTGCGGCTTTGCCGATAAAATTGTGAAGCTGGGCTTTGTTGTAGCACACTCGCATAGCCGCGCCGGAAAGCACGTACGAAGGCCGGACTAACACGGGAAAGCCTTCAGTTTTGGTAAATTTTTCCGCGTCCTTTTTAGAAGTAAAGCTTTGCCATGTCGGCTGGAGAATTTCCAATTTGTCCAGAAGGGCTGAAAAGGCATTTCTGTCTTCCGCGCGGTCGATATCCTCCGCCTTTGTGCCTAAAATTTTAAATTCAGCCTGCGAAAGCTTTTTCGCAAGATTGTTCGGCCGTTGTCCGCCTACAGAAATAATAATTCCACCAGCCATTTCAAATTCAAAAATGTCTGCCACTGTTTCAAAAGATAAATCCTCAAAATACAGCCTGTTAGAAATATCATAGTCCGTAGACACGGTTTCCGGATTGCAATTTACTATGATTGATTGTTTGTCGTATTTGGAGAGAGCCAGCGCGGTGTACACCGAAGACCAGTCAAATTCCACCGAGGAGCCTATGTGATAAGGACCGGAACCCAGAACCATGATCGCATTCTTGCCTGAAGGCTGTATGTCATGGTGCGCTCCATGATAGGTAAGATATAAATAATTAGTTTTCGCCGGAAATTCTCCCGCGAGAGTGTCTATCGCAAAAATGTATGGTGTTACGCCAAGCTTTTTTCGCAGTTTTCTGATTTCTAATTCAGTTTTGCCCGATAGGCTCGCAATTTTTTTGTCTGAAAATCCGGTTTGCTTTAAAATAAGTAAATTTTCTTTATTGAGTAACTTAGTTTTTGTAAATATTTGTTCCGTATTTACAATATTTTTTATTCTATACAAGAACCACAAATCAATTCCTGTTATTTTATGGATTTTTTTCAGGCTTACTCCCTTTTTTATACTTTCGGCTACTGCAAAAATTCTTTTCGGTGTCGGAACTGTTAGGAATTTATTTAAATCTGCGCTATTTCTAAAACCATTGTCAGTTATTCCCTCCTGCCCGGCTCCGCACATGCGCACAGCTTTTTGGAGCGCTTCTTCAAAGCTTCGCCCGATAGCCATCACTTCGCCGACAGATTTCATGGCGCTCCCTATTTGTTCCGCCGCGCCGGCAAATTTAGACAGATCCCATCTCGGCATTTTTACGACGACGTAATCAAGAGCCGGCTCAAAGAAACTCTGGGTTACTTTTGTGATTTTATTTTCCACTTCAAGCAAACTTTTTCCTAGGGCAAGTTTAGCGGCGACGTATGCAAGCGGATAACCTGTAGCCTTGGAGGCAAGCGCGCTGGATCGCGACAATCTGGCATTTACTTCAATGACGAAATAATCTAGAGCTCCTCCCCTGCCAAGGGGAGGGTTGGGAGAGGTCGGGTTCAAAGCATACTGCACATTGCATTCTCCGACTATTTTCAAACTCTCAACTATTTTTATGCTGGCCTCTCGAAGACCATGATATTCATCATTATTTAGTGTCTGGCTGGGTGCGACCACAATAGAATCCCCGGTGTGTATTCCGAGCGGATCTAAATTTTCCATGTTGCACACCGTAACGCAGTTCCCGAATTTATCGCGGACCACTTCATATTCAATTTCTTTATAGTGATGCAGATATTTTTCTATCAAAACCTGCGGAGAGATTGAGAGTGCGCCGGCAACTATTTCTTCAAGCTCTTCCATACTGCCTGCCACACCGGACTTCTGTCCGCCCAAGGCAAACGCTGCACGGACCATGAGCGGAAACCCAATTCTTTCCGCAATTTTTTTTGCTTCTTTAAATGTAGTCGCGCTGCCGGAAGGCGGTACGGGAATATGTATGCTTCGTAAATGTTCTGCAAATTTTTCCCTATCTTCGGTGAGTTCTATCGAAGAAATCGGACTTCCTAAAATTTCTACATTGTATTTTTTAAATATTCCCTTCTCTGCTAGGGCAAGTCCGCAGTTCAGAGCAGTTTGTCCACCGAAAGAAAGGCAGATACCGTCTGGACGTTCTTTTTTGATAACTTTTTCCACAAAATATTCGTTTATCGGCAGAAAATAAACTTCATCGGCAAAAGTTTTTGAAGTCTGGAAAGTTGCGATGTTTGGGTTTACTAAAATTACTTTTACTTTTTCTTCCTTGAGCGCCTTGATGGCTTGGCTGCCGGAATAATCAAATTCTCCCGCTTCGCCGATCTTTAAGGCTCCCGAACCCAATACCAATATTTTTTTAAATACTTTATTTTTCATCAGCTTTTTTCAAAAAATAATCAAATACCCAATCAGTGTCCACGGGTCCCGGAGTACTTTCCGGATGAAACTGCACAGACATAAATGGCAGGGTCTCATGAATAACTCCCTCATTCGTATTATCGTTCGCATTATGAAACCATTGTCTGAAATTTTTGGGAATTTGTTTAACTGCAAAACCATGATTTTGGGTTGTTAAATAACACTTATTTGTACCCGTTTGCACTACTGGCTGATTCTGGCTTCGGTGCCCGAATTTCATTTTATACGTTGTGCCTCCCATGGCTAAAGTTAAAATTTGGTTTCCCAAACAAATACCCAGCGTAGGGATTTTTTTAGCAATAATTTTTTTAACATTATTGATAGTAGCGGTTACTTTCTTTGGATCTCCGGGGCCGTTTGAAATCACTACCGCGCTAAATTGAAAATCTAATTTGGTTACATCGGTATTCCACGGAACTACTGCAACCCTAAGCCCTCTTTCTGCAAGGCTTCTAATTATATTCCTCTTGGCGCCACAATCCAAAAGCACAATCGTATCTTTTCCCTCGCCCATAAAATAAATTTCTTTCGTACTCACTTCTCCAGCCAAGTTTCTCAAATTCGGATCTGCAAAATTAACATTTTTGCTTCCAATAATTATTTTGCCTAGTGTTGCCCCCTCGTCCCGTAATTTTTCTGTAAGCAGCCTTGTGTCTTTTATCTCAAGAAGTGGCACGCCTTCTTTTTTGAACCACTCGGCCAAAGTCATCTCGCTTGCATGATGCGACGGCGTATCTATGTAATTACACACTACAAGCCCGGAAACTTGGATCTTGTCCGATTCCCAGTCTTCTTTTTTAGGAACTCCATAATTCCCGATCAAGGGATATGTCATTACTAAAATTTGTCCCTTGAAGGATGGATCTGTCAGCGCTTCGGGATAGCCGGTCATTCCCGTGGCAAAAACCACTTCGCCGGCAGTAGATTTTGAAGCGCCGAAACTTTTTGCCTCAAAAATAGTACCGTCTTTCAGAATTAATTTTGCTGTTCTATTTTCTGTTTTCATAAATTTCTCCTTTTACTATTGTCATAGTAACGCTTCCCGGAAATGTCACCCCCAGAAAAGGCGACCAGCCGCATTTCGTTTTAAGCATTTCTTTTTTTATCCTTACTGGCTTGTTCATATTTATTACTGTAAGCGAGCCAACGTAGCCTTCTTTTGTTTCTCCATATTTCTCAGGCATAAAACTATTTAAAAAAACACCCGGATTATATGCGCATACTCTCGCAATTTCTTCCTGCGTAAAACCGTGTTCTTTTATAAGCCATGCGATAAACGGTCCGTAAGTATCTAAATGCGGCATGCCTGAAACTCCTTTTTTCTTCTCTTCTTTTGTGTGCGGAGCATGGTCGGTAGCAAGAAAATCAATATCGCCTCGTTTCAAAAGTTTTATTAAAGCCGCACAATCTTCTACATCACGTATGGGCGGATTGACTTGTAAATTTTTATTTGCTTTCGCAAAATACAAATGATGCGGAGTTACTTCTACTGTTACATTTACCCCTCTTTTTTTTGCTTCAATAATTTTTTGTATTCCTCCTATCGTAGATACATGACAAATTTTTCCAAAAATATTATATTTTTCTATTAATTTGAGCGCGAAATCTATTCCGGAAATTTCAGCTTCTCTGGGGCGCTGTAACTCATGAGTTAACTCATGAGTTTTTTCTTCCAGAATTTCCGGATCCTCGCAGTGGAAACTCACGTATTGTCCCTTGTAATTTTTTATTACTGATTCTAATTCTTCCAGTGTTGTAAAAAAAAGATCGCCGACAGATTTACCCATAAAAACTTTGTACGGAACTTTTGATGAAAGCGGTTTTGTCTTAGGGCCGATGCCTGCATAAAGTAAAACTGGAACTGGAGATTTCTTAGTTAATTCTTTTTTTTCTGCGTAACTTTTATCATCAATCGGCGGTACTGGATTGTTCGGCATTTCTGCAAATGCTGTCACTCCGCCGCTTATCGCCGCAACTCCCGAGGAGATAAAATCTTCTTTGTAATCTTGCGTGTGGCTTGCATCTTCCCGCGCATGCACATGCAGATCTATGAATCCGGGAAAAATTAATTCATCCTCAAAAATAAAATCGGCGTCACCTTTCGGTTCGCCGATTTTATCTATCATTCCGCTCTGATCAATTTCAATTCTTCCGCGGAAAACTTTATCTTTATTTACTATGTTGCCTTCTACACTTATCATTTTTCTTGGCATATTTTTACGTATTTCATTAGACACATTAGGTAAAATAGTAGCACTTTAAAAAAGAGAAGCAAGCCCCGCTAAGCAGGGCAAGGAGGTAAAAAGAAAACTCGCCCGAAGCAGAAGACGAGTCTTCTTGCCCAGAGCGAGCGATGTTGTTGTGCTACTCTACCAGATTCCTCTCACGATCGTCTCGGTTTTTTCAACCTTTTTGTAGAGCTCGCCCTCGTGGAGGTATCGCTCTTTGGTGATCTGATCCGCTCTTTCTACGGACGGGGCATCAAACGGGGGCGTAAGCCACATGGGCTTGCACCCGTCAGATGTATTCTGCAAGAAAATAAACTTCATGATTGGAATCCTCCTTTTGGTTCAATTTTTATTCGTTTGGTATTATACACTTAAAGTAGGTTTATGTCAACAAGCTTGAAAAAGTTAAAAATTAGAATATAATATTTACATGTTAATACCAACAGTAATAGAAAAATCGCAATTTGGAGAACGCGCTTACGACATATATTCCCGCCTTTTGCGCGAGCGGATAGTCTTTTTAGCCGGACCGATTGACGACAACACCGCAAATATCGTCATCGCCCAGCTTCTATTTCTAGAATCCGAAGATGCTAAAAAAGATATTCATCTTTATATAAATTCTCCGGGCGGATCGGTGACTTCTACTATGGCCATAGTGGACACCATGAATCATGTCCGTCCGGATATTTCTACCTTCTGTGTCGGCCTCGCTGCTTCAGGCGCCGCTATCATCATGTCTTCCGGTAAGCGTGGCAAGCGCTATATTTTGCCGAACGCCGAGATCATGATCCACCAGCCCTTGGGCGGAGTGGAAGGCCAAGCCACCGATATTGCAATCACGGCAAAGCATATTTTAAAGACCAGAGATAATTTAAACAAACTTTTGGCAAAAAATACCGGCAAATCCCTCACCCAGATTGAAAAAGACGTGGAGAGGGACTTCTTCATGGATGCGCAAGAGGCGCAGAAGTACGGAATAATAGACGAAATAGTCACCAAATCCAAAACTCCAGGGTCAAAACAGGAAAACTAGACTAATTTTATCCTTTCTGTTATACTATGTACGTTGAATTTTAAAAATTTATTTTACATTGGTTCACAGGAATATCCCATATATTATGAAGTTTTCAAAAGAAAAGATAAGAGAAAGTTTGCAAATCTTTGGCATGCAGGCAGGAAAAATCTAAAATATAGTGGTTTGTTCTTGTAAGCTGACACAGGCTTATGAGCATAATAATAATTCTAGTCGGAGTCGGAGTGCTCCTTTTGGGCGTGATAGTCGGATACTATCTGCGCCTTTTGGTCGCGCTCGGAAAACGCAGGTCTATTGAGATAGACATAAAACAGATGATGGTCGGCGCGAAAGAAGAAGCGCAAAGGATCACGGATGAAGCCAAGAAAAAATCCGAAGAGCTGGTCGGCAACTTAAAAGAAGAAGAGAAGAGAAAGACTGATGAATGGAAAGAAACCGAAAAAAGACTCATAAAAAAAGATGAGTTCTTGGACGCGCGGCAGGTGGAAGTAAACAAGGAAGCCGAAGTGATCAAGCTAAAAGTTGAGGAGGTTAAAAAAATACAGGAAAAAATATTAAAAATAGAAGATGAAAAAAGAATAGAGCTGGAGAGAGTCGCAGAGCTGACAGAAAACGAAGCCAAAGAAGAACTTCTTCGAGATGTAGAAAAAAAATATGAAGAAGACATCATGATTCGTATTCAGAAATTGGAAAATAGTAACGAGGAAAAGCTTGATAGGCACGCAAAAGATATCCTGGCGACTTCTATTCAGCGTTTAGCCGCGAGTACAGCTTCCGAACTCATGACGACAGTTGTTTCTATTCCAAACAATGAAATTAAAGGAAAAATTATCGGAAAAGAAGGCCGCAATATCCGCGCATTTGAACGGGCAGCGGGAGTGGAGCTCATCGTGGACGATACTCCTGGCTCTATTGTTATCTCCTGTTTCGATCCTATCCGAAGACAGGTAGCCCGCTTGGCGCTTGAGAACCTAATCTTAGACGGACGCATTCAGCCGGCAAAAATTGAAGAGCTCGTAGAAAAAGCGAAGGAAGATATAAATAAAATAATTAAGGAAAAAGGAGAACAGGCGGTGTATGAATGCGGAATATTTAACTTTGATCCGCGCATCGTAGCGATTATCGGCCGATTATATTTCCGAACAAGCTATGGCCAGAACGTTCTACAGCACTCTACGGAAATGTCTCACATTGCCGGCATGATTGCCGAAGAGCTCGGCGCCGATGTACAGATTGCCAAGGCTGGAGCCTTGGTGCATGACATCGGAAAAGCGCTCGACCACGAAGTACAGGGCACGCATGTGGAGATAGGCATGCGTATCCTTCAGAAATTCGGCGCTGACGAACGCATCGTGACTGCAATGAAATCGCACCACGAGGACTATCCATACGAAACTATTGAATCCATCATCGTGCAGACCGCAGACGCGATATCCGGAGGCCGTCCGGGAGCCCGTCGAGACTCTGTTGAAAATTACCTAAAGAGGTTGCAGGAGCTCGAAGCTCTGGTAAACCAGTTCCCTGCTGTTGAAAAATCATATGCTCTGCAGGCCGGACGCGAAATCCGCATATTTGTAACTCCGGAAAAGATATCTGACGCCGAAGCTAAAATAATGGCACGCGATATAGCTATAAAAATAGAGCAGGAACTAAAATATCCGGGAGAAATCAAGGTCACTATGATCCGAGAGACAAGAATTGTGGAATACGCCCGGTAGTTGCGCTAAAAAACCCTTGATATATAATGAATAGGTATCAAAAATAAGGGTTAAAAGGTCGAAAGAATTACAAAAATAATTTTTTTACATTATGAATAAACAAGCATTAGCTGAATGGGTACACGGAAAACTAGGCGGCACAAAAGTGCAGGCTGAAGAGCTCGTAGACGGAATGTTTGATGCTATCATCCAGACCTTGAAAAAGGGACAGGAAGTATCGATCGCCGGCTTTGGAATCTTTTCAGTAAAATCTCGCGCTGCTCGCATGGCTCGCAATCCAAAGACTGGGGAGCAAGTCAAAGTGGCTGCAAAGAAAGTGCCAAAATTCCGACCTGCAAAAGGTTTGAAGGATATGGTTGCGTAATATTCCTGCCCCGCCAAGTGGGGTTCTCTCGAGAGAAATTAGGAAATCAAAAAATCCCCATTCGGGGGATTTTTTGATTTCCTATCTTATTTAGTATTTCCTAATCACCGCTTTCACCACTGCATTTATATTTAAAGAATGTTCCGGATAGATCGGTTTGTAGTTTTTGTTGGCCGGCTCGAGCCAACATTTATTCCCATCACGCCTAAAATATTTCATCGTAAATTCGCCATCCACTTCGGCGATGACTATCTGCATATCTTTAGCCTGGTTTGCCTTCTCGACGAGAACCATATCCCCCTTTTCTATGTGCGCATCTATCATAGAATCCCCGTCCACCTCTAGCATATATGTAAAAGCTTTCTTTTCTATTAAAAATTCGTCCAAGCTCACAGTATCTGCGAGCTCTTCTTCCACACTTGCAGGCAAACCGGCAGTCACCAGCCCAAGCATCGGAACTTCGCCAAAAGATTGTGTGGGTACTAACCGGCCGAGATGATCTTTGGCGACGAGCCCTGCGTCAATCAATTTCTCCACGACTTTAAAAACCGCATTCTTGGATTTGTAGCCGAAGAGCTTCATCATTTCCGAATACGTCGGCATCCTCTTATTCTCTCCGTAGAAAGATTCTATTTTTATCTGATGGGGATTTCTTATCATTTATTTTGTTTATCTTTTAGAAAGAAACTAAAAAGAAAACTGCGCAAAAGTGGGAAAAAATTTACGCAAAAAGTTACTTCGGGAATGATATCGCACTTTCCTAATTAGGAGCTTGTGTTCTATCGCCTCTTTGTGATAATTCTGACCCTTGAGAATTTTAAGATCTATCCTCTTATTTATTGCTTGGATTTCTCTCTCCAGCATTTTTAAATATTGTGTTTGACTCATAGCTTTGTTTTTAATTTTATAATTTACCCCCTCCTTTCTCCTCCCCCTACTTTAGGGAGAGGCCGGGTAGGGGTATTTGCGACTTAATTAGTATAAGTGAACGAGCGTTCACTGTCAACAAGCCAGATGTGGATAACTCTATGAGTTAACTTTTGGCCTATATTGAATGGCCTCTAAGATATGATTCGCTTCTACGTTTTCAGAATTTTCCAAGTCGGCAATAGTGCGGGCTATTTTTATTACGCGGTGATAGGCGCGAGCGGACAGGCCTAGATTTTCGGCACTGTTGTCTAAGAGTTCGCGAACTTTTGCATCGAGTTTTGCCATCGTGCCTAAGTCTTTCACATTCATTTCACTGTTTGTGCTGATTTTTTTTGTAAATTTTTGAAATCTCTTTTTTTGAATTTCTCTGGCTAGGGTAACTCTATCTTTTATTTTTTCACTTTTCTCTGCGTTCCGCTCATCGTCACTTGCGCCGAGTTTTTTATAATCCACGTTGCCGACTGAAACCCAGAGGTCAATACGGTCTATAATCGGACCGGAAAGTTTCCTTTTATATCTGTCTAAATCGGACGGCTTGCAGATGCAGGCCTTTTGTTTGTTCCCAGCGTTTCCGCACGGGCAGGGATTCATGGCGGCCACTAAAATAAAATTTGAAGGGAAGACTGCTGTGCCCTTGGCGCGGGAAATGGAAACGATATTGTCTTCAAGCGGCTGCCGTAAAGATTCTATAACCCTCTTCTCAAATTCCGGAAACTCGTCTAGAAATAAAACGCCGCGATGCGCGAGTGTAACCTCTCCTGGCTTTGGATACGTTCCCCCGCCGATAATAGAAACATAAGAAGAAGTGTGGTGCGGGGCGCGAAACGGGGGAAAGCACACAAGCTCCCCTTGCGTGCTGCCGGACACAGAATGTATTCCCGTGAGCTCAAGTACTTCATCAATTGGCAGATCCGGCAACAATTGCGAAAAAGCCCGGGCCAGCATCGTCTTGCCTGTGCCGGGCGGGCCATACATCGCTATATTATGCCCGCCGGCGGCCGCGATCTCGAGCCCGCGCTTGGCGCCTTCCTGTCCGCGAATATCAGAAAAGTCTGCGCCCTTTGTTTCTTTTTTGTAATTTACTTTTGTCTGCGGCTGGACCGGAATTTTATTCCTCGCCCCCTGCGAAGGGGGAGATGTCCTATTTTTATCGGACAGAGGGGGTCTTTTATACTCATCGATATGCTCCACGACTTCCTGCAAACTTTCAGCGCCAAAAATTTTAATACCTTCCACCAAGGCCGCCTCGGAGGCATTTTCTTTCGGCAGATATATTTCTTCAAATCCTTTCCGTCTGGCTTCCTGCGCCAAAGGCAAAGCTCCGCGGATAGGGCGAAGTGTGCCGTCCAAGCCTAGCTCGCCTAAAAATATTTTTTTCTCGGAATCAAATTTAATATCTCCCGCTGCTTTCATGTACGAGATGGCAATTCCTAAATCAAAAAATGGCCCCTCTTTCTTTAAGTCGGCCGGTGAAAGAGAAACAATTATTTTTTGATTTTTTGCCTTCGGGGACTGGAAACCGGAATTCTTTATCGCGCCCGATACCCTGTCTTTAGATTCATCGACTGCTTTGTCCGGCAGGCCGACGACACTAAAAGAATGCAGGCCTCGGGAGAGATCCACTTCTATAGTTACGATAGCTCCGGTAAGTAAATTTACTTGCGCTGAGTATATTTTGGCAAAAGCCACTTTATTTTTTTGTTATTCTACTCTTCTAAATGTTTTTTACAGGTTCTGGCCGCAGGATTCGCTTCGAGGCGCGCCATCTCAATATCTTTTTTACAAACTTTGCATTTGCCGAATGAGTCGTTGTTTAGCGACTTAAGCGCTTTTAAAATATTATTAAGCCTTGGTTCGAGCGTCCGCATCATGGAGCTTCGCGCTTCAAAATCTTCAAAGCGATCGGCCATATCATTCTGATCGGATTCAGGAAAAGTCTGCTCTTCTGGAGTTGCTTCCCATTCTTCAGTCTCCGTGTTGAGCTTGCCCATGTCTTTCATCTCGGCGAGCAAAACATCGCGCTCTTTTTCCAATTTTTCTTTTATTTTTTTCTTATCTAACATCCCAGTACTAAAATTTTAACTAATAATGTTTATCGTTTATATCCCGTAATCAAAAATTTAGTACGGGACATGTGCACCAATAATAGCATTTTAATTTCGCATAGCAAGTGCTATACTCTTTTAATGTTTTACAAGCATAATGACAACTACACTGTAGAGAGTGTCACTGCCGGACATCCGGATAAAATCTGCGATCAAGTGTCTGATGCTATTTTAGACGCATATCTAAAGCTTGATCCAAGGAGCCGAGTCGCCGTAGAAACTTTTGGCGGGCACGGCCGGCTCGTGATCGGCGGAGAAGTTACTTCTAGTGCAAACGGAAGAGTTGATTATATTAAAATTGCGCAGGATGTTTATAAGAATATCGGCTATGCAGATGAGCTCGAGATTACCGCGCGAATCGTAGCACAATCTCCCGAGATAGCCATGGGCGTAGACACCGGTGGTGCCGGTGATCAGGGTATTATGTACGGATTTGCTACAGATGAAACTCCGGAATTCTTGCCGAAAGGAGTGGTACTCGCTCATAAACTCGCTAAAAGTCTGGAAGAGGCGCGAAAAAATGGAAAAATAAAATGGCTTAGACCCGACGGCAAAACACAAGTCACTTATATAGATGGAAAATTAAGCACCGTCCTCGTAAGCACTCAGCACGCTCCAGATATTTCGCAAGAAGAAATTAAAAAAGAAATCACAGAGAAAATTATTTATCCCCTGCTTTCAGAAGAAGACCTGCCTGCCGGTAGGCAGGGAAAAGAAAATATAAAAATATTAGTAAATCCTACCGGGCAATTTATCCACGGCGGATTTGAAGCGGACACAGGCTTAACTGGCAGAAAAATAATGGTGGACACCTATGGCGGCATCATTCCTCACGGCGGAGGATGTTTTTCCGGCAAAGATGCGACAAAAGTGGATCGCTCGGGAGCATACATGGCAAGGTTCGTAGCCAAAAATCTCGTTGCTGCTGGTTACGGCAAAGATGTGCTCGTCTCCGTCGCCTACGCGATCGGCATGGCCGAACCGCTGATGATAGAAGCCATCAATGAAAAAGGTGAAGACTTGTCTGAAATCGTAAAAAGGAATTTTGATTTCAAGCCCCACGCCATAATCAAGCGCCTGCACTTAAACGATCCGATCTTCAGCCAGACATCTACTTACGGCCACTTTGGTAAAGTTGATCTGCCTTGGGAAAAGATTGAGCCGATTAATTAACCTATGCAAAAAGATAAAAAATTTACAATTCGGGTAAGATGCATAATATTGTCTGAAGGGAAACTTTTAACGGTAAAACATCCGCACGATATGAGTTTCTGCGCATTGCCGGGCGGACATTTAGACTGGGGAGAAGATATAAAAAAGTGCTTAGAGCGGGAAATTATTGAAGAGCTCGGAGTAAAGCCTGAAATCGGCCGGCTGTTGTATATAAACAATTTTTTAGACGGAGAAGCGACACAATCCATAGAATTTTTCTTTGAAATAACAAATGGAAATGAATATAAAAATTTAGAAAATGTTACTAAAACCCACGCGCATGAAATAGGAGAGGTGTGCTGGATAAGCCCCACTGACAATATTCCCCTCCGGCCCAATAGCTTATGGGAATATTTTAAATCCGGAAATATTATTGCTGATGAAGTTCGGTATATTTTTTAACTAAGTTTCTCAAAAAGCATCTCTGGATACCCTTTTTTAATTTGAGTGTTTTGTGCATCTTTAATTCCGAGGCTTTCTAAAAATTCAATGCAAGCTTTTTTCGCTTCTTTCTCGTCTTTAAAATCTCCTTTGGCTTCTGCTTCTATAAAAGTTCCCAAGTCTTTTACGGTGTCTAAGGCCATTTCAATTTCTCCGCACATCCAGTATTCCCTATTTTTTTCTATAGTCAAAACTTTTTTGAAATCCATGAATCCCAGAATTTTTTCCATTTCTTCTTTATTTAAAATTTCTGTTTCATATTCTTCGGCATAATCATAGTCTCCATCGTCTTTTGGATTTATTTTTTTGGTATATTCTAGAACTATTTTGTCGGGATTTGTTCTAATGCGCAAAAACTCTACAGGATTTGGTTTGTGAGCAAAGAAGTCCCGATGCGCCGGAATATAATAATCATCAATTTGCTTAATGGCTTTTATAAGCTTCCCTATCTTCGAAACTTTCTCCCTAACTTCAAGCAAGCTGTCTACTTTCACTTTTATTTCAACCTCGATATTCATAGGTTTGAGTGTAGCAGGAAATTACGTAATTCGCTACGTAATGATATACTTTAATACATGACATGGTTTTTTATTGCGCTCGGAGCGCCGTTTCTGTGGGCACTGACAAATATTTCAGACCAGTACCTTGTTGAAAAATATTCAGTTGGCAAACGAGGTTCTGGCGGACTAGTTCTATTTTCTAGTTTAATAGGAATTTTAGTAGCACTATTTATTGGAATATTCACCAAAGGAGTTTTGGAAATATCTTTTTTAGACAAAATGCTTCTGATTGCTACAGGCGGTATGACAATCGTTTGGGTAATACTTTACCTATTCACTCTTGAAATTGAGGAAGTCTCGGCGGTAGTTCCATGGTTTATGACCGTCCCTATTTTCGGCTATATCTTGGGGTATGTATTTTTAGGAGAAACTCTGCTCCCTCAGCAGATGGCAGGATCTCTTGTGGTTTTTTTTGGAGTACTTTTAATCTCCATTGATTTTTCCAAAGAAAAAAAGAAAGTAAAATGGGAAACCGCTTTTTACATGCTGTCTGCTTGCATCTTGATATCTATTGCGGGAATTATATTTAAATATGTGACAATTGGAAATAATTTTTGGATTTCCTCTTTTTGGGGATATGCCGGGCTTGGTTTTTTCGGTGTTGTGATTTATCTATTAATTCCTAAATATCGTAAGGAGTTTATATTAATGAATAAAAACGGAGGAGTAAAAATTTTCTCATTGAATTTTCTTAGTGAAATTTTAACAATTGGGGGAAATTTGCTTACCAACTATGCCATACTCCTCGCGCCTGTGGCGATGGTCTACCTAGTAGGCAGTTTCCAGCCGGCAATTGTTCTTTTTTTAACACTTTTTGCCACAAAATTTTTCCCAGATATTGTAAGTGAAAATATATCCAAAAATATTCTTCTTCCCAAAATTTTAGCAATCTTCATTATAATTCTAGGGAGCGTTTTGTTGTTTTTATGAATGATCTGTCATATACTATATACAGCATTATATGATTCCCGAATTTCCAGAATTTAAAAAATTAGAACTTTCAGATAAAAAAGACATAGAAAAATTTACTTCCGAATATCCACCTTATTCGGATTTTAATTTTGTGTCTATGTGGTCTTGGGATATTAAAGGCGAAATGCGTTTTTCACAGCTTTACGGCAATCTGGTCGTGCGTTTTACGGATTACATAACGGGCGAACCTTTTTATTCTTTTCTGGGAAATAACAAGGTTAACGAAACAGCTGAAAAATTAATAGGACTTTCAAAAAAGGAAAATTTGGGCGCAGAGTTGAAACTCGTTCCGGAAGACTCAATAAAAGGATTAGATATTTCTAAATTTAAAATCAAAGAAGACAGAGACAATTTTGATTACATGTATAATATTGAACATCTTTCTTCCTTAAGGGGATCTAGATATGAAACTCACCGCAATCAAATAAATCAATTTTATAAAAAAAATAAAAATTGGAAAGTTAATGTAGTTAATTTTCAAGATATTCATCACAAAAAAGACATCTTGAATCTTTATGAGCAGTGGCTAAAAAATAGAGGCGGGAATTCTTTAGACAAAGAATATAAAAATGAATTTTTGGCACTTAGCAAACTTCTTTCAATAGAAAACCTCGAAAAACATAATTTAGTTTGTTTCGCTGTTTATGTTGAAGGAAAATTAATTGGATTTATTATTAATGAACATGCTAATGATCACAATATAATACATTTTGAAAAGGCCCATATCGACTACAAGGGTGCTTATCCATTTTTAATGCAGCAAAATTCTAAAATACTCAGTAATTTTAATTTGAAATACTTAAATTTTGAACAAGATTTGGGGATAGATGCTTTAAAATTTACAAAAAACAAATTCAGGCCGTCGCATTTTCTTAAAAAATACTTAGTAACAATGTAACTTGCATATCAGATCTGCAATTTGGTAGAATTGAACTAGCATGGAAACTAAAAAAATTAATTCGGGTCTAGCAAAAAAATTAGGCATCGGCCTTTTTGTTGCCCTTTCTATCTGGTGGGTGATTATTGCTTTCATTTTTAAAAATGAATATACAAACGCAAACCTTTTCTGGGGAGCATCTTACCAGCTGATGGCCATTTTTGGCGTAATCTTTGGATTAGTCATTTCTAAATCATGGGGTGGTTTTAAAAGCATAATGGGTAAAACAATAATATTATTTTCTATAGGTTTATTATTCCAAGTATTTGGTCAAACCATATTTAGCTTTTATAATTTAGTGTTAAAAGTTGAAATTCCGTATCCTTCTTTAGCGGATATAGGATATTTTATGAGTATTCCATTTTATGCTTACGCTGCAATTCTTCTGGGGAAAGCCTCAGGGGCAGGTTTATCTCTTAAATCTATTCATAAAAAAATAGTCGCTGTTTTGATACCTTTGATTATACTTATCATTTCTTATATGGTCTTCCTGCAAGGTTATGAATTTGATTGGTCAAATCTTTTGCGAGTGTTCCTTGATTTCGGATATCCGTTTGGCCAAGCTTTTTATATTTCTATAGCTCTTTTAGTTTTTATTTTGTCAAAAAAATTTTTGGGTGGATTAATGAGACCAAAAGTTCTTTTGATATTGTCCGCTCTTGCGGTACAGTACGCAGCAGATTACAATTTTTTGTATCAAGCATACAATGAAACTTGGATAAACGGCGGATACGGAGATTATATTTATCTTTTTTCCTATTTCATAATGTCACTGGCTTTGATAAGCCTGGGCAGTGCATTTGAGAAAATCAAGGAAAGTAAATAACATGGACACTTTAATTCAATTTCCCCTAATAGCCAAACGAATCATCAAAGAGCAGGAGCTTGTTATCGGCCCTTTGGCGTGGAGTGAGGCCAGCAAGGTCCCGGGGCTTTCCATTGACCCATCGCATAATTCGGTTTCAATAGCTGGCGACAGTAAAAGCATTATTGATAAATTGGTAGCACAGTATGAAAGAATCTTCGGCAAGGCTTCACATGAAGTCTGCCGAGAAGCAGTACACGACATTATAGCCGAAATGCCTCCTGAAGAAGTTCCTTCTAGCCTCAAATAATAAATTATGGCAAACAACAATACTCCTATCTCTCCAGAAGAAGATAAAAAAATCAGAGAAGAGTTATATAAACAGAATTTGGAGCTTGCGAGGCTCTACAAAGAAGTCGACAGTTTAAATAAAGACCTTGGGGTTGCTAATGATAACCTAAAAACTCTCATCAAACAGCGCGAGAGTTTGGTACATCTGATCACTCACAAAGTGAAGGGTTCTTTTACCCGTACCAAATTTATTTTCGCCGGACTTTTGGACGGAACTTTCGGAGAAATAAATCCAGAGGTTAAGAAAGTAGCGCAGCAGGGTCTTGATTTTGATAATGGCGGAATACAGACTGTGGATTTAGTCTTAAACGTCGCCAACTTGGAAAATGGACTTATAAAATATGATATGAAAGAAATAGATTTTAAAGAAGTCGTCATGAAAACAGTGGAAGAAAAAAGGCTCGGAGTGGAAGCAAAAGGTTTGAAACTGCAGCTAAATATAGAGAAAGACAGCTATAAAGTTGTGGGGGACTCTTTTTGGCTCAAAGAAGTGGTTGGCAATTTGATTGAAAACTCTATTAAATACACCAAAGAAGGAACCATCACAGTATCGCTTTCAGATGGCGGCAAAATTTTATTGTCAGTAAAAGATACAGGCCTCGGCATCACCGAAGAAGACAAGCATAATTTGTTCACCGAAGGCGGACGCGGCAAAGATTCTATAAAAGTAAACGTGGACAGCACGGGATACGGCCTTTTCACTGTCAAAATGGTTGTCGAGGCCCACAAGGGCAAGGTTTGGGGCGAATCTGAAGGCCCAAACAAAGGCTCGCAGTTTTATGTGGAATTGCCTATTGCTTAGTTTGTCTCGAAGCTATGCGCAATACTAGCTCGTGTACCGCGCTTTCAGAATTTGTTATAACTACAGAATTATCGTCTGCAAATACATACATAAGCAGCAATTTGTTATTGTTGTCATACAACAATCTGGCATTTTTATTTTCCACTATGCCGTCTTCAAAACTTTTAGTTAAAAGATAGGTGGTGTCGCTATTTAGACCAAGGCCGATAAAGCCATGCAAGTCAAAGAACATTTTAGATTCCCATGTTCGCATTGCTTCAAAAATGTCAGCCGTTGTTCGTACTTTTATGAGAATAAAGAATCCGGGACGGTTCGTAATTTCGGGCGCTTTCTCCACATTGACCACTCCCATCAAGAAGTTGTCACTGACTAAGAGCTCTTCTTTGGGGAGAACTAAATTGCTCTTGATTAAAGACAAAAACCCCCGCAATCCTACTATTTTTTTGTTTAATGTCGGATAAATACCTTCTACTCCCCCTTTCTTGACGTCGGTACTGTTAATTTTATTTAAGACACTATTTTCTATTTCTTCTTTTTTGAGTCCGAAAACTTCAATAAATGAAGTTTTGTCGTTAAAAATTATAGGTGTGAATTGTTTTTCAATCGAAACAGTTTTAGGGCCTCTGGTAAGAACAAAAAAAGCTAAAGTGCCGACTCCTAGAGCCAAGAGCACGATACTCACAATCATAAAAACTTTATTCTTCTTGGATTCTGGAGATAGATTCTTCTTTTCAGCTTCCTGCGCTTCGGCGCCTTCAATTATTTTCTTTACCAGACCTTCTTTGTCATTTTCAAGTACTTCTGCCATATCGTCGGCAAAAGTTTCCACCACTACATTCTTTTTTTTCTCTGGTTCCATTTATGCTCTAGATTTGAAAAAGTTAGGATCTGCTTCTTTTATAGACAAGCTCAATTTTCCGCGTTCGGTATCCACTTTTATTATTTTTATCGGCACGATCATGCCTTCTTTTATTATATCGCTAACCCGCTCTATGCGAAATGGCGCGAGCTCCGAGATATGAACCATGCCGTCGGTGAAAGGATTTAAGGCCACAAAAGCCCCGAAGTCCGCAATCTTTACGACTTCGCCTTTGAGCACCTCGCCGACTTTAAATTCATGAGTCATGGATTCTATGATCTCTTTGGCTTTATCCGGGCCTCCGTCTTTACCCGTCAGATAAACTGTACCGTCGTCATCAATAGTTATCTCCGCGCCGGTTTTTTCCTTGATTTCCTTGATAGTTTTGCCGCCGCCGCCTATCACCATGCCGATCTTGTCCGGATTGATTTTAATAATAAGAATTGTCGGAGCGTTTGCGGAAATATTGGCTCGTGGTTTTGGAATTTCTTTTTCTATGCTATCTAGTATAGTAGCTCTGGCTGTTTTGGCTTGTTTCATAGCCTCTCCTAATATTTTTATCGGCACGCCTTCCACTTTCACATCGAGCTGTATCGCTGTCACTCCTTCTCTCGTGCCGGCAATTTTAAAATCCATATCGCCATGATGATCTTCCGGCCCCTGAATGTCAGTAAGTATTTTATATCTAGCGCCATCTTCGTACATTAATCCCATTGCCACGCCGGCAACCGGCGCAAGGATCGGCACGCCGCCATCCATGAGAGCCAGAGTGGATGCGCAAATAGAAGCCTGCGAAGTAGAGCCGTTTGAAGCCATGGATTCAGAAACTATTCTCATAGTGTATGGAAATTCCGACACCGGCGGCAACACCATCGCGAGCGCTTTTTCGGCAAGCGCGCCGTGTCCGACTTCCCTCCGATTTGTAAATCCGGACCTACCGACTTCTCCGGCAGAAAATGGCGGGAAATTATAATGATGCATAAATCTCTGCTCTTCTTTTATCTGGAGCCCGTCCACTAAATTTCTGTCTTCTGGTCCGCCAAGTGTTAGAACTGAAAGCACGTGCGTGCCTCCGCGATAAAAAATACCAGAGCCGTGAAGTTGGCTTGAGAGTCCGCCGGCCTGCGCATATAGATCCCGAACCTCATCCATTTCCCTGCCGTCGGCTCTTTTATTTTCTTGTATCGCTTTTTTGTGGAGAATATCATTTTCGGTATCGTCAAATAAATTATCCTCAAGGCTAAAATCTTTTTTGTCCGGAAATTTTTCGCTTAACTTTTCTTTTGCTAGATTATTCCATTCGGTATGCAGAGCATCAATTTTTTCCTTGCCTGCACCAGAAAAAATGGCGTCTTCCATTTTGGGTAAAATGTTTTCATTAAACAAGGCCACAGATTCGGGAGAAATATTTTCTTTTTCTATTACTCTCTTCGCGTGGCCGATTTCTTTTACAATATTTTTCTGGAAAACTTCCAATTTTGATATTTCGGCGCTGGCGATCTTGAAAGCTTCTTCAAGCTCATTCTCACTCGCTTGTCTGGCCGCAGCCTCGATCATGTTTATATTCCCGTTTTTTCCACAAACAGTAAGATCATATTTATACAGGGAACTATCCTCTATCCGCAAAGATTGTGCAGGATTTATTGTTAGGGTGTCGTTGTTGTTTTTGTCTGCATATTTTCCGATGCGCACGCAGCCGATAGGGCCATCCCAAGGAATATTTGAGACAGCAAGCGCGAGTGACGCCGCGTTTACCGCAAGGATAGTCGGGTCATTTTCATCCACAGACAATACAGTCACTATCACCTGCACCGCATGGCGAATTGACTGGTCAAAAAGAGGGCGAAGAGTGCGATCTATCACGCGAGACGCGAGTACCGCTTCTTCACTCGGCTTGCCTTCCCTTCTTACAAAGCGTGAACCCAAAATTTTTCCTGCTGCATAAAATTTTTCTGCATAGTCTACCGTCAGGTTAAAAAATCCGAGTCCGGCCTGACTGTCTTTGGACATGCAGGCGGTAGCGAGTACTATCGTCTCTCCGTATTTCAATATCACCGAGCCGTGAGCCTGTTCCGCTAAGTCAGTAAAAACCGCGGTCATAGTCTTGCCTCCTATCTCCACACTATATTCTTTCTTCTTCATATGATTTCCCTAGGCAAGGCCTAGGGGTAGATTCGTATCCAGACTACAGTGTTGTTTCATTTTGATTTTGAAACACTACTTTGTGTCTGGGCGCGAACCCGATTAACTTTTAAAGTATTGAATCATACTAGCATTTTTGGGCCAAAAAACAAGGAATTATTTCACTCCCATTAAATATTTTCTTGGGTCTTCGGAAAGGTCCACGAAATCATCCACGGCTTCACGAAGTTTTCCGGAAGTTGATTTACCAAAAGAAACGACTTCAACTTGCACTCCGATAGTCTGCAGATATTCTACGAGCGGCACAAAATCTCCGTCTCCGGAAACAATGACGACAGAGTCCAAGCGCGGAGACATTTTAATTGCGTCCACCGCGAGCCCCACGTCCCAATCCGCCTTTTTTGCGCCTCCGGCAAATACTTGCAGATCTTTTGTTTTAGTTTCAATGCCGAGTTTGGAAAGCGCTTCAAAGAAATTCTTCTCATCCCCTGCTTCTGTGGTGATCACATATGCCACCGCGCGCACGAGCTTTCTGCCAGCTACCGCTTCTTTCAAAACCGCGCCAAAATTTACCCGCGCTTGATATAAATTGCGAGCAGAATGATACACATTTTGAGTATCAATAAAAACCCCGACTCTCTGTTCTTTATGTTTTATGACTGTCATATTTTAATTATAACACAATTACACTAAATTCATTTTCTTTACGAGAGCGCTGTAGCGAGTTTTATCCTTTCGTTCCAAATATTTCAAATGCGTGCGTCGGTCGGCTACCATCTTGATCAGACCTCGGCGAGAATGATTATCTTTCTTGTGTTTCTTTAAATGTTTAGCGAGCGCGTCAATCTGGGTAGACAAAACAGCCACCTGTACTTCAGGAGAGCCTGTGTCTTTTTCATGTATTTGGTGTTTCTTAATAACTGCCTGCTTTTTCTTGGTTGCTAACATACTTTATATATTAGCATAAAGTGGCTAAAAATGCAAGTCCCTTTTAAAAATCATAAGAATTTGTGATTTAGAAAGCCTTGCGCAGGCGGGTAGCCGAGCAGTTCGCTGGCAAAGCTTTGCCAGATAGATTGCTTTATAAATTACAAATTTTTGAGATTTTTATATTGTGCGACATGGTATAATTTACCCATGGCGTCGCTGAAACAGCTAAAAACTCAATTCTTGGAATATGTGGAAATAGAAAAGGGACGATCTGTAAAAACAGTGGAAAATTATGACCGCTATCTTACTCGTTTTCTCGCATACATCAAAAACGACGATCCGGCAAAAATAAACGAAACTATGATCCGTGAGTTTAGGTTGTGGCTAAACAGACAGCCCTTAAAAAATTTAGGCAAGCTAGATAAAACTCTCGGCAAGAAAACCCAAAATTATTATCTTATAGCTATCCGCGCTTTTTTGAAATATCTAGCCCGCCAAGAAATAAAAAGCTATTCCGCGGAAAAAATAGAACTGGCAAAAGTAGAGGAAAGATCCTTGGATCTTATAACGCACGAAGAATTAAGAAAGCTCATGAACGCGCCAAACGGCACCGAGCTCAAAGACCTGCGTGACAGGGCTATTTTGGAAATGCTATTTTCCACGGGATTGCGCGTATCCGAGCTCTGCTCCCTGCCCCGCGATATTGATCTGAATTCCGACGAGCTTTCCGTTCGCGGCAAAGGCGGCAAAGTGCGAGTGGTTTTTATTTCAGACACTGCAAAAAAATTTTTGCGGGATTATTTATCCAAAAGAAAAGATATGGATAATGCCTTGTTTATAAAGATCTCCAATAATATTCCAAAGACAATGGCTAAAAAAGGAGAAAATCTGGGCGTAACCAAGAGAACTATTGAAAGAGTAGTTAAAGAGCTTGCCATCAAGGCCGGCATTTCTAAAAAAGTCACCCCGCACGTCATGCGCCACATGTTTGCGACGGATTTGCTTGGAAACGGCGCCGATTTGCGCTCGGTGCAGGCAATTTTGGGCCATGCAAATATAGGAACAACTCAAATTTATACTCACGTCACCGATAAAGGCTTGCGCGATATTCATAAAAAATTTCACAACAAAAACTAATATGAAAATTATTTCTTGGAACGTAAATGGGATACGGGCTGTGCATAAAAAGGGGCTTTTTGTGCCTTTTATTAAAAAATACCAGCCAGATATTTTATGTCTGCAAGAAACAAAGGCGGAGCAACATCAGCACGAGGTGGACCTGCCCGAATATACAGAATATTGGAATTCTGCTACACGCAAAGGCTACAGCGGTACGGCTATCTTCACAAAAGAAAAACCTATTTCAATCAAACTTGGAATTCCGGAAAATATAGAGAAAAAATTCAGATTAGCAGACAAATACGGCGACCCAAATACAGAAGGCCGGGTAATTGCCGCAGAATTTAAAGATTTTTATGTGGTGACCGTATATACTCCGAATGCCAAAGATGACCTTTCCCGCATTCCGCTCCGTCATAAAGAGTGGGACCCGGCCTTTTTAGAATATGTAAAAGAACTCGAGCGGGGCAAGCCTGTAATATTCTGCGGAGATTTAAACGTCGCTCATACTCCGGACGACCTAGCCCGCCCAAAACAAAATGAGGGCATGAAGGGCTTCACAAAAGAAGAGCGCGAAGGCATAGACAATATTATTGAAGCCGGCTTTATAGATACTTTTAGAATCTTTACCAAAGGCAACGGATATTACACATGGTGGAGCCATTTTGCAAACGCCAGAGCAAGAAACGTCGGCTGGAGAATTGACTATATTTTTGTGTCAGGAAAACTCGCTAAAAAAATTAAATCTGCCGAAATATTGCCTGAAGTTTTAGGCTCTGATCATTGCCCTGTTTTGATCGAAATCTAGCAGCAAATTATAATTTTTGAGAAACCTTGCACAGCGCGACTGGCGCGAGCAGAGCAAAAAATCAGCAGATTTTTATGCGTGTTGAGCAAAAATTCATAATTTGCTATGCTGTAATATATGAAACCCGCACGACTAGAACAATTAGCAGACGGCATATTTGCCATAGTCATGACCATTCTCGTGTTTGATATAAAAGTCCCAGAATTAGTGAGTCCTACAAACGTAAACGAACTTTATTTTGCAATAAAATTCTTACTTCCTGTGTTCCTTTCTTACCTTCTCTCTTTTTCCCTACTCTTTACTTACTGGCGGGCACATCACTTTTTTGTTTCGGTATATGCAAAAAATATTGACAGAAATCTTACAAATATTAATGCGATTTTCTTTCTGTTTATCGCCCTCGTGCCTTTTTCCACTTCGCTTCTCGGAAGATACAACGAAAACCAGCTCGCCATAATAATTTTCGGAGTTCACACCGTAATCATCGGCTTGTGTCTCTTCTGGATAAGGTATTATGTATTTAAATCAGAACATATAAAAAATATCGAGGTAAGTAATGAAGAAATACACCGAGGCACGATTCGCATTTTTGTGCCTGTCTTTTTCGGCCTCTTGGCTATACTTCTCTCTTTTGTAAATAAAAATTTATCCTTGGGATTGTTCACCCTCGCCGTGATCTTCAACTTCTCGCACAGAAGCATGATCCTCATCAACAAATTTTTGAGGAGTTTGTAAAGTTTATTACTTCTT
This sequence comes from uncultured Candidatus Saccharibacteria bacterium, assembly GCA_964553015.1. Taxonomy (GTDB): domain Bacteria; phylum Patescibacteriota; class Minisyncoccia; order Phycocordibacterales; family UBA9973; genus UBA9973. The sequence continues at coordinate 1,617 of CAZKJE010000002.1, read as the reverse complement.
ATTAACACCATGCTTTTGGTGCAGTTTGGCCACTTCTTCTTCTTCTAATTCTTCTTTTTTTTCTTTGCCGCGTTCGCCGAGAGCTTTTAGTTCTGTATCGCCGAGCATATTTAGTGATTTTACGAGCTCAGTTAGATGTTCCACGGTATTTTTCTCCGGAGCATCGAGCACTTCCTCTAAAAGAGCGTGCAATATCCAACCCATACGCGGCCCAGCCTTGATGCCGAGCTCTTTCATCATGTAAACGCCGTTAATTTTCAGCTGATTTACAGAAATCGGATCGCGAAGCGCTTCCTCTATCATCGCAAAATATTTTCGCAGGCGATACGGAGCTTCTTTTTTCTTCATGCCGACTCTGTCGCACTCGCGCACATTCATAAGATTCCAAACATCTTCCTTCCCTACTTTAGCAATTATCCTTCGCACCGCAGAGAGAGTAATGAGCTCCGTATCAGAAAAGAACATATGATTGCGCACCATTTTTTCCACGAAATCAATTTCTTTTTTCGGAAATTTTAATCGTTCCATTATTTTTTTCGCCATCCTCGCGCCGACCACCTCGTGCCCATAGAAAGTATATTTTTTCTTGACAGAATTTTTTTGCACCTGCAAAGCCTTGGTTTTCGGTTTGCCAATATCATGAAACAGCGCCGAAAGCCTTATTTCTAAAGGCCAATCCTTGTTTGCGGCATGCTGGCAGGCCAGAAGTGAGTGGTCCCAGACATCGTAAAAATGTTCGCCGGACTGGTCGCAGCCTATCCCCTCTTCCAACTCCGGAATTATAAATTTTAGCAAGCCAAATTTCTGCAGCATCACAATTCCGCTCGCCGGATTTTTCGATAAAATTATTTTTACAAATTCATCGCGAATTCTTTCGGCGGAATTTTTTTTAATTAATTCCGCATTTTTCAAAATACTTTCCATTGTTTCATACGCCACAGAAAAATCTAATTGGCAAGCGAAACGGACAGCGCGCAGCATCCGAAGCGCGTCTTCCGAAAATCTGTCGTCGGGGCCCCCTACAGATTTTAATGTCTTGTCATTTATGTCCTTTAGACCTTCAAACAAATCTACGAGATGTCCTTTAGAGTCTAAGGCGAGCGCATTCACCGTAAAATCACGTCTCTTAAGGTCGTCTTCCAGCTTGTCACTGAATTTTACTTCGTCTGGGTGCCTAAAATCGCTATATTTGGCTTCAACTCTGTATGGAGTGACTTCTATTTGCAAATATATTTCATGTGTAACCTCACCCCCAGCCCCTCTCATGTCAGGAGAGGATGGCAGTAAGCCGGGTAAGGTTGTTTCACGTGGAACGAACACCATAACTGTCCCGAAAGTATTCTCATAAACCGTCTTGTCAAAAAGTTCTATTATTTGCTCGGGCTTGGCATTGGTCGTCACGTCCCAGTCTTTCGGTTCTTTGTCTAGTATAAGATCACGGACGCATCCGCCGACTAGGTATGCATCAAAACCGGCTTCTTCCAGTGTCCGTGTTACATGTGAAACCTCTTTGGGTATTTTCTCAATTAAATTTTTAAAAGAGTCCATTTTGCTTTTGTGCACCCGGAGGGATTCGAACCCCCAACGACAGTTCCGAAGACTGTTGTGATATCCATT
>CAZKJE010000001.1:173615-202656 GCA_964553015.1 uncultured Candidatus Saccharibacteria bacterium | reverse complement strand
CACCTAGCACCTAGCTATGGTAATACATCAGAGATAGTCCTAAGAAGAACTCCGCACTATTGCGGATTTTTTCTTATAAATAAGCTAAAATACCTACATGGATCGAAAAAAGCTTTTTAAGCCCGTAGTTTGTTTAATGGTTTTTATTTTTTTACTGAATGCTCTGGCTGAAAAATTCTATTGGTATTACTCTATCTGGTGGTTTGATATGGTCATGCACTTTTTGGGCGGTTTATGGCAGGGCATTTTCTTTTTGTGGTATTTTTCAATAGTATGTATGCCGTTTTTGAGGCGCCCAATTGAGGGCATAAGCAGGAAAACTTTATGGTACGTTCTTTTATTTGTATTGTTTGTGGGTATATGCTGGGAAGCGGGGGAATTTTTGACGTTCAATTCTATAGGAGGAGATCCCTTTAGTATCACAGATACCATTTCAGATATATTTTTTGATCTTGCTGGTGGCGCTTTTGCAATAATTTACGCTTTTAAAAAAATTATGCCCAAACAGACTTTTGAGGTACAATCAAACTAATGCAGAAGAATGCTAAAATAACATTTTACGGAGGAACGGGAACAGTGACTGGCGCAAATTTTCTTCTAGAAGTTGACGGCAAGAATATTTTAATTGATTGCGGTCTTACGCAGGGAGAAAAGCTGGATGACGACATAAACTGGAGTCCTTTTTTATGTGATCCAAAGGAAATAGACATTCTTTTCGTTACCCATGCGCACGTAGATCATCTCGGACGTATTCCCAAACTTATCGCCGAAGGATTTCGTGGTGAAATCTATTCCACAGAACCCACAAAGGGCCTGGCGAGCCCCATGCTTGAAGACACCGCGGAGATTTTGAGCAAATATACTTCTTTGGGTCTGGAAAAAATCTACACAGCCGAGAATTTGAAAATCACTTTTTCACTTTGGAAAGGTTTTATCTATCACCAAAAAATAAGTATAACACCTAATCTGGAATTTTGTTTTTTAGATGCGGGTCATATTCTGGGTTCGGCGATGATTGAATTTTTTTACAACGGCAAAAAAATTCTCTTTACCGGAGACTTGGGCAATAGCCCTTCGCCAATCCTTCCTGATACAGAAAAAGTTACCGATATTGATTACCTGATCATGGAGTCTGTGTATGGAGACAGAAACCATGAACCAAGGGAAGATCGCCGAAGACTTTTAGCTAGAATTATTCAGGATAACGATAAAAGAAAGGGAACTCTGATAATTCCGACCTTTTCTCTGGAGCGCTCGCAGGAGCTCTTGTTTGAACTTGACGCGCTTTTAGAGAATAACCGCATACCAGTAATGCCGATTTTTTTGGATTCGCCACTGGCGATACGCCTGACAGATGTGTTTAAGCAATATAAAGAATATCTAAATGAAACCGCCCAAAAAGCAATTTCTCCCGGCAAATATTTATTTGATTTTCCGGGCCTGCACAATACTTTAAAGTCTGATGAGTCTAAGATGATCAATAGCGTGCCAAACCCCAAAATAGTTATAGCCGGCTCCGGCATGTCTACCGGCGGACGGATCGTGCATCACGAAAAACATTACTTACCGGATCAAAACAACACGATACTTTTGACCGGTTATCAGTCTGTCGGCACTCCGGGACGTCTGATACGGGAAGGTTTGGCAAGAGTTCGCATTACGGGCGAGGATGTATTAGTGCGAGCGCACGTGGAAACAATTTCTGGTTACTCGGGGCACAAAGATTCGGACGGCTTATTAAATTTTGTACAGGATATGCAGGACTCGGTCAGAAAAGTTTTTGTAGTTATGGGCGAGCCGAAGTCTTCAATGTTTTTAGTTCAAAAACTGCGGGACAATTTGGGAATTGAAGCATATGCGCCCGAGAAAGGCGACACTATAACATTACATTGTTAAATAGTGTATAATAAAGAATCAAATTTATGGATAAAGCAATTGATTATCTTAAGGACAAACACGCTCATGGCCAGATAAAAATATGTGTTTCCGGAGCAGCCGAGACGGGGCACTGCGGTCTGAATGCATTAGAAAAAGCCAAGGAGCTTGGACGTGAGATTGCCCGGCAGGGCGCAGTTCTTATCACCGGAGCGACGACAGGATTTCCGCTTTGGGCGGCCATGGGGGCAAAGGAAGCCGGAGGAGTATCCATAGGCATGTCGCCGGCAGCATCAGAACGCGAACACGTGGAGGTTTACAAGCTTCCGCTCGATTATCTGGATCTCATCATATATACAGGTTTCGGTTATCCGGGACGCGATTTGCTTATCACCCGTTCTGCAGACGGAGTAATATGCGGCTGTGGACGCATAGGAACAATTCATGAATTTACGGTTGCATTTGAGGACGGAAAAGCGCTCGGCATCTATGAAGGGCCGTGGGAGATGGGAGCGGAACTGAAAGGAATTTTAGAAAAAGCGCACCGTCCGAATAATAAAATTGTAGCCGGTGATGATCCTAAAAAATTAGTTGAAGACATGATAGCGATTATCAAAAGAGATAAAATTACTGAATACAAAATAACCAACGGCCACGGCGTAGAGAGCGTGATGTAAAGTTAGGTTATATTTCTTTCCAACGGATAATTTCGAGAGTAGTTACGTTTACAGCGACTTCTAGATTTGTATAATAGTCGCTTGGTTTGGCCTGAATCCTAAATGTTCTGGGGTTGTTCTCTGTTGTTGAAAAAATAGTACAGGTGTCGCTTCCGGCAACAGTAACACTTTCTCCGCCCGTATAACTATCATCGATCGCCATCCTAAGCAATATTATATCCGCGCAAGCTTCCGCCAGCGCCGAACTTTTCTCTTTTAGTTCCCAATCCAAAATGTTGGAGCGGTTGTAAAATCCGGTGAGGTTTAAATTTGCCGTAATTAACAATAAAATTACCGAGATAATAATTGCCGACATAAGCGCAATAAACCCTGAATTATTTTTTGAATTTTTCCTTTTCATTTTATTTGTCATCTGCGCAGATATTTAGTAATGCTAAAAGTATTTCCGTTTATGACAGTAGAAGCAGTGACTCCAGCTGGAGCTCCGCCTTCAGCAGGGATGTATATAAATTGTAAGCTACTAACAGCTACATTATCAGTAGTTATCGGAATAAAAACATTACCGCTTGCACTTTCTTTAATTTCTATTTTATTGGCGTTAAGACTAAAATTTATTATATTCCCGTCGTATTTAGTAACAGTTAAAGTAGCGGGAGAGGGGACATTTATGTCTGAAATACTTGTTAGCGCCCAATTTAATTTTCTTACAAAAAAATTACCTTCTGCCCCCGTAGTATTTTTCGTACTTAGCTTATCAGAGCCTTCAATTAGTTCATATGCAGTTATAAATGCCGTTCCTAAAAGTAAAGAGAAAAGAGCGATATAGATAATGACTTCTATTAGCGTGAAACCGTTTTTATTTTTTGTTTTCATTCGTTACTCGGCTTTATTATATAAATTGTTCCTTGCCCTCCGGAATTATTTGGGGAAATGTATAAGCGATTGCCTTCGCAGTCCATTGAAGGCTCGATAGCATTGCCGGTTGGAGAAAGAAATAAAGGCGAAACATTCCATGGGATTATATTTTCAGGATCATCGGTTTTCAAAATTTGAAGTCTCGAAGCGGTGCCGGCGGTTCCTGTTAATAGAAAGGATAAATAATCCCTTATAACTAGGCTGTTTACGCTGCTTGATATATTCAATCCGCCCAATCTTGCAAGGGTCGTATCAGGATTGGTGTTGTCAAGAATTTGAAAGTCCTCACCCGCGCCGCCGTCTGTGGTTCTGCCAAAATAGATTTTATCTCCAACTATTTGAATATTTTTCCCGTTGCCTGAACCCATACTAAACTCGCCAGCGTGTACAATGGTGTCCATGTCGGTGATATCTAAAATTTGCAATTCTTGTGTATTTGGAGAAGCAATATAGGCGTAATTGCTTCGAACTAAAATGGAATTTATATCATTGCCTATAAAATATACTCCTTGCACGACAGGCGCGAGGGGGATGCTCACATTGATGATGTTAAATTCGTAAGATCCGCTCGATTTGGTGCCGAGGTACGCATAGCCATCCTTTAAAAATATACTATTACCCTGTGCGCTGTTTCCGGTTAAAGGAAAATTTTTCACTATCGCCGGAAGAGTTTCATTATTTATATCAATAATCTGCAATTGTCCTGTTGTTGCTGGCCGGCTGGCATTTGCCACATACGCATAATTTCCGTTTACGGCAAGACTGTTCATGCCGATTAGGCTTTCTGAATCATTGTCTATTTGTGAAATAAGCTCCGGATCACTCGTGTCACTTATGTTAAATATAAAAAATGTCGGATCTCCCACATTAGAAGTTCTTCCTGCTGTCACATACAATTTTCCTTTATAAGCATCCATATCAGTTATACTGTATGTTCCGGAAGGGGTTATGGAAGAAAAATTTATAGCGCTTTCTATCTGAGGATTTTTCCAATCGCCGGTTAAGACTGAACTGCACGTATCTCCATTTTCTCCTTCAGGGTTTGTTAATAAGGTGGTAAAAGCTGTCCACAGAGTTTTTTCTGCAACCTGCCAAGATACAGTCGACATAACTTTTTTTGTAAACCAATCTATTTGAGTCACTTCAAGTTGTTTTGTGAAAATTAGTGAACCGCTTGAAACTGTCTCGCTTGAAGAATTTACCAAATTAAAATCATATCTTGAATCTCTTCGCGCTTTTTCAATTAGACCCTGCGCCGAGCTTATAGCCTCCTGGTTTGTTTCTGAGTCTATGGTAAGAGCTTGATTGCCAAACGCAACTAAAATAACTGCGCCAATATTTAAAATGATTATTGCAAAAGCGAGAAGAATTTCTAAAGTTATTATTCCCTCATCTCTCTTTTTACCAGTTGATCGTGCCTTCATTATTTATTTTTATAGTGTCTGACCTGATGCCGTCAGTAATACTGATATCAATCTCGCTCACAGGCGGGACAAGCTCTGGGGTCAGTTTTCCGGAAAGCTGTTCAAACACGACAACGGTCGGAAAGGTAACCGCTATATTAATATTGGCGGGAATTGTTTCGTCGGTTAGAGATGCGGGCAAACAGGAAGTTCTTCCGCGGAAAATAATATAGTTCGAACCTTCGTAGCAGACGCCGTGATATGTATTCATGATGTTAGACATAGAACGGCTGCGGGCTTTTTCCAGTGCGGATAAGATTGTGGCTTCTTCGGAGCGCAAAGCATCCCTTTTAAAAGTATTTAAATCTACAATACTACCAAAGCTCACAATCGCTCCAATTACGGCGAGCACTATTATAGTCTCAACTAAAGTAAACCCCTTTTCACTTTTATGTAAAAAATTCATATAATTTAGCGTGGCTGTAAGTGCTGGGTAATGCCGTATATGGGCGTAATAATTGAAACGGCAATAAAACCAACCATTATTCCCATGGTGATCATCAAGACCGGCTCTATGATGCCGGCAAGATTTTTTGTAAAATCATCCACTTCCGCCTCGTACATCTGCGAGAGATATGTAAGAGATTCAGGGAGATTTCCGCTCCGTTCTCCGACAGCGACTATTTGGGACAAAACATCCGGGAAAAATTTTTTAGAATCTGAAAGATAGGCCGACATTCTTTCTCCTCGATTGACTACTAGTGCTAGATTTGAAAATTCTTTTTTGTAAACGGCATTTGAGCATATTTTACTTGTTATTTGGAGCGACTCGCTTATAGTTACACCGCTTTTTAAAAGAAGGCCGAGCGTGCGCATTGAATTTGCCAAATTGTACTGCTCTACTATGTTTCCAATAATCGGAATTTTCAGAATGGTTTTATCAAAATAGAAGTGAAAAGCCGTATTCTTTTTTAATGCAATAATTATTCCTATAAACAAAATTATTAATCCAAAAATTAAAGCTACGCCGTGATATCTTAGAAAATTACTCAAAGATATCACGATTCTGGTAGAGAGGGGAAGAGCAATGTGCAAACTTGAAAAGACCGGCATGATCTTCGGGAAAAGATATATCATTAAAAATCCGGTAATGCCGAAAGTGGCTATGGTCACTATGATCGGATACAGGAAAGCCCCGATAATTTTTTTCTTTAACATATCTTTCTTTTTTAATTCTTCGGCCAAGTATTCCAAATTGTCGGAAAGCATTCCGGCGGATTCCCCGAAAGAAATTATATTTATAGAAAATTCGTTAAACATAGTGTGAAACTTAGCTAAGCTAAGAGAAAGATAAAGCCCTCTTTCCACGTCTCCCGCAATAGATTTAAATATTAAGGCATGGCTCTTTTTTCGGGTCTGTTCCTTTATTATTAACAAACTCTCCAACAGCGGTATGCCGGATTTTATTAAAAAAGACAATCTTTTCATAAAAAAAGTCTGTTCCTTGACGGACATTCGCGAAGCTGAAATTTCTTTTACAATATTTTTGAAAATTTTTATTATTTTTCTCATGTCTTCCTTGTATTTTACTCCTGAATAACGCGCAAGATTTCTTCAATAGTAGTAATTCCTGCTTTAGCTTTTTCATAACCGTCTTCAATCATCGTGGTCATGCCATTTTTTATGGCCAGGCTTTTTATTTCACCCGCCGGAGCTTTACGTAAAATGGCTTCACGAATAACGTCATTTGCCACCAATACTTCATTTATAGAAGTTCGTCCCTTATACCCGCTTTCGTTGCACTCTATACATCCTTTGCCTTTGTAAAACTCCCCCTGTTTTTCTTTACAGCCTTCGCAAATTTTACGTACCAATCTTTGCCCTATGGCGATATTGATCGTGGAAGCGACTAAATATTCTTCGATGCCCATATCGAGCAGGCGAGGCAGGGTGGTGGCGGCATCGTTAGTGTGAAGCGTGGAAAGCAAAAGATGGCCGGTGAGCGCGGTATTCACGGCTATGTTTGCTGTTTCCGCATCTCGAATTTCACCTACCATAATTATATTTGGATCCTGTCTCAAGATTGACCGCAGACCATTTGCAAAATTCAGTCCCTTGTGTCCATTTACCTGAATCTGCTTTATATCTTCTACGGCGTACTCAATAGGATCTTCAATCGTAACTATGGAAACTTCCGGCGAATTCAGCATTTTTATAAGCGTATAAAGTGTGGTAGTTTTTCCACTGCCGGTCGGCCCCGTAGACAGGATCATGCCATTAGTTTTTTTCATGGCCTCAATTATTTTCTTTTTGTCTTTTTCACTGAAACCTAAACTATCCAGACTGAAGTATTTTTTGTGATCAGACAATAGCCTGATGACTACATTTTCTCCGTGATACGTCGGCACTATCGAAACCCGGAGGTCTATAAATTTGCCTAAATTATCTTTCGCTTCAGGAAACATGTATCTAAATCTGCCATCCTGCGTCGCCTGATGTTCGTCGCTGCGTAGTTTTGATAGCACTTTGATTCTGGCGATTATTTCATTGTGGATGCGCTTAGAAAATTGAAATATTTCTTGTAAAACTCCATCAATACGAAAACGTACGCGTATATTATGCGGGAGAGGATCTATGTGAATGTCGGACACTTTGCTTTCGTGAGCTTTTTCTATTATGGAGTCGATTAAATTGATGATGGAGACATTGTGCCCAAGAGAAATTTCTTTTTCAAATTCTTTTAGTTTTTCTTCGATAGCTGTCATGTAAAAATAAAAACGGCACACTATGTAAAATACTAACATGTTTATATTGCCAAACCTAAACAATTAGGTGCTTTTTGGAGCAAATTGTAATATAATATATTCATGAACGGCATAGCATCGTCACAAGTTTTCTTTATAGTATCTTCCGTTGGGTTTGTGCTCCTGTGGATTTTTGTCGCAGTGCTTTTGTTTTATCTGATTCGCATCAGCCAGTCATTTAAGAGAATCATGGATATGATAGAAGACAATGTAAACAAAGTCGGGGACTCGACCAAGGAGATGCTGGAAGACCTGCGAGACAATAAATTATTCAACTTATTTGTTAAGAAAAAAAGAAAAACTCGCAAAGAAGAAAAATAAAAAAATAACAAATCACATGAAAAAAAATAATAAAAATAGAATATCTGGGGCGGCGGTCGGAGCGGGCATGGCGGCACTTGGCGCCGGCGCCTACTATTTGTTCGGTCCAAACGGCAAGGCCAATCAAAAGAAAGCCAAAGCGCTGTATGCCAAGATGAAGACCGAAGTGAAAAAAGAAGTTAAGAAAGTCAAAGAAGTAACTCCGCCCATGTATCACAAGGCAGTGGATGTGATTTCAAAAAATTATGCAAAACAATACAAACTGCATGAAAAAGATATAAAATCTATCGCTCAAAAACTAAAAAGCGAATGGAAAGACATTTCCGGCAAGGCCAAGCTGGCAGCAAAGCAGGCCAAAACGAAAGTCAAAAAAGCTGCGAAAAAAACTAAGTAATACAGCTAGCAAGGACAGTCCTCGCTAGTGATAGATTTATCAAAAAATTATACTTTGCCACAGGAAAGTCTTTGGGGTATAATACGTCGTATATAGTTATGGACACAAAAACTAAAGCAAAATATCAAAATGCTATACTCTATTTTGCAAAGAATCTTACACCCTATCAACTGGGCAAAACAAAGCTTGCAAAGTTGCTGTATTACTTAGACTTCATAAGTTATCGTGATAAGGGAAAACAAGTCACGGGCACTTTGTATTACAAACAAGAGTATGGGCCTTTAGCAAAAGATCTTTCAGAGATGATTGGTGATTTGGTTGCAGAAAAGAAACTTAAAGTTGATCAAGTTGCTATTCACAATAATGAAAAACAGAAAGATCAAATTCGAACACTTAAAGACCCAGATGAGAAAGTGTTTGATGAGTACGAACAAACCTTACTTAGAAAATTGATAAATAAATATGCAGATGTTTCAACAGAAGTAATGGTTGCAAAATCTCACCTTGAGGCTCCTTGGGTAAAAGCACAAAATGGCGCTGCTTTAGATTACAGTTTTGCCTTTGATATTGAGGATTTTGATTCCGAAATTGAAGAAGAAGCGAACGAAGAAGATAAAAAAGTTAGAGATGCTGTAAAAAAAGAACTAGCCAAAAATCTTTAATCCGTCATGACCTGCTATGATAGAAGAATCCGAAATTTTTGTTAAGCAGGTAATACATCTAAGAAGAAAATACTCCAAGGTTGAAGAAGATGTTCGAGATCTAAAAATTGAACTGCCAAGGTTGGCCTTCAAGCACATAGCTCCTCTTAATATTCATATCGTCACGGTAGAAAAAGGAGAGACTTTTTGTAAAAAAGTTTGGAGAATAAGAGTCATAAACTCAAATAATAATAAAGGTAAGCGTGGCGGTTATCGAATTTTTTATTGCGAAGGGAATAACGAGGGCAATGTTTTATTATTAGGAATATATCCTAAACCAGAAATAAAAGATAACGAATACCAAAAAATAGGAAAAGATCTAGTTGAATCCTCCTGCTACCTAAATATTTAATAGCTAGCAAGTAACTAGGAAGGACGGTTCTTGCTAGTTGTTTATTGTGCTTCGTTTATTTTGTCATTTATTTCACTCTTTCTATAAAATTTAAAAATAATATATCCGAGAGGATACAAGAGTCCCAAGAAAAGTGCATATTTAATTGACCCAATCGCAAGGACAGCAAATAGTGCAATCAGTTTACCAATATGGATAGAAATTTCCCGAAAAACAATAAATTGTAGAAAATGATTTTCTTTCGCGATTGCGTAAGATGTTGAACCGAAAGGTATTTGAACAAAATTATCAGTAATGCCCGCAATTGAATCAACAGCATAAACCTGAAAGGGAGTTTTAACGAATATTCGGGCTATCCATATAAAAAAGGTACTGATTGCACCTATAAAGAACACTTTTTTGTAATTTCTATCAGAAAAAACTCCCGTAATATAATTAAACAAAAGTGAAACGGTATCCCCTAAAAAACTTACAAAACCAAGTGCTACGTACTTGAATAAAATTGAAAAGTATATATACACAGGCCATACGAGGTCAGACGAAATAACATTATCAAAACCTTGAACAATAAATATCGGAGCATTTTTAATATGAAGTTTTGAAAAAAGTTTTTTTATTGAAAATTCTCTATCTTGCCATTCTTCTTTAATCAAAATAAGAGGTACAACAGAAGCTATCATTAAAGCAGAAACAATGACGATGAGAATTTGAATATTGAAAAATGAAAGAATAAAACCACCTATTAAGGGAGCAGGTAATTTTGCTACCGAATTTAAAATTTTATGTAATCTCATTTGTGTACCAACTTTACCCTTATCAGTATAGAAACCTAAAAATGAATGCCGTCCCACCCAATATAATGTTCCACCTATTTCTTTAATGACACTTAGGAACCAAAATGGAATGAGAAGGTGCTGGATGTCTCGCAAAAAGACAAAGAAAAGTATAAAAAATGGAACGCTAATTAGAATCAGATATTTATATCCAATTTTGGATCCCAAATATCCTGCTGGTATTGCAAGTACCATATGAACAATTGAGGCAATAATGTAAAAGATGACAACCTCTCGGAGAGAATATCCGTTGCTTAACAGATAAATAGGAATGAAAATCTGAATCATACTATATCCTAAATTTCGGATAGATTCAGAAAAATATATTTTATTAAGATTGGTATTTTTGAAAATTTGTAATTCCATAAAATTTAATCAACGATACAATTTTATTTTGGCGGACAGAGTGGGATTCGAACCCACGGTCCTTTTAAGGGGACGGCAGTTTAGTAAACTGCTTGTTTAAACCACTCACACATCTGTCCAAAGATAGCGAGAGTATAGCATGAAACCTGCCTGCCGTTAGGCAGGAATGGAAAAATAGCGGAAATATGCTAGAGTAATTACGTAATCTATTACGTAATTAAATACGTATTCGAATACCTATGGAGCCGTGTCAGAGTGGTCTAACGTACCTCTTTGCTAAAGAGGCAGGGGCTTTAAAACCCCTCGGCGGTTCGAATCCGCCCGGCTCCGCAGTTTGTTTTTCGTGGTATTATTTATATAAGTCGAAATTATAATCTTAAACAATTTAATTTTATGGCAAGCGTAAGACAATTAGAAGAAGATGTAAGATATTGGGAAAACAAAGTTAAAACCTTTGGTGATGAGCAGAGGGAAGCAAGCCGTAAACTCCAAGATCGCATGAGGGAATTAGCTCAGGCTCGGGAAGACGAAGCCAGAGACTTGAAGCGCGCAGCTTGAACATGAAGAATTTTATAGAAGAATTTAAAAAATTTATCGCTCGCGGCAATGTCATAGATCTCGCTGTCGGTCTCGCTGTCGGCGCGGCTTTTCAGAAGATAGTTTCCTCATTAGTAAATGACATAATATTTCCGGCGCTTACGCCCCTTTTAAATGTCGCCAATTTTAGCGACTGGAAAGTAGGGCCGCTACTTGTGGGTAGTTTTATAAAAAACATAGCGGATTTCCTGATCATAGCCTTCTTTATTTTCTTGGTGGTAAAATTTATAAACAGGTTTAAAAATAAAGAAGAAGAAAAATCTACGGAAGAGAATAAGCAAGAAAAGCTTCTGACTGAAATACGGGATATTTTAAAGAATAAATAATATGGATATAAATCGTCCCCAATCACACCAGCCTATTCCTCCTCATGCCAAAAGAGTTCATAAAGGCATCATGTTTGATACGTATCAGTGGGAGCAGGAGATGTTTGATGGCTCAAGGGCAATTTTTGAGAAAGTAAAGCGTCCCGATACTGTTGTAGTTTTTCCGGTGCTGCCGGACGGAAAAATTATTTTAACAGAACAGGAACAGCCGGGGAAATCTCCTTTTATCGGCGCTACGGGAGGCAGAGTAGATGAAGGAGAAGATATTTTAGAGGCAGCCAAGCGGGAGCTTTTAGAAGAAAGCGGCTATGTCGCAGAGGAATTTATTTTATGGGATGCCCGCCATCCTGTCGGCAAAGTAGACTGGGTTGTGTATACTTTTATTGCCAAGGGCTTAAAAAAAGTGGCCGAAATGAATCTGGACGCTGGAGAAAAAATAAATTTAATAGAAATAACCTTAGACGAATTAATAAATATGGCTACTAACGAAAAGACTAATTTTGCCGAGCAAGAAATAGTTATGAAACTTTTTGAGGCAAAATATAATTCCGAAAAAAAGAAAGAATTACAAGCTTTATTTAAGCCTTAACCGACTCGCCGGCTATCGCTTTACAGCTTCTTTTGGTTATGTGCTATAATTACAAAGGTCGTATATTAGTAGGATTTTTACGTCAAGTAATATTATGATCGGAGCACACTAAAATGTTTTGCTTGTTTTAAAAAAGGCAGTCTGATGTTATTGGACTGTCTTTTTGTTTTTTGTATAATACAAAAGCCATGATTCCCAGAATAGAACCGAAGCGGAAAGTCATCGCCTGCGCATATTGCGGCGATGCGCCTCTAAACCACAAGCTTTCCTATTTTTCCAGCGTGGCTGGAGCCATTCTGGATGATCATATGATGAGCGTGACCAAACACGCTCCGCGATTTTTATCAGATTTCGTGGACTGGCTGCTCGCAGCATTTTTTAACATACTTGTTTTTTTTCGCTTAGCTCACTTTTCAGATGATATAGAAGAGGCGAGGACTTTTCGCTCCAGAGTTATCTGGGAAGAAGCCAAAAGGCGGGGGATAGAAATGAGACAGCTCATAATATTTGGCAAAGCATCAGATCATTACCGCGCCAAAGTTCGCGGAAAAACTATGTATTTCAACAGCCTGCCGATCCCGACAAGGGATTTAAATATGGCCAAGAACTGGGATGACAAATTTGTATTAAAACGAGAACTTAGCTTAGAGAATATTCCCGTTCCGCAGTCTGTGCAGTTTAATATATTTTCTAATTTTGAAAAAATATTTTCTAAATTTAAAACTCCAATTATAGTAAAGCCGAAGCTGGGATCTCGGGGGAGGCACACTGTCACAAACATAAGAAATATTTCTGAATTTAAAGCCGGAATAAATATTGCAAAACAGATCGCGAGTTCGTTTATTGTAGAAGAACACCTGGAAGGAGATGTGTGCAGAGCTACTTTTGTAAAAGGAAAGCTGATGGGGTTTTATCGCGGAGGAACTCCTTTTGTAACAGGAGACGGAAAGAAAAATGTAAAAGAGCTCATTGCAGAAAAAGATTCCCTGCGCCCGGACAGAGTGCAAAAAGTATTGCTCAATGAGGAGTTAGAGAATTATATTTTGCGTTCTGGTTTTAAAATGGACGATGTTGTACCCGCCGGAATTCGCTTATCTTTAACACACAGAACTGGCAGGCTGTTTGGAGGAGTAACAAGGGAAATGCTTGATGAATTGCATCCGAGTTTTGTGCCCATTTTAGAACAAGCGTCCAAAATCGTAAATTTGCCCGTAATCGGCTTTGATTGTATTATGCCGGACCCTACAGGAGATGCCAGTACTCAAAAGTGGGGGATCATTGAATGCAACACTCTGCCATTTATAGACCTTCATTATTATGCGCTCGAGGGCACACAGAAAAATATCGCCGGAGCTATCTGGGATATGTGGCAGTAATTTCTTTTTGAGTTTTTTAAAAGTGGATTTTGTTCTCTTCTATAATTGCCACTTTTACAGGCGCTGTTTTTTTTGTCAGCAATTCTAAAATAGTATCAAAAATGTACAGACGCACTGAAACAGAAAAAATCTCCGCATACATTTTTACCCGCATAAAGAATCCGCGAAGCATTCCATATTTAAATTCTTTTTTAACATGACGCATGGAAGGAAAAAGAGCAAAGTGAGCAGTTCTGCCGAACATCTTGCTGTAATAATTTAAAGCTGTCTCAATTTTAAAACGCGTGCGGTACATTCGAGGCACTGCGTACCATAATTCTTTTACGATAACACGCTGCCCCCCGAGAAGGGGGAAGAAGTGTAAAATTTTATTGAGCCAGTACATCTTGCGCCCCGTGATACCTATAGACATCGGGTATTCTCCCGCCAAAACAGGCAGAGCAATGCTCGAAATTATCTCAGAATTAAGGCCGAGAATATCTGCGTCCGAAAAAAAGATAATGTCTGCATGAGCTATCTCTACTCCTTTTTCCATGGCTTCGCCTTTGCCAGAATTTTCTTTTAGTTCAACAACCTGCGCACCCTCGGTGTGTGCAATTTTTGCAGTATTATCTATCGATCCGTCTGAAACTACAATTACCTCACGACATAAAGGATGTGTGCGAAACGCGCGTACGACTTCTCCTATTGTTCGTTCCTCATTCCATGCAGGGATGACGACGCTAAAATTTTTTTGCCGAGCCACCTCTTGAGACATATATGTATGACAACCACTAAAAGAATAAAAATTGCCGCCACTACATATTCATTGTAAGACATCTCACTAAAATTCGCCAGACTTTTTCTGGTGAAAACAGCCATAAGGCATATCGCAGCCAGATAGCTCAAAATGCCGGCGAGATTTACGATTGAATACTTGATAAAAGGCATGCGAATTGTACCCGAAAATATCTGCGCCAAAGTCCGCGTGCCATAGACGAATTTTGAAATAAATAAAATTTTCTCGCTGTGGTTCTGGAATTTTGGAAATATTTTTAGCATTGTATCGCGTTTTTTTGAAAAAATTTTCCAAGACAATATTTTTGGGAGTGAAACAAAACGGCCTATGCTGTACCACGCAGTATCAGAAACGAGCGTTGCCAAAACTGCAAAAAGAAAAATCATAGGGAAAGAAAGCGTGCCCTTGGCAGCAAGATAGGCGGCCGGCAGCAGGAATGTTTCTCCGCCGATAAGCATTCCCAAAAACAAGAGAAGATACGGATGAATAGAAACGTAAGGCCAAAGGCGAATTATGAAATCCATAATATACATTTATTATAACAATAAACCAGAAGCGCTAACAAATTATTTTTTAATGCGCAATTGTGAAAGCGATGATTTTTCTAGCTCCAGCCGAGCGCAAAACTTTTCTGGCCTCGCTTAAAGTCGCGCCAGTGGTCAGGATATCATCTATCAGGATAATATTTTTTCCTTTTATGCTTACCCCTTCGTTTACCGTAAAAGATCCGGAAATATTTTTTAATCTCTCCGTGCGGTCTCTTAGGCGGGCCTGATGTTTGGTGTCGTTTGGTTTTATTAAAATATTACTTTCTAATAAGAAACTTTTTTCCACATCTACGCTATGGCGTAGATTGTCTATTTTTATTAATTCTCTGCAAACCAGTTCTGCCTGATTAAAGCCTCGTTCTCTGTACCTCTTTTTAGAAAGAGGAATAGGAATTAAAATAGGTGCGCTAAAATTCTCCATTACAGACAGTTCCGCGAGCTCCTCCATGATTTTTCCATAAATAATTTCGGCAAACACATTTGCCAGCCTGCGCTTGCCGTTATATTTTAAAAGCCACAGCGACTTTTTTATTGCAGGATGGCGGTAGTCGTATAATGGAAAAATCCAATTCGCACTTTCTCGCTGCGCCGGCGGGGCGTCTCTCAAGCACTCGAGGCAGAGCTCTGCTCCGGCAACATTGCAAATTATGCATTTGTCGGGAAAGATTATACCCAATATAGTGTTTATAAGCCCCATTGTGGTATAATACTAACACGCATGAGCAATTTACTGAAAAATATATTTTCGGGGTTTAATAAAATAAAAATAGGAAATACAGGCGAAAACTCGGCAATCGGGGTAGACATCGGCACTTCGTCCATAAAAATCGTTGAAATAAAGAGAAAAGCGGGCAAGGCCGTACTTGAGACGTACGGAGCGATAGCTCTGGGCCCTTATGCAGAGCTGGAAGCCGGCCGAGTCACAAATCTGCCGGTAGAAAAAGCCGCCGTAGCTTTGACAGAAGTATTAAAACAATCCGGCGTTACCGGTAAAAATGTAGCGGCATCTATCCCTATTCAATCAAGCTTGGTTTTTACCATAAACCTGCCGGCTTCTATCAGCGAAGACGAGATAGCGACTATAGTTCCCACCGAAGCGCGCAAGTATATTCCCGTTCCGATCACCGAAGTTTCCATAGATTATTTTATTCTTCCAAAAAGAGAGCAGACTTTTGAAGAAATGAATACTACGGAAATATCTTCAATGCCGGCCGATAAGATCAACGTGCTTGTTGTCGCCACTCAAAATGACGCTGTCGGAAAATATCGCTCTATACTTTCGCAAAGCGAGCTGACTTCTTCTTTTTTTGAAATTGAAATATTTTCTTCAATTCGCGCAAATTTTGAGCACGAGCTCTCACCAGTGCTCTTAATAGATTTTGGAGCTTCGCGCACCAAGCTCTCCATAGTTGAATTTGGCATGGTGAAAGGCTACCACACCATAGACAGGGGAGGAGCCGATATCACAAACTCTATTTCCAAGTCTTTAAGCATTTCTTTTGCCGAAGCCGAAAAGATGAAGAAAGATTTCGGCCTATATGGAGATCCGGCGGAAAAAACGCTGGCAGACATAATAAAAGTTCACATAGATTATATTTTTTCTGAAACAAATAATGTGCTCTTGGGATATGAAAAGAAAAACGATCGGACGATAAGCAAAGTAATATTTACCGGAGGGGGAGCTCTCTTAAAGGGGCTCAAAGAAGTGGCTGTAAATAACTTTAGGGCAGAGATTGAGACCGGCCGTCCGTTCTCTAAAGTAGAAGCGCCGGCATTTTTGGAAAAAGTTCTCCTCTCCATGGGGCCGGAATTTGCCGTAGCCCTCGGGCTTGCGCTGCGAAAGTTGCAATAGTTATACACAATTTGCTTCTTTTAAACTTTCTTTTGTTATATAATTAGAGAGTAGCAAGAATTCATGGAGCAAAATTTTCAAACATCATTTATACCTAAAAAGCCCATAATAAAGGAACGAGCTGCTTCGCCCGTGCCTGTCAGTATTTTTTTAATTATTTCATTATTTGTACTGTTCACAGTTCTCTTGGCGGCGGGCGGCCTTTATTTTTATAAAAGTGTCACTCAGCAAAGGATCACCAAAATGGAAAACGATCTCAACTTGGCGCGGAATCGCTTTGAGCCGTCAAAAATATCAGAGCTCCAGGTTCTTGACAAGCGCCTGCGCGCATCCAATGAAATTCTCGCAAACCACATATCCGTTACCCCGATCTTTGAGCTTCTGGCAGATATTACGATGAAGACTGTTCGTTTTACTAAATTTAGCTATACCACCGGCACAGATAAAAACTCGCGCGTAGCTGTAAAGATGTCCGGTGTGGCGATAGGGTATAGAGCCATAGCTCTGCAGTCTGATCTTTTTACGGAGAACAAAAATTTGGTTGATCCTATTTTTTCTAATCTGACCCTAGACGCTGATGCCAATGTTGTTTTTGATTTAGATTTTTCCGTGGATTCAAATTTTGTCAATTATAAGCAAACACTGCCCGCGGATATTTAGATTTTATGAAATTTATAATGCCAATTATTTTTATACTCATTGCCATCTCGGGGTTTTTCCTTTTTGCCAATCCGCTTATGAGCGACATTTCGGATCTGAATGTCAAAGCGTCCTCATATAACGATGCGCTCGGCAATTCCAAGATGCTCGAAAATGAGCGGGACAAGCTGACTGCGAAATATAATTCCATAGATCCTGAAAATTTAAAAAAGCTGGAAAAATTTCTGCCTGAAAATGTGGATAATATTCGCCTGATATTAGAAATAGAGCAGATAGCTGCACCCTACGGTATGGCGCTTTCCAATGTAAAATACAGCACTCCGCAGGCAGTTCCTGCTGGGAGCGTGCCTCAACAGGGCGGAGTTTTTCAGGGAGGCGCGGGTGGCAAGGCGGTGTCTTCCGATTATGGAGTTTTTGATCTAGAATTTTCAACGTCCGGCAAATATAACAATTTCCTGAATTTTATGCGGGACTTGGAAAATAATCTACGCATGGTAGATATATCTTCAATATCTTTTACATCCAATCCGGTCGGTGTTCTGGGCGGCAAGGAGCAGGCTTCAGATGTTTATAAATATGATTTTGCAATTAAAACTTACTGGTTAAAGAATTAAAAATGCCAAAACTTAGAAACATTATAATATTTGTATCAATAGCAGCGGTTCTTGTATTGATATACATATTTTTTATAGCCGAACCAGACGTGCCGGATACAAATCTGATTACGTCGTCCAATGCAACTCTCCCAGACATAGACAGCGCCAGTACTTTGGACGTGGCGACGAGCGCCGATTCTAAAATTGCCGGAGATTTTCTTGCGCTGCTCCTCTCGGTCAAGAATATAAAGCTGGACGATTCTATTTTTGCAACTCCTGCTTGGAGTAATCTGAAAGATTCCAGCATAGAGCTTACGCCGGATCACTCCGAAGGCAGGCCTAACCCTTTTGCGCCTTTTGGTGCCGACAACACAGAACCTATAGCGCCACCCGCTATTCCCGCTCCAACACCCGCCCCTTATCCTATCCCGCAATAATTTTAACCTATGAGTTTTTTAGAAGAATTATCCAAAAAAGGCGTAATCAATAAAAGCCAAATAGCAGAAATTAAAAATCGTGCAAAACAGGATCATGGCGGAGATATAGACGGAGCTCTCATAGAATCAGGTATTCCAGAGGAAAAAATTCTCGAAATCAAAGGCGAATATCTGGGCATACCCATAAAAAAGGTAGACATTCAGTCTATGACTTTTGAGGTTTTAAAATACATCTCGGAAGATTCAGCCATGCATTACCGCATCGTACCGATAGAGCTCAAAGACGGCGTGCTCGAAGTCGGCGTGATGGAGCCGGAGAATATGCAGGCGATGGATGCGCTCCAGTTTATTTCTAATAAAATTGGCATACCTTTTAAAATATTTCTTATATCTAAAAGCGATTATGAGAATATAATGCAGACTTATAGAGGTATGGGAAGCCAGGTTGAAGAAGCTTTAGACGAACTTTCTCAGGAAGAGATGAAGGATATGAAGAACATGAGTGAGGAGAATCTAAGCAAAGAAATTGGGAATGTTAAAGCCGGAGAAGAAAAAAAGATAGTTGAAGACGCGCCGGTCATAAAAATAGTAGCTGTTATCCTGCGCACAGCCATTGAAGGCAATGCTTCCGATATCCACATAGAGCATACCGGCGACAAAGTGAAAGTCCGTTTTCGTGTGGATGGCATGCTGCATACTACTATAGTTCTGCCCATAAACGTGTATGGCGGAATTGTTGCCCGCATAAAAATTCTCGCCAAGTTGCGCTTAGACGAAAAACGTAAGCCGCAGGACGGATCTTTCAGTGCAAACATCGATGGCCGCAAAATAGATTTTCGTGTTTCCACAATGCCGGCCTATTACGGAGAAAAAGTCGTTATGCGTATCCTCGACTCTGACAAAGGAGTGAAGCCGATAGAGGAGCTTGGTTTGTCGGAAAGAAATTTAAATATAATACGAGAAGCTATAAAAAAACCCTACGGACTTATCTTGATTACTGGTCCTACCGGTTCGGGAAAATCTACTACACTTTACTCCATGATGAATGAACTGGACAAGGAGTCCAGCAACATCGTCTCTCTCGAAGATCCGGTAGAGTATCATATGCCGGACATAAACCAGTCGCAAATGATGCCGGAAATCGGATATACATTCGCTTCCGGACTTCGTTCTATTTTAAGGCAGGACCCTGACATAATAATGGTCGGAGAAATTCGCGACAAAGAAACGGCCCAGCTGGCCATACAGGCTGCTCTTACTGGACATTTAGTGCTTTCGACTCTGCATACCAACAGCGCCGTGGGAGCCATTCCGCGCCTGGTAGATATGGGGGTGGATCCATACTTGATCGCGCCGACACTCATCGTTTCTATTGCTCAGCGTTTGGCGCGTCTGACCTATCCGGCCTGCCGAAAAGAATTGCCGATGGATGAAAGTGTCAGAAAACAAATAGAAGAGCAGATGAGAGATCTGCCCGAAGAATTCAGGCCCAAGATAGGGAACAAGATGTATGAAGTTGCGCCATCTCCTGAATGTCCTTCAGGTACGCGCGGACGCATCGCTGTTTTTGAAATGTTTAAAGTAGACAAGGAAATGCAGTCTGTTATTTTAAAGAACCCCACAAATTCGGAGATTTACCGCGTTGCCCGAAAAAACGGCATGCTCATCATGCGAGAAGACGCCATGCTTAAGTCCGTCGAAGGGCTGATCCCTTTCACTGAAGTCTATAATTTTAATAATGATAACGAGTAGTACTCCTGCATTCTTTGTAGTATAATTTACCAGTAGCGGTTTAAAAAATATATGGAAGGAGAAAAAAAGAAAATTTTAATAGTAGACGATGACAATTTTCTTTTGGACATGTATGCGCTCAAGTTCAGCCAGAATGATTTCGAAGTTTATACTTCTACGAGCGGACTGCATGCATTAGAAAAAATAAAAGGCGGGCTTTTGCCTGATATAATCCTGATGGATATCATTATGCCCGAGATGGACGGCCTTGAGGTGCTCTCGGAGATAAATGCAAAAAATTTGTGTCCAAATGCCATTAAAATAATATTATCGAACAAAAGCGAACAAAAGGATATGGAGGAAGGACGCAAGCTCGGAGTGGCCGGATATATTGTAAAAGCGAACTCTACGCCGGCGGAAGTAATATCTCAAGTAGTAAAAATTTTAGAAAATAAAGTTTAAAAATTATGGACTACAAAAAAGGGCTTGAAGAACTTATTCTGAATGTTATCCACGAGGGCGGATCGGATCTGCATTTAGGCGCCGGTCGTGTGCCATCTATTCGCGTATCCGGAGAGCTTATATCTTTAGCCAAACATCCGGTCCTGACGCAGGAATATATCTTGGGGTTTTTGTCCGAAATATTGGATAAAAAGAAACTTGAAGCTTTCAAGGAAAATCTGGATGCGGACTTTTCTTATGATTTTCGGGGCGAAGCGAGACTAAGAGGGAATGCATTTTTTCAAAAAGGGCTGATCAATATGGTTTTCCGGCTGGTGCCCAAGGTGCAGACTATGTCCGAGCTTCGTCTGCCCGCTATCTTGTCGGAGCTCGCCCGAAAAAAGCAGGGATTCTTTCTCGTGGTTGGGCCGGTAGGGCAGGGAAAATCTACCACGCTGTCGGCTATGGTTAATATTATAAACAACGAACAAGCCCGCCACATCATAACCATCGAAGATCCGATAGAGCATGTGTATACGGCAAATAAATCCATTATAAACCAGCGCGAAGTCGGTATCGATACCAAAGATTTTCATACTGCGCTTAAAGAAGTTTTTCGCGAAGATGTGAACGTGATTATGATCGGCGAAATGCGAACTCCGGAGACTATTTCTACCGCGGTGACTGCAGCCGAGACAGGGCATTTGGTGCTTTCCACTCTGCACACGAACAACGCCTCTCAGACAATAGACAGGATCATAGATTCTTTTCCGGGAGATCAGCAGGATCAGATTCGCGCCCAGCTTGCAGCTTCTCTTTTGGGAATTTTTTCACAGCGCCTTGTCCCGCGAATCGCGGGCGGACTTGTGCCGGCGTACGAATTGCTTCTCAATAACAACGCCGTGTCCAACCTGATCCGCGAAAAACGCACTCACGAGATAGACGTGGTCATAGAGACAGGTACCGAGTCCGGAATGGTGGATCTCAACCATTCGCTCATAGAATTAGTCCGATCTGGAGAAATTTCCATAGAGAATGCGTATCAATATTCTCTTAATCCAAAAGGCCTTGAGCGTATGATATAGCAATTACGAATTAAAAATTACGAATAATAAATTATGCTGTTTAAATATAAAGCCATAGATCAAGAAGGAGCAAGCAAAGAAGGAGAAATTGACGCTCCGAATCAGGACATAGCTATCAGCGGGCTTCAGAGGCGCGGTCTCGTGATTGTTTCTATACAAGAAGAAAAAGAAAAAAAATCGCTATTGAGACTTTCTTTTTTTGAAAGGGTAAAGCCGAAAGATGTGGTGGTGTTGTCTCGCCAAATCGCGACCTTATTTGAAGCGGAAGTTTCGGCCCTAAAAGCATTTACCATGCTTGCAGTAAATACTGAAAACAAACTACTAGGACGAAAACTTACCCAGATAGGCGACGATCTCGAAGCTGGAGTTTCTATTTCCGGAGCGCTTGCACACCACCCAGATGTTTTTTCAGATTTTTATGTAAATATGGTAAAAGTGGGCGAGGAGACAGGAAAATTAAATCAGACTTTTCTGCATCTTGCGGAATATCTGGACCGTCAGTACGCGCTCACTTCCAAGACAAAAAACGCACTGATCTATCCGGTTTTCGTCATAATTACTTTTTTTGTGGTTATGACCCTGATGTTTACTATAGTTATTCCAAAACTTTCAGCTATTATTCTTGACTCCGGCCAAGCCGTGCCATTCTTTACACAGATAGTTATAGGCATTTCAAATATATTTGTGAATTACGGATTCTTTATTCTGATTTTCTTTATATTGCTCGGTGTCTGGATATGGCGTTTATCAGCTACTCCGAGGGGAAAGATGTATTTAGATTCTATCCGCCTTTCTACCCCTGCCGTCGGCAATTTATATAAGAAACTTTTCCTCTCCCGAATAACAGACAACCTGAATACTATGCTTTCTTCCGGCGTCCCTATTGTTCGTGCCATAGATATATCAGCAGAGGTAGTGGGCAGTTTGCTGTACAAGCAATTGTTGGCAGAAGTGGCAGAAGGTGTAAAGTCCGGTCTTTCTCTATCGATAGCATTTGGAAAACACAGTGAACACATTCCCGGAATTATGATACAGATGGTTCAAGTGGGAGAAGAGACAGGCTCTCTCGGCTCTATTTTGAAAACTTTAACTGACTTTTATAAGCGCGAAGTGGATGACGCAGTGGATACGCTGGTCGGGCTTATTGAACCGGTCATGATCGTGGTTTTAGGTCTTGGCGTCGGAATACTGCTGGTTTCTGTGCTCATGCCTATATACAACATGGCGGGAAGCATCGGGTAAAAATGTGTGGATAACTGGCTTGCGTATAGATTTTTAGCTATATGCTATAATAAGTATATTAAAAATTAGTCGAATTATTATTAATAGTTAGAATTTTATTATGAAGAATTTTAAAAAAGGTTTCACTTTGATAGAACTCTTAGTGGTCGTGGCCATCATTGGTATTTTGGCGTCGGTTGTTTTAGCATCTCTTAACTCAGCGCGTGCAAAAGGCGGAGACGCAGCAGTGAAGGCAAACTTGTCTGGCATAAGGGCTAATGCTGAATTGCAATATGACACTATGCTTGGATGTTATACCAATACAGGCACAGCTTGTTCTGCTACCACTCCGGCTGCTGTAGCTGTAGGAGCATGTCCTCTTACCGGTGCTGCGAATATTTTCGGTCTTACTGGCATAGCTGCGCAAATTGCTGCAGCCAAGACTGCAGGTGCAGGTCTCAATGCTTGTTCTGCTACCGTAGGTGGTACATCATATGCTGTGGTTTCTCAATACAAGTCAGATCCTCTAAAGGGCTGGTGTATTGATGCTAGTGGTAAATCCAAAGAAGTTACAATTGCGACCAATGACCAAGCTGGTCTTACTGCAGAAGTTAACGCTTCTGGTCTTTGCGTTGAATAAAAGCTAGTAGTTTAGTTTTGCAAAAACCATCCTGAAGGGTGGTTTTTGTTTTTGTAAATATGGTATAATGTTCGTAAGGTCCCATTATAAAAATTAGTAAATTTTAAACATGAATTCAAGAAAAATGCTTAAATCGGGTTTCACGTTGATCGAACTCTTGGTGGTTATAGCGATCATAGGTGCTTTAGCAGCGGTTGTTTTAGCCGCATTAACCAATGCTCGAGACAAAGGTGGCGACGCCGGAGTCAAATCAAATTTGACTAATGCTGTCAGGCAGGGAGAAATACTTTACAATACCAGAACTGCAAACAAAGAAACTTATACATCTGCCTGCACAAATGGCACAGTGGACGGGGCTCAGGGTGTCGGCGCGCTTGTATTAGCAGCCGCAAAAGCCTCTAACTTAACCAGTTACGGAATAAATAATGTTCCGGCAGCGTCTACGTCGGTAGCTACTTGTAATCACAGCGCCTCTGCCTGGGCCGCAGAAGTCCCACTTCAGGCTGCAGGCGCGAACCAAATGTGGTGCGTAGACAGTACCGGAGCATCCAAACAGAAATCCGCCACGATCGGAGCCGCTACAGCTTGTTAATTAGTAAACATGATCCCAATTCTTACAATAATTTTTTTTATTCTCGGTCTCGTTATCGGAAGTTTTTTGAATGTTGTAATTTACCGGTTTAACACCAAAAAATCTTTTGGCGGACGAAGTGCCTGCATGTCCTGCCAGCATCAGCTTGCATGGTATGAGCTTATTCCTTTATTCAGCTATGTAGGCCTCCTAGGGAGGTGCCGGAGCTGTAAAACAAAAATATCTATTCAGTATCCGCTTGTAGAACTTGCTGTCGGAATAATTTTGGCCGCTTTGTTTTTAAAGTTTCAGGATCTTTTCTTTTTTCCTGCCTATGCCTTTGCGATCACGTACGCTTATTATGCCGTTTGTTTTTCACTTCTCGTCGTGATAGCCGTTTATGATCTGAAACATAAAATAATTCCAGACATTCTTTCTCTTGTGCTCGGCGTAGTAAGTTTTCTCGGCTTGTTTTTGTTTGATAACGTTAGTAACTTGGGTTTTTTTGTGCCGTATTTGCACCTGCCTTCACTTATCCAGTTTCTATCCGGTCCATTGATCGCAGCTCCATTTGTCCTGTTGTGGCTCGTGTCAAAAGGAAGATGGATGGGCCTTGGTGACGCCAAACTTGCAATAAGCTTGGGATGGATTGCGGGCCTGTACACGGCAATATCAGGCGTAGTGCTTGCTTTCTGGATAGGGGCGGTTGTCGGGATATCTCTTCTAGTATTTTCCGGCAAGTACAAAATGAAGAGCGAGATTCCTTTTGCGCCGTATTTAGTTCTGGGAACATTATTGGCTTTTGTTTTTGATTTGCATATTTTTTTCTAATTACAATAATAATGAATAAATTAAACAAAAAAATAAAAATAAATGCCGGCATGACTTATGTGGAGTTGATAGTTGTTCTGTCTATTTTCTCCTTGCTGTCCTCTGTTGCTATTTTTAATTATGGAGATTTTCAAGCTAATGTTGATATAAGAAATTTGGGGAGCGATATTGCCCTAAAGATTGTTGAGGCGCAAAAGTCATCTTTAAATGGCTTGTTGCCGGCCTCCGGCGCTCCTTTCCCCGGATGGAAGCCATCATACGGAGTTTCCTTTTATAGCGGAGCAGCGCCGCTGAATTTTGGCGGAGCCGACAATAAAAATTTTATTTATTTTATTGATTTAAATAACAATGATGTTTACGATCGTCTTCCGAATGGCTGCGGCGGAACTGAATGTCTCAATAAAATTAGTATCACAAAAAACAATACGATTTCAAAAATAGAAACTTTCGGCTCAAGCTGTACCGCTATTGATCAACTGAGCATTACTTTTAAACGTCCGGACTCAGGCGCCTTTATGACTACTTATAATACACCTCTGCCATGTACGACCGTAGATTATGTTAAAATTACCGTTAAATCCCCCAAGGGAAATACGACTTCTATAAAAGTTTATCCTTCAGGCAGAATTCAGATAAATTAATATGAAAAATAAAACAGTAAAAAAAGAATCCGGCTATACCATTATAGAGACGATGATAGCTATTTCTCTTTTTATAATTATCGTGATGACGGGCATGGGGGCGCTTTTAAATGCTAATTTACTGCATCAAAAATCAAAAAACATGCGCTCAATTTTAGATAATTTGAGTTTTATTATGGAAGATATGTCCAAGAATCTAAGAACAGGGTATGATTATGAATGCATAGATGATGGTGGCACTGGCGGCAGCGGACCGGATTGCTGGGGGATAGAATTTGAACAGCAGGACGGAGATCCGGCCAATCCGAATGATCAATGGGGCTACTATATAGGCACCCTTAATGGCGCGCTTGGCATTTACAAATCAGTTGACGGAGGCGCTACTCTGGTCAAATTAAATCCTGATGAAGTTGCTATTACCGGCGTTCCGTTTTCTTTTTCAGTTCTTGGCGCCGAACCGCCGCCGGGCGATAGCCAGCAGCCTTTTGTTATCATTAAGCTAATCGGCAAGATAACTTATAAGAATATTGAAACGCCATTTTCTCTGCAAACTTCCGTTTCTCAAAGAGTAATTGATATTTAAAACACGATGAGAAAATTTTTTAAACAAAAAAATACCGGGTTCACCCTAGTAGAAACGCTTGTTGCTATATCAATTTTTACCATATCAATTTTGGGACTGATGGCAGTTTTGGCGTCCGGCATTGCTAATACCAATTATGCCAAAAGAAAAATAATCGCGACTTACCTGGCGCAAGAAGGCATTGAGTACGTCAGAAACATGCGCGACACTTACGCGCTTTATTCAGCCAACCCCAGTGCAGGGTGGACAGCGTTTAATAACAAGCTTCTCGGAGCTAATTGCCAGGGAGCCAACGGCTGCTATTTTGATGATCGCAATGTTTCTTTTTCCGATACCACTTTGCCTATGGCTGATCTCCTTTTTACGGCCTGCACTTCTTCTACTTGCGCTAATGCCCCGCTGCTTTACAATTCTACAACAGGAAAGTATGGTTATGTTTCAGGTTCAAGTTCGGGTTTTACCCGGAAGATTTTTTTCATCTATAGCAGCGCCAATGAAGCGCGTTTTTCTTCCACTGTTTATTGGACACAAGGTTCCGGCAGCCGCAGCGTAGTTTTATCCGAGAGCGTATATAATTGGGTAGAATAATGAAAACCAATAAAATAAAAAATAATAAGGGGTTTGTAATACTTTTTGCCGTTACGCTCGCAAGCATTCTTTTAACTATTGCCCTCGGCGTTGCCAATATCGCTTTTCA
The DNA here is from genome assembly GCA_964553015.1 of uncultured Candidatus Saccharibacteria bacterium. Classification (GTDB taxonomy): domain Bacteria; phylum Patescibacteriota; class Minisyncoccia; order Phycocordibacterales; family UBA9973; genus UBA9973. The sequence continues at coordinate 175,815 of CAZKJE010000001.1, read as the reverse complement.
AGAGGTTGTGTTCGGCACTTCTGCGAAAGATACCAATAACGCTTTTTTTGCCGCTGACACAGGCATTGAGTGCGCGCTTTCCAATGATAAATCTTCTAGCGTCTCTTTTGTGGAGTCTGGAGGCTCCGGTAATGTATCTTGCCAAGGCGGCACCATTACTTTAAACGGGGGGTATCCTTTTTGGGATTTTAATATTACGGGACTGGGAAGCAATGGAGCGAGCTGCGCCAAAGTAACCGTTGATAAAACTGATTCCAGCGTAACGACTATTATTTCAAAAGGGTATAACATCGGCGATGCTTCTTGCGCATCTGTTAATTCGGATCGTGTTGAACGCGAATTGAAAACTACCTACTATACTTCTTCTCCGCCTACTTTTACTGTAGATACGGCAGGCACTCTAACCAATAGTTTAGCAGCTTACTGGAAACTGGATGAATCTTCCGGAACTAGGGTTGATTCCAGAGGGGGGAATAGCTTAACCAGTAACAATGGGGTTGGCCAGTCACTTGCAAACAAAGTTGGCAATTCAGCAACTTTTGTTCCTACATCTTCGCAATTTTTGAGTAGTGCCAGCAGTGCGATGCAGGTTGGCGATTCTTCTTTTACTTTTGCGGGCTGGTTCTATCTTAATTCAAAAGCAGCAGGTATCATAGGTTTTGGAAAGGACAACGGTACAGCAACTGAAAGAGAATATCGTCTACGATACTTGAGTTCCTCAGACCGTTTTGATTTTGCGGTATATACTCCTTCAGTCGGACAGATCACGGTTACCGCCAACAGCTTTGGAGGCATAAGTACCGGTACATGGTATTTTGTAACTGCTTGGCATGATTCAGGAGCTGATACGGTGAATATTTCAGTTTATGATCCTGCCCATCCGAATGGAAGCCTTGATTTCACTGCTACGGGAGGACCACTCCAGACTACTACCAACGCTTCTCTTTTTACCGTAGGCTCGCGACAATTTCCAGGATCACAAAACTATTGGGACGGGCGAATAGATGAATTAGGTTTTTGGAAAAGAGTTTTGACGGCGCAGGAGAGGACAGATTTGTACAATAGCGGAAACGGTAACACCTATAATCCTTAATATGCAGAAAGAAGAAGCCGAAAAGAGAATACAAAAATTGCGAAATGAGATCGCAAGATTAAGAAATGCATATCACATAGAAAATGCGCCGAACGTTACAGATGACGTTTACGATTCTTTGACACGCGAGTTAAAAAGTTTGTTAAAAGAATATCCGGAATTTGAGGATAAGAATGCACCGGAACTTCGTGTGGCCGGCAAGCCGCTCGATAAATTTGTGAAAGTTAAGCACAAGAACAGAATGCTTTCGCTTAATGATGTTTTTTCTTACGAAGAACTTGCTGATTGGGAAAAAAGAATCAAAAAACTTTTACCCGCCTATGGCGGGCCTGTCGGCAATCAGATAAATTATTTTTGTGAAGTAAAATTTGACGGTCTTGCTGTGTCTTTGATTTACAAAGACGGCAAGTTTATGCAGGGGGCGACGAGAGGAGACGGATTTGTCGGCGAAGATATCACCCAGAATTTAAAAACAATACATTCTATTCCACTTGAATTAACTCCTCCCGTAGCTTCGGGGGAGGCTGGGAGGAGGTCTATTCCAAAATATCTAGAAGTCAGAGGCGAAGTAATAATGTCTAAAAAAACTCTGATTGCGCTTAATAAAAAAAATGAAAAGGAAGGCAAGGTTCTTTTTGCCAACACCAGAAATGCCGCAGCTGGAAGCATGCGCCAGCTAGACCCAAAACTTGCCGCCGAAAGGAAGCTAGACTTTTTTGCGTATGACATAGCTGAGATTTTTCCAAACGATAATTTAACTACTCATTCAGATAAGCATAAATATTTGGCCAATTTTAATTTTCCTATAGATAAGAATGATGCTGTCTGTAAAAATTTGGAAGAGGTCATTTCTTTTATAAAAAAATTTGAAAAAATACGGGATAGCGTGCCTTATGGCACGGACGGTATTGTTATCTCTGTAGACGATTTAAATTTACAGGAAACATTGGGCGTGGTCGGTAAAGCTCCGCGCTATATGACAGCTTTTAAATATCCTGCGCAGCGGGTAACGACTATTGTAAAAGATGTACTTATCAATGTCGGCCGTACCGGTGTGCTTACTCCGCTCGCAGTATTTGAACCCAAGCTCGTTGCCGGATCTACGGT
>CAZKJE010000001.1:0-173605 GCA_964553015.1 uncultured Candidatus Saccharibacteria bacterium | reverse complement strand
CCCCGCCGGGCGGGCGACCGCGGTCGGGCGCGACGTCAAGATAAGCGTCGGTCGGACCGGCGCGCTCACCCCGCTGGCAATATGTGACCCTACGCTCGTGGCTGGTTCCACCGTCGGCAAAGCCACGCTTCACAACATGGACCAGATAGAAAGACTGGATTTAAGAATTGGAGATACTGTGGTGATAGAAAAAGCGGGAGACGTGATTCCCAAAGTTGTGGAAGTTTTGACTCGCATGCGCACAGGAAAAGAAAAGAAAATAAGAATGCCCGACGTATGCCCTGTGTGCGAAAGTAAGGTTGAAAAGAAAATTTTAGCCGGGTCTTCTTCCGTAGCTTATTACTGTACCAACTCCAAATGTCCGGCAAAAGATGAAAGATATCTGGAACATTTTGTATCTGTGTTTGAGATATATGAGTTAGGCCCGAAAATTTTACGCAGATTTAAAGACGAAGGACTGATAACTGACGCCGCCGATATTTTTACTTTGACTAAAGAAGACATAGCGCCCCTAGAGCGTTTTGGAGAAAAATCTGCAGAAAATATTGTAGCGGAGGTAGAAAATAAAAAGAGAATTCCACTCGCAAAGTTTCTTTGGGCGCTTGGAATCTTGCATGTGGGGGAGGAGACAGCTAGAGATATAGCTAGCCATTTTGGAACACTAGAGAAATTAATTGCTTCAGTGCAAAATTCCACTAGGCAAGACCTAGCGGATATAGATAGTATAGAAAATATAGGTCCTGCGGTTTCCAAAAGCGTTGCCAATTTTTTTAATGATAAAACGAGGCTGAATTTTATAAAAAAGCTTGAGAAAAATGGAGTGATAGTAGAAAAAGCGGAAAAAAGAAAAGAGGGAAAATTTACCGGCCTTCATTTTGTGCTGACCGGCACTCTTTCCAAAATGTCTCGCGAGATAGCCAAAGAAAAGATCTTAGTTTTAGGAGGCAAAATTTCTGGCTCTGTTTCCAAAAATACTTCGTATGTGGTAGCGGGCGAGGATCCCGGCTCAAAACTCAAAACAGCTCAAAAACTGGGGGTAAAAGTATTAAGCGAGAAAGATTTTTTAAAGATGTTGTAGCGGAGGGTAGGAGATTCGAACTCCTGGTGGATTGCTCCACACACGCTTTCCAAGCGTGCGCACTAGACCGCTATGCGAACCCTCCAACACTACTAAATCTACATTATTTTGACGAAAAAGAAAGCTTTTGTGGTATAATTTTAATATTATTAATTAATATCCCTTTGGGATAAATTAAAAACTATGCAAGTAATAATTAATTATTGGGCGGTGATTGTAGCAGCGATAGCTAGTATGGTTATTGGTTCTATTTGGTACGGACCTTTGTTTGGCAAGAAGTTCATGCAGGAGATGGGTTTTAACAGCATGAGCGAAGAACAGAAGGCAGAAATGAAGAAGGGAATGGCAAAGACATACATCATACAGTTTATTGCGAGCATGGTTATGTTTTATGTCTTGGCGTGGCTTATGGGCGCTCTTAATCAAATGAGTGCCATGGGTGGAGTACAAGCGGCTTTCTGGATATGGCTTGGCTTTGTTCTTCCAGTCAAACTGGGCGATGCGATTTGGGGAGGAAAAATGTCGCTATTTTATATAGGAGTTAGCAACATGCTAGTGACCTTGGTAGCAGGGGGCATGATAATCGGAGCCTGGTAAATTTGAAGAATATAATATTATTGAATAAAAAAGAAGGGGAAACTCCGCTTGAAGCGCTAGAGAATTTTCGCAAGAAAAATAAAAAATACAAAGATATAAAAATGACCTATGCTGGCCGACTGGACCCGATGGCGAGTGGGGTTTTACTTGTGCTTGCGGGAGAGGAAACAAAGAATAAAGAAAAATATTTGGGCTTAGATAAAGAATATGAATTTGAGATACTTTTCGGTTTTGCAACAGATACGTACGATGTTTTAGGTAAAGTAATAAGTTCTAATGTTCTAACGAACTTTAGAACTTCAAAAATCAAAAATAAGATAAAAGAAAATCTCAAATACTTTACGGGTAAATTTATCCAAAAATATCCTGTATATTCTTCAAAGACAGTAAAAGGTAAACAGCTTTTTGAGTATGCGAGGGGTGGGGTAGAAGTAGAATTGCCAGAAAGAGAAGTGTTCGTAAAAAAATTTATGCTTTTAAAATTGCAAAAAATAAGCAGTAAAAAACTTTTAACTAACATAGAAAAAAGAGTTAAAAAAGTTAAAGGGGATTTCAGGCAGGATGAAATTTTAAAAATCTGGCGCAAGAAATTAAATGTTCAACACCGAGTGTTTAACATCGCGAGTTTTAAAATCAAATGTAGTAGTGGCACGTATGTGCGGGGGATAGCAAATAGTATTGGAGAAAAGATAGGCATTCCGGCGCTAGCTTTTTCGATCAAAAGGACAAAAGTTGGCAGATTTGGTAAAATACACGAATGATATTTTCGGCGATTCTTACAATTATAGGGCTTTCGCTTTTCGAGGCTATTTCTTCTGTAGATAACGCCATAATCAATGCGGAAGTGCTTCATACTATGGGGGCCCGCGCACGGCGCTGGTTTTTGACGTGGGGAATACTTATTGCTGTGTTTTTGGTGCGCGGGCTTTTGCCGTTTGCCATAATCTGGGCTTTTAATACCTCTCTTACGCCTTTTCAGGTTTTTTCTGCGGCATGGTCTTCGGATCCATTGGTACACAATTCCATAGAACAATCGGCTCCGATATTGTTGGTTGCCGGCGGGGTATTTCTGTTGTTTTTGTTTTTACACTGGCTATTTTTAGAAGATAAGCATATGGGCTTGCCGAGAACCGAGAAATTTTTTATGTCAAAAGGAGTGTGGTTTTATGCGACTGTCTCTGTACTGCTTTCAATCATTGCGTGGTTTGCACTTAAAGAAAGCAACCTCATGGGTTTCGGAGCTGTCGTCGGTTCTACGCTGTTTTTCATCACTCACGGTTTCAAGCAGAATGCGGAAGAGCAGGAGAAAAAATTACTGGGGAGCGCGCATTCGGACTTGAGCAAACTTTTCTTTTTGGAAATAATTGATACCACTTTTTCGATTGACGGCGTGCTTGGCGCATTTGCCTTTACACTTTCCGTACCTTTGATACTTCTTGGCAATGGACTCGGGGCTCTCATTGTGCGGGAACTTACTATCCGCAACATTGAACGTATTAAAAAATACGTGTATTTAAAAAACGGCGCGATGTATTCAATACTTGTGCTCGGGATAATAATGATATTGCATAGCTTTGATTTCCGCATTCCGGAATATTTGTCTCCGCTCATGACTTTCATAATCATAGGATTCTTTTTCTGGAAATCAAAGATCCACATCAAGCTGAGCTTGAATAAAGAAATCTAAAATATAATGAAGGCGACAAAAAAAATTTTCGAAGATAAGTTTAATTTAGAATACAGAAAGCTAAACAAAGCCCAGAGGCAAGCCGTAGATACCATAGACGGACCCGTCATGGTAGTGGCAGGACCGGGGACGGGCAAGACTCAAATATTGGCTCTCCGGATTGCCAATATTTTACAAAAGACTGATATCAAAGCCGATGGAATTTTATGTTTGACTTTTACCAATTCTGCCGTCGATTCGATGAAAGATCGGCTCGGCCGATATATAGGCGAGGATGGAGAAAAGGTGAATGTTTTTACCTTTCATAGTTTTGGCATGCAGGTCGTAAGCGAACATTTTAAAGTCTTAGGCCTTAAAGAGGCGCCTAAACTTTTAGAAGATACTCAACGCGCCGTATTTTTTGAGCAGATTTTAAGTGAGCATGAATGGGATTATCTCCGTCCACGGGGCGACAGCATGCGGTATTTTCGTGACCTGATGTCTCTCGCCTCTATCTTGAAACGAGAGAGGATTTCGAACGAAGCTTTTGATAGCGAAATAGCAAAAGAAATGAAATTTTTAGAAGACGATGAGGAGAGTATTGCGAGCCGAGGAGAACATAAAGGAGGCATCAAAAAAGAAGTACTGAAAGAAATAGAAAGTTTGAAACGAAGCAGGGAGATAGTAAAATTTCTTGACCTATACGATCAAGCCAAAAAAGAAAAGAACCTGCTCGATTATGATGACGTGCTGGAGTCCTTGGTAAAGTTGGTGGAAATCTCGGAGGACGCCAAGGCTGCCATTCGCGAGAGATATTTATACGTTCTCATCGATGAGCATCAGGATTCTTCCCGCGTGCAAAATGAATTCTTGGCCCGAGTCTGGGCCAAACTTACGCGGCCGGACATCTTTGTAGTAGGGGATGATCGGCAGCTTATATACGGTTTTAGCGGAGCTTCGATAGATCACTTTAAAGGGTTTAGAAAAACATTTCCTGACGCCAAGCTCATTACGCTCGTCGATAATTATCGCTCAACACAGGTTATATTAGATGCATCCCACGCACTACTTAAAAGTGTTATGTCTGGAGAGAAACTGGTGAGCCAAAGCAAGGAGAAACATAGAATAAATCTGGTAGAAGTGGGTACACCCGAAGAAGAAATCATGGCTCTAGGTTCTGATCTAAAAGAAAAAATGCAAAATTTACCCGCTCGGACGGGTGGGCTAAATCCGGATGATTGCGCGCTACTAGTGCCCAAGAATCGGCAAGTATTAGGCGCGCTTGAAATATTGCATAACATGGGAATCCCTGTTTCTACCGAATCTATAAGCCTGTTTGATCAGGATGACGCTCGCGCAATTTTACGAGTACTAAAAATAATTGACACTGGCGACAAGGTATCCCTGGCTTTGTCTTTCTTACATAAAACTTCAGGCATTTCTATCATAGATGCTCATACATTTTTTGCGGGTGAGTATATGCGTGATTTCTCTCTGGAAAAACTTTTAAGCAAACCGCCGACGCTTTTTTCACAAAGTAAGAGCGTGAATGAGTGGATAGCCAAACTTTCAAAATGGAAAGATGATAGCAAGGAGAACAAGAAGAACAATCTTGAATTTTTGATACAAACAATCGGCGAGGAATTATTTGATGGAGAGGGGGATGGTAAAAAACTTGTTACCAGCAAAGAAATCGTAAACACGATTCTAGGCTTGCTAAAAAAAGAAGCAGAAAAAAATTCTCAAATTACTCTTTCTGAATTCGTATCATTTCTGGACAAACTGGCGTCTTATGGTGAATACATACCGCTTGTCTCTGCTGTGAGCGGGGGAGTAAAAGTCCTTACAATGCATTCTTCTAAGGGGTTAGAATTTGAATATGTCTGGATTGCTCACATGGACGAGAAGTCTCTGTCCGGAGGCAGGAGAATGGGATTTACCTTGCCGCCAGCTATTCTCGAGCGAGTGGAAGAGAGAGATATTGATGCCATAAAACGTAAACTGTATGTGGCGATAACTCGCGCTAAAAGATTTTGTACTTTATCATACGCTACTTTCTCCGGTCAAGGGAATGAACAAGAATTAGCGAAAGTGATAGCCGATTTGCCCAATGAAGTTTTCCAAAGACAAAAGAAACAAAAAATTTCTTACGATGAAAAAGTAATTTCTAAGAAAAATGATTTATCTGATCTGATAAAACTGGCGACGGAAAAATATAAAGATAGATACGTTTCTGTCTCCATGCTCAACAATTTTTTTGAGTGCCCGTGGAAATGGTATTTCCGGAATTTGCTCCAGATCCCGGAACCGGAGAACGAGAATTTGATTTTTGGCAGTTTGGTGCATGAGGGTATCGACAATATAATAAAGGCGGACAAAATAATCTTGCCTAAAATGATTTTATCAGAGGATAAAAAAGTGGCCGAAGTGGTCCGGGCCTGGGCAGATAGAAGATTGTCGCAAATCGAGAAAAGCCGGGAAAACGAATACCCGCTTTCCGTAGCCGACAAAAAATTTCCGCATTTGAAAATTTACGGCCGGATCGATCTGATAGAGCACCTAGATGCGCAAAGTGTGCGAGTAACAGACTTTAAAACCGGCGCGGTTCGTAAAAAGAGCGATATAGAAAAAGTTGATGAAGAAGGCCGAATAAGCGGCTATTTGCGCCAGCTCGCGATGTATTCGTATTTGATAAAGCAGAGCCCGAAGTGGAAAGCGGGCGTAAAAGAGTCTCGTCTTGAATTCGTGGAAGCCAAAAATCCCGCCGAAGCTTTTTACAATACAGTAATAACGGGGGAGCAGATTGACTTTCTGCTCAAAGATATAAAAGATTACGATACTTTAATTAAAACAGGCGAGTGGATATATAGACCCTGCAATTACAATTCTTATGGAAAAAACACCGAGTGCGAGTATTGCAAAATGGCGGAGATGTATAAATCTTAGAATAAAATTCTCGGGCCGTTATCAAGCCAGCCTAAATACAGGCCTATAAGAAAGAAAATAGCGGCTGTTATAATCAAAATTAAGTAGATTTTTCGGGTTTCTTTTTCCATTCTTTTATTATAATATAACCCTATGGCGCCCGAATATCAAATAATTCTTTTCTATAAATACGTCTGTATTGAGAATCCGGAGGAGGTTAAAGTATGGCAGGAAGAAGTCTGTAAGAGTCTTAATCTGGGTGGCAGATGCATAATTGCACGCGAGGGCATAAACACTACCTTTGAGGGAACGAAAGAAAATATACAAGCTTATATTCAAGAGTTAGAAAAAGATGCTAGATTTCAAAACATTCACTTTAAATTGAGTGCTGGTACTGGAAACGCTTTTCCGAAACTTTCTATAAAAGTTCGCAAGGAAATTGTGTCTTTGCATTTAGGAACTTGCGATATAAATCCAAATGAAATTACAGGCACGCATTTAAAACCGGAGGAATTGCATGACTGGATAAAAACTGGTCGTGAATTTTACATTGTGGATATGCGAAATGCATACGAACACAAAGTCGGACACTTTGAAAATTCAATTCTGCCGCCTATTGAAAATTTCCGCGACCTGCCGAAAGTCGTGGAACAAATTTCGCATCTTAAAAATAAAACTGTGCTGACAGTCTGCACTGGCGGAGTGCGCTGTGAGAAAGCTTCCGGATTTTTAATCACGCAGGGGTTTAGAGATGTGTACCAGCTCGACGGAGGCATAGTGAGTTATATGGAAAAATATCCCAACGAAGATTTTAAAGGCAAACTGTATGTTTTTGACGGAAGAGTAACCATGGGATTTTATACCGACGATGTTACACATACTATAATTGGCTTATGTGATAACTGCGGAGAGCAGTCTGAAAATTATGTTAACTGCGATAATCCGGTATGCCACAGGCACTTTATAAATTGCGAAAATTGCCTAGCAAAAAATGACGGAAAATCATTTTGTGCCGGCGGCTGCGTACTTTCCCGCCACGGACGAAAGATTAGTCCGATAGAGGCGAATTTGGTAGAATAAAACGTATGCAGGATAAAGATAAAAAAGGCACAATACATCCGCTTTCACTTCTCGCAGAAGAGGCGTATCAGGTTTTTTCAGATCTTGGATTTGAAATTGCTACTGGTCCGGAATTGGAAAGCGAGTGGTATAACTTTGACGTACTGAATGTTCCTAAAGATCACCCTGCGCGAGATATGCAGGATACTTTTATAATTAAAGATGCAAATAAAAGTAACAGCGAAAAAGTCCTGCGTACGCACACTACAGCGGTCATTGCCAGAGCCATGGAACAGGCTGGTAAAGAAGACAGAATACCCGCGGCATTTATTTCTGTAGGAAAAGTATTTCGTAATGAGGCGACTGACTTTTCGCACGAGATGCAATTTTATCAGATAGACGGGGGGATGATCGGGGAAAATATTTCTCTCGCGAATCTCAAGGGCGTGCTGACCCATTTTTATAAAAAGATGCTGGGAGAAGACGTGGACGTGGAATTTCGCCCAAGCTTTTTTCCTTTCACTGAGCCGTCTATTGAAGTGTTCGCAAAGTTTAACGGCAAGTGGCTGGAGATGATGGGCGCCGGTATGGCGCATCCAAATGTTTTACGCAACATAGGACTAGACCCAAAGAAATATCAGTGCCTTCTCTTCGGCGGGGGGTTGGATCGTATTGCGATGATTAAGTGGGGGGTGTCAGATATAAGACTTTTTTATCAGGGCGATTTGCGTTTGAACCAAATGTCAAAAGACTAATCAGTATGAAATATTCTTACAACTGGCTAAAATGGTATATTTCCGAAGCACCCGATGCTGAAAAACTTGCGGAGATCTTTACTTACCACCTGGCCGAAGTTGAAAATTTGGAAAAAATTACAGATAAAATTGCAGGTAAGGGGGAAGACACAGTTTTTGATATAAAAATTCTTCCAAATCGCGCACATGATCTTCTTTCCCACATGGGCCTCGCGAAAGAACTCTCATCGCTTCTCAAAATAAAATATGACGATCCGACACTACAGTATAAAGTTCCGGAGTCCCAGCCGGCAACGCTCAATATAGAAATAAAAACAGACAAATGTCGACGCTATATGGGCCGAATTATCCGCAATGTAAAAGTGGGTCCCAGTCCAGCATGGGTCGTCGCACACTTAGAGGCTATAGGGCAGAGAAGCATTAATAACATGGTGGACGCGGCAAACCTCGTCATGTTTAACTGCGGACAGCCCACTCACATTTTTGATATGCGAAAAATGCAGTTGAAGGGCGGGGCACCATTTATCAAAATTGATATCGCAAAAAATACAGTAGAAAAATTTTTAACCACTCTCGACAAAAAACAGGTTAATTTTCGCGATGATGACATGCTGATTATTGACGGAAATTACGATCAGCCAATTGCTCTTGCGGGTATCAAAGGAGGGGACTTCGCAGAAGTGGATAATAGTACTACAGATATAATTTTAGAAGTGGCTAACTTCGATCCAACCTCGGTGCGTAAGACTGCACAAGCTCTGAATATTTTTACAGACGCACGCAAGCGATTTGAAAACGACCTGTCGCCCGAACTCGGCTCATATGCAATGCGAGAGCTTTCAGCGTTGATAATGGAAATATGTCCAGAGGCAATTTTTGAAGAGATAGTTGACGTTTATCCACAAAAGCCGGAAACAAGGAAGCTAGTTTTTTCTGTGGAAAAGGTATGTAAGGTATTAGGGCTTAAAGTTTCAGAAAAAGAAATAGAAGAGATTTTGGAGAGATATAATTTTGAATATAAAAATAGTGATGGGATTTTTGAAATTAATATTCCCCCGATGCGGCTAGATCTTACTCTGGAGGAAGACATGGCGGAAGAGATAGGCCGCGTCTTAGGCTACGATAAAGTAAAGGGAACTATTCCTAAAGTTGATTTTAAACCAAAAGCCAACGAACTGTATTCTAAAATAGCATGGGCCCGCAATAAACTAATAAATGAAGGGTATTCGGAAATTATGACTACAAGCTTTAAAAATAAGGGAAAAGTTTCTGTTTTAGCTTCGGCTTCAGATAAAAATTATTTACGAGAAAATCTTTTCGATGGACTTATGGAATCTGTAGCATATAATAGCTCAATATTACCTCTTTTCGGACTTAGAAATTTTAAGGAATTAAAAATATTTGAGATAGGAACAATATGGGGTCCCGCAGAAAAAATACGTGTGGCATATTTTGATGCTGCAAAGCATACAACTAAGCCAGAGGAATTAGATCTTGATAAGTTTTGCAAAGATATGCCGGCTGACTCTAAACTAGAACATAAAAACCATAATCTAGAAAATAAATTTAAAATGTGGGCCTTGTTTCCGTTTATAGTTCGCGATGTGGCAGTGTGGGTACCCGAGAATATAAAAAGCGAAGAAGTACTGAAAGTTATAAAAGAAAATACAGGTAAAATGGTAATCCGCGGGCCCGAACTTTTTGACGAATTCAAAAAAGATGGAAAAGTTTCATATGCGTTTAGAATAGTTTTCCAGTCCTATGATCGCACTCTTACCGATGCGGAAGTAAATGAAGTTATGAATAAGATAACTGATAAAATTAAGGAAAATGCAGGCTGGCAGGTGAGGTAGAAGCCTGCTAGCCTATGAAGAGTTTTCCACATATGCCCATTTACACTTTTTTGATACATGTTATCATTTACTTATGAATAGGAATACGCATTCAAGCCAATATTCCCCAATACTATGTGTAATTATTAAGACCCAACCCAGAGGTTTGATGTTTGCGCTGTAAATCTTCTAAAATAAAACTTACAACTCAAACACCAGATCTCTGAAGGTCTGGTGTTGTCCTTTTAGGGCAACAAAGACACGTCGTTCTTTGTAGTTCAAGAGTTGGTAGGAGGGGAAATGCCGAATGATCTGAAACACGCTCTAGGGTCACCATCCCGGGCCGACATGGTTTTGCCCGGGAAATGCTCCACTGGTTTGCCAGGGCCAGTGGGCACGTCGTTGTCCCCACAGAAAGACTCTCTCCTCCTCGGCAGGGAGGGAGAAAAAGAGGACCGTTCACCTAACGGTCCAGCCGGCGAGCGCTAGCCGGAAGATCAGGGAAATGGGGGCTGTCGTCGCATGTGTTGCGCGGCCGCCTCCTCTCTGTTTTTAGTGATTATTTTATGAACAAAAATAACTAATTATCACTGGCAAACCCTATATATTTCTGCTATAATATAGATACATGGCAAAGGAAGAAAGTGAGAAAAAAGATGGCGGAAAAGGCCATCATTATGATGCCTCTGACATTTCCGTTTTAGAAGGTTTGGAGCCCGTCAGGCGTCGCCCCGGCATGTATATCGGCACTACGGGACCGGAAGGAATGCACCACTTGGTATGGGAAATTTTTGACAATTCGCGCGACGAAGCGATGGGAGGCTTTTCTGATGATATTGAAATAGTTCTTCTTCCCAAAAATCGCGTTCGCGTAGCAGACAATGGCCGAGGTATTCCGATAGACGTGCACAAGAAAACAAAAGTATCCGCGCTTGAGACTGTGATGACCACGCTTCATGCCGGAGGAAAATTCGGCGGAGACGGCTATAAAGTTTCCGGAGGATTGCACGGCGTCGGCGCATCTGTGGTGAACGCGCTTTCTACATACTGCCGGGCTGAAGTGCATAGAGACGGCGGAAAATATGCGCAAGAATATTCACAGGGAAAGAAAAAAGGAGCAGTAAAAAAATTGGGCGCGTCAAAACTTCACGGTACGATCATCACATTTGAACCCGATGAAGAAATTTTCGGCGCCATAAAATTTGATTGGAATACAGTAATAAATCACATCCGCCAGCAGGCATATCTTGTAAAGAAATTAAAGATTTCAATAATAGATGCGCGCGAATGGGATAATTCAAAAGGTATGAACGAGGAAGACGTTTTTTATTTCAGAGAACTCGGGCTTGAGCTTCCTTCGGTGTCTTTCTATTTTGAAGGCGGGCTCATTTCTTTAGTAAAATATTACAATAAATTCCAGAAGCCGATCCAGAGCAATATTTTTTATGTGGAAAAAGAATTGGACGGAGTTGGGGTTGAGGTTGCACTTCAATACGTGGACGATATCACCGACAGAATTTTTCCTTTCGCAAACAATATTTATAATCCCGAAGGCGGTACGCACGTGACGGGTTTTAAGACAGCGCTTACGAGAACTTTAAATACATACTGTAAGAAAAATGAACTAATGAAGGAGTCCGAAGGCGGATTCACGGGGGAAGACGTACTCGAAGGACTAACCGCAGTCATTTCCGTAAAACTTCGTGAAATACAATTTGAAGGCCAGACCAAAGGCAAACTCGGCAGCATGGAAGCGCAGGGCGCAGTGGCGACGGTATTCGGCGAAGCCTTCGCGGCGTTTTTAGAAGAAAATCCAGATGAGGCAAAATCAATCATAAATAAATCTATTCTGGCTCTGAAGGCCCGCAAGGCGGCCAAGGCTGCCAAAGACTCCGTGCTTCGCAAGGGTGCGCTGGAGGGCATGACCCTTCCCGGCAAGCTCGCAGACTGCCAGAGCAAAGATGCTTCTGAATCCGAATTGTTCCTCGTAGAGGGAGACTCTGCAGGGGGCAGCGCCAAGCAGGGGCGAGACCGACGCACACAGGCGATACTTCCGCTTCGAGGCAAGATACTTAATGTTGAACGTGCAAGAATCGATAAAATGCTGGCTTCCAAAGAAGTGAAGTCACTAGTGATCGCTATGGGTACATCCATAGGGGATACGTTTGATCTTGAAAAAATGCGCTACCATAAAATAATCATCGCGACCGATGCCGACGTGGACGGATCGCACATACGCACGCTTCTGCTTACTCTCTTTTACAGGTATTTCAGGCAAGTCGTGGATGCCGGATATATTTATATTGCCCAGCCGCCGCTTTATAAAATAAAAAAAGGCAAAGAAATTTCTTATGCTTACACCGATGAGGAGAAATTAAAAATTGTCGGCAAGGGTGCTGATGTGAGCGAAATACAGGAAGTAGAAGAAGCCCTCGGCGAAGGTTCCGAGCAAAGCGAGGAAGAAGAGGAAGCCGAGACAACCAAAAAATCAGGCAAGATCCATATCCAGCGCTTCAAAGGTCTCGGAGAAATGAATCCGGAAGAACTTTGGGAAACGACGATGGATCCGGCTCACCGCGTACTCAAAAAAGTAAACATAGACGACGCCGAAGAAGCCAACAAAATCTTTGATATTCTCATGGGTTCCGAAGTCCCACCTCGAAAATCTTTTATCCAGTCTAATGCAAAATTAGCAGAGATTGACATTTAAAGAAAAATATAGTAAAAATATATTTGAATTATTGTCGGAATCCTGATGCTGTGTATTTAGTGCATCAAAAGGTAACCATAACAGGGATGAATAGGGAGGTTTGTCATGTTGATGGATTATAGCTCTGCAGAGAATCCGTTGATCGTGGATCGAATCAGTTCTAATGAGGGTGGTATGTACGTCAGCGCGGAGAGCAATACGGGCGACACGTGGTCAGTTCTTATTTTCAAATCCGACCACCCCGACTACGAACTGATCCGGAAGCTCAAATCAGGTGACAAGATCCACTATGTGGAACTGCCTGGCTCCTGGCCCATCGAGGCCGGAGGGGAAAAATACCGCTTGAAACGGGGCTGGCCACGAGGCTACAAAGAACCCAAAAGTCTTACCAAGCTCCGGGCGAATGTAGCCAAAGAGGTCGAGGACCATCAGAATTGGTGTTCGGTCGACTGCATCAAGTTCCTTCCCGGTTTATACAAAGCCCAGCGTATCTTGGAACACAAGAGCAAACGGTCGGTGCAACAGGATTACGCCTCATGCCACAGAGCTCAGTGAAGATTCGTCTTTTTGCCCCGCAGGAGCTTCGCTCCGGCGGGGCTCCTTTTTTATTTTTTATTTTTTATCTCTTCCGAGAATTTTGAAACTAATTCTTCTTTTGACATTTGACCGAGCTGGCCGTTGTCTCTGGATTCTAGGGTAACTTTATTTGCTTCTATTTCTTTATCACCTATTACTATCCAGTAAGGAATTTTATTATTCTTTGCATCGCGGACTTTTCCGCCTAGATTTCCGTCGCTATTATCAAAATCTACCCGAATATTATTATCTTTCAATAAATCAGCAATTTCTTTCGCATATGCATTATGATTTTCTCGCACAGGAATTACTTTTACTTGTATTGGAGAAAGCCATAGAGGGAAGTTGCCACCAGTGTGTTCAATATAAACCGAAAGAAATCTTTCCAAAGATCCTGCAACTGCGAAGTGAACCATAATAGGCGTGACGTCCTTGCCATCTTTGTCAGTGTAAGAAATTTTAAATCGTGCAGGTTGCACGAAATCGAGCTGAGCGGTGGCCACTTGCCATTCGCGGTTTATGGAATCCGTTGCGATAAAATCAATTTTCGGTCCGTAAAATGCAGCTTCTCCTGGTGCCTCGAAATAATCAAGTCCTGCAGCTTGTGCCTTCGCACTTATTATTGACTGTGCTTTATCCCATAAATCCGGATCACCGAGATATTTTTCAGGAGTTTTTGGGTCACGGAAGGAGAGCCTGATTTTTAATGGCATTTTTATTGCTGCGTAAAATTCTTGAACTATTTCTAACACTTCTCTAAATATGTCATCGAGTTGTTCATGTGTACAGAATATGTGACTGTCGTCCTGAGTTATGGCGCGTACTCTTGAAAGACCAAGAAGTTCGCCTGCCTTTTCGTCTCGGTAAATGGTAGTTGTTTCAAGATACTTAATAGGCAAATCTTTATATGAACGAGGCTTAGAGGCATAGATCTGCTGATGGTGTGGACAATTCATCGGTTTCATCACAAGCAAATCATCTGTTTCCTGGCTTTTCACTAAAAATAATTCATCACCAAATTTTGCCCAGTGTCCAGAAGTTTCATAAAGTTCCTTTTTTGTTATGTGGGGTATCCATACCTTTTGGAATCCTCGGGCTTCTCGCAGGCCTTGTGAAAATTTATTTATTTCCTCACGAAGAACAGTTCCTTTGGGAGTGAACATCGGTAAGCCTGATCCAACAAGTTCAGAAAAAGTAAATAAGTCGAGTTCTTTCCCGAGTTTTCTGTGGTCCCTTTTCTTTGCTTCCTCTCTTTGTGAAATATATGCATCAAGTTCCTCTTTAGTTTCAAAAGCGAGTCCGTAAATACGGGTAAGCATTTTATTTTTCTCATCTCCGCGCCAGTATGCTCCGGCCACTCTGTCTAGCTTGAATGATTCGGGATCTATTTCCTTTGCAGGATTTTTTAAGTGTCCGCCTCGGCAAAGATCAGTAAATCCTCCGCAAGTATAAATAGTTATCTTTTCTCCGCGCTGCGCGATATCATTTATTAGTTCCTGTTTGTATTCATTGTTGAAAAATTTTAGGGCCTCATCTTTTGTAATTTCTTTGTGTTCCCATTCTGTCCATTTAGGCAGGATTTTCTTCATCCTATCTTCAATTTTCTTGAGATCAGTATCGCTTACTTTTTCATCCCCGAAATCAATATCATAATAGAAGCCATTATCTATTGCTGGTCCAAGGGTAAGCTTAACTTTATCAAATTTATAAATCTCTCCGACAACAGCCGCCAAAAGGTGAGCTAAAGAGTGTCTTAAATTATGCAATTTGTCCATAACCCATATATTAGCACATTAAAAATTGCTTTTCATCCTTAATATGCTAGTATGTATCCATTATGGTAGTACGAATGAGACATACAAAATCGCATACGAAAAACAGGCGCTCGCACCATGCACTCGAGAGTACCAGTTTTACGAAGTGCGAAAACTGCAAGGCTCTAAAGCGACGGCACACTGTCTGCCCTTCCTGCGGATATTACCGCGGCAAAAAGATTCTTGATCTGATAAAAAAGACCGAAAAGAAACAAAAGAAGGCAAAAGCAAAGAAGGCCGAGGCAAATAAGTAATTTTTGTTTTTTAAAACAATGGCAAATAGGCACCTTTCAAGATCAATAGTGCTGCAGACGCTTTTTGAGTGGGACTTCCTGCCTGCGCAGGCAGGCTCACCAGATAAAAAGACTCCGACGCCAGAAGAAATAAGAGAAGTTCTCAAAAGAAATTTAAATGAATTCGCTCCCGGTTTTGAGGATGATGCTTTTGTATTCACACTCATAGAGACCGTTTTGAAAAAGCGTGCGGTTGTAGATGAAATTATAGAAAAAGCGGCGCCGGATTGGCCGCTTGATAAAATCTCCGTGGTAGACAGAAATATTCTCCGAATCGGACTGACCGAGCTTTTGTTTGGCGATCGCAAAGAAGTTCCTCCTAAGGTCGCGATCAATGAAGCTATCGAGCTCGCCAAAACTTTCGGCGGGGAAAATTCCGGTAAATTTGTGAATGGTGTTTTAGGTGCTGTCTACAAAGAGATAGGTGAGCCCGGCAAGGAGCAGATTAGCAAGAAAAAAAATGTTAACGAGCCGATAGATATTTCTAAATTGCCGGTCGATAAAAAAGGCGGAGCGCTGGTTTATAGTATTAGAGACGGAAATATTTTGTTTGCATTAGTGCATGATGTCTTCGGTTACTGGACAATTTCAAAGGGCACCATAGTAGAGGGAGAAAACGAACAAGAAGCGACGATCAGAGAGGTGCAAAAAGAGATTGGGCTTAACGGCTTAGAGATAGAAGAAAAGCTAGGAGAAAATGAATATGTAGCTACTCATCCGGAAAAAGGAAAGAGCCTAAAGAGAGTAGTTTATTTCTTAGCTAAAAGTGATTACCGAGAACTTTTGTTGGAAAAAACGGGAGGCCTTGATGCTGCGCGCTGGTTTGAACTTTCGGCTATTCCGGAACTTCGTATTTATAACGACATTATTCCGCTTATCACCAAGGCAATTGAAATATTAAGAAATAAAAAATAGAGCTATGATAAATTTTTCAGATTTTGAGAAAAAAATAAAAATATCTTTTAAAGACAAAAACTTGCTCACGCAAGCTTTTACTCATCGTTCTTATATAAACGAGAACGGGGGAACGACGCTTTCTCATAACGAGCGCCTTGAGTTTTTGGGAGATGCGGTGCTCGAGCTCATCGTTACTGATTTTTTGTATAAAAAATATCCTAACTGTACTGAAGGCGAGCTCACAGCCATACGCTCGGCTTTAGTAAACGCGATTATTATTTCTGAAATAGCCAGCGGCGTCGGCATGAATGATTATCTCTTGCTTTCCAAGGGAGAATCAAAAGATCACGGCAAGGCGAGACAATATATCCTCGCAAACACATACGAAGCGCTTGTCGGCGCAATATATCTGGATCAGGAGTATGACGTTGTAAATAAATTTATCACAGAGACGCTGCTGCCGAAAACTGATGAAATAGTAAAAAAGAAACTTTGGCGCGATGCAAAATCTTTAGTACAGGAAAAAGCGCAGGAGTTTGTGGAAGTCACCCCGATGTACAAAGTTTTGAACGAATCAGGGCCTGATCATGACAAGCATTTTACAGTTGGAATTTATTTTGGTAAAAATTTGATAGCCGAAGGCAAAGGCAAGAGCAAACAGGAAGCCGAACAGAAAGCAGCCGAGGCGGCATTAAAAGTAAAAAACTGGATGGATTAAGAAAGAATATAAGAATGCGACTCAAGACACTTCAATTAAATGGCTTTAAATCTTTTGCTCAAAAAACTGCTTTAGAATTTGAAAGCCCGATCGTTTCCATCGTCGGTCCGAACGGATCTGGAAAATCAAACGTGGTGGAAGCTATACGCTTTGTACTGGGAGAGCAGTCTATGAAATCCATGCGAGGAAAAGGGGGATCTGATTTGGTTTTTAAGGGCTCTAAAAATTTATCAAAAGGCACCAAGGCATCAGTAACTATTTTTTTTAATAACACGGATAAAATTTTCAAGCTTACGAACGACGGCGGAGAAAATATAAATCTTAATTACGATGTTATTTCAATCTCACGCGAAGTTTATTCAGACGGCCTAAATAAATATATTTTAAACGGCACAGAAGTGCGCCTGAAAGACATACACAATCTTTTGGCTTCAGTTAATATAGGCTCGAGCGGGCACCACATCATATCTCAAGGCGAAGCGGACAGGATATTGAATGCTTCTGCTCGTGACAGGAAGGAAATGGTGGAAGACGCACTCGGACTTAAAATTTATCAGTATAAGATAAAGGAGTCCGAGAGGAAGCTCGAAAAAACAAACGAGAACATGAAAGAAGTCACCATGCTTCGCCGTGAAAATGCTCCGCACCTTAACTTTCTCAAAAAGCAAGTAGAAAGGTTTGAGAAAGCCAAGGAAATGCAGGCGGAACTCTCAAATCTTTATAAAGTGTATCTCTCCAATGAAAGTATTTATTTAGAAAAAGAAAAAACAAATTTACATACTGAAAGAGCGAAATTGAGCGAGGAATTAAAAGAAATAAATAAAAAAATTTCTGCGACCGAAGACACCGCAAACACGGCGGGTAATAAAAAAATCGAAGAGTTGAGATCTGTTGAGCAAAAGATAAATGTCCTTCGCAGTACGAAAGGGGAGCTGGAGCGCAAGCTCGGGCGCATAGAAGGTATTCTGGAAGCGAGAGTTGATAAGATTAAAGTTTCGGGCAAATGTCCGCTTTGCGGTAGCGACATAAGCGAAAAAAATGCAGAACAGGTGGAGCAAAAACACAACGAAGAAAAAGAACTGGCTGAACTCAAAACTTCTCAGGCAAACACTCTGTCTGAAATAAAAAAAATAGAACTAGAAGAGAAAGAATTAGCAACAATAGTTGAAAAGCTGAAACAGGAAATAAACAGTGAAATGGAGGCTTTACGTGATTTGGAACGCGAGAAATTCACTTTTAAAGTGCGCCATCAGGAGCTTTCGAGTGCGCTCGAATTGATTGCTATCAAAGAAGGCAACTTAAGAAATCGCAGCGAAATGTTTGATAACGAAATAAACGAAGGCACGGTACTCATCGGCGCAGAAATTTTGGTGTATAAATCGGGAGAGCGGCGATCCGCCGAGGAGGCGGAACTCAATACAGGGGTTTCGCAAGATGAATTAAAGAAAAAAATAGAGCGCATAAAGATAAAACTTGAAGATGCAGGCCTTGGTAATAGCGCCGAGCTAATGAACGAATACAACATGGTGTCGCAGCGCGATCAGTTTTTAGCAAAAGAGCTTGAGGATCTTGAAAAAAGCATTGAATCTCTCCAAAAACTTATCACTGATCTCAAAGAAAAAATAGACATAGAATTCAAAGAAGGAGTGAAGAAAATCAACGTGGAATTTCAGGAGTTTTTCTCGCTGATGTTTGGCGGAGGACACGGATCGCTTAATATCGTAGTAGAAAATAAAAAGAAAAAAAATATTCCGGAAGAACTGGAAGGAGACATAGAAAGAGATTTGGAAGAAGAGCTGGTGTTTGAACAGGGCATAGAAATAAACGTTTCTTTGCCGCATAAGAAAGTAAAAGAATTGCATGCTTTTTCCGGAGGAGAAAGATCGCTCACGTCTATTGCGCTTCTTTTTGCTATGTCGCAAGTAAATCCTCCGCCGTTTTTAGTGCTTGATGAGACAGATGCGGCGCTCGATGAAGCAAATTCGCGCAAATACGGAGACATGCTCGAAAAACTTTCCAAGCATTCCCAGCTTATTGTCGTCACTCATAATCGCGAGACCATGTCCCGCGCCGGAGTACTGTACGGCGTTACCATCGGTTCCGACGGCGCCTCCAAACTTCTCTCGGTAAAATTCGACGAAGCTACAGCTATCGCAAAGTAGGTTTTACTTCTGGAAATTTTATTTTTTCTTCTTTGCCTTGGATTATTTTTTCGAGCTGGAATACGGAATTTAACTGCGTCGGATCTTTTCGCACAGACATGGAGCCGTCTTTGCCTAATTTGATTTCGAGAACCATGCCTTTCATGGTTTCCTTGCTCCACGACTGATCAAAGACAAAATTTCCGAGCGAGTAGGCTATGAAACTCATGCACGAACTTTGAGTGCAACCTTTTGGGCTGTAAACTTCTGTGTCCTGAACTACGTGTGGATGAGCGCCCACAACTATCTTAGCTCCATTATCCACAGCCTTATGCGCTAAATATTCCTGTCGCGTATTGTGAACTGTCTTATATTCGTCTCCGAAGTGAAAAGATACTACGAGATAATCCACCTGACTTGAAGCGTTTTTAATTATTTCGTCAAATCGCGGATCGCTCGCTAAAAGTAAACCCGCATTTTCGTTTTGAACTCCCATCCAGTTTGGACCGACATCAGAAAATGCCAAAAATCCGATTTTCATGCCATATTTTTCTATGACTGCCGGAGTTTCAGCTTCAGTTCTGGTATTTCCGCCGCCAGTGTATAGAATTTCATTTTCTTTTAAGCGGGCGAGCGTATCTATGTATGCTGCCCGGCCCCAATCGCCGACATGGTTATTTGCCAGGGACAGGATGCTTATGCCGGCGCCTTTCAGAGTGGGAACTACGCTCGGATCCATTCTGAAAGAATATAAATTTCTCATATCGGCACCCTGATCAGATACGGGGCCTTCCAAGTTCGCGAACGCTATATCAGAATTTTTAAATATGCTTGAAATTTCTTTTGACTTTGAAAACAGCGCGGAATAATCATTCCCGAAATTTTTTATAACTGAATTTCGCACTCCGCGATCAAGCATAATATCGCCCCCAAAGGCGAGAGTCACAAAATCTGGTTCTCTGATGTCCGGCACGCCGACTCTTTGTTCTACCCAATTCGTGACAGCTCCGAGCGCGCCGCCATAATACACATTTTTCTTGAGATAATTTACGATACTTTCTACGTCTTTTTTCCTGTCTTTGCTGGAAAGGAGAGTGATGGCTACAGGGCGATCGCTTTTTTCAGCTAGAGGCAGAGAGAAAAGAGACACTACAGTCTGCCGAGCTGCATCCGTATATCCGCTTTTACCGCCTATGTAGCCGTCTTTTCCTAAGAATTGGCTGATGTTGGACCAGTTGTGTTTTTTATTTGAAAAACTTCTCTTTATTGTGATCTTTAGAATGTCAGGATGCTCTTTGGCAATGTGTCCCGTTAGTTTGAACACATCAGAAGCAGTGGATTTATTGTTCGGAGAAAGTCCGCTCGGGTCTTCATAGTATGTGCCCTCCATGCCAAGCGATTCGGCTTTTACGTTCATCTTTCTTATGAAACTATCACGCCCGAAATGTTCAGCGATTACTTCTGCGGCGTCATTGGAAGATTCCAGAAGCAGGGGATATAAAAGATCCGTGATTTTTATGTTTTCTTTCAGGCGCAGTTCGCCATTTTGTCCGTAGGTAAGAAGGGCGCGCTTGGACACAAAAGCCACTTCATCCGGCTTGGCAATTTCGCTGGCGACGACTGCGGTCATTAATTTTGAAACCGAGGCGAGCGGCAATATATTCTCCTGATCTTTTGACAGGATAACTTCTCCAGTATTAATGTCGCCCACTAAGTACGATTTTGCAGAAACTTTTGGCGCTCCCACAAGGTCAGTGTTCGTATAAAAATATTTAGGTTTTACAGTCTCCGACGGTATAAGCTGTACTACTCTGGCAATGCTTTCTTTCGCTAGAATTGAGTTTCCTTTATGGAGAACAGAAAACAAAGAAGAAGCAAAAAGTATTCCCACAAGTATCGGAAATATTGACCATAATATTATTCTAGTTTTTTTACTTTTCTCCGGAGGCCTCATACTAACACATAATCTATTGTCTTTCGCTCCAAGTCAACCCCTTTGACTTTTATTTTTACCTTATCACCCAAGCGGTATTTTTTTCCCTGCCTACCGGCAGGCAGGTTCTTTTTCTGACCTATCATTTCAAGCTTTTTTTCGTTAAAAACATAAAAATCATCCTGCATGTCCCGCATGCGCACGAGCCCTTCACACTTTGTCTCCACTTCTTCCACGTATATGCCCCATTCTGTCATACCGCTGATTACTCCGCTGAAAATTTCACCTAAACGAGCAGACATATATTCCACTTGTTTATATTTTACGGAAGCTCGTTCTGCATCCGCGGCGCGCTTTTCCTGCTCGGAAGCAATGAGTGACATTTTTTCATATTCAAGCAGTTTATTCCCGACGCTTGCGGTCGGGACCCCGACTTTGGTCGGAGCTTTCTTTTTTGCCAAGTAGTCGCTCAAAAGCCGGTGTATTATTATGTCCGGATAGCGCCGGATCGGGGAAGTGAAGTGCGTATAATGACCGAAAGCCAATCCATAGTGTCCGATATTTTTGGTAGAGTAAATTGCTTTAGCCATAGACCTTATCACCGCGCGGTGTATCGTATCTCGCATAGTGCTTTTTATGGTGTGCTCTCTCGCTCCGTGGCCTTCTAGGTTTGAAAGTAGTTTATTTATTTCATGCGTTGGGATTATGCCGTCCCGCAGGCTTACTTTGTGGCCCAAACTTCGCAGGAAGAAAGCCAAGTCTGCCATTTTTTCTTTGCTTGGCAGATCATGCACTCTGTATATTGAAACACCTTCTTCTGTTTTGCCCTGCCTACCGGCAGGCAGGCCTTTAATCTTCTTGGACGACAGAATTTCGGCAACTTTTTTATTTGCAAGAAGCATAAATTCCTCTATGAGCCGGTTTGAATCTCCGCGCTCTTTTTTTATGACTTTTATCGGCGTGCCGTTTTTATCAAGTACGAATTTTACTTCTTCCTGATCAAGCGAGATGGCGCCCTTCGCAAATCGCTCGAAGGTGAGTTTTTTTGCGAGATTATTTAAAATAGAAAGTTCTTTATGCAGAGGCGTACCTGCTTTTTTTATAGATTCCTCCGCTTCTTCATATGTGAACCTTTTTTTAGAGTGAATGACTGTGCGCCCATACCATTCCTCTTTGACTTCCGCATTTTTATCTATGACGAATATGGCGCTCATGGTGAGCCGGTCTTTATTTGGCACGAGACTGCACAGATCGTTTGAAAGAACTTCAGGGAGCATGGGAATCGTCCTGTCTACCAGGTATACCGAAGTGCCGCGCTCGCGTGCTTCTGTGTCTAGCGCGCTGCCGACTTTTACATAATGCGATACGTCGGCGATGTGTATGCCTATTTCGTATGTATCGCGCCTCAACTCTTTAAAAGATATCGCATCATCAAAATCTTTTGCATCCGCAGGATCTATGGTGAAGGTGAGTGTGTTTCTCATGTCGCGCCTGTCCATGTAATCGCTTTCTTTTATTCCCGACTCTTTTATTTTACGCGCCTCTTCTTCAACTTTTTTAGGAAGATCAGCATCAAAGCCTTTTTCCATGGCGATGGCATGCATCTCAGTGTCATTGTCTCCGGGAAGACCGAGAACTTTTACTACTTTGCCTTCAGGGGCTTTGCGTGAATCCAGCCATGAAACTATTTCCACGAATACTTTCTGCCCGACTTTTGCGCCGTGAAGCATGCCGGAGGGGATTAATATGTCCGTATACATTTTTGTATCATCCGGCTTCAGGAAAAATAATTTACTTTCTTCTTCTATCACTCCGGCAAAAGCTTTTTTTGCGCGGGAAATTATTTTTGAAACTTCGCCGGTGGTGCGCCCGTGGCTTTTGGCATGAAGCGTAATTTCTACAAGGTCCCCATTGAGGGCAGTGTTCAAGTGCTTAAAATCAATCTCTATGTCATCTTTGTGCCCAATAGCTTTTACATAACCAGTTCCTTTCGCGGAAATAGAAATAATTCCTTCCAGCCTATTTGAGTGTTTCATCCTTTAATTATAGCATCAAATTAACATTGACAATAGCAATGAAATGTGCTATACTTGTAGAGAATGAGCTAGGGGAGGCAGTTTGAGCCCCTTCTCAAAGGAGATGAGAGATGAAACTGTTCCTTGTTGTACTAGCAGTGATGTTGGTGACGGGGTGCGCATCGAGCGAATTGGCTCGAGCAGCCAACCCGCAATCTACTCTGATCAATCTTCCGCGCTTATGCGCGGGGAATCTCATCAAAGATTCAGATGTCAGGGCTTTCTGTCTCGAGCTTGCCAAACTCGAGGCGCAACGTGCTACCGAAGCCGCAAGGGCGGCAGCTTCGGCGCAAGCAGCCGAGGCTCAGCGCAACCCATGTGCGAGCTGGGTTCTCGCTCCGTCGTACTGTTACGGCGGGAACTACGGCAGGGTGTATTATGGTTCAAGTGGTTACAACACCACTTACCAGACCTCGCGTCGTCCGCGGGTAACCACCCGACCTCCCGGCGGAATCACGGGTGGATCATCGGGTTCCAACAGGACATGGTAACGGCCAAATCACATCGACGGCGTTGCTCGAGAGATTTCTCTTGAGCAACGCCGTTACTCGTTTAGGTTGCCTTTTTAACAATTTATGTTAAGCTAAGAAAATGTTAAAAATAAGACTTCAGAGGATAGGCAGGAAGAACGATCCATCTTTTCGGGCAGTTTTGACTGATTCCAAAAACAGCACTAAGAGCGGAAAGTTTTTGGAAATTTTAGGCACATACAATCCTAAAGCCAAAGATGATGCACAGAAGAAAAATTTGAATACTGACAGGATAAAGTACTGGATATCAAAAGGCGCAAAGCCTTCGGATACGATGCACAATTTTCTTGTGCATGACAAAGTCACAGCAGGAAAGAAAATAAATGTATTGCCAAAGAAAAAGCCTACCGTAAAACGCAAAGAACTTAAAGCAAAAAAATAACTTGCCCCGCCATGGCGAGGTGAAGTATAATTACAGTTAATGCAGTATATAAAGTCGGAACGACTGCGCAAATTATAAAAGTTAATTTTTATTAAAACTATGGAAGAAGCAGATAAGATATTTTTGGAATACGTGGTGAAAGCTCTCGTGGATAATCCAAACGATGTAAAGATAGAGCGAACTGTGGACGAAATGGGCGTACTAATTACTCTCACCGTAAATCCTGCCGACATGGGCAAGATAATCGGACGAATGGGTAATACCGCGAAAGCTATCCGCACCTTGCTCCGCATCATCGGCATGAAGAATAATGCCCGCGTTAATTTGAAGATCAACGAGCCTGCCGGAAGCATGAGGCACGAAGGCGGAATGACTTCTACCGGCAGCGGCATGGGGCAAGCTCCCTCAACACTGAAGACTGTGGATGAAGCAATGGACGAATTGAAGGGAATATAAATAGGCTCTAGGCATTAGGCGCTAGGCTTTAGCAAAGGCTCGGAGAGATCCGAGTTTTTGTTTTTATGGACTTTTAGTTTTTTTATGGTAAAGTTTTTTTGGAAGGCCTAAGGAGGGCCAACGACATGTGGGTAACCATTGTGCTGTACATCATTGCCGTGGCAGTTGTGTTGTATTGCATGCGTCTGCTTGGGCAGGGGCATAAGAAAGCACAGGAGTGGACTGAAGGAGAAGGCTCGTGCCTTCTCAGCGCACAGCAAGATATCAGGTCGCGTAATGTTCTCGCGAACGTGCAGTACATCAGGGCGGTTTTCCGTCGGCGATGAACGCCGAAAAAAATCAGGGCCATTAGGGGAGCTATGCTGTCCTAATGGCTCTTCTAATTTATGTGTGATATAAATACAAGTAAATAAACATACAGATGCGTTTTCATATAATTACAATTTTTCCGGACATTTTTGATTCATATTTGCATGAGTCTATTATCGGGCGGGGAATAAAGAATAAATTGATAGACGTAAAATTTTATAATCCCCGCGATTTTATCAAAGCCCCAAAAAATAACTATCGGCCAGTAGATGACAAACCATATGGCGGCGGGCCAGGAATGGTAATGCGCGCCGAACCTGTTCTTAAAGCCGTTGAAGCAGCTTTAAGAAAAATTACGAATTATAAATTACGAATTACGAATAAAAAAATAAAAATAATTCTTTTTTCTCCATCCGGCAAGAAATTTGACACAGCCTATGCAAAAAAATCTGCGAAAAAATACACAGATATCATTATGATCTCTGGCAGATACGAAGGCATAGATGCGCGAGTACAGAAAATATTGAAAGCAGAAGAAATTTCAATAGGGGATTATGTCATTACCGGCGGAGAACTTCCAGCTATGATTCTAATAGATTCAATTTCCCGCCAAGTAAAAGGTATATTGGGTAAATATGAATCGCTCGAAGAAGAAAGAGTGTCATCAAGCGAAGTGTACACCCGTCCTGAAATTTTAAAATATAAATCTAAAAACTATGGAGTTCCAAAGGTTTTACTTTCCGGCAATCATAAAAAAATAGAAGATTGGAAAAAACGCTTGACTTCTTAGTAAAAAAAGAGTAGGCTACTTTAGATTCATTGATTGAGTATCGGATGCAATCCTCGTTTTCATTATAAGGCTTATAATATAGTTATATTTTAAGCGTAATTTTTGTACTCAATCAATATGCCCAAAGAAATAAGTGCAACGTCTCGTCCAAAGAAGTATTTTTCAAGGTATAAAAAGCCCCTGGTTCAATTTCCAAACCTGATAGAGGCGCAGGTGAAGAGCTTCAAGTGGCTCGTGGAGATCGGCATTAGCGAGGTCTTCAAAGAATTCACGCCGATCATAGATTACTCCGGAAAAAAATTCCAATTGGAGTTTACTTCTTTTACTTTAAGCGAATCCAAGACTGACGAAAATGATTCTAAAGTAAACAAGCTCTCTTACCAAGGGCTTCTGAAGGCGCGGGTAAAATTGACGAATAAAATTTTAGGTACTGTAAAAGAACAGGAGATATTTATGTCAGAGATGCCGCTCATGACTCCGCATGGAACTTTTATCATAAACGGCGTCGAGCGTGTCATCGTGCCGCAGCTTGCCAGAAGTTTCGGAGTATTCTTTACTGAATCAGAGTCAAAAGGACAGAAATATTTCGGCGCGAAAATGATCCCTGCCCGCGGAGTATGGATAGAAATGGAGTCCGAAGCAGACGGCGCGATTTATATACGAATAGATAAAAAGAGAAAATTTCCGGCAACCGCGCTTCTTCGTGCACTCGGCTACGAGACGAACGAAATGATCATGGAAGCTTTCAAGGGGAACGCAGTTGCGCAGGAAACAATAAAAAATTCTCTGGCGAAAGATGGCCTCAAAAGTTTGAACGATGCATATATAGAAATATACAAGCGCCTCCGCGACGGAGACATGGCGACAGCAGAAAACGCCAAAGAATTTATAAATTCTTTATTTACTGCCGAACGCTACGATCTTTCGCCTGTTGGAAGATTCAGATTTAATCAAAGGTTCGGCAAATCTATGGGTGAAGCAGAAATGGCCCGCCGAACAATTTCCAAAGAGGATCTCGTTACCGTAATTTCTCATATAATAGAATTAAACAATACGGCCGGTGCCAAGGCGGACGACATAGATCACTTGGGCCAGAGGCGCGTGCGCTTTGTCGGAGAAATTCTCCAGCAAAAAGTTCGCACCGGTATGATGCAGATCAAGAGAAACATTCAGGACAGAATGTCGATCATAGATGTGGACACCGCGATGCCGATCCAGATCATAAATCAGCGCCCGCTACAGGCCCGCATCAAAGAATTTTTTACCACCAACCAGCTCTCGCAATTCATGGCGCAGGAAAACGTGCTGTACGAGATGGAACATTTGCGCACGCTGTCAGCCCTAGGGCCCGGCGGTCTTACCCGCGAGCGTGCCGGACTTGAAGTCCGCGACGTGCATCCTTCGCACTACGGCAGGGTGTGTCCTATTCATACGCCTGAAGGTCCGAACATCGGTCTGATTTTACACCTTTCAACTTATGCCAAGATAAATGATTTCGGAATAATTGAAACTCCTTATGCAAAAGTTAAAGATGGCAAGATCACCGGCGAGATAGTGTATCTAAATGCGCTAGAAGAAGAAAAATACAACATAGCGCATGCCGGTATTCCTTATGATGAGAACGGTAAAATAACCAAAGAAAAAGTGGAAGCTCGTATCAAGACAGAGCCCGGCATGGTGAAAGCGCTCGAAGTAGATTTTATTGACGTTGCCCCAAACCAAGCATTCTCTATCGCCACTTCAATGATCCCGTTTTTGGAACATAACAATGCAAACCGCGCGCTCATGGGAAGTAACATGCAGAAACAGGCTGTGCCTTGCGTACTTCCTGAAATGCCTCTTGTGGCTACTGGAGTAGAGGAACTAGCTTCGAAAGATTCAGGCAGACTTATCATCGCAAAGGAAGACGGCGTCGTGAAATATCTTGATGCCAAGAAAATAGTTATAGAAGGCAAGAAAGAACACACCTATGATCTCGTAAACTTTCTCCGAAATAACAACTTCGCAGTGTTTCACCAGCGTCCTTTAGTAAACGTCGGCGATAAAATTAAAAAGGGAGATGTGCTTGCAGACACCTCCAGTACCGTTGCCGGACAGATATCACTCGGACAGAATATATTCGTGGCATTTTTATCATGGTCTGGTTCTACTTACGAGGACGCCATTGTTGTATCCGAAAGACTTGTAAAGAAAAGCAAATTTACATCTGTATATGTGGAAGAATTTACCTGTATAGTTCGCGATACAAAACTCGGGCCCGAAATTACTACTCGCGATATTCCAAACGTAGGTGAACTGAAACTGAAAGATCTTGATGAAGACGGTATCGTCCGCATCGGCGCCGAAGTCAGAGAAAATGATATCTTGGTCGGTAAAATTACTCCGAAAGGCGAAACAGAACTCACTCCGGAAGAAAGACTGCTCCGCTCTATATTTGCTGAAAAAGCCCGCGATGTGAAAGACACCTCGCTTCGCATGGAGCACGGCAAGCGCGGACGCATCATCGGTGTAAAAATATTTTCCCGAGATCTTGGACACACTCTTGAAGCGGGTATCATCAAAAAGATAGTTATAGAAGTGGCCCAGATCAGAAATATTTCCGTCGGAGACAAACTTTCTGGCCGCCATGGAAACAAGGGAGTCATATCTACAATCCTTCCGGAAGAAGATATGCCGTACACAGCAGATGGTACTCCTGTAGATATCATACTTTCTCCGCTCGGCGTTCCTTCTCGTATGAACTTAGGACAGATTTTGGAAATGCATCTCGGCATGGCCGCAAACACTCTCGGCTATCAGGCAATCGTACCCCCATTCCTCGGGGCAAAACAGGAAGAGATAAAAGAAGAGTTGGTAAAAGCCGGACTTCCAGAAAACGGAAAGTTACAGCTGTTTGACGGACGAACCGGAGAAGCTTTTCAGCAGGACGTCGCCGTCGGATATATGTACATGCTAAAATTGCACCACATGGTGGAAGACAAGATCCACATGAGGTCAATTGGTCCCTACTCGCTCATCACTCAGCAGCCTCTCGGCGGTAAAGCGCAGGGCGGAGGACAGAGATTCGGAGAAATGGAAGTCTGGGCTCTCGAAGGCTACGGCGCGGCTTATACTCTTCGCGAAATGCTTACCATCAAATCTGACGACATCCTCGGAAGATCGGCGACTTTCGATTCCATTATCAAAAATGAAACTATCAGGCCGCCAAATTCTCCGGCGTCGTTCAATGTGCTTTTGAATTATCTGAGAGGTCTCGCGCTTGATGTGGACTTGAAAAAGTCTGGAGATAAAATTTAACTAATTCAGAATAATAAAAATATATGAAAACACTAAACACAACTGAATTTGATCGAATTGCTCTCCGGCTTGCAAGCCCTGAGCAGATAAAGGAATGGTCTTTTGGAGAAGTCACCAAGCCTGAAACGATAAATTATCGCACCGGCCGAAGCGAGCGCGGAGGCCTTTTCGACGAGAAAATTTTCGGACCGGAAAAAGATTATGAATGCTACTGCGGAAAATATCGCCGAATCCGCTACAAAGATATCATCTGCGAGAAGTGCGGAGTCGAAGTTACTCGTTCTATTGTTCGCCGCGAGCGCATGGGCCATATAGAGCTTTCTACTCCCGTGTCTCACATCTGGTTTCTGCGAGGTGTGCCATCCCGCATGAGCATACTTCTAAATATTTCTGTCTCTGATCTTGAAAAAGTTATTTACTTCGCCGGATATATAATCACCAAAGTTCACGAAGACGAAAAAGAAACTATTTTGTCCGGCTTGGATAAAGAATTTAAATCTAAGCTAAAAAACGCCGCCGACGAAGATACTCGCGAGAAGCTAAAAAATCTTCTTTCAGTCACCAAAAAAGAAATTGGAGAAATCTACGAAGGAAAAGTTTTAAACGAAATTTCTTTTCATCATTATTCTTTGAAATACGGCACCTGTTTTGAGGCAAATATCGGCGCCGAGGCTATCTACTCCATTTTCAAGAATCTTGATCTCGGCAAGCTGAAAACTCTTACCGAAAAGATGCTTGAGAAAGCAAGCACCGCTGACAAAGAAAAATTACAGAAAAGACTTTCTCTTATCCGGGCGATGACGTATGCAAGTATCAGGCCGGAATGGATGTTTCTGACTGTTATTCCTGTTATCCCGCCGGTTTTGCGCCCGATGGTCGCCTTAGACGGAGGACGGCATGCGACTTCAGATTTGAACGACTTGTATCGCCGAGTTATAAACCGAAATAATCGCTTAAAGAAACTTAAAGAAATAAATGCTCCGGACGTCATTCTTCGAAATGAAAAAAGAATTATTCAGGAAGCAGTGGATGCGCTCATAGACAACTCTATCGCCAAGCAGAACGATTCTGCTGCAATGAGCCAGTCCCAGAAGCGTCCGCTCAAATCTCTGTCTGACAACCTAAAATCAAAACAAGGTTTGTTCAGACAAAACCTCCTCGGAAAGCGGGTGGATTACTCCGGACGTTCGGTTATTGTCGTCGGTCCACAGCTTAAGCTTAATCAATGCGGACTTCCAAAGCATATGGCGCTCGAACTGTTCCGCCCATTCGTAATTTCAAAAATACTTTTAGCAGAACTTGCATTCAACATTCGCGGAGCAAACAAGCTCATAGAAGAGAGAACTCCGGAAGTGTGGGCGATGCTCGAAGAAGTTATCGAAGGAAAATATGTGCTTTTAAACCGCGCGCCGACTTTGCACAGGCTCGGTATTCAGGCTTTTAATCCGATTCTTATCGAAGGAAATGCTATTCAGGTTCACCCTCTCGTTTGTCAGGCTTTCAATGCCGACTTTGACGGCGATCAGATGGCAGTATACGTGCCTTTACTTGAAGAAGCTCAGTCTGAAGCACAAGAGCTCATGGCCTCAAACAAAAACCTCCTAAAGCCTCAAAACGGCGAGCCGATAGTGAACCCTCGTATGGACATGGTGCTCGGAAGTTACTGGATGACCAAAGTTGTTGACGGAGAAACAGGCGAAGGAAAATATTTCTCAAACCCAAACACAGCGATCACTGCATACGAATATGGAGTTATAACTTTGCGGGCAAAAATAAAAGTTCTTGCGACTGATTCTGAAAAATACAGAAAATTTGACGGCGGAATTTTTGATACCACTGTCGGCAAGCTTCTCTTTAACAGCATATTGCCGACTGATTTCTCTTATGTTAATGATGAAATGACTCAGGACAGACTGATTGCCTTATTAGACGAGCTCATAGTTCACTCTGGCGTAGATAACACTCCGGCAATCTTAGACAAAATCAAATCCTTCGGATTTCAATATTCCACGGTTTCAGGAACTACCTGGGGACTGGACAATGTAAAAGTGCCCGAAGAAAAAAAGCAGATTATAAGTGACAGCAAAAAACATGAAGAGCAAGTCGTTTCCGAATGGAGCGAAGGTCTTCTTTCTGAAGAGGAAAAATATCAGAAAATAATAGAGATCTGGACTCGCACAAAAAAAAGCTTGGAAAAAGTTTTACCAGCTACGCTTGATAAAAACGGCTCGGCTTACGACCTATTTACTTCCAAAGCAAGAGGAAACATGGGATCCCTCGTGCAGATGGCGGGCATGATCGGTCTTATCCAGAACAACCAGGGTAAAATTTTGGAATTCCCGATTATCCCTTCGTATCAGGAAGGTCTTTCTCCGATAGAATATTTCATTATCACGCACGGAGCTCGAAAAGGAGCATCTGACACCGCGCTTAACACTGCCAAAGCCGGATACTTGACCCGAAGATTGGTGGATGTCGCTCACGACGTGGTCATCACCGAAGAAGACTGCGGTACAAAAGAAGGCAAGATGGTTTCAAGGGAAAACATTTCCGGAATTGAAATTCCTCTGTCAAAAAATATCCGCGGACGCGTGCTTGCCGCTGACCTTAAAGATTCATCGGGCAAAGTCGCTTACAAGAGAGGATTCCTAATAACTAAAGAAGAAGCTTACAACATAGAAGGAGAAGGGTTTACCGAAGTATTCGTGCGATCTCCGCTCACTTGTAAAACGGTGCATGGCCTGTGTGTGATGTGCTATGGTCTAGACTTAGGCCGCAACCACGTGGTAGAGCCGGGCGAAGCTGTCGGAATCATCGCCGCCCAAGCTATCGGCGAACCGGGAACTCAGCTTACACTTCGTACTTTCCACGCCGGAGGTGTCGCCGGAACTGACATAACTACTGGTTTACCCCGAGTCGAGGAGATATTCGAGAGACGAATTCCAAAAAATCCTGCAATTATTTCCGAGACAGACGGCGAAGTACTTTCTATAACCGCAAAAGACAGCAAAGAAAAAGTTATAAAAGTTTTGTCTGATCTGTCTGCGCAAGCAGGCCTGAAAGAAGACGGCAAAATTGACAATAAGAAGAACGAAATGGAATACATAGTCGCCTTCCGCCGAACTCCGATCGTAAAAGCAGGAGATAAAGTCAAAAAGGGCCAGCTTCTTACCGACGGATCCGCAGACATTGCCGAAATGTTCAGGCTTGGAGGCAAGGAACTTGTCGAAGAATATATTATTGAAGAAATAAATAAAGTGTATGAGCTTCAGAGCGCTTCTATTTCCCGCAAACACACAGAAATAATTATTCGCCAGATGTTCTCACGCCGAAAAATAAAAGATGCCGGCGAAACAAATTTCTCTATCGGAGACATAGTTGAAAATACTGCTTTTATCGAAGAAAATTTGAGAGTAGAAGAGATCGGCGGCAGAAAAGCTACAGCGGAAACAGTGGTACTTGGTATTACCGAAGTATCGCTTCGAACCAAGAGCTGGCTCTCTGCGGCATCCTTCCAGAACACTAACCGCGTGCTTATTGAAAATGCCGTAAAAGGCGGAGTGGATAACCTTCGAGGACTAAAAGAAAATGTCATCATCGGACGATTGATTCCGGCTGGTACTGGTTTTAAGGAAAGAATTGCAGCAGAAGCTCAAAGCGAAGAATAGTTTTTTGGTTATTAACAATTTAACTAAAAACAATATGGGTCAAAAAGGTTTTGCGAATCTAGTTTTAATTGGAGGCATTATTATCCTTCTTGGGTTAGGTGGGTACTTCACATGGTCAAAAAATTCAGATTGGAAAACCTTTATTAATGCTCGATATGGATTCGAGGTGAAGTATCCTGAAAATTATTTTGAGTTTCACAAGTCTGGCGATTCAAGTATTTCTCTCAGATCAGAAGGCTGTAAAACGCTTTTAGATGGAGGCGGAATATACCCTCTATATTGTCAGACCTATGGTGTTTTGGTGCAACCACAAAAAATCGTTGCCGAAGGGATGGATTTATCAAAAACCTCAGTAACAGTCGCAGGATTTAA
Organism: uncultured Candidatus Saccharibacteria bacterium; assembly: GCA_964553015.1. Taxonomy (GTDB): domain Bacteria; phylum Patescibacteriota; class Minisyncoccia; order Phycocordibacterales; family UBA9973; genus UBA9973. The sequence continues at coordinate 140,732 of CAZKJE010000001.1, read as the reverse complement.
TGCAGAAGAAATTACAATCTCGGAAGGAATGTGGGACAATATGACTCAAGTTTTCGTACAATTTGAGAAAGACCAGAATTGGTATATACAAACTTTTACCTTTAACCAAGATAAAACAAAAGAAGCAGAGCCAATAATAGATCAAATTCTTTCAACCTTTAAGTTTACAAAATAAAAATGAATTCTCCCGTACAAAAAATTAAGGAGAGGCTATCAATTGAAGAAGTAGTCTCTTCATATATAAAGCTTGATGGGGCAGGCGCAAACTTAAAGGCCAAGTGTCCTTTTCATAATGAAAAGACAGCTTCGTTCTTTATTTCGCCAGGACGGGGAACATATTATTGCTTTGGCTGCGCGGCGTCCGGAGATATTTTTACTTTTGTGGAAGAATTTGAGGGGCTGGATTTCAAAGGCGCACTAAAGCTTCTCGCCGATCGCGCCGGAATTCCACTCGAGCCTTATACAAAAGAAGCCAAAGAGAGTAAGAGTGAAAAAGAAAAATTGTATGAAGTAATGGAAGAGGCTACTAACTATTTTGAGAATAATTTAAAAAATAACTCACAGATATTAGAATATTTAAAAGCTCGCGGATTGAATGAAAAAAGTATCAAAGATTTCAGGATTGGATTCGCAATTCTCGACTGGCGGCTTCTCTATGATCATCTTAAGTCTAAAAACTTTACCGACAAAGAGATAGAGCTTGCCGGACTTGCCAAGAGACCCGAGGATAAAAATAAGGCCATGTATGACAGGTTTCGCGGACGAATAATGTTTCCGATCGCGGATTCAAGCGGACGCATCGTAGCTTTTTCCGGCAGAATTTTTGTGGATGACGGCAAGTCCGCTAAATATTTAAATAGTCCTGAAACTCCGATCTTCACCAAAAACGCAGTTTTATATGGAATAGATAAAGCCAAAGAATCAATCCGAAAAAATAATTTTTCTATTTTAGTGGAAGGGCAGATGGATTTGATTTTGTCTCATCAGGCAGGATACAGGAATACAGTCGCAACTTCCGGCACAGCTTTATCAGACTCAACAATTTCCAAAGAGCGGGTTGTAAGCAATCTTGGCCTCATACGGCGTCTGTCAGAGAACCTCGTTCTTTCCTTTGATGCAGACAAGGCCGGCGTAAATGCCACGGTTCGTGCTGGCAAGATAGCTTTATCCTTGGGTATGGATGTAAAAGTGGTAGACATGCCGGAAGGAGTAGATCCGGCAGATTTGATTAGTAAATCTGGTGCAGATGCCTGGCGGGAAGCTATAAAAAATTCCAAACACATAATAGAATTTTTATTAGCGAAAGCTGTCAAAGAATCAGGCAGTGATTCGCACAAAATGAGCAGAGTAATTCAAGAAAAAGTCCTACCTTTTGTCGGAGCGCTTAGCAAGTCTTCTGAAAAAGCAAATTTTTTAAAAAAAATACAAGACGAAACCTCCATTTCGGAAGCATTCTTATTGGAAGATTTAAAAAAGATTGAGCAAGAACATAAATATGAAAAGGAAGAAATACAGAAAGCCGGTGAAACACTCACGAACTTGTATAGAAAAGATTATATAGAACGGAGGCTCTTAGGCATTGCGCTGTGGCAGAAGTCCCTACCTGCTCCTGCCATAGATTTTGAAAGCATATTTGAAAAACTAAAAGTCGCATACGATAAATATGAAAATAGCCAAGAGGATCTCATCTTTGAAGCAGAAATATTTTACGAAAATGATGATAATTTGAAAAGAAATATAACAGAAATGACTTTAAATCTGGAAGAAGAAAAGATAAACGAAGAATTGGGAAAAAAGATGCTTGAGCTCCGGTATGCCACAAATGAAAAAACCGGACAAGAACTTTTAAAAGAAATAAATGAGCTCAATAAGAAAAAAGAAGATATTAAAAATAGTCGTTCAAAAAAATAAGACCATGAAAAAGAAAAATAAAAAGCTGAATAAAAAAGCGAAAGTTGTAAAAAAGGCAAAAAAAATCCGGAAAAAAGCCAGACCTAAGTTAAAAAAGGTTGCGAAAAAAGTTGTCAAAAAAGAAAAAGTAAAAAAGTTATCTAACATTGAGAAAAAGGCCGAAGTTCTGGAAACGCTCGCAAACAGCATCATAGAAAAGGGGCGAAAGCGGGGATTTATCACGTATGACGAGATACTAAAAACTTTCCCTGACATAGAAAACAACATTTTGTTCCTAGACGAGCTGTATGAGAAATTCGGCGTGGCTGGCATAGACGTGCTTGAAGGCGGAAACCTGCTCAATCTCGACCTCGATGCAAATGACAAAGATCTGAACAAGGGGGCGATGCATGATTCCATCCAGATGTATCTGAAAGAAATCGGGCAGTATCCGCTCATTCACGCAGGCGATGAAAAAGACTTGGCAAAAAGAATTGAAAAAGGGGACTTGGAGGCGAAGAATCTGCTGGCCCGCGCAAACTTGCGTCTCGTGGTTTCTATTGCTAAAAAATATGTAGGTCGGTCGGCAAACCTTACCTTGCTCGACCTTATTCAGGAAGGAAACCTCGGCTTGTTTAAGGCAGTGGAAAAATTTGACTGGACAAAAGGGTATAAATTTTCCACCTATGCTACGTGGTGGATCCGCCAGTCTATCACCCGCGCTCTTGCCGACCAATCGAGGACTATTCGCATACCGGTGCACATGGTGGAAACAATTTCTAAATACAAGCAGACGCACCGCAGGCTTTCGCAGGATTTGGGCCGCGAGCCTCTGGCTGAAGAAATTGCGACCGAGATGGGCATACCCGTGGAAAAGATCCATGTTATAGAAAATATTTCACAAGAAACTGTGTCTCTCGAGCAGCCGGTAGGGGACGACGATGATAAATCAACTCTGGAGAACTTTATTCCGGACGACAAAATTTTGCGTCCCGATCAGGAATCTTCACGCCGTATTTTGTCAGATCAGATCCGTGAAGTGCTGGACGAGTTAAATCCGAAAGAAAGGAAAATACTGGAAATGCGCTACGGGCTTTTAGACGGGATACAACACACCCTCGAGAGAGTAGGTGAAGAATTCGGAGTTACTCGCGAACGTATCCGCCAGATTGAGGCCAAAGTGCACGAAAAACTTCGTCAGCACGAAAAAATCTCAAGATTGAAAAACTATTTCGACTAAAGTATAATTCTGATTATGGACGAAGGCTTTAACTGAGCAAGGACTCCCCTTGCTCAAAATTGTGTTCTAAGCATTTGAAATCTATTTTCATTTCCTTTATATATTCCGGGATAAAAGAAAAATCAATAATAGCGATTTCTCCTCTGTTTTTTCCTAGAAAATCTTGGTAGCTTGAGAATTGATATTTTTCCAGAAATTTTTCTACCTCTTTTTTATTTTTTACGCCTTCTTCTTTCCATTTTCCATCAATTATTGATATTGGGTTGAGATGAACATATGAAAATATATACATATACTGCGGTTCACTACTTATGTGTTCTGAACGAAATGGTCTAGTTAGTAGGGGACCGCTTCGCTCATATTTTGTATTAAAGTACATTGAGTACGCAGTTAAAAGTTTGCCCATAAATTTACTAATTCCGCCTTCTCTGTGTTCATATAAAATCAAATGAAAATGATTGGGCATAAGGCAATAGCTTAGAATCGATACAAGGGGTTTCCCTCTTTGCTCTTTAAAAATATCTTTTAAACTTTTTTGTTTGTCTCGTAGAAAATTTTCCATTCTAAACGAAGCATCTTGATTCATAATATACAAAAGAGCCACAAAGCGATCGTAGTCTTTTGTAGTCATAAATATTTTTCGCTTTTCTACTCCTCTGGAATATACATGGTAGTGTTCGCCCTCAACAAACGGTGTTTTTCTTTCCATGCATCCATTATAAACCTGAAAATAATTTTGAGCAAGGGGGGTCCTTGCTCAACTTCGAAAAACTCCGCCAGCACGAAAAAATCTCAAGGCTTAAGAATTATTTCGACTAAAAAGATGCGTCCACCCCGTCTCGCTAAAGCGATCCACCCCTCAAGAGGGGAATAAAATACAAAATTCGGATGTGCAAATTCCCCTCTTGAGGGGTGGCGCTTGCGCCGGGTAGGTGTATATTTAGAATTTCTTATGAACAATTGATTCTACTATGTAGATCAAAAAAGATAGTGTTGAAGCATAAGTCAATAAAATTTCCAACCCTATAATTCCATACCAACCTACACCATCACCCGATGCCGTTACTTTAAGGAAGGACAAAAATATCAATGACAAAAATCCTGCAAAAAGCGAAAATAATACCAAAGAAATTACAGTAAACTTATGTGTTTTCTCAAACTCGGTGTTTCTTTTCAATTTGATAAAGATCAGTGTTGAGTAAATCAATGGTATTAAAGAAACTAAAGCACGTGGATCACTTAATCCTATTATAGTTCCGAATATTCCCAAACAACTTATAAGTCCAGAAATCACTATTCCTATTTTTCTCATTTTTTAAATTAATGTTTTATAATTCCCCTCTTGAGGGGTGCCCTTTAGGGCGGGGTGGAGATTTACTTCAGCGCGGCGTCTATTTTTTGCTGTATTGTTTCTCCTCCCTCAGCGCCGTCTATCGTGCTTACCACTTTCCCTTTTTTAAGAATAAATCCTTTTGGAGTTCCGGTTACGCCTGCGCTGGATGCTTCGTCTCTGGAATCCAAAACTGCCTGTTCGTATTTATTGCCATCAAGACAAGAGTCAAAGCTTGCACTATCCAGCTCTAGTATTTTAGCGAAAGATTTCAGGTTATTGTCTGAAAAAGCACCTTCATTTTCTCCGTCTTGGTGAGCATAAAGGTAATCGTGATATTCCCAGAACTTACCCTCGTCTCCGGCGCACCTCGCAGCTTCTGCCGACTGCAAAGATTCAGGCCCTAGGAATGGAAAATCTCTGTATACAAATAATACCTCTCCGTTTTTTACATATTTCATAATCTCCGGCATAAACGGGGTCCAGTCCGGAGAAACTTTTTGTTTCAAGTATTGTATGGCCCCTGAATCTGTCACAAGTCCGGACACCGCTCCGCAGAAAGGACACTGAAAATCTTCGTACAAAATGACCGATACCTTCGCTTTCGGGTTTCCAAGAACTCTATCCTCTTTTGTTATGGGTGCTGGTGCTTTTACGCCGTTATTATTTTGGACTGGTGCGATGTTTCCTTTTAATAAAACTGCTCCGGCTATGAGTACGCCGGCTATGATTATAGCGCTCCCTATCTGTTTTGAGCTATTTTGCACGTTATTGCCCTCGTTTTCCGTTGCTTTTTCAACGTTACTTACATTATTCTCTTCCATTTGTTTATATTGTTATTTGTTAATATCCACATTGTAGCATTTTTTTTCAGTATGGTATAATCAAAGTATTAATAATTAAACTCGGTTCATGGTCGAGGGACAGAGTAGTATAAAGTAAGAATAAAAATATATGATGAATGGAAAAATGTGCTGCGGACCTATGCACTCCGTCAAATGGCTCCTTGTGGTCGGAGGTTTGAACTGGGGTCTTGTAGGGGTCGGTATGCTTTTGGGTTCAGATTGGAACGTGGTAAATATGCTCTTGGGGTCATGGCCAATCGTAGAGGCTATCGTTTACATATTAGTAGGTGTTGCGGCCGTAATGAAATGCTTTGGCTGCAGATGCAAGACATGCATGGGCGGTATGAGCGAGGGAGGCATGAGCCAGAAGATGTAATTTAATACTTTTTGTTCTTTCGCTTATTGTTTTTTCGGAAAAAGCCCCCTAGGGGGCTTTTTCATTCCCCCCTTTATTATCCTTGGCAGTTTGGAATAAAAGTGCTATAGTAACACTCATAACATGACTTCAATCGGAGACGTTATACTTTACATATTGGTTTTTTTGTCTGCATATGTGCAGGTCTTTTTCCTGATAACTTTTATTGAAAACAGGAAAAAAATTGTCACCCGAAAAGGGGATGTCAAGTTAGCTTTTTATCCAGCGGTGACCATAGCTGTGCCTTGCTGGAACGAAGAAGAGACAGTGGGGAATACAGTAGCATCACTCCTTGATCTGAACTATCCTAAAGACAAAATAAATATCTTTCTCATAGATGACGGTTCAACTGACGGTACTTTAAAAGAAATAAATAAATTTAAAGAACACTCTAACATAAAAATTTTTCAAAAGAAAAATGGCGGAAAACACACTGCTTTGAATTTAGCGCTGGAAAATTCCAAAACTGATTTTTTCGGATGCTTGGATGCGGATTCTGTCGCAGACTCTGAGGCCCTTGTTCGTATTATGAGTTACTTTGAACGGGATGCTAGTGTGATGGCCGTGGCTCCCTCTGTGACTGTTTATGAACCAAAGAATATGATTCAGTATGCCCAGAAAGCGGAATATCACATGGGAGTTTATTTCAAAAAAATGCTCGGTATCCTCGGGGCTATAAACGTAACGCCCGGACCGCTTACTGTATTCCGCAGGCAAGTTTTTGACAATCTTGGCCATTACAGGCACGGTCACAGCACCGAAGACATGGAGATAGCTTACCGCATGCAGAAAAATCTCTATAAAATAGAGCATTGCAACGATGCGTATGTATATACAAATACGCCGAAAACAATCCGAAAATTATATCGCCAGAGGCTGCGCTGGATCTACGGCTTTATCAACAATACGATAGATTATCGGCACGTTTTATTCAGGAAAAAATATGGCAATTTTGCGACTTTTACATTGCCTATGGGTGTCGTGTCGATTTTTTCGGTAAGCTTTCTTTTTGGCAGGATAGCTTATAATTTTTACAACTTTATATATTCAAAAGTATTACAGGTAAGCACCATCGGTTTTGATTTCAGCGCAAGGAGCTTTAATTTCGATCCATTTTTTATCAATACCCAATCTACTATTTTTATTATTGGTTTTATATATCTGCTCGTAATTTTTGCGATACTTTTCGGACAGAGGATGACAGGAGAAAAGAACAAATTTTCTTTACACATACTTTATTTTTTCCCTATTTTCGGAATTATAGCTCCTTTCTGGTTCCTGCGCGGAATTTACAATACTATCTTATCAAGGAAGCCTTCGTGGAGATAAAGAGATAAATTACGAATTTCAAATTATGGACTCAAACAATATAGACTGGAGAAAATATTTAATAGTTTTTTTAATTACTGTAGCCCTTTTCTTTACTGCGAGCTATGTCAGCAATTATTTTGGCGACAAAAAAATAGACCAATTAAAAAACATACAGGATAAAATTGCGATAGACATTCTTTCTTCAGAAACGCAGTTTTCACTTTTGTCAGATCTTTCCTGCAAGAATATTTCAGACTCCGTTTTTTCAAGCGAGCTTTCCGAGCTAGGCAGCAAGCTCGAGTGGAGCGAGGAGAACTTGGGCGATACAGCAGAAGTATCTTATTTAAAAAAATATTACTCGCTTCTCCAGATCAAGGATTATCTTTTAGCAAAAAAAATTTCTGACCGCTGCAAAGTAAAATCTGCTTTTATTCTTTATTTTTACACCACAGCGGAAAACTGTACTCTCTGCAGGGAAGAAAGCCTGGTCTTGTCTAAACTGCGCGAGGAATATCCGGAGCTCCGGGTCTATTCTTTTGACTATAGTATAGATCTTTCGGCCGTAAAAGCTATGATCCAGATCTATAAAATAAAAGATACCGAGCTGCCGGCCTTGGTCATAGACGACGATGTGCTGACTGGATTTCACGAGGTAGAGGAGCTGTCTGCAAAAGTCAAAGAATCTTTCAAGCTTCAGGGAATAGAAAATAAAACTGCAGATGAGGAAATCAAGCAATAGACATAGAATATATTTCGCAAGTTTGCTATAATTAGGCCACAAATGCTTCCAGGAGATATACGTAAAAAAATCATAAAAAAATCTGATACTATTTCAGATTCAAGCAAAGTATTAGGTACCTTTTGCCTGTCTGTCGTTATTTTAATAGTGGGAATTTTCCTATTGAGAAACGCGGGTAATGCGAATGCGCAAATTTCTTCTTTTTATCCGGCTTCTTGTCTTGGCGGATGGAAGAATACAGATAAAGCTGTCGGTGCGCCGGACGTAACAGATGGAGACGCGAATAATTACAATGACTCAAATTCAGCATCAATTTCAAATGCTGTCGGGCAAATCTTTTGCGGCGAATTTACGGGCGAAATACCCATAGATGCATTTCAAAAGAAAATAATCCTAAAGTTCTCCTGGGCCACTCCAGGCGAGCCTGTTATAGCTGAAGAGTCAGATGCTCCGGAATCAGAAGAGAATATTTCTGAGTCGGAAGAAGAAATCGCGCCAGAAATCCCGGAGGAAATTCCCATAACAGAAGAAACTCCAGAACCTGTTGCCGATGAGCCTGCAGTAATGGAGCAGGAAGTTCTTCCTACAGAAGAAGAACCAGCGGAAGAATTGCCGGCTAGCGAGGAAGTTTCTTTTTTAAATAAATTATTTTTCTCTAGAGTCCATGCCCAAGAGGTTGACGCAAGTGAAGAAAATTCTACTGAAACTACAGAAGAAATATCTGCTGAAAATATTAATGGGACCACTTCTGAAATCCCTGAAGACACGACCTTAGAAACAGAAACAACTACTACTGCAGCTCTGCTTAAAGTTCTGTACACCCTTGATGGAAGCAACTGGAGCACAATAGGATATGTATCAGATATAACAAATGACGTAAGCTTTGAAATGCCGATGGATATTTTTACAACCATCACAGATCTGGAACGCGTGCAAATAGCCATCCATACTCTGCCGACTTTTGACGATATGCCTACAATCTACCTGGATTCTGTTTGGCTGGAAGTGGAATACGAAAGTCTGCCAATTGAAGCTGATTTAAATGAAGATAATCTCAATGTGTTAGAAGAGCAGCCTGCACTGGCCTTAGGTGGATTTACGGATGAACAAACTATTGAGTCCAAAGATGAAACTGATGCTATTAAAATTGGCAATGTCCAGGATAAAATAATTTTTCAGCGGATACCAGACGGGACAAACATTTTATCACCAGTTTCCATAAACATCTCTGCCGCCTTCTATGATTTGATAGCTCTTGAATCAAGGGAAATAGGGGTACCCCGTCAAATAATAGACGTTATGAATTATTGGGGAATAGCTGTTTATACGGAGACAGAAAATTTTATCTCTGAATGCGTTTCTACGGCCTTACCGCTGCCAACAGCGATTTTTAATTTAAGGGCGGGAGATTATAAAACAGCGATAAGCTTAGGGGAAACAAAAGAAAGTTGTGAAGCTTTTGATATAGCCGAATACCCGCTTTTTGCGGTTTTTGAAACTGCCAATTTTAATATTAAATGAAAATAATAAAATACCTGCCAAAATTATTTTTTCTATCTTTTTCTATCTTTTTATTTGTCCAGATAATAATTGCAGAGGCAAGTACTACCGAAACTTTTACCAGTTCAACGACCTGGACAGCCCCGACAGGCGTCACTTCTGTCACTGCTGAAGTTTGGGGAGGCGGAGGCGGAGGAGGAGGAGAAAACGCAACTACGGATGGCGGAGGCGGCGGAGGCGGCGGAGCATATTCAAAAGACAACACAACTACTGTAATTCCAGGTAATAATTATACAGTTACGGTTGGTGCGGCTGGTACAGGAAACGCTGGTTGCACCGCGTCAACCGCCGGAGGCGACAGCTGGTTTGTAAATACTTCAACCGTTTTAGCAAAAGGAGGTTCTCCCGGCGCCTGTTCAACGGGAACACCGCCAGCTGGCGGGGCTGGCGGCGCGGCAGCCTCGGGAGTAGGCGATACAAAATTTAGCGGAGGACAAGGAGAAAAGGGAAGAAATAACAACGCCGGCCTAGGCGGTTACGGAGGTTCTTCTGCCGGCACTGCTGCGGACGGGTGGAGCGGTCCTCAAACATGGAGTACTGCAACTTATCCAACTGCAAACACTCCAACAGGCGGAGGACATGGCGGTGATGGCGGTGCTTCTGCTAACGCCGCTGGTTCTGCTCCAGCCTCTGGAAATGGAGGCGGAGGCGGAGGAGCGGCTGATGGAACTAATATTAGCGGCGGAAGCGGAGCCGTAGGAAAAGTCATTCTTACTTACAATAAGCCGCCAAACGCGCCTACGCAGGATTCGCCGGCCAATGCCGCTACCGGTGTTTCAGTGACACCAACCTTTACAATGACTGCTACCGATGCTGACACAACCGTAGATAATTTAAGTTATAAAGTTACAATTTATTCAAACAGCGGGTGTACCACGGTAGTGCAAACCAACGACCAGGCAGTAAGCTCAACCGGCTGGACAGGAAGCAACGCAACCTGCACTGCCGCTCCAACCGCCTGTTATACTTCCAGCACCCAAGGAAGCTTTTTGACCCAAACCGCGCTGTCAGCAAGCACTCAATATTGGTGGAAAGCATCAGCCAAAGATCCCGACGGGAATGGAAGTTTTACCGATTCGTCAACTTGCAACACTTTTACCACTGGCGCAGCGCAATCTCTCACGTTTAGTATCTCCGACAACACTATCGGCTTCGGCACGCTTACTTCGGCAGATGATTTCTTTGCCAATGGAGCTGGTACCGGTTCGGCGACAGAAGTTGAGGCGCACACTATCACAGCATCCACTAATGCCGGAAGCGGGTATGCAATCACAGTAAACGGGACAACTTTGACTTCAGGCGGTAATACCATTACCGCAATCGGCGGAACAAATACTGCTTCTTCTGCCGGCTCGGAGCAATTTGGACTCCGCATGACTGCTTCCGGAGGAAACGGTGCAGTGTCTAGCCCTTATGCTGCCGCAGGTTTTGCCTTAGACACTGGCAATTTTCCAGACCAAGTGGCTTCCGATGCGGATGGAGACGATGTTTCCACGACCTATTCAGTTCGCTACTTAGGCAACATTACCGCCAACACCGAGGCAGGCAGTTACAGTGCGGTGTTAACCTATGTCATTACCGCCAGTTTTTGATTAAAAATGTTATCCACAGGCGAAGTTGGCTATTATAATGAGATTTTAATATAATATATTGTAACTTTTCGTTTAATTTTAAGTCGAGATTATAATTTTATTTTTAAAAATTTTTTAAATTATTATGTCAAATAAACTAACCGGTGCGATTCTAATTTTTGCGCTTCTCGTTTTTGCTTTTCCTAAAGAGGTGGCAAATGCGGCCGCTTTGACAAGCAAATCAGATACCCTGTCTTCTCAAAAGGTAAGCACTCTTTCGAGTCACACTATAAAGTTTACCACCCCGACAGGAGCAGGTGATTCAACCGATACCATAATAATAACCTTTCCTTCGGACTTTAACTTCACTTCAAAGACAATAGGCACAGTAACTTTTACCCACGGCGCCACGACGGGCGCTGAAAGTACTGAAACGTTAGCCGCAAGTCCGAGCGCTACTGCCTGGGGCGCAGTTTTCTCCGGTACTCAAAATCGTATTCTAACGCTCACTGCGCCGACAGACGGCGTTGGTACAGCTGTTGTTGCGGCGAGTGATAAGATAATTCTCACCTACGACAGCACAAACTCAACCAACGCAACTTCTGCGGCTTCATATACCATCGCAGTTTCAGGTACATTCGGCGATACGGGAGATATTGTCATTAACATTTTAACCGATGACCAAGTTGCGGTAACAGCGACCGTAGACGAATCGCTTACTTTTACCATCTCGGACAACTCAATCGGTTTCGGCACCTTGACCGCCGCGGACGACTTCTTTGCTACCGGCGATACGAACGGTTCAGCAACTGAAACAGAAGCGCATACGCTGGTTGTCGGCACAAATGCTGCCAATGGTTATACTATGACTTTAAATGGGGCCACACTTACTTCCGGCGGTAATACCATTACCGCAATCGGCGCTACTAACACAGCTTCATCAGCCGGCACAGAACAGTTCGGCCTGCGCATGACCGCTTCCGGCGGTTCCGGCAGTGTAACTGCTCCCTATGCCGCAGCCGGTTTTGCTTTTGACACCGCCGCTTTTCCGGACCAGGTCGCTTCCGCTTCCGGCGCTTCAGCCAACACCACTTATTCAGTGCGTTATCTTGGAAACATTACATCAAGTACCGAAGCCGGAGCATACACCGCCACATTAACCTATGTAGCAACTGCGAATTTTTAACATAGGTGTATATGGGACACAGTACCTTCATTACACCTATGAAAAACACACTCCACATAATTCTCTTAATCGGCCTGTTGTTCGCTGTTTCAAACAAGGCGCTTGCCTTGACTGTTTCTCCAGCCAAGATTGAGATAACTGCTGATCCTGGGCAGACAGTTGGGGGCGAAATTGAACTTTTCAACGAACAGGACAGCGAAAAGATTTTTTATACCTCCTACGAGAATTTTGAACCGAGAGGTGATTCTGGTGCTCCATACTTCGTAGGGGCAAAGGACGGCCTTGCCACCTGGATAAAGACGGATGCGAGCGTTACGCTCAAATCCGGAGAGCGAGTTATTGTTCCTTATTCCATTACCGTTCCCAATGGCACTGATCCAGGAGGATATTTTGCCGCCATATTCTTCGGCAGTCAGCCACCCAAAGCAGAAGGCGGGGGTGAAGTGTCAATTGGGGGGAAGATAGGTATTTTGGTTCTGCTTAGAGTTTCCGGAGAAGTGGCGGAGGGTGGGGGCCTTTTGGACTTTTTTGTCAAAGAAAACAGCCGAGTAGCAAGCTCGCTTCCCGTAACTTTTGAATATCGCCTTAACAACATCGGCGGCAATCGCGTGGTTCCATTGGGAGAAATCAAAGTTAAAAATACATTCAGATTTACTTCTGCGACGCTTCTAGCCAACGAAAACCAGGGAAGCGTGCTTCCTGGCAGTACTAGGAAATTCAGCGTTGTATGGGGGAAGGACTTAATGAAGGCAAATGAAGGAAAATCAAATCCGGGATTCTTTAAAACAGCCTTGGATCAATTAAAAAATTTTCATTTTGGCTGGTATACCGCAAAGCTCAATCTTTCTTGGGGAGAGACAAATCAGACAGCGGACGCTTCATATAATTTTTTCATAATGCCATGGCAGCTGCTTTCAATACTGGCGCTTATTATTTTAGTACTTGGATTTATCGGCAGGGCCGGACTTCGGAAATACAATCGGTTTATCATCGGCCAAGCAATGCGCCAACAACAAAATGAATGAATGGTATAAAAAATTTATTTATATATACGTTTTTTCTTATTTTTATCGCAGGACCGCTCCCAGCGTTTGCCATAACCGTTGAGATAACGGCAACAGTTCCCGGTTGCGGAGATGGGATTATTGCGGGGGGAGAGCAATGCGACGGCGCTAATTTGGGCGGGGCTTCCTGCTCTTCTTTGGGGTTTTCCAGCGGAACATTGTCTTGTACTTCTGCCTGCACTTTTAATACTTCGCAATGCGTTTCAAGCGGCGGCGGGGGTGGCGGCGGCGGAGGAGGGGGGAACTACTCAGGTCAAACCACCATTCCTTCCACTAATGTCGTATTTACGGGCAGAGCATACCCGAGGAGCATTATAACGCTCCTGAAAGACGCCCAAGTTGTGGCGACAAGTGTGGCCGACGCGGACGCTGATTTTCAAATTACCATTTCAAATATTTCTGGCGGGAACTATATTTTCAGTATTTATTCTGAAGATAGCAAAGGAACACGCTCTTCGCTTCTTGCCTTTCCGGTCAGCGTAACATCCGGCGTTACCACTAAAGTAGGCAGTATCTTCATCGCACCGACAATTGCAACCGATAAAAGCGAAGTACGGAGGGGAGACAACATTGCCATTTTCGGGCAGAGCGCTCCTTCTTCGGAAATAACAATCAGCGTAAGTTCTGAAGAGGAATTTTTTATAAAAAAAATAGCAGATACAAGCGGAGGTTATCTGGTGAACTTTGACACATCAGTTCTTGAAGCAGGACAGCATCAAACAAAGTCCAAGGCCTCACTAGGCGGAGAAATAACCGCATTCGGAAAAGTCGCAGGCTTCATAGTAGGGACAAAGAATATTAATGATGAATTGCCTAAAAATGTCCCAAGAGGGGACACGAATGGCGATAATAGGGTTAATCTTATTGATTTTTCAATAGCAGCTTATTGGTATAAGCGCCCTAATCCTCCGGCGGGAAGCGATCTGAACGGCGATGGCAAGGTTAATCTAGTAGATTTTAGCATCATGGCATTTAATTGGACGGGTTAATATGAATCATATTATAAAAAATATTTTTATAAGTTTAGCTATACTTATTCTTTTTCCGCTCACAGCTTCCGCCGCGGAAGTTCGCCTTGAGTCCAATAAAATAAAAATAAAGACGGGGGAGCAATTTACCGTGAGCATTATCGTGCATTCACAAGAATCCATCAATGCTCTTTCAGGACGGCTTGTGTTTTTGCCGTATATGCTTGAAGTTAAAGAGATCCGCGACGGCAACTCATCCATAAATTTTTGGATAGAAAAGCCTTATCTTGAAAAACTCGGCGCTGTTTCATTTTCCGGCATCACGCCGGGCGGTTTTAGCGGAACTAACAATCTTGTTTTCTCCGTTGTTTTTGAAGCGAAAAAGGAGGGAATTGCCATGATCCAAATAAAAGATTTGGAATTGCTTTTAAACGATGGCGAGGGCACTAAAGATTCCGCTGTTGTTGACAATGTAGCTATTTTTGTCGGACAGGGAGACAGTGAGAGGCGCTCGGAGTCAATAATAGACAAAGAACTGCCTGAAATTTTCTCGCCGGTTGTGTCAAGCGACTCCGCCCTCTTTTTAGAAAAATCATTTGTAGTGTTTGCCACGCAAGATAAAAATTCGGGTGTATCTCACTATCGTATAAAAGAATATCGGTTGAAATCATTTCCATTTCTTTCACGTTGGAGAATTGCTCAAAGTCCCCATGTCCTGGCAGATCAAGCGCTTAAAAGCCATATTATAATACAGGCTGTGGATAACGCCGGCAATGCCCAAACTGTAAAAATTGCCCCTTCCCATTCTCTTTTGTGGTATGAATATTTGTTTTATTGGGGTATAATTATTGCTGTAGCGCTTTCTATTGTTATTCTTATTTCAAAAATATGGACAAGAAAAAACATATAAAAACTTTTATCTCTTCTTTTATTCTAGGTATGTTATTTTTACTGCCTTTCACAGCCATGGCGGCGAGTCTCAATTTTTCTCCCGCTGTTTTGTCGCGGACGGTTGGCAATACATTTTCTGTTGTTGTTTATGTTTCAAGTCCTGACAAAACGGTCAATGCTGTTTCGGGAACCATTTCTTTTCCTGCCGACAAGCTCGAAATAGTCGGCATATCTAAAGCCAAGTCAATAGTAAGTCTGTGGGTGCAGGAACCGGCATTTTCCAACGCAGAGGGAACATTTGGCTTTGAAGGCATTGCCCTTAACCCTGGCTTCATAGGCAGCAGAGGGAATATTATTAGCGTAACTTTCAGAGCTAAATCTTCCGGACAGGCGAAAGTCTATTTTACCTCTGGTTCGGTATTGGCCAATGACGGCGCGGGAACCAATATTCTTGAAAATCTTGGCACAGCCAATTTTTCCATAGAATCTAAGGTATTAGAATCTACCAGTCCTTCTTCGTCACCTGTGAAGCCAGTCGTAGAAGAAAATAATACAGAAATAATATTGGAGGATTTTATAACTGAGCCTCCGGCTATGACTTACTATCCCGAAGAAACGAAGCAGGGAACTGTTTCAAAATTTTTGGCTGATTTTATAGGCCTCGTACTAAATTATATTTCAGCTATCATTCTTGGTCTATTCGCGCTCGCTGTTCTTTTTGGAAGCGGAGCATACGTTTGGTATAACTCTTTAGGCCTCGTTCGCCGCCTGCGCAAAGAGAGCCGCGAGACGGGGAAAATGGTGGATGAATCTTTTAAACTGCTTCGCAAAGACATAAACGAGCATATATCTCTGCTTAAAAGAGCCCAATCCAAACGCAAACTCACAGAAGAAGAAATATTGTTCCTTCAAAATTTTGAAGAGGAACTTACAGAAGCAGAAGAGGTTATAGGCAAAAAAATGGACGGTATGTCTACTTCTTAAGTATTTTTTGAGCCGGCAGAGGGGATCGAACCCACGACATCCAATTTACAAAATTGGCGCTCTACCAACTGAGCTATGCCGGCAATGGTAAACACTATACACTACATTATGAAGTTTACAAACTTTCTTCTTGTTTTACCTTTTCCTTTATCTTTTTTATTCTTCTTTTGTATTGGCTTACCATCTTTAAGAACTTATTTTCCCGTTTTATTTTTATCGTTATACCGTCTGATTTTTTAGCACGCATATTTCTTATTTTTTCCAATGCTTCTTTGAATTCACTCTGAAAGAAATTTGAAACTTTTACATAAATCCTGATCGTTATCACAAGGGTCACGAATCCGAGCTTTTGTATACTTCGCACTGTCTTTGTTTTTAGTTCTTCGAGGTATTTTCCGTCAAGAGCAAAAGTCTCTTCTTTGAAAACGTATCCATTTTGTATAAGCAAAAGCTTTCTTCCTATCATAAATATGATTCCAAGAAGAGAAACAAAAAATAAAGTAAAAAGTATATACATATGATTTAGCAAAGGATACTCAGGTTTATATTGAATATCTCTTTACTTCTTTTATTTTAGCATTTTTAGTTTCTAAGAGCTTGCCTACGGTCATATCTCCATCTTTTATGAAAGGCTGATCTGTAAGGGTACGATCTTTGAAATATGTCATCATTTTTCCATCAAGCATTTTTTTCTTTATTTCTTCGGGTTTGTCTATGCCGGCTACTTCTTTTTCAAAAACTTCCTGCATGGTTTTTCTCGCCTCAATGCTCACTTCACTCGCGTAAATGTATTCTGGTTTCATTGCGGCGATGTGCATGGCTATATCTTTTGCAAGCTCTGCGTTTCCACCATCTAGCGACACGATTACTCCTATTTTATTATTGTGCAAGTAGCTTTCCAGGACTTCCCCAGTAACCTCGTAAGCCTCGCCAAGCTGGATATTTTCTCCTGTTTTTTGAATAACCGGATCTATCATGTCTTTGGCACTAGCTTTCATTTTTTCTACGCCGTTTTTAAAAGCTTCTTCTGTGAGGTTATTTAAAAGGTTGGTGAAATCTTCATTTTTTGCTACGAAATCAGTTTCGCATAATAACGATACCAAAACAGCTTTTTTATTATCAGATTTTATAGCTACTCGGCCATCTTTTACCTCGCGGTCAACTTTTTTTAGCGCAATATCAGAACTGGTTTTTTTAAGGATGGCCAAAGCCTTTTTCATGTCGCCTTCGGCCTCTTCTAAGGCGCGCTTGCATTGCATCACGGAAATACCCGTAGCATCTCTCAATTCCTTAATTTGTTCAGTTGTTATTTGTGTTGATGACATAAAAAAAGCTCTTTTACTTGCCCCGTACCGAGCTTTGCTCTGGTATGGGGTTTGCTCTGTTATTTAGTAACGTTTGTCTGGCCTTCTTTGTAAGAGTCAGCGATGGCCGCTGCGAAGAATTTAATTGAAGGTATGCCGGAATCGTTTGCAATGACGGGGAAGTCAATTCCTTTTATGTTTGAATCAGAATTTACTAAAGCGATCACGGGTATTCCGGATTTTCTGGCTTCAGTAGCGGCGATATGCTCGCTTTTTGCATCTATGATAAAAAGTGCATCTGGAGCTTTTTTCAAGCCAAGCAAACCTGTGTAATATCGAGCAAGTTTTTCCATTTTCTTTGCCATAACAACTCTTTCTTTCTTGGTATATTTGTCTAATCCTCCGGAAGCTGTGTCTTTCTGATAATTCTCCAGTTCCATAATTCTTTTTTTTATTTCAGTGAAATTTGAAAGCGTGCCGCCGATCCAGCGTTCCATGACGTATGGCATGGATAGAGATTCTGCGATATTTTTTGTCGTTACTTTGGCTTCAGGCTTGGTGCCTACAAAAAGCACAGTTTTGTTTTGTGCGCCGAGATTTTTTATGAAAAGAGAAGCCTCATCTAGAAGCTCGCTTGTTTTTTCAAGATTAATGATGTCTCCTTTGTTTTTTGTAGTATAAATATACTTTGAAACAGAAGGGTGTCTTCGGGTCTTACTGTATCCGTATTGCGCGCCGGCTTGGAACATTGCCTCTATGATTTTGTCATTTTCTGGCTTATTCTCATTGCTTACACTTGCGGTTTTAACTTTTTGCATAGGCTTAAATATAACAGAAAGCTATACCTTTTGCAAATTTTCTCCTCGTGGCTTAACTCATGAGTTAACTCAGTAATTTAACATAAATAAGTACATAAAAATTCTGCATATGCTATAATATTAGATATATGCATGCAAGCAAAGACAATTACTTAGAGCAATTAAAAGATTTCTTAAATTCTGATACACCTAAGGCGAAAATTGCGAATATTGTCTTGTGCACATTAGCGGTCGCCTCAATTCCTGTGCTTGTGGTCGGGGCGGGAGCTATAGGTAACGCAGTGCAAATTTTTAAGGGCTCCAAAAAATATTCCAAAAAACAGATCAATAGTGCGATTGATAGCATCAAGCGCCAAAGGCTCATTGAATATGTTTGCGACAGTAGTGGAAAAACAATAGTGAAAATTACTAAAAAGGGAGAGACAAGATTAAGAGCTTTTGCTATTGATCTTATGGAAATAAAAAAACCAAATAAGTGGAATGGAAAATGGAGATTAGTAATGTTTGATATTCCGATTAGATTTACAAAAGGCAGAGAAGCTTTGCGCCATCATTTAAAAGAGCTAGGTTTTTATCAGTTCCAAAAATCTGCATGGATTTTTCCCTATCCATGTGAAGATGAAATAATTTTTATTGCCGATTTCTTTGGAGTAGGGAAGTTTGTAGAGATTTTGACTATAGAAAATATTTTAAGAGATGGACATCTAAAGAAACATTTTCATCTATAATCTTCTTAATATTTTAGCATATGCTAGAAAGTTGGGAACAGTAAAGAGATTTTATTAAACAGTAGAAATCATAGGAATATATAGGTTAATTTCCGCTTTGACCAAAGCGGTTTTTTCGGGTAGTATGAATCTATATGAGACAATCTAAACTTTTTACAAAAACCAGAAAAGAAGCTCCGGCAGATGAGGTTTCTAAAAATGCAGAACTTTTGACCAGAGGCGGGTTTATACATAAAGAAATGGCCGGAGTGTATAGTTATCTGCCTCTTGGTTTGCGTGTTTTAAATAAAGTAGAAAAGATTATCCGAGAAGAAATGGATCACATTGGCGGAATGGAAATGAGAACTTCCGTACTTCAAAGCAAAGAAGTGTGGGAAAAATCAAACAGATGGAGTGATGAAGTTGTAGATAATTGGTTTAAGACGCAGTTAAAAAACGGGGGAGAAGTCGGCTTATCATTTACAAATGAAGAAGCTTACGCCAGCATGCTAAAACAGTATGTAAACTCTTATAAAGATTTGCCAATGTACCCATATGATTTTAAAAATATTTTCAGGAACGAAATCAGAAGCAAGTCCGGAATAATGAGAGGCAGAGAGTTTTACTGGAAAGCGCTCTACTCTTTTTCAAAAGACGAGAGAGAGCATAATGCGTTTTATGAAAAGACAAAGGGGGCTTATCAGAATATTTTCAAAAGATCGGGAATTGGCCATCTGACTTATCTGACTTTTGCTTCCGGCGGCAGTTTTTCAAAATTTTCACACGAATTTCAGACGATAACTTCTGTCGGCGAAGACACTGTTTATTTGGATGAAAATTCAGGTATTGCTATAAATAAAGAAGTTTACAGCGATGAGATTATTGAGGAACTTAAATTAAAGAAAGAGAATTTGGTTGAAAAAAGAGCAGTCGAGGTGGGGAATATTTTCTACCTTGGGACAAAGTTTTCAGCTCCTTTTGACCTTACGTATAAAGATGAAAACGGGGAAGAAAAACTAGTAGTGATGGGTAGTTATGGTATCGGTCTGGGACGGCTGATAGGTACCGTAGTAGAAGTGCTTTCTGACGATAAGGGAATAGTCTGGCCGGAAACTATCGCGCCGTTTAGGATCCACCTTCTTTGTTTAGGGGAAGATGAGGAAGTTTTGAAAGAAGCCGAGAAAGTTTATGAAAGTTTAGAAAAGGCGGGAGTTGAAGTTTTGTTTGATGATCGAGCCGGAATGTCGGCCGGAGAAAAGTTTGCAGACGCAGATCTTCTCGGTATGCCTTTTCGTGCAGTAGTTTCGGCGCGAAGCATGAAGGAAAAGGGAATAGAGTTAAAAAAGCGCACAGAAGAAAAAGGAAAAATTGTAACACTTAATGAATTACTTGAATGCTTGAAAAATTCTACAAATTAATTTCAAATGATATCGGCATAGATCTCGGCACTTCAAACACACTCGTATATTTGAAGGGCCACGGCATTGTCGTTAACGAGCCTTCGGTCGTTGCAGTCAATACGAAGACGAGCCAAATTCTAGCCGTAGGTACGCAGGCGAAAGAAATGCTTGGCCGAACCCCGGGACACGTCAAAGCGATTCGTCCGCTCGTAGACGGCGTGATATCAGATTTTGAAGTAACCGAGGAGATGCTTTCTTATCTTATCAATAAGGCAGACAAAATTTCTAAAAAATTAGCGCGTCCGCGTGTCGTAGTCGGGGTACCTTCCGGCACGACAAACGTGGAAACACGGGCAGTATATGATGCCGCACGTTCAGCCGGTGCTAGAGAAGTTTTCTTGGTCGAAGAGCCCATGGCTGCAGCTATCGGCATACGTCTTCCAATCAAGGATCCAGTCGGCTCTATGATCATAGATATCGGCGGAGGGACTACTGATATAGCCGTAATATCGCTCGGTGGAATTGTTAAATCAAAAAATTTAAAAATAGCCGGAGACAGACTCAACAATGATCTCATCTCTTATATGCGGGATGAATTCAAAATACTTATCGGCGAACGAACCGCGGAAATGGTAAAGATAGCTATCGGCTCTGCAGTTGCTGGAGAATATATGGAAACTGAAATTCAAGGGCGCGATTTGCTTACCGGCCTGCCGAGAGAAGTAGTGGTCACCGATTCAGATATTCGCGAGGCGCTTTCTTCTTCAGTAAAAGGACTAGTAGAAGGCGTGAAAGATATGCTGGAATCTATTCCGCCGGAAATACTTTCGGACATTATGCATCGTGGCATCACTCTATCTGGCGGCGGAGCGCTTTTGCCCGGGCTAGGAGAACTTTTGCAAAGCGTACTAAAAATTCCTATCTATGTGGTGGAAGATCCGCTTTCGGCCGTGGCTCGCGGTACGGGAGTAATACTGGATGATCTTCCTTTTTATAAAGAAGTTTTGATCGGCAACCAAGATGAGCTACCTCCTAGATAAAACGAGGAGAAGAAAAAAAATCTGGGCAGTTACTGCTGTTTTGTTATTTTTTGCCGTCTTATTTTATTTTAAGACAGGAATCTGGAGCGGACTTTCATATGTAAGCGGAGAAATTTTTCGTCCGGTTTTAGTTCTTGGAAATAATACCAGCGGGAAATTTAGAAATTTAGGCGCGTACCTTGCTTTTAAAAGCTCTCTTCAAAATGAAAACGAAGCTCTGTGGTCAAAGTTAAGTGAAGCTGATGCAAAAATATTAAATTACGATCTGCTTCGAACGGAAAACGAAAGTCTTAAAGAAATTTTAGGCAGAATAAAAGATGAAAGAAAAATTATTCTCAGCGCTGTTTTGTCCAAACCAAATCAAAGCACTTATGACACGCTCCTTATTGATGCGGGAGAAGATAAAGGAATAAAAGCAGGCGACATGGTTTTTGCGCTCGGAGATATTCCGATTGGGCGGGTGGGGGCGGTAACTCCGAACACTTCAAAAATAGTTTTATTCTCAAGCGCTGAAGAAAAGACGCAGGCAGTAGTCGGTCCAAGTCCTGCCCGCCCTCCTGTGTCGGGAGCAGGCGGGAACACTTTCTACGAATTAGTAGGCAGGGGAGGAGGAAATTTTGAAATGATCCTGCCGAGAGACATTGTGATACAAAAAGGAGGCGAAGCGGTGATGCCGGGGCTTTATCCCTATGTGCTTGCTAAAGTTGAAACCACAATTTCCGACCCGCGCGATCCTTTTACCAAAGTGCTGCTTATCAGTCCGATAAATATACAAGAAATAAAGTTTGTTCAAATAGAACAGTAAATGGATTTTAAAATAGAAAAAAAATTAAAAAATAGCTTAGGAAGGGTCGGTATACTTGAAACCTCTCACGGCGTAATACATACTCCGGCTTTTGTGGCCGTCGGGACTAAAGCAACTGTGAAATCTTTGAACCCCGAACAGGTGCGGGAAGCGGGCACGGAAGTCGTGCTCGGAAATACCTATCATTTATATCTACAGCCGGGGGATGAAATAGTCCGTGATGCTGGAGGTATCGGTAAGTTTATGAATTGGCCGGGACCGACGATGACGGATTCCGGCGGGTTTCAGGTTTTTTCTTTGGGTGCCGCTTACGGCAAGGAGATCTCAAAAGTTACTAAAATTACTGATCCGTCGCTCATGATTCCGGAGAGGTTTGATGACAGCGATGCTCCGCGTCTCGCAAAGATAGGGCAGGACGGAGTTTCCTTTAAATCACATCTCGACGGATCTATTCATTACATTACTCCGGAAAAATCAATACAGATTCAGCACAATCTCGGCGCCGATATAATTTTTGCATTTGACGAATGCACTTCACCTACCGAAGATCTGCGCTACCAGGAAGAAGCGCTGGAGCGAACTCATAGTTGGGCAAAACGGAGTCTTGTTGAGCATAAGAGATTAAATAAAGAAGATGAAGTAGCTCTGTTCGGCGTTGTGCAGGGCGGACGAGAAGAATTTCTACGAAAAGCATCTGCAAACTTTTTAAAAAATTTAGATTTTGACGGCTTTGGCATCGGTGGGAGTTTTGCAAAAGAAGATATGTCTACGGCTGTGAAATGGGTGAATGAAATTTTGCCGCAAGAGAAGCCCAAGCATCTCTTGGGAATTGGCGAGCCGGAGGATTTATTTATGGGTATAGAAAATGGAGTAGATCTGTTTGATTGCGTCTTGCCTACTAGGCTTGGCAGAAACGGGACTATTTATACAAAAAAAGGAAAAATAATCATAATGAATACAAAATTTAGAAATGACTTTTCTCCGATTGAAGAAGATTGCGGCTGTTATGCCTGTAAAAATTTTACAAAAAGCTACATAGCTCATCTTTTTCACGGCAAAGAAATGCTGGCCGGAACTCTCGCCTCCATACACAACTTATATTTCATTGTAAACTTGGTAAAAAAAATCCGACAGTCAATTTTGGACGATAACTTTTTTGAGTTTAAAGAAGAATTTCTGAAGGGATATTCAACATAAAAGGTGTTGTGTATAACTTTCTTTTTTTTTGGGGGTTATATGTTAAAATATATGTGTTTCTAAATACAAAACATGCGCCAGAAACCTTCTCTAAAAAGTTCGCTTTTTCCATCCTTTTTTGTGTTGGTATTTTTCTTTTCTGCATTTAATCCTGCTTCTGCGTTTGACTTTAATTTTGATCTCAAGTCTGCCTCTGTTAAAGCTTCTACTTTGACTGCTAACCTGGCAGAAAATGCCTGGGAATTTTACACTAGCAGCATAGTAGAGCCGATGAATGACAGTCTGCAAAGACTAATTTCTTCTCTGCTGGATGGAAATACTTTCCAAATTGTTCCGCCAGAAACTCCGCCAAGAACAGTTTCTGGATTCGATACACCTCCGATACCAATCGAAAACCCTCCTGTGGTAGTCATCGGCAGGGAGTCGGCGAATGTAATTTACAGCCAAGGCTCTCAAGGACCCAAAGGAGATACCGGTCCGCAAGGCCCAGTTGGCCCCCGAGGTCCAGCAGGTAGCTCTGGAAGCAGCAGCAGCAGTACAGACACTTCTTCCTTCGTCTCCCAAACTGATTTTGATAATCAAACCAACGGACTTTTAAATTCCATTGAGGATGGTCTAAGCAGCTTATCCACTTCTATTAGTGACCAAGTGAATACCGACCTACTGACTACGGTAACCTTGTCCGTCACCGGAGCCACTACGCTCTCCGGCAATCTGGATGTGACGGGAATAACTACGCTCTCCGGCAGTCTGGGTGTCGGTGGAGCCACCACCTTTTCTGGACTGATCTCCTTCTCCGGTACCAACCATGCTGGCATAAAAATAAATAATTTAACAACGGCGCAGAGAGATGCGCTCACTCCCGCAGCCGGTATGACCATTTTCAATACCACTGTCTCCAAGATGCAGGTTTACAATGGCACTACCTGGAAGAACGTGGGTAATCCGGAAATCGGCGGAGAAGTCGGGAGCGGTACTGCTAACTCTGTCCTCTTCGTGGACGCTTCCGGAAATTTAGCGCAGGACAATGCGAATTTTGCTTTCAATGATACGACTAACGCCCTGACAGTAGGGGGAGCATTAACCGCGGCTTCCATTAACGGCAACACTATCACGACTGGTACCGGTACTCTTACTCTGGGCGCAGGCAGTACTCTTGCCACCTCTGCCACAAACTCCATTACCCTTACCTCAACTGGCGCCACGAACGTAACTCTGCCAACCTCCGGTACTCTCTATGGCACAGCTACGGGTTCCATTACTTCTTTGCAACTTTTAACTTCTGCTTCTGATGAAACCGGTACGGGAGCGCTGGTTTTTGCTAATTCGCCTGCTCTCGTAACCCCAGCCTTAGGCGCAGCCACGTACACGACTTTATCCGGAGGAAATATTACTGATTCCGCACTTACTGCAACGAGGGTAACTTTTGCCGGAGTTGCTGGAATTCTTTCTGACGATGCAGACTTGACCTTTGCGACTGACACCTTGTCCGCTACTAAACTTCTATCTCCTACTTCAGTTTCTACTCCGTCTCTCATTTCCACTGGCGCAGTCACTATCACTCCTGCTGCCGGCTCAAATTTAAATGTTTCCCTTGCAACCACTGGAGACTTTGCAGTTAATACGGATGATCTGTATGTGGATACAAGTACGGGCAACGTCGGCATAGGTGACATTACTCCCGACTATATATTAGAACTTTACGAAGCAACCACCACTCCCGATTTTGCTTTGTCCGATGATGATGTAATACATGGACTAACTACTTTAGCAGAAACTGATGTCTTTTCACATTTGACATCTCTTTCAACGACAGAGGGAGGAGTCCAGTGGACCACTATTTCTGATACCGATGCACAAGCTCTCTCTATCAGAGGTGTGATGGGTTCTACTAATCCCACTGACGCTACTCCTGCCATAAAAATTATCGGAGCTAAGTCAAACGGCACCACCGGTATCGCTGACTTGGGTGCCGCAGAGACGGTTTTCCAAGTTGCAAACAACGACGACACAGCTGCGATTACAGTCTTGGGAGATGGAAAGGTGGGGATTGGGAAGGCAAGTCCAACTTCTCAACTGCACATATTAACCGGAAATGTTGACGGTTTGCGTGTGGAATCGAGCAACTCTGGATATATAGAAGTCGGTAAAACTGGTGGAAGCAGATGGCGATTAACCAATGACAATGCTGGTGGCGGTCTTTTCCAACTTCTATATGGTACTGCAGGCGCGGCTCCCTCTCTCACCGCATTATCTGCAGACTCTGCAAGCGGTAATGTTAGTATTAAAACAACTAATTCAGGCTCTGCCTTTAATGTAAACGGTGGGGTTTCAATAGGCAACTCTTACACCGCTACAGCTGCTCCAACAAACGGCGCAATAATACAAGGTTCTGTCGGCATCGGCACCACTGCACCCGCAGGACTTTTACACGTCTCTTCCGATACTGTAGACCTAGGAAAAGGATATTTTACTCAAGCCAACGCTTCCGCTGACAGTTTTGACTTCAATTTCCGAAAAGCCAGAGGCACCGGAGCTTCTCCTACCGTTATCACCACAGCTGATGAACTGGGGGTCATTAACTTTACAGGTTATGGAGGAGCCGCGGGCTACATTACGGGAGCAGCCATCAAAGCAATTTCTTCCGGCACTATAGCCGACAGCCGAGTGCCGGGACAACTTTCTTTCTGGACGGGCACCGACGCCGCTCCTTCAGTTTTGACCGAGAGAATGACGATTTTGAATAATGGCAATCTCGGCATCGGCACCGCCACCCCCGCCTCTCATCTGCAAATTGACGGCAATGTTTCAGCTGCCGCTTGGACCACCGATGGTATTGCTTTTGATTCAAATGCCGCCACATATACTGACACAAGCACAGCAGCATCCGGAACAGTAGCCATCCGCACCGCCAACAGCTTCGGCGCTCCGACTTTTGCTTCCACGAATGCGATTACGGTTACAGATGCTTTCTCGTTATATGTTCCTAAACCAATTGCCGGAACGAACACTACCATCACCCGAGCCAACTCTGCCTATTTTGAGGGAAGAGTGGGGATCAACACGACAGCTCCAACAGCCCCACTGCATCTTATAGAATCTTCACTGGGAAATGGTACATCCATAGCCACTTTTATGGGCAATAGTTCAGCGGATTTACAAATACTGAATAATGGTTCATTAAATCTTAATGCCAATGGTTATGCTACTTTTCCTGGCTATATTAACTACAATTCAGGGGTGGCTCATATAGGACTAGAAAGTGGAACATTCCCGAATAATGACGTTATTTTGAAGTCATATGGCGGTAACATCATGCTTCAAGCTGGCAAATTAAATAACGCGGCTAAGGCAACAATAGTTAAACCAGGTGCCAATAGCACAACTGCATTTCAGGTTCAACAAACAGATGCCACTGTCATTCTTAATGTAGATTCTACTAATAAAAGAGTCGGCATCGGCAGATCAGATCCCACCTACGCCCTAGATGTCCTGGCCACTGGCACCGGAGTCATCGCCCGCTTTAACAGCGACAACGCTACCGGCTGTACCCTAGCCGATGGAGGAACCATCACCTGTACTTCTGACGAAAGAATGAAGAAAAACATAGAAGACATTACTTATGGTCTAGACACAGTCATGAATCTAAGACCCGTCCTATTCAACTGGAAATATGAAGACGGTGATACAGTTAAAAATCTCGGCTTCATCGCCCAGGAAGTAGAACTCGTTATTCCTAAACTAGTTGCTACCGACGAAAACGGCATGAAGTCTTTAAACACCACCGGCATGATTCCAATTCTCACCAAGGCCATTCAAGATTTGAACAATACTATCTATGCCAAAATCTCCACTTGGCTCTCGGAGGCTACAAATGGCATAGGGGAAATTTTCGCCGAAACTTTTAAAGCTAAAAATAAACTTTGTATCAATGAAACCTGCGTGACTGAAGACCAGCTTCAAACTCTGTTGCAAAATGCGGGAATGACGCCTGACCCAGTTCCAGCTACCGAGCCAGAACCGGAGCCTACACCTGAACCAATCCCAGAACCTACACCCGAGCCAAGTCCCGCGCCAGAAGGAGACCCTGCCCCAACCCTCCCCGAAGGAGAGGGTGAAGTGAGTGAACCTCTTCCTTCGGAGGAGGTAGGAGGAGGTGAGGTTGTGGAAGAGTCCGCCCTCGAGCCAGCTCCCGAACCTACACCCGAGCCGGATCCTGAACTCATCGAGCCTGAGGGCTCTTCAGAGCCTGAACGGCCTGCATCTGAAATAACTCTATAAAGCTTTACCCCACCTTATTTTCTTTGACTTATAATAAGTGTGGGGGTATACTAGTTTTTAATTAGATGGTCAAGGCAAAAGCTAAAAAATCCAGGAAATCAAAAAAGAACAACGCGAACTGGAAAAAATTTTGGAGGCTCGGCATGGATGAATTCAACACCCAGCATTTTGACGTGAATCCAAATGGCGAGCTTGTCGTAAAAGAAGGGCACTATCAGTATAATATTATGGATATTGTCCGAAAGTATGGCACTACCACCGAGATTTTTTTTCCTTATATTCTGGAACATCGAGTTCGCGATCTGTTGGAATTTTTTAATGCCTACATAAAAATTCTAAATTATAAAGGTAAATTTTATTATCACTATGTAATGAAGTCCAACCAGAACCGCGATTTTGTGCTGGCGGCGCTATCGGAAGGAGCCAACATTGAAGTATCTTCTGCAAACGAGCTTTTTTTGGTAAAAAGAATGCTGGAGCAGGAAAAATTTAATCGCAAGCTCCGAGTTACCTGCAACGGCCCCAAAACCGACCAATACATAAGCCTCATAGAAGAACTGCGCGGCAAAGGACTAATCGTAATTCCGATTATTGAAAACTCTGAAGAATTAGACAGGCTTAAAAAATTTAAAGGCGAAGTAGGAGTGCGGGTAAACCTCGACGTAAAGGTAGATTCGCATTGGGATAAAAAGTACAACCATTTTGGTTTTGACGAAACAGAGCTAATGAAGATAGGCAAGATCCGCAATCTGTCTATGCTGCACTATCATATATCCACCCAGAACGAAAAAATAGAGGGCTTTATCAAGCCTCTCAAGCGTGCTTTTCCTTTGTATGCAAAGCTGAAAGAAAGCAATCCGGGTTTGGATACTATAAATTTCGGCGGCGGCATGGCAGTACCTTATGAAAAAAGAAAAAAGATGATTTCCGTCAAAAATTTAGTAAACCAGATGATCAAAACTGCCAAAAAGGAAAGCGAACGGCTCGGTATCAGGCATCCAAACCTGATCTGCGAGTGGGGAAGCTATTTTACTGCTCCGGCCCAAATATCTATTTTCAAAGTACTGGGCGCTAAGAATATTGCAAACAAAGCTGACACAAAATGGTATTTTATTGACGGAAGCTTTATCTGCAATCTGACGGACACATGGTCCGTGGTTCGCCGCAAATGGCATTTTACTTCTGCGAATTATTTAAATACTAAGCGCTTGCAGAAAGTCTGGATCGCTGGATCTACCTGCGACGCTGACGACAGGTATACTGCTTCTGGCAATTACGTGCTATTGCCAAAATTAACTGAAGACATGTCGGATTTGTATGTAGTTGCCTATGACACCGGCAGCTATCAATACACCCTTTCCAACAATCACTGCCTCTTATCAAAACCAGCCATGATTGTGTGCCAGAACGGGGAAGTAAAGCTTGCACGCAAAAGGCAAAGCGCGGACGATCTCGGCAAAATATTCGGCTGGAACGGAGACCCTAAAAAATTATAATGAAAAAGATTTTGCCTTTTGTTATTGCAGCTATTTTACTTGCAGCATGTTATCACTTTTGGACGGTCGTCAATATTGATAATAGTAAAATAATAAAAATAGCGGGGCAGAATATAAAAGTTGATCTGGTTATAAGTGATGCAGAAAAAGAAAAAGGTCTCTCCGGCAGGACGGGTCTCGCCCAAAACGCCGGCATGCTGTTTGTGTTTGAAAAGCCGGGCCCGTATGTCTTCTGGATGAAGGATATGAATTTCCCGATAGATATTATATGGCTGAGCGTGGATAAAAAAGTAATTTATGTTAAAAAAGACGCTCGACCGGAATCCTATCCGGAAACTTTTGATCCGAAGGTTAATGCAAAATATGTCCTCGAGGTTGTGTCAGGTTTCTCTGAAAGAAATAATCTCAAAGTTGGGGACAAAGCGCTATTTACATATTAAAAATTTATAGTATCATTGTCTTTAGTTCTGTATTTTGATAGCTACTCTGGCGCAAGCTGGAGAGGAAAGTCCGAACACAGCGAGTCCCTTAGGGATGGGAAAAGTAAAGGGTAACGCCCTTCCATAGCGATGTGGAGTTGCGAACAGAGACGATGCCGGCTTGCCCCGCCTAGCGGGGTGAATCCGGAGTGAAACGGCTAAATACTTACTCCTGTGCAAGATCGTGTCCCGCGAAGCTTTATGCATAGTGGGAAGAATCGCTTGAGCCCCCGAGTAATTTGGGGCCTAGACAAATTGCTATCGTTATCCGCCTCTGCGAAAGCTACGGCGTGATGAAACAGAATTCGGCTTATAGAATACAGGGCAAAACATGAAAAATCCTCTTGAAAGAGAGGATTTTTCTGTTACTAAACCCTAAAAACTTGCATTATTTTTATATATATGCTATACTCGGGCTGTGAGTGTAAGGGTGATCTTACATTTATCGTAAACAACATAAGTGCCGCAAACCCCGCTCTTGATTCGTCTTGGGCGGGGTTTGTTTTTAGCCATAAAACTAGTTGCATTATTAGAGAAATAAGATAGAATATCTTTGTTATGGGCCGTTAGCTCATCTGGTAGAGCACCTCATTTGCAATGAGGGGGTGGCAGGTTCGAGTCCTGTACGGTCCACTGCAATGCAGTATAAATTTTTCGCCAGTTCTTATTCCACTTGGAAGGCTATGTTTGAGGCCATAGAAGCTGCGAAAGAATCTGTGTATCTAGAAATGTATATTTTCAACGACGACGTAAAGCGTTTTGATTTTTTGAACTTGCTCACAAATAAAGCAAAAGAAGGGCTTCGGGTTCGCGTAGTGCTGGATTCATTTGGCAGCTCTGACTTAAGCAAAGAAGCAGTCCAAGAACTTCGCGAAAGCGGAGCAGAAATATTTTTCTTCAGCCGATTTTTGCATAGGATACACAGGAAAATTCTTGTCGTGGATGAAGAGGTAGCTTTTATCGGCGGAGTAAATTTTCATCAGGTTGCGAGGCGCTGGGACGATCTCGCCGTCCGCGTAAGAGGAAAAATCGTTTTAGCTATCATTGCTTCTTTTGCCAAAGTATATGCGGAATGCGGAGGAAAAGATCCGGTTATACTCGCTCAAAACAAAAGAGTTTTTTTAACCAAAACCCGTTCTTGGCTCATAGAAAATTTTCCAATCAGTAAAAGATTCGCCTTAAAAAAACTTTATAAAAGTAAAATCGCCGAAGCGCAGAGTAATATTATTTTTGTAACTCCGTATTTCATGCCGAAACATTGGTTTATCGGGGCGCTGCACCAGGCAGTACTGCGCGGAGTAAAAGTCGAAGTATTGGTTCCCAAAAAGGGCAATCATTACTTGCCGGACCGCATAGTGTATTTTTTTATGTACAAGCTCTCCAAGCTCGGGGTAAATTTCTTTCTCTTGCCGCGGATGAATCACGCAAAGGCTATGATCATAGACAGCGTTGAAGGAATAGTAGGCTCTCACAATCTGGACTTTCTCTCTTTTGAATTAAATTCAGAAGTCGGAATTTTTTTTAAAAACAAGAATGCCGTAGACAAGCTCTCCGAAATAATACAAGGCTGGAAAAAAGAAGCGGTGTTGTTTGACCCTCTCTCTTACAAGCCAAAATTTCTGGATTATATTTTATCTCCAGTCATCAGGCTTTTCTCTAGAATATTTTAAATTACTTTATTTAACGGCCTCGGCTTTTATAAAAATAATACAGTGCAAGAGGCGCCGCCCAATTTGCAAATCTTTCAATAAAATCCCATACTGGCAAACCTACCAGCGGGCGGACGAGGGCGGTCCAGAATCCCCAAAAAGCCATCCATAAGAGGAGAGGCTTCATAGGCTTGGTGAGCACCAGAATAGCTAATAAAATATCTAACACTCCTATTGCAGTCATAAACATCGTAGCTGTCGCTAAATCCAGTCCAGTCAGCTGCTGTGTCCACTTTATCCAGTCAGCTTTGCCTAAGACGGCGAAAACTCCATGGCCCAAAAATTCTCCGGCTACACCGATTCTCAAAATCCACTCTAACTTTTTTTCATTTGTCATAAAAATATGCAAAAACGAACTATAATAATACCTTAATTATATAACATTTTAATAAAGTAGTATAATTTAAATATGTTCAAGGAGCCGAGAAGCATTCAATCCATTTATATTTATCTGACACTCACTAACACCTTAGCGGCTTCTTTTATCTGGGGTATAAATACTCTTTTTTTACTGGACGCCGGGCTTAGTAATTTTGAGGCTTTTTTGGCAAATGCTTTTTTTACCTTAGGGGGAGTCTTGTTTGAAATACCGACTGGAATCATCGCCGATATGTGGGGGAGGAGAATGTCATATCTTCTAGGCTGCGTTACTCTTTCGATCTCAACTTTGCTTTATCTTTTTATGTGGTATACCAAGGGACCTTTTTGGGGCTGGGCAGCATCTTCGCTCCTTTTAGGCCTCGGTTTTACTTTTTTCTCAGGCGCGCTGGAGGCTTGGCTGGTTGATGCCCTGCACGCTACCAATTTTAACAAAGGACTCGAGGGAGTCTTTGCAAAAGGGCAAATTGCCGGAGGCGGAGCGATGCTTGTAGGCTCCATAGCTGGGGGAATAATCGCCCAGTTTACCAATCTAGGCGTTCCTTATGTTTTAAGATCAGCTGTTTTAGCTATAAACTTTTTAATAGCTTTCTTCCTAATGAAAGATTTAGGTTTTACTCCAAAAAATAAAGATAAAGCCTTAGAGCAGGTTAAAAAGATTTTTAAAAGTTCAATCGATAATGGTTTAAAAAATAGACCTGTGCGGTGGGTGATGCTTGCGGCGCCTTTTACCGTCGGTGTGAGCTTTTATATTTTTTACGCCCTGCAGCCTTTTCTGCTCGAGCTTTATGGCAAAGGCAAAGCTTACGGCATAGCCGGGCTCGTCGCTGCTCTCATTGCCTTCGCGCAGATAGTCGGAGGAATGTCAGCGACAAAAATAAAGAAATTATTCAAAAGAAGGACGGGCGTGCTAATTGCCGGAACATTTTTATCCGCACTTATTTTATTATTAATTTTAGTTGCGCATAATTTTTATGCAGTAATCATTTTGATTTTTGTCTGGGGACTCATTTTTGCGGCGCTTACCCCTGTGCGCCAGACGTATTTAAATGGATTAATTCCAAGCGGGGAGAGAGCCACTGTGCTTTCTTTTGATTCACTCATGGGTTCTGGCGGCGGAATAATCATTCAGCCGATTTTGGGCAAAGTAGCCGACATTTCACACTATGCTGCCTCTTATGGGGTCGCAGCATTTTTCCAGT
The DNA here is from genome assembly GCA_964553015.1 of uncultured Candidatus Saccharibacteria bacterium. Classification (GTDB taxonomy): domain Bacteria; phylum Patescibacteriota; class Minisyncoccia; order Phycocordibacterales; family UBA9973; genus UBA9973. The sequence continues at coordinate 107,922 of CAZKJE010000001.1, read as the reverse complement.
TAGCCGCTCTGCCATTTCTATATTTGGCTCGCAAAGAAAAACCATCTTCGGATTTTTCCTGATATAAAAATAGAAATAAAAATTATTAGTAAAATTTTAGTATTGAGATGGGCAAAAAAGAAACACTTCATAGCATGCCAGCAGATTTACGAAAGGCTCTTAATTCTGCTAAAGCAGCACAGGAAACATGGAGAAATATCACTCCGCTCGCGCGCAATGAATGGATCTGCTGGGTCACTTCTGGTAAAAAAGCAGAAACAAGGGGTATCCGGATAGAAAAAGCTGTCTCAAAGCTCAAAGGAGGAATGCGCCGACCGTGCTGTTGGGCCGGGTGCGTTCATCGTTCTAAATAATGGAATTATAGATTTCTTTTATTGTTTTTTCTGCGTTTTCTGCTAAGATGGTAAAAGTCCTTTATAAAATTAAAAGTAAAAAACATCGCTCCGGGGTATCCGCCACAGGCGGGCGGGGTTTAGCGGTAGAAAGGGAATGGATAAGAATAAATAAAAATTCCGGGGTAGCTCAGCGGTAGAGCGGTCGCCTGTTAAGCGATTGGTCGTAGGTTCGATCCCTACCCCCGGAGCAATAATGGTCATAGATATAGAGCTTACTTTGAATAGATTCGGTTTTGGGAAAATTTCTGAAAATAAATTTCAGCTATTTTGTTTTAGATTTTCTAAATGGCAAATACCAAATAAATATTCAATTTCTTTTGAGATTAACTGGCGCACAAAACCAGATAATTAGTTTTTTGCACTAGCGAGGACGGTCCTTGCTTATTACTGTCTATGGTTTGGTCGTATTGATTATTTTTTGGTATACTTAATTTTGTGAAAAAGAAAATTACCTGGATGGTTGTAGCTGTTATTCTCTTAGCAGGAATAGCTTTTGTTGCGCCTCGCATCAGAGAAAGAATAGAAGCGGGAGGGAGTGATAAATGGGTGGAAGCCGCAGTGGCTCCCAAAAATTGCGAGGCTATAGAAAAAGAAAAGCCATATCCGGATTCATATCAAGGCGCTTTGATCGACGCGCATATGCATGTGCCCCCAATTCCCGATGGACCTTTCAGAAAGCCTGACGGTCCTATGAAACGTCTCGGCATGGGAATAAATGTTGCCATGGCGGATTATGTCTGCCTGATGGAATCAGAAAATATTAAAAAGGTATTTGCTTTTTTCCCGGTGTGGGAACCTATCATTGACGAATCTCTTTTACTGGTTAAACAAACGATGGAAAAATACCCCGAGCGCTTTGTCCCTCTCATTATGCCGCCAGACCGCGATGACAGAGCTGATGGGTTTCCGACAGTCACGGCCGGAGAATTGCGAAAAATGCTTGCGGTCTATCCAAATTTATTCAAAGGCTACGGAGAGATAGGCCTTTATGAGCGAGGAGACAACGGCGGGCCGAAAGGCGCCCCAGCGCTCCCGCCTGATTCTCCGAGGCTTGAAGCGATTTATCCTGTGATTAAGAAAAATAATCTGTTTGTTTATTTTCATTTGGGAAGGGGTCAAAAGGAGGCGTTTGAAAAAGTGCTTTCGGAAAATTCTGATGTAAATTTTATCTGGCATGGAGACCAGCTCATTCCATACGAAGAAGGAGGCAGGCAAAATTTGAAACATATAGATGATATTCTCTCTCGCCACCCAAACGCTTATTATGAAGTAGACGAGCTTTATGGAGACACCTTTATTATGAGACCAGAAGTAAGCAAGCAAGAGTTTCTGGCTCACTTTAAAGATTACGAACCGCTTCTTAAAAAAGATCTTGAAACGTGGAAGAGTTTTATTGAAAAGCATCCCGATCAGATAATTTGGGGAACAGATCGCGGCGCCGGAGCGCCATGGTCGCTCGATTTGAAAGTGGGCGAAGCGCTGATAAGATACAGTCGCGCATTTATTGGAAGGCTTAATCCGGATGTTCAAGAAAAATACGCCTACAAGAATGCCGAGAAATTATTACCGGATAGATAACTAGCAAGGACGGTCCTTGCCCTAGTGACTACGCAGTCATGAGCATGTCCTTGCAGGATTCGGCGCATTCTCGGCAGGCTTTGGCACACTCTTTCATCTGTTCGTCGTTCGGATCTGTCTCCTCGCAGCTCTGCGCGCAGAGTTCAGTTATCTTTTCGCATTCGTCGCAGAGACATTTTACATGTTCTGAATCACGAAGCATAAAATCTTCGGTTATTTTGCAGATTTCCATGCAGTCTTTTAAAGTGTTTAAATGTTTAGGAAGCACATGATCTCCGCCGAGCTCCATGCAATGCTTAAAAGTGGCGGTGCATGCTTTGTAGCACTTGCCGCAATCTTGGATGCTTCTTTCCGTTTTCAAATCTCTTTTTTTGATAGTTTCCATAATTTTGATTATTCCTCTGTGTAACGATTAAGACGCTTTATGCATCCATTTATTACATGATATAATGCCTATACGTCATGAAGCGTGTGAAAAAATATATCATTGCCTTGCCTGTAATTTTAGTCTCAATAATTTTGATAATTTTATCGATGTTTTTCTATTACAAATTTGATCCGGCGCTTCTATCCAAGCTTTCTTTTTATATCAGTCTGGCAAATCCGTATGTGCGCATCGTTCGCGTGCAGGAAGGGCTGCGCCGAGAAGAAGTGGCAGAAGTGGTAGCTGGCAAACTAGACTGGGACAATACGGAAAAAGCAGAATTTATGAACAGCGTAAAAGTGGAAGGGCATTATTTTCCAAAGACGTATCTGATATACAAAGATGCGGATCCGGCGCTGGTCGGCGCGACTATGGCAAACGAGTTTACCGCGCAATTGAGCAAGATTAAAAAGCCTAAATCCTCAAAAATAATCAATGAGAATACGGCGCTTAAAATAGCCTCGCTGATTCAGCGGGAAGCGGCCGGCAAGGGGGACATGGCCTTGATATCCGGCATTATCTGGAACAGAATTTTCAAGGGCATGAGGCTTCAGATAGACGCCACTTTGCAATATGCGAAGGGGAGTGAGGAGGAAGGATGGTGGGAAGAAGTAGACTCCGCGGATAAAAAAATAAAATCTTCTTACAATACATACCTGTATGAAGGCCTGCCGCCGAGCGCTATTGCCAATCCGGGCATCGATGCCATAACGGCTGCTTACAATCCGCAAAAGACGGACTGCTTATTTTACCTGCATGATAAAAATAGAAAAATTCATTGCACAAAGACTTACGAGGAACATAAGAAAAATATAGACACATATTTAAAATAAAATATTTGAAATAAAATTAATATGGCAAAAAGAATATTTTTTATATTTATAACCGCTTTTATCTTAAATCTAATTTGGGAAAATTTGCATGCCGTTTTGTATGCAAATTATATGGGCGGGAAAATTACCGAATTTATTCTTTTACGCGCTACGCTTTCGGATGCGATTTATATTGTTCTCATAACTTTGCCGTTTGTGCTGTTGCCTGCATTTAAAAAATGGGACTGGCTGATAATTGTTTTCGGACTCATCATTTCTATATTGATAGAATATTATGCTCTTTCGACCGGCAGGTGGGAGTACAATTCCATGATGCCGATCATTCCATTTCTTGGCACGGGCTTGACACCGACAATCCAGCTTGGTTTTTTAGGATATCTATCTTTTAAATTAGAAGCCTATTTTAGTCACTTTTTATCCACTTAGTTATGCACTAAAGCTATTGACAATAAAAGAAGGAGTTGTAATGTGAAGAAATAATTAAAATATTATTAATATTATAAATTTAATATAAATTATATGAAAAAACTCACTTTTTCTTCTCGTTTGGGCTTATTAGCAACCGCACTGCTTTTGGCGTTTGGCGGTTTTTTTATTGCCAAAGTCACCGTTGCCGCAATTACTAGTACTTTTACAGATGTTGAAACTGTCGCCAATCTTTCTGCAGTTCCCGACCAGTCTGCCGTTACCGCGACAACTGTTGCGAATGTTCCAGCAGGCGTAGATGATCAAGATGCGGCCACAGCGACAACTCAAGCAAATGTGGTAGGAGTGCAGGCGTCTGATGATAGCGCTGGGGCAGATGGTTCTACTGTTACAGCAGATGCTGCCGGAACTTCATCAAATGGAATTAGTATTACAATTACCGATGACAACACTACCGACTGTGCCGTTGCTACTTTAGGAGGAATTACTCCAGCCTATACTGTTGATTGTGATCTGGATGCCTCTGTTACTGCAGGCACAGTCCTTACAGCTACAGCACTTACCGCATTAATAGATGGAGCTCCTGATTTGACAGCTATTCTAAAAGGTACAGGAGGAAATACTGTTACTGCCGATACAATTACTTTAGCTGGCGGTGTAGATGCTGTCGCTCAAATCAATGAAATAACAATTTCCGGCACTCCAGAAGAAGGAGATGTATTCACAGCTACTCTTCCAACTGTCGGAGATGTGGATTACACAGTTTTAGTTACAGATACTACTAATGATCTTATTGCCGCTGGACTTAACACGGCTATACAAGGTTCAGCAGGATATGCTGCGCAAGATTTTACTTCCGGAGTTGCAGGAAACGTTATCACATTAACCGCAAAAGTTGCTGGAACTGGATTTGCGCAGACATCTGGAGCAGTTGATAAAGCTACAGCCCAAGTCAACGAAATAACCATTACCGGCACCGTGGAAGAAGGTGATGTATTCACCGCAACCCTGCCAACTGACGGCGATGTAAGTTATACAGTTTTAGCTGGCGATACTACTAACGACGATATAGCTCTTGGATTGAACACTGCCATTCAAGCTTCGCTAAATTACGCTACGCAAGATTTTACTTCCAGTGTTGCCGGAAATGTTATCACCTTAACCGCAAAAGTTGCTGGAACAGGATTTGTTCAGACATCTAGCGCCACAAACAGAACAGCAATTGCCCAAGAAGTGACCTTTACTCCGGCCTCAGTTTCGGTCGGAGAAACTTTCAGAGCAACTATTAATGGAACTGATTATGATTACCTCGCAGCTGCAGGCAATGGTGTTGCAGAAGTTGTTACAGCTCTTGCTCCGCTCATGGATGCGAACCCAGATGTTGTTTGTAGTGAAGATGATTTAAAAGTTACATGTACGGCATTTGTAGCTGGCACGCCATTCACATATGCAGCAACAGTTGTAGACATAACTCCTCCATCTATTTCTTCATTATCATTCACACCATCAACTGGAACAGCAAAGATCGGCGATGTAATTACTTTAAACATAACGTCCGACCAAGCAGGATACTTGGAAGATGCTATTACTGTGAATGGAGAAGTGATTGATGCATTGAGTTTCACTGATCTCGGCGGAGGATTATATTCCGCTACTTATACTGTAATATCAGGAAATACTGATCGAGCTTCCGGAGCAACTCCGGCGAGCGTCGTGCTTGACGATGGAGACGGAAATTCTAACGCAGCATACACGACAGTAGTAGCAAATACTCTGGCGATTGATGCAAATGCTCCGACTTTTGTTTCAGCAGAAACTACTTCTACCACGACTATTGATCTAACTTTCAGTGAAGATCTGGATGGAAGCACTGTTAATGGTAGTGGAAGCGAGTTTGCTGTTGCTGGGCACACGGTATCAGGAGCCAGCGAAACAGGAACAGGAGTTGTCACACTTACACTCTCAACGATTATGGGGACTGAGGAAACACCGGACGTAACATTCACAAACATAGATAACTTCAAAGATCTTGCAGGCAATCAGGCTGTATCTCCAACTATGGTTACGGCCGACGACGGCGTGGCGCCTGTGTTATCCGAAATTACGCCCGTGTTGCCGACTCCGGGCAATGACGATACGCCAGATTATACTTTCAGTTCACCTGACGAAGGAGGCGCGATTACCGTCGGGGGCGATTGTGCACTAGCTCTACCACCTGCAATAGCAGGCTCCAACACTATTACTTTTGGTCCTTTAGCAGACGGTGTTTATAGTAACTGCACTATAAAAGTTACGGACGGAAGCGGAAATGAAAGCAGTCTCTTGGCAGTTACGAGCTTTACCGTGGATACAACTCCACCCACTGTAGTTATTTCATCATTAAGTGGTGACCCGACAAATGATTCCCCGATATTTTTTACCATCACCTTTAGTGAGGCAGTAACAGGATTCACCAGCGGAGATGTTCAACTTCAAAACGGTGGTATCTTTTCTTTAACACCAACATCTGGTGCTGTTTACAGCCTAAGTGTTATTCCTCTCGGGCAGGGAGATATTAAGGTGGATATTGATGCAAGCGAGGTTCAAGATCTAGCGGGAAACAACAATACTGCCGCGACGCAATTTGGAATTACTTATGACAGCGTGGCCCCTGTAATCACAATGCTAGGCGCAAGTCCTGTTAATATTGAATATGGCGAAACATATACAGATGATGGAGCTACAGCCTCTGACACCAATGATGGCGACATTACCGGTTCGATAGTTACCGTAGATCCTGTTGATACCGATGTTCTTGGCACTTACACCGTAACCTATAATGTTACAGACGCTGCAGGCAATGCGGCAACTGAAGTAACTAGAACTGTAAATGTAATTCAAAGAGCAATTACGGTTACCGCCGTTACTGATACAAAAGAGTATGACGGCACAAACAGTTCTTCCGGAATTCCGAGCATCACTTCAGGCAGTCTAGCTTCGGGCGATGAAGAAGACTGGACACAGACTTATGACAATAAAAATGTCGGCACCGGCAAGACTTTGATACCGGAGGGAATAATAACGGACAGTTTTTCTGGGGATGATGTAACTGATAATTACGCCATAACTTTTGTAACAGATACGACGGGAGAAATTACCGAAAAGGATTTGACAATTACAGCTCTCGCCTCAGATAAAGTTTACGATGGAAATAATACTGCCAGTGTCGTTCTTTCTGACGATAAAATTTCGGGGGATGACGTTGTGGTTACAAACACCGGCGCAACTTTCTCTGATAAAAATGTCGGAGTAGGTAAAACAGTAACAGCGAATTTTACTCTCTCAGGCGCAGACTTAGGAAATTACACTCCGACAGCTTCTCCCGTGATGACCACAGCGGATATTACCGCAAAAGATCTTACAGTCACAGCAACAGGAGTTAATAAAACATTTGATGGAAATACGGATGCGACGGTAGATCTCTCCGATGATCGCGTGGCTGGAGATGTGCTCACTGTATCTTATATTTCAGCCTCGTTTGCAGATGCGGACGTTGGGAATGCTAAACCTGTTTCTGTAACTGGAATTTCAATTTCCGGAACTGACGCAGGCAATTACAATTTGCTCAACACAACAGCAGATACTATTGCTGATATAAATCCACAACCTAGTTCAGGCGGTGGCAGCTCTGGGTCACGAAAAATTTCTCCCACAATAACACCTCCTCTAGCCCCAGTCTCAGGAGAAGTTCTTGGTGCGGAGACTGTTCCAAAATTCATCTTCACTCTTTTCCTCAAGATGGGCCCTCCATACAGCGCGGCCGTGCTGAATGAAGTCATGGAACTTCAGAAATTCTTGAATGCAAAAGGGTTTGAATGCGGCCTTGTGGATGGGAAGTTTGGTCCAAAAACTAAAGCCTGTGTTGTAAGGTTTCAGCTTGTGAGCGGACTCAAAGGGGATGGAATCGTAGGACCTCTCACGCGCGCGGTGTTAAATAAGTAACCTGATTAATAATTTCAAGCAAAAAACTACCTTTACAGGTAGTTTTTTGTACGTTATAATGCATCATTATGTTTTCTTGGCTCAAAAAGCATTTTATTCCGCATGCCGGAAATAATCATCGTCCGCACATCTTGCGCGATCGCAGTACTTGTAACATCGTAGCCGTCGTTATCTTTTTGGAAATTTTTACTTTTCTCATACCTGCGATCGCAAATATAAATCTTTCCGGCGGACTGGCAGCTGTATTGCCCGCAGTATTAGACCAACTTACAAATTCTGAACGCCAGTCGCAGAATCTCGCTGTGCTTTCTGTAAATCCGGTTTTAACCCACGCAGCTGAAATGAAAGCGCAGGATATGGCCACCAAGGGATATTTCGCGCACACGAGCCCCGAGGGTCTAACTCCATGGTATTGGATTGAACTTGCAGGCTACGAATATCAATATGCCGGAGAAAATCTCGCCGTGAATTTTCGCGATTCCAAAGACGTGACGATTGCGTGGCTGAACAGTCCGACTCATAAAGCAAATATAGTCAAAGGAAATTATACAGAGATGGGCACTGGCATAGCCCAAGGTATGTATAAGGGCAGGAATACAATTTTTGTCGCGCAGGTATATGCAAATCCAGCTCCGACAGTGGCAGTCGCACCAAAAACACCTGTTCCAACGCCTGCACCAAAAGCTCCCGTAGCAGTTGCAAAACCGGCTGATATTTTGGGGGCAGAAGCTAATTCTGAAAGGACAGAAGCAGATACTTCGAGTGAGGTTGTAAAAGTCATAAAAACAGAATTAAATAATGAGACAAATTTAAAGCCTACGTTGTGGCAGAAACTTCTGGCTTCACCTAGAAATACGACAAACGTGTTCTTGGCAGTTATTTTCTCTGTTGTTGCTTTTGCATTATTGCTTTACCTAATTATAAAAAGAAGGGAACATCACATGGATCTGGTTACAAACGGCTTTGCGGTCATCGCCATTATCGGCGCAATATTCGTTGCCAACTATCAATACAGCTACAAGAGCATGGTAATAATGCAGAGCTTGGATTATTCAGCAGAGAATAAGTAACTAAGCATATTTGAGTTATTTTTTAGTTTAAGCTACTATATATAGGTATCTTATTAATTAATTGATAAAAATCATGGCAAAAAGAGGAACAACGCTTAGTCCAAAAAAGAAATCCAGACGTTCGCACAAGACCAAAAAGCGATTAGAAGCAAAGAGAGGAATGCTTGCTAAAAAGGCGGTTCGCAGGAGCAGGAATACTAAATAAAATAAAAATAAATGAGAAAAAAACCTTCATCCAAAAAACAGAAGAAAGTGGTGATGGTCTCTGGCGGCTTTGATCCAGTGCATATCGGGCATGTACGGCTGTTTAATGAAGCGAAAAAGCTTGGAGATGAGCTTGTGGTGGTAATAAACAACGATAATTGGCTAAAACTTAAAAAAGGCTATGTCTTTATGCCGGAGCATGAGAGAAAAGAAATTATTGAAGCTTTTTATTCAGTAGATCGGGTCCTGTTAAGCAGTCATAAAAAAAATACAAAAGATATAAGCATTAGTGAAGATATACGCAAGCTTCGTCCGCATGTTTTTGCCAAAGGGGGAGACAGGCATTCAGGAAATATTCCCGGTCCGGAAGTTTTTGTCTGCAATGAAATAGGATGTGAAATAGTAAATGGACTCGGACGTGGCGGCAAAATCCAAAGTTCTTCAGAATTAGTAAAAAAAGTTCAGAAAAAAAATGCTGCCAAATAAAAAAATTATAACTTTGGATCCTTCAATTTTTCACGCGTATGACATTCGGGGTATTTATCCCGAGCAAATTAATCCCGAAATAGCTTATAAAATAGCTCAGGCTTACGCCAAATTTGCGCAACCGAAGACGGTTGTCATTGGCCGCGATGTTAGACTGTCCGGGCCGGCTCTTTTTGAAGCAATGAAAAACGGCTTGATTAATCACGGTGTAGATGTCATTGATATCGGAGTAATCAGCACCGATATGATTTATTTTGTTTCCGGAGAATACGGCTATGATGCCTTGATCATTTCAGCGTCGCATAATCCGCGGGAATACAATGGAATAAAAATGGTTCGTAAAAATGCGGTCCCAATTTCCGGAGACAGCGGAATTAATGATATTAAAGAAACAGTATTGTCTGGGTATGATTTTAAATCACCCATTCCCGGCACTTTTACAAAAAAAGATATTGCAAGCGACTATTTAAATAAATGCCTCAGTTTTATTGATAAAAGTAAAATTAAGCCGATGAAAGTGGTCGCAAACGGCATGTTTGGTTTGGCGGTGCAAAATATTTTAGAATTAAATTTACCAATAAAAATTATTCCCTTAAACGAGATTCCCGACGGGAGCTTTCCCAAGGGTCCGCCAGATCCGTTTTTAAAGGAAAACAGGGGAGAAACCGAGGAGTTGATAAAAAAAGAAAAAGCGGATATGGGCGCGGCCTGGGACGGCGACGCCGACAGATTTTTTCTTTTTGACGAAAATGGGCGGTCAATTCCCGGATATTATCTGACGGCATTTTTGGGTAAATATTTTTGCGAGAAATATCCCGGCGCAAAGATTATCCATGACGTCAGGGAAACTTGGGCTATTATAGATAAAGTAAAAGAAGCTGGCGGTACGCCACTCTTAAATAAAGTGGGCCATAGTTTTATCAAGGAAAGAATGAGAAAAGAGGATGCTGTATTTGCCGGTGAAGGAAGCGGACATTTTTATTTTAAAGATTTTTATTATGCAGATAACGGCCTTGTTCCTTTTTTGTTGATTTTGCAAATTATTTCAGAATCGGGGAAAAAGGTCTCAGAATTATTTAATTCTTATTTCCAGCGGTATTTTGTTTCGGGCGAGATAAATACAGTCCTTAAATCACAGGCAGAAATAAAGCTGATTTTCAAAGATATTGAAGAGAAATTTGCAGAAGGGAAGATTGACCACACGGATGGCGTGTCGGTTGAATATTTGGATTGGCGGGCAAACGTACGCTCATCCAATACCCAGCCGCTTATACGCTTAAACGTGGAAGCGAAGTCAGAAAGCCTGATGAAGCAAAAAACTCAAGAGTTTTTGGAATTAATAAAAACCTAAAAATTATGTTATACTCAATAGAGTAACAATATGATTAAAGGATTTACATGCGGAGCGATGGATTTGTTGCATGCGGGGCATATTTTAATGCTTAAAGAATGCAGATCTCAATGCGACTATTTGATCGTTGGTCTTCAGGCCGATCCGTCTATTGATCGTCCTGATAAGCATAAGCCGATTGAGACTATAGAAGAAAGGAGGATAAGACTTGAAGGGTGTAAATATGTAGACGAGATTATGCTTTATAATACTGAAGAGGATTTATTTAATCTACTTAAAGAATTAAGACCAGACGTGAGGTTCATGGGGGCAGACTGGAGGGACAAACCGAATATTGCCAGAGACAGGTTGCCGGAAATCAAAGTAATATACAATAGCCGCGATCATAAATTCAGCAGCAGTAGTTTAAGAGAAAGAATCAAAAATCAATATGAATGACGCTTTTGCGCTTCGCACACACAAAGAAATGATTGATGTCCTGATGGATCCCAAAGCTATAGATCCAGATGTTCATTATTTTATGATAAGAGGGGGAAGTGAAAAGAAAAATATCACTGTTTGGCAAAGTGGCTTGGTGGGCGAAGAATATATAAAAACTTACGGACACTATCACGTGGACGATTTTATTGAAACTTACGAAATCTTATATGGTGAAGGTATTTTGTTATTACAGGCAGAGAAGAAAAATACACAGGGGGAGCTAGTTGGTGACGAAGTGGAATATGTCAAGGCAATTTTTGTAAAAAAGGGCAGTATGATAGCGATACCTGCATATGCCGGGCACCTCTTAGTCAATACTGGAGACTCATGGCTTATTACTATAGACGACAGTCCTGTTAATTTTGATAAAAACAAAGAAGCAGCTTGGCCTACGCATGCGGATTACAGCTTGGTGAAAAAGATGCACGGCTTTGCGTATTACATAATAAAAAAAGACGGGAAACCCGCTTTTGTTAAAAATCCAAATTATAAAAATGTGCCGGAGATTATTATTGAAACTGCGTAAATTTTATGACCATGTTTTCTTCTAATTTGAATAAAAAATCGCGTTCTCTTAAAATCTTGTTCGTGGGTTCAGAAGTTGCGCCGTTTGTGAAAGTCGGAGGTCTCGGGGAAGTTCTACATGCTCTTCCCAGAGCTCTTGCCCTATTGGGTCATGATGTCAGAACCATGACTCCCAAATATGCTTCAATAAACGAAGAGGAGTTTCCAATGAAAGTCATCGTCGAAGGATTGATGGTACCTAATTATGGCAGTGAAGATATTATCTGTAATGTGAAAGAATACAGGGATGATACCAGTTCTATAAACTATTTTTTAGAAAACCAAGAATATTATGAGAAGCGAGGGAGTGTTTATGGTTATGACGATGATCCAGCCAGGTGGGCACTGCTTTCGCGGGGCACGATTGAATTCATTAGGCATGTTTCGAATGAATGGAAGCCGGATATTATCGTAGGGAATGATTGGCAGGGAGGGCTTATCCCGAATTACATGAAATGCGAGTACAGCAAAGATCCAATAATATCAAAAATCGCGTCTTTATTCATAATTCATAATATTTATTATCAGGGAATGTTTGATCATCGATACGGAAGCGAGCTTGATTACGATGATGGGCAATCTCAAATTCCATCTATCACAGATCCGCGCTTGCTCAAGCTTAATTTCATGCGCCGAGGTATCAGATATGCTGACGTCATAAGCACGGTGTCTCCAAGCTACGCGCGAGAAATAACCACACCCGAGTACGGAGAGCTTCTCGATCAGCTCTTGCAGGAAAGGCGCTCGAGGCTTTTTGGAATTCTAAATGGGATCAATTACGACAACTACAATCCGGAAACAAATCCATACGTGGAATTCAAATATAACCAAAAGAATTTATCCGAACGAGCGAAAAATAAAAAGATTCTCCAGCAAAAATTCAATTTACCCGAGAAGAAAGATGCTTTTGTGGTGTGCATGATTTCTCGTCTTTCAGAACAAAAAGGCATAGATCTGATAACCGAAACGATTGAACCGCTAATTGAAAATTTCGATTTTCAGCTCGTCGTGCTTGGCACTGGAGAATCGCGTTATATTTCCTTTTTCAGCGAGCTAGACAAAAAAAGCGACAAAGTGGCCACACATCTTTCTTTTGACAATGTGTTGCCGCACGTCATTTATTCCGGAGCCGATGTGATACTTATTCCGTCCAGATTTGAACCGTGCGGACTGACCCAAATGGAAGCAATGCGTTACGGAGTAGTGCCGATAGTGAGAAAAATAGGGGGCTTGGCTGATAGTGTAGAGGATCACAAATCCGAAGGTGAGCCGGGTACGGGGTTTGTGTTTGAGAAATACGACAAACTTGCTTTCTTTGGGACTTTCATGCGCGCCTATGAGATATTCAAATATCCCAAAGTTTGGCGTGAAATTCAGAAACGAGCTATGAAAGAAAATTTTTCTTGGGAAAAATCCGCGAAAGAATACGAGAAGCTTTTTCTGCGCGCGCTTAATCAATTCAAACGATAAAAATAAATATGAAATGGGCCAATTTTTTACATTTTTACCAACCAGTCAACCAGCAACCGGATATTCTTGAGGCGATTGTGGCCCAGAGCTACCGGCCTATTATTGAAGGAATAAAGAAAAATAAGAGAGTGCATCTCTCAATCAATATCAATGGCGCCCTTCTTGAATTATTGCATAAGTATGAATATCACGACATCATTGAAGATCTGAAAAATTTATTAGCTGAAAATCGTATCGAGATTACCGGTTCGGCGAAGTATCATGCGCTTTTGTCGCTGCTCTCTGATGAAGAAATTGTCAGACAGATTGAATTAAACACAGAAACTCTGAAACATTTTTTCCCTGACTATCAGCCGGGCGGTTTTTTCTGTCCGGAGATGGCCTATGACGAGAGAATAGGCAAAATTGTTGAGAAACTTGGCTTCAGATGGATGATTCTTGATGAAATTTCTTGCGGAGGGAAAGTCGGGCAGGTAGATTACAGTCAAATTTACAAACTGGGGGGCTCCGATCTGAGAGTTTTTTTCCGGGACAGAAGATTGAGTAACTTGATAATGAGCGCCGTTGTCAGATCCCGTGATACTTTGCTTGAGGCGATGGAAAATGAGCTGAAAAAAGATAATTATATCGTAACAGCTATGGATGCGGAGACCTTTGGCCACCATCGTCCGGGTTTGGAGAAAATGCTTTTTGAAGTTTTCGAAACTGAAGAGTTTGAATTAATTAAAATTTCTGATGTTGAAAAATATTACAAAGAAAAAATAGAAATTACACCCGCGAAAGCCACTTGGGCTTCCAGCAAGGATGACATTGAAAACAATATTCAATTTTTATCGTGGAATGATCCGGAGAATATAATTCATAAATGGCAATGGGCGTTCACGCATCTGGTTTTAAAAGAAGTTTATGATGTGGATAAAGATCATCCACGCTACGTCCTTGTCCGCAATAAAATGGATATGGCGCTCGGTTCGGATCATTTCTGGTGGGCGTCTGCGAAGCCCTGGTGGAGTCTGGAAATGATAGAATACGGAGCTTATAGCCTGCTTGATACTCTGAAACATATCCCGGATGTGGACAGTAGAATTATAGAAAAGGGCAGAGATTATTATGAAAAAATAATTACTACGGCTTTCAATTGGCAGCGAACCGGGAAAATAAGATCAATGATGCACTCGCAGACAAATATATTGCGAATTCCTTTTAAGGATAGAACGATGGGTAAGGGCGGCGGGGAAGAAGGCGTATACTTTGCTTTTATGGATATGATGAAGAGGCTTGAGGGTGAAGCGGTAGGGAGACACGAATACGAAAAAGCAATTCTCTGGCGGGATGCGATGTATAAACTCGAAAACAAGCTCGATATTTACGATACCATCAATGCCATAGATCTTTTGCGAGTAGAAATACCGCATAAGGAGGTTGAAGAAACAATAGAAAAATATAAAGCTAAGTATTACAAAATTCGTGGCGGGCAGCCGGAACAGCGCGGATCATAAACTTATGACAAATTATTTTGATCAATCTGATTGGTTTACCCAATTTAATAAAAGCGATGAATATGAAATATTCTTTAAAAAACCCGTTGCTTACTTCTGCTCTGAATACGCACTCGATCCTTTACTTCCCATTTATGCCGGAGGGCTTGGGGTTTTAGCGGGAGATTTCGTCATGGAAACAGCGATGCGGGGATTTCCGTTGGTATCCGTCGGGCTGTTTTATAAAAAGGCTCAGAGTATCCTTTCCTTGGCCGAAAATCCCCATAAAAGTAAATTGAAGAATGTTGTGGATAAAAACAATCTAGAAATAATCGTAACGATTCCAATTGAAGATCGGGTTGTCAGGGTTAAGGCTTGGCTATGGGAAGAAGAAGGAGCAAAAGTTTATCTGCTTGATACCGATATCAGGGAGAATGATATTAAAGACAGGCTGATTACACAGCGTCTCTATGATGAAGATAGAGATATCAGACTCAAGCAGGAAATTGTCCTCGGAATTGGCGGGTTTAGATTGCTCGATTCGCTTGGTTATCATTCTTCCGCATATCATCTAAACGAAGGGCATTCCGCCTTTCTGGCCCTTGAGTTGGTCAGACACGAGATGGAACATCAGCAGGTTAGCTTTAGTAACGCTTGTGAATTTGCAAAGAAGCATATTCTTTTCACTAATCATACTCTGGTGCCAGAAGGGCAGGAAAAGTTTCTACCCGAAAAGGTCGGCTTATTTCTCGCAAAATATGCGGGAGAAATGGGTCTGAAAATTGACGATATTGTGAATCTCGGAATTTCCCAAGATACCCCAGATCTTTTTTCGATGACTACTTTGTCCTTCAAACTTTCAACTAAATCAAACGCAGTAAGCAAGTTACATAAGGAAAAAGCAAAAATTATTTGGCCGGATCAAATATCGGATAACATTACTAATGGTATTTTTTTGAAGAGGTGGGATAAAGTTGGCGATCTACCTACCGTCGATATTAAGGAATGCCATCTCAATAATAAAAGAAATCTTCTAGCTTTAGTAAAAGAGCAAACCGGGGAAATTTGGGGCGAAACGGATCTTATATTGGTTTGGGCTCGCCGTTTAGTACAGTACAAACAGCCGTTATTCTTTTTGGACAATCCAGACAAGCTTCTGGAAATTTCTAGAAATTCTCCAGTGCCGATAAGAATAATTTTCTCAGGCCCTACCGGAGAAACAGAAAATTCGATAGTTACTAGGATAAAAAAAATAATTGAAGAAAAATTAAAGGGAATTGTAGTTTTCATACCGAATTATAATATGGCAACAGCTGAGATTCTGACTGCGGGCGGAGATATTTGGCTTAATACTCCAACGCCGGGGACTGAAGCATGTGGTACGAGCGGCATGAAGGCCGGATTAAACGGAGTTTTGTCTCTTTCCACGAATGATGGATGGGTTAATGAGGTCAATCCGTCCGATATCGGCTGGGTTGTGAATGGATCTCACGAAGAACAAGAAGCAGCGATGTTCTCATTACTTGAGAAGGAGATTATCCCTCTTTATTCTTATAGTCTGAAAGACTCAAAAGATAAAATATGGGTGGGGAAAATGGAGAATGTAAGAAACTTTATCAGGGATAACTTCTCTACCTCGCGAGTGCTTAAGGAATATATAGAGAAATTATATATTCCAATATTAAGGCAAAAGCACGCGCATAAATATGAATAGGACGTTGCTTGCTGTAGGCCCCAGGGGGTTTATAGCTGCGAAATATCGCGCGGAGAAAAAAGATTGGTGGTCCATTCTATCGCTACTCTTATTTTCTTTCGCAGGGATATAAATTTAGCAAGATAAATAGTTCTCCAGAGCCACCATGCGAAATGTCCGGAAAAATTAATATTCCATATTTCTCCGGCAGCCATCCATTGTCCGAGTGAAAGCAGAGTGCCAGAGTTTTTATAAAAGAATTCTCGCGGAGATTTGCCAAGAATTAACCACTTTATATTTTTTGCCACAGCTTTTGCTTCTTTTTCCGCTACCTGCGCCAGTGCGGGCAGATAGCTGCTGCTATTTTTATCTTTAAAAGCTGCAATATCGCCGACCGCAAACACTTCTTTGTGATTTATGAGCTGCAAAAACTCATTTACGAGCAGCCTGCCGTCAGCGGATTTTTCAACCGTTTCACTGAAATTAATTTCTGTCGGTTTTATACCGGCTACCCATATCACAGTCTCAGTAAGGATTTTTACGTTTTCATTTATAATTACATATGCGTCACCGACTTCTTTTACCACGCTGTTTAGCATTACTTGTATTCCTTTCTTCTCCAAAACCGCAAGACTCTTCTTTCTTATTTTAGAGTCAAATTGCGGTACCAGTTCTCCGCTCTTTTGCACAAGGACAATAGAAACATCTTTTAATATATCGCATGTATAATATCGAGAAAAACTTTCTGTGATCAATTCCTGTAATTCCGCTACTAGCTCCACCCCGGTAGCACCGCCTCCGACTACTACAAACCGGAGCATTTTTTGTCTTTTTATGGTATCCATTTCAATCGAAGTACGTTCCATTTGTGCTATAACATGATTTTTTATTTTTACTGCATCTTCAATATTTTTTAAGGGAAAAGAAAATTCTTCTGCGCCTGGAACATTATAAAAATTAGTAGTAGCTCCGGGTGCTATTACGAGATAATCATAATTAATGATATCACCGCCTACTTTCACGGTGCGATTTTGGAGATCTACAGATTCTGTTCTTCCCAGATAAAAATTATGGAGACAACAGCCCAAAACTTGGCGGATCGGTTCAATAATGCTTCCCGGATTCAGGCTGCCAGTGGCTACTTCGTGAAGGAGAGGAGTAAAAAGGAAATAATTCCTAACGCCCACCATAGCAAGCCTTATATTCTTATTGTGTCTAAAGACTTTATGGAGATTTTTTAGGGTGTATATGCCGCCAAATCCGTTGCCGATTATCAGTATTTTTACCGGTTTGTGCTGAATGGGTCGAATATATTCTGTCATATTTTGATTATATCACCGTCTTCTGTTATTATATAGCTATGCAAATAAATATACAGAGTAAAAATATAGAATTAACGGAAGATATCAGAAATTATGCCATCAAGAGAGTCACCAATCTGGAAAAACTCCTTTCTAATATCAAAGAGGAAAAAGGAGGAGAAGTAAAGGTGTCGTTTGAAATATCAAAAACAACAAATCACCACAAAGCTGGAGAAATATTTCGTGCCGATTGTTCTATAACCATAGACGGCGAAAATTTCTACGCCGAGAGCGAAAATGAGGATTTAATGAGTACTATAGACGAGGTTAAAGAGCATCTTTTTAACGAGATATCAAAAAACAAAGATAAGAAACACACCTTGTTTAAAAGAGGAGCCGCAAGCGTCAAAAAAATGCTGAAAGGCCTTTCGGACCGTAACCCTTTTACGTCTAAATACTAATCTACGCTATAGCGTAGATTGAAAATTCTCCCAAGTGGTTTCTCTTTTGCCTTCAGGAAGTACTTTTTTAATTATGAATTGCTTGCCCCGAGCAGGGTCGAGGGGATTGTTTTCTAGCACTGCATCAGTGATAATGACTCGTTTACCGTCTTTAAAGAAAAAAGTGCGGGGCCAGTGCGCATATGCTCGAAATTTGTTGTAATTTTTTACAGGATCATCATTAAGATCAATAAGTCCGTCTTCTTTTTTTATTTTTTTGCAGAACGTAGCTTTAGATTCATCTTGTTCTTCTCCCCCTATGTAGGGGGAGGTGCCGGAGGCGGAAGGGGTACTCAAAGTTTCTACTAATAAATCCCCGCCGATTTTAATTAAGCGTTTGCGTAGATCCGGCGCAGTTTCTGTCGGAAATATTTCCACTTTCTTCTCGGCAATTATCAGTCCTGCGTCTATCTTATAAACCATTTTTTGAATTGCCACGCCCGTCTCGGTATCGCCGTTTAAAATTGCAGATTCTACTGGAGATGCTCCGCGGTATTTTGGAAGCAGGGAATAGTGAATGTTTATAGAGCCAAATTTTGGTATATTTATAACATCTTCTGGAATTATTTTTCCGTAGGCGACGACGATAAATAGATCAAAATCTTTTTTTATTTCTTCTCTATCTAATTCTTCCGGCTGAATATATGGAATATTGTGTTTTTCTGCCCATATTTTTACCGGCGGGGGAGTTACGATCATTTTGCGTCCTTGAGGCTTGTCAGGCGAAGTAACAATCAAGGACGGCAAATACCCATTTTGCTTTAAAATTTCAAGCGTTTCTGAGGCCACATCCGGTGTGCCAAAAAATACAAAGTTAATTTTACTCATTTTATTTAGGCAATTCTTCTTTTATCTCTTTTGCGTTATCTATGAAAAGGATTCCGTCTAAATGATCTGTTTCGTGCTGAAAAATTTGGGCCAGTAGGCCGGATGCGCCCCGCACAAATTTTTTGCCATTTTCGTCATAAGCAGTAACTGTGGCCTTTTTAGATCTGAAAATTTTTCCATACAGCCACCTGACAGACAAACATCCTTCTGGCATCCATTCCTTATCTTTTGAAAGCCTTGAGATTTTTGGATTGATAAAAACAAAGTCTTTTATTTTTTCCTTTTTTGGAATACTACTTGCAGTGCTACCTTCTTCTAAAAATTTCTGCTCGCGGCTTTTTAGAAAATCTTTAGAAAATATTTTCCCTGATACGACAAAAATACGCAGTGAATACCCGATTTGCGGGGCGGCAATGGCCACGCCGTCGTCCTGGCTTTTTAAAGCTCCTGACATCTCTTTCAATACGTTCTGTATCTTTCTTGTTCCAATGTCTTTTACCGGCACTTCTTCTGCTGTTTTACGCAAGACGGGCTCTGTTTGTTGAAGAATTTTCTTCATTGTGTTTTACCCTATTTCTATTTTAGTTCTTTAAGATAATCCAAAAGCTTAGTTAGTTTTACGGTATCTTGAGATCGGTTTGACATGTCGCGAACAATCACTGAATTGTCCAATGCTTCTTTTACCCCGAAAATAATCGCATAAGGTATGGCAAGTTTTTCGGCGATAGCGAGCTGTGAGCCTAGGCTATCTTTAGAAAGAGATTGTGCGATAGGCACATGCGCTTTGCGCAATATCTCAATTATATTTAAGCTTTTAAGTTTTGCTTCTGTGCCAAGTTGTATGAAATAAATTTTAGGTTTCTTTAATATGCGAGGGGCAAGCTTTTTGTACCATGGTGATCCTACTACTCTATCAACTCCGATTGAGAATCCAACAGCGGGAACATCTTTTTTCCCTCCAAGCTGACGAGCTAGATAATCATATCGTCCTCCGGACGCAACTTGAGTTGGTAGTCCGCCTTCTTCTAGGGGGGTCGTGTAAACTTCAAACACCGTTCGAGTATAGTAGGAAAGGCCTCGCACTAAGTTTTTATTTAAGTTATAAGGTATATTCATTTCTTCTAAATATTCCAGAACTTCTTTGAAATGTTTCTTACATGATGGACACAAAAAAGAAACCGAATCCGGAGCGCTTTCATTGATTTCGATAGTCTTTTCTTCTTTGGAATCAAGAATGCGGAGGGGATTTGTTTTTAATCGTTCGCGATCAACCGGCGGCAGGCTGGATAGGTGTTTTTTGTAATAATTTGTCAGTTCCCGCAAATAGCCGTTTCGGCATTCTTTGTCTCCGATAGAATTTATATCGATTGAAAGATCCTTTGCTCCCGCTTCTTCTAAAATGCTCATGCCTGCTTTTATTACGAGCGCATCCATGATGCTTTTGTCATTACCTAAGCAATCCAAATCAAATTGCCAGAACTGCCTGTAGCGTCCGCGCTGAGGCTTGTCATGCCTGAAAACAGGACCGTATTGATAGAACATTACCGGCTGAGGCATGCTGTTCATGCCGTGCTCTATATAAGCCCGCATGAGGGGAGCAGTGTGTTCCGGTCTTAAGGCCAGGTGATCTCCGCCTTTGGTTTTAAGATTGTAAATTTCTTTATCTACTATGTCAGTGCCTTTGCCTATGCCTCCGGTTATCAGTTCTTCCTGTTCAAGCATCGGAGTTTCTATTGGCTTGAATCCGTAATACACAGCTATTTCCTGCGCTTTTTCAAAAAATCCCTGAAAAGCATAATATTCCTCGTTCATAAGATCTCTCATGCCTTTTGGAGAAGAAATTTCAAACGCTTTTGCTTTACCGCTATTCGTTGTTTTTTTCATGTGATTTTGATGAAATCATGTCGCGCAATCGTCCTTAAAGCGCGACTTCAGATTATTCAGCCTGCTTATAATTTCCCGGCATTGCCTCAATTTTATTTATTGGCAGTAGTCGAAACAGCGCTCTTCCGGAAAGGAGATTCTTTTTTACCGGTCCCCAGAATCTGGAATCAGAGCTTGCGTTCCTATTATCTCCCATAACAAAGTATTCATCATCTTTTAATTCGTAATGCAGATTATTATCAGAAGGGGATTTTATAAAAGGCTGATCGAGCACAAAGCCGTTTTTGTGTTCTTTGTTGGTAATAGTTATTTTTGTGCCTTTTATGTCTACCGTTTCGTTTGGCAGGCCGATAATTCTTTTTATGAAAAATTTACTTGTGTCATTGGGATATCTAAACACCACGACATCATCTCTCTTTGGATCAGTCAGTTTGTAAGATATTTTGTCTATGATAAGATAATCGCCGTTTTGAAATGTTGGTACCATAGATGAACCAGAAACGATAAAAGGTTCCGCTACAAGTATGCGAATAGGGACAACTATAACGATAGCTATTATCGCAAAGCGCACCAGCTCCCAGAATGATTGCATCCCTGTCTTCTCTTGGGTCTTGGCTTCTGTTTGCCCAAGCAGATCAATTTTTTCTGATTCCATCACAACAATATACCACAAAAAATCATTGACGTCATCTATGCTTTTGTTTTATAATAAAAAAATCATGAAATTAGTTGTTGGTCTCGGGAACCCGGGAGAAGAATACGAAAACACACGCCATAATACCGGGCGTATTTTAGTAGACATGATTGAGAAAAAATGGGCAGATAATAGTAAGCAAAAAGTAAAATTCATAACTCCGGACACTTTCATGAACAACTCCGGCAAGGCAGTCGCGTCCTTAGTCAAAAGTAAAAAAGACCTAAAAGATTTGGTTGTAATTTATGACGATATTGATCTGCCGATCGGCAAAATGAAAATTTCTTTCAATCGCTCTTCTGGCGGGCATAACGGCCTCGGCTCCGTAATTAAATCCTTAAAATCAGAAGAATTCCTGCGTATCAGGATAGGCATAGCTCCCGCGACTCCGTCGGGCAAAATCCGAAAACCGTCAGGGGAAAAAGATGTTATTAAATTTATACTCGGTGAATTCAAGAAGTCAGAACTAGAAACGATCAAAAAACTTTCCAAAAAAATAGCTGAAGCGATAGAATGCATTTTTACCGAGAGCAAAGATAAGGCGATGTCGCTTTACAATTAATACAACCCCCAAAATCCCCCTTGTCAGGGGGACTAAAATACATGAAACTGTATAAATTTCTTCCTTATGATAAGAATTTAATTTCTAGGGCTAGAGAATTAAGAAAAACTCAAACAAACGCTGAAAAAATATTTTGGTTTGAAATTTTAAAAGACAAAAGATTTGCGCATCTCAAATTTACTAGTCAAAAACCAATTGGAAATTTTATTGTCGATTTTTATTGCGCTAAACTTAAACTTGCTATTGAAATTGATGGTGATATTCATAAGTTTCAATTTACTCGAGATTCAGAAAGAGATAATTTACTAGAGCAACAGTTAGGACTTAAAATTATTCGCTACTCAAATAATGATGTTATTGAAAATACGGATAAGATTTTAAATGATTTAATTTCAAAAATAAAATTACTAAACCCCTCCCGACCTCCCCTTGTCAGGGGAGGCGAGAATTCCTAGTTCCCCCTGACAAGGGGTTTAGGGGGTTGCATTTTCCTATATGTATGATATAATCCGAATCGGAGGTGATGAATGCTAGAGTATTTTTCTGGCTTCACGTAGGGCCAAACAATTTGGGCTATAGAAAAGCTCACGCGTTATTTTCAGAACTGACGTTGTTCCCCAAGCGTAGAAGCGCTACGTTAGTTTGTCACAATGGAGACAGCTCCATGCTGCATCTTCTCAACCGAATCTAGAATTTGGTGAAAGCAGCTAACCCCGGGGAAATCATAGCCGGGAATAGTGATTACGAGGGAACAAAAACTCGAAGCCTGCGGCCGAAGACGCAGTAAGAGGCCAATCACATCATGAGCCCGGCGCGTGGGAGCGCGCCGGGCATTTTTATTTCCCCCTGACAAGGGGGTTAGGGGGTTTATCTAAATCTCCTTCACCGCTTCGATAATTATGCTTTTTTCGCCGTTTCGGTTGGAAACTTTGCCGGAAAAGGCGATGCATTTTTCGGCTACCAAGATGTCTATGGATTCTTTGAAGATGGAAGGAAAGCAGACGGCTTCAATAGAATCCGTCAGGTCTGCGATTTTTAAGAAGGCCATGCGCTCGTTATTTTTAGTTACGACTTGCCTGCATGTCTCTATAATGCCCGCTATGGTAACAGGCATGCCGTTTCCCAGATTGTTTTCTTTGTCTTCTTTTATTTTTTTGATATTCACTGTTCTTTTTTCTAACTTATCGCGTATGCGATCAAGCGGATGGCCGGAAATGTAAAGACCTAATAATTCTTTTTCCCAAAGCAGTTTTTCAGCTTGGTTTGCTTCTTTCGCGGACTGCATTTTAAATTCAGGTAATTTAATTTCCGAAACTCCGCCGAAAAGGGAAGTTTGATTCTGGTTTTGTTTTCCATTCTCATGGTTGTATTCGAGCATTGCTTCAAGATTTGCAAGGAGTACTCCACGATCTCCCCAGTCGTCCATGCAACCGGATTTTATCAGCGCTTCCATTGATTTTTTATTTAGGTTTTTGTGTTTTATTCTGTCCAAAAAATTGGTGATAGATTCAAATTTGCCATTTAATTTTCTTTCAGCAATTATTGCATCCGAAATATCCGTGCCCAAGTTTTTTATAGTGTAAAATCCAAATCTTATTTTTTCGCTTTTATTTTCGCTTGTAATTTTTGTATCTTTTTCTTTCGGCAAACACGTAAACCCTCCGAAGCTTTCGTTTATGTGAGGCGGAAGTACGGCAATTTCCATATTTTTGCACTCCTCGATAATTTCGGCGATTTTTTCTACGTCTCCGGATTCAGCAGTCAGAATTGCTGCCATGTATTCAACAGGGTAATGCGCTTTCATGTACGCAGTCTGATATGCGACTTTGCCGTAGGAAGCTGCATGGGCTTTATTGAAACCATACGCCTGAAAGGGCTCAAAAAGCTTCCAGAGTTTTTCTGCAAATTCCGGAGTCTGCCCGTTCGCTATAATTCCTTTTGTAAATTTTTCTCTCTGGGCTGCCATTTCTGCCGGAATTTTCTTGCCGACAGCTTTTCGGAATTTATCCGCTTCTTCCCAATTATAGCCGGCGAGATCTATTGCGCAGAAAAGAAGGTCGTCCTGATACACGATAAGTCCGTACGATTCGCCCAGGAATTTTTTCATTCGCGGATCCAGATATTTAACGAAGCGGGGATTGTGTTTGCGCTTTATATATTCCGGTATGGATTCCATTGGTCCCGGGCGATACAGGGCGACCATGGCATTTATGTCATGGATAGACGTCGGCTTTAGTTCTTTCAAATATCGCGTCATACCCGAGCCGTTCAATTGAAACAGTCCTTCCGTCTGGCCATTGGCAAGAAGCTCAAAAGTTTTTTTATCATCAAGCGGAATACGATCTATATCTATATCTATATTATAAAAATTTTTAACGAGTCTTATGGCATCTGCCAAAATTGCGAGGTTTCTGATACCCAAAAAGTCAAATTTTAAAAGCCCGGCTTCTTCAGCGCTGTACATATCGTACTGGGTGATTATTTTTCCTCCCTTAGGATCCAGCTGGATCGGCATATATTCATATATCGGAGTCGGTGCGATGACGACTCCGGCCGCATGTACCGAAATGTGGCGGACACATCCTTCCAATTTTTTTGCGAGGTCTATTATTTCTCTGGTATCCTTTTCTTTTTCATATGCATCTTTTAGCTCCGGCACTATTTCCATCGCATGGTCTATCGTCATCGGCATGCCCTGCGAGCCCATGGGAATCATTTTTGAAATCCTGTCGCCGATGGCGTAAGGATGCGCCAGAGCGCGGGCAACATCCCGCACTGCACCGCGGGCCATCATAGTGCCAAAAGTTCCAATCTGGGCCACTTTATCTTCGCCGTATTTTTGTTTTACGTATTCAATCATCTCATCTCGGCGGTTGTCGGCGAAGTCCATGTCTATATCCGGCGCCGAAGGGCGATATGGATTGAGAAAGCGCTCAAAGGGGAGTTTATACACGAGCGGATTAATATTTGTAATTCCCAAAAGATACGTAACCATGGAGCCGGCCACCGACCCTCGAATAGCGCTTAATATTCCGTTTTCCTTTGCATAGCGGAGCAAATCTCCGACCACGAGAAAATACGGCGAATATCCCTTGTCAAAAATAATTTTTAATTCGTATTCCACGCGTTTCAGTACATCTGGAGTTTTTTCAATCCCGATTCTTTCAAAACCGGCATAGCAAAGCTCGCGCAATTTTTCATTATAATTTTTTCCGTCTTCAACCTTAAAATCAGGGAAAACCCAGCGGCCGAGCTGTAGCTCCAGGTTGCACATGTCGGCAATTTTTACAGTATTGCTCACAGCCTCCGGCGTGTCTTCAAAAACCTCCCGAGCTTTTTTTGCATCTACAAAAGAATAATCGCCATCCCCGAATGAGAATTTATTTTCATCTTTTATGTCTGAATTTGTCTGGATAGAAAGGAGAGTATCGTGCGCTCTAGAGTCGTCAGGTGAACAATAATGCGAATCTATAGTGCCTACGAGCGGGATGTCTAATTTCTTGCTTAATTTGATGAGGCCTTCCTTTACTTCCTTTCCGCCTTCAAGTTTTCCATAATCCTGAATTTCCAAGAAATAATTTTCTTTGCCGAAAATTTCCTGATATTCTTTTATTATTGCCTCTCCTTTTTCTTCATTTTTATCCGCCAAGGCGCGGGCGAGCTCTCCGCCTAGACATCCGGAAAGAACAATAATGCCTTCCGAATATTTTCGCAAAATTTCTTTGTCCATTCTCGGCTTGTAATAAAATCCTTCGGTATGAGACAAAGTTACTAGCCGCATCAGGTTCTTATAACCCCGCAGATTTTTTGCAAGCAATATGAGATGGTATCTTTTATTGTCTATGCCGGGATCTTTATCTAGCCGGCCCCTGTTTGCCACATACGCTTCGACGCCGATGATCGGCTTTATTCCGGCCGCTTTTGCGAGTTTATAGAATTCAATAGCGCCGTACATATTGCCATGGTCTGTGATAGCAACGGCCGGCATATTGAATTTCTTGGCTAAATCTACCAAATTTTCAAGCTTAGAAAGCCCGTCTAGTAGCGAGTAATGCGAATGAGTATGCAGATGGATGAAGCCCTTTTCCATTTTTTTATAATAGCACAATTTGCCTTTGCGCAGATATATTGTATACGTGGGTACAATTTTAATGTATAATTAAATGGAAATTATAAGTTCGTTTTTCCAAGGTAGGAGGGATTATGAAGTGTTCCGTCTGTCACGGTTTCTTCATTTCCAGTTTGGAGGAGCTTTCCCCGTTGACCATGGAGGTCTATAAGGGTGAGCAGTTTGTGGTGCACAATGGGTGTGCTCAAAGACTCCAGATTAAATTCGAATCGCTGGAAAACGAAAGGGAGGGAGATAAGTTCATTGCAGAGGTTCTAAGAAGGGTCTCTCATTGACAGCACCGACTAATTCGGGTGGAAAGGGGCAACTTTGCAAAGTTGCCCCTTCACTAATTATTTACTATAATATGTTCTATGGCGAACACTATAAAAGTGGGCATTAATGGTTTTGGTAGAATAGGCCGAGCATTTTTGAAGGTTGCTTGGGAGAGAAAGGAGGTAGAGGTAGTAGCAGTAAATGATCTTGGAGATATTGCCAATATGGCCTATCTTTTAAAGTACGATACTGTTTACAAAAATTGGAATCATGACATTACGGTTGAGGGTGATACTTTAATAATAGACGGGAAAAAAGTAAAAGTTCTGGCACAAAAAGATCCGAGTCTCCTTCCTTGGAAAGGTTTGGATGTTGATGTGGTTGTGGAATCCACCGGACTTTTCACTAGTTATGAAAAAGCAAAAGTTCATATTGATGCCGGCGCGAAAAAAGTTGTAATTTCAGCCCCTTCAAAAACTTCAGATGCAAAAGACTCCAGCGTAAAAGGTGAGACGATATTGCTTGGGGTGAACGAAGAAAAATTCGGCACCTGCGACATTACTTCAAATGCATCCTGCACCACAAATGCAGCAAGTCCGCTCATTGCAATTTTACATGAAGCTATCGGAATAGAGAAAGCTGTACTCAATACTGTGCACGGATACACTGCTTCACAAGCTCTGGTGGATGGGCCTGTGAGACCAGACGGTAAGAAGAAAGATATGCGCGAAGGACGAGCGGCAGCGCAAAACATTGTCCCGAGCTCTACCGGCGCAGCTATAGCAGTCACTAAAGCATTTCCGGAACTTGAAGGACTTTTTGACGGCATTTCTATCCGCGTGCCTGTACCTGCCGGTTCAATTGTAGATATTACTTTTATTGCAAAACGCGATACTACTAAAGAAGAAGTGAATGAGATTTTGAAAAAAGCTGCAGGAGATGCAAAGTGGAGCAAACTTTTTTCTGTTACCGAAGAGCCGTTAGTTTCAAGTGATATTTTAGGAAGCCACTTCGGATCTATCGCCGACCTTGCAATGACGCGTGTCGTCGGCGGCAATCTTGTCAAAGTCATGGGCTGGTACGATAACGAAATGGGGTACACATACACCCTCATTGATCATGTCATTAAAACAGGGGAGACTATATAGATTTAAATCTTCCTTTAAATACACAAACTGCCGGGCCGGTGAGCCAGATATTTTCGTATTTTCCTTCACTCACTTTCTCAAATTCTATAGTTAAGTCTCCGCCGGGCATTTTTATGTGGCAGATGTTTCCATGCCTACCGGCAGGCAGGTCTTTTAAAAGTCCTAAATGGTGCGATGCGATGGCGACAGATGTGGCGCCTGTACCGCAAGCCCACGTCTCATCTTCTACTCCGCGCTCGTATGTGCGTACATGAAATATTCCATCAATAACTTCCACAAAGTTTGTATTTACGCCCTCCGGATCAGAATTTCTGATTTTCCTGCCCATTTCTACGACAGGAAAATTTTTCAAATCTTTCACGAATGAAATATTGTGCGGAGTCGTGCCTTGGCAGATAAAAGGCAGGTTGTTTCTTGTGCCAACATCTTTAACATCCTGCATTTTTAATTTTATCTGCCCATTTTCTAAAATTTCAGCTTGGTGTTCACCGTCTACTGCTAAAAATCTTACATTTTTAGGATCGTTAACAATTTTTAGAACATTATGAGCGAAATGGACAATGCACCTGCCGCCGTTTCCGCACATGGATCCTATACTGCCGTCATTGTTTGCAAATACCATTTTAAAATCATACCCTTCTGCTTCTTCAACCAAGATTATGCCGTCAGCCCCGATTCCGAAACGTCTGTGGCACAGAAGTTTAATTTTTTCTTTATCTTTAACATCAAAACTATTCTCACGATTGTCTATCATTATGAAATCATTTCCGGCGCCATGATATTTGTAAAATTTGAGCATTTGATCAAAAAATTTTGGAGCCAGCGGACGTGATTGAAACGTCACGCTGGTACCAAGATATTAGTCATCCCTTTTTTCGATAGTCACCACGGCCTTGAGGACCATGCCGGAGCCGTAGAGTTGCATCGCTTCGTTTGCTGCATCCATTTGCCACGCCGACTTCAGTTCCTTGAGGTCTTTTGATTTTTCGGCGACGAAAAAAAATCTCGTCGTATCTTCTACAAGTATTGCTTTGTACATAATAAAACCTCCACTTTTATTTTAAATAATTAGTATATATTGTTAAGTTTTCTAACATTTACATTATAATTAGGACTTTTTGTAAAATCTGTTAAAATAGTAGTATGATCAAGATACAGCCGATCGTGCGGGAAATAGTCATGAAAGAGCTGGAAGCATATTTTGCCTTATCAAATGGCTACATGAATATGTCGAGTTATGCCCACAGGATAAAGCCAAAAGTAGAGGCGCTCACAAAAAAGTCTGTCACAATTACGAGCCTCGTCGTCTCTCTTTCTCGCCTGCGCAAAGAATTTAAAAAAGCCAAACCGCTTATCGTGGATGTGCCTATAGCAAATATTTCCACCAAGCTCCCGCTCACGGAAATCGCCTACGAAAGAACCGCAGAGTTTATTAAAGGGCTGGAAACTTTGCATAAAAATATTTTAATATTGCCGGACGATTTTTTTACCATAAGCATGGGTACGACGGAGATAGATATAATCTGTTCATCCAATTTAGAAAAAAAAGTGCTAAAACATTTTAAAATTAAACCAAAATGGGTCAATCATAATTTTGCTGCAGTTGGTATTTCGTACGGTCCGGAAGTTTTTGGTATGCCAAACATATTTTTTTCCCTGCTTTCGGTTACCGCTCGCGCTAGAATAAATATTGAAGAGCTGATTTCCACGCCCACAGAGTTTATTTTCATAGTTCATGAAAAGGATTTTGCCCGGACTGTCGCCTTGTTTTCCGAATTGCACAGAGAAGTGAATAAATGATATAATTTTAGCATATGAAAATCTATATCGGCACTGATCATGCGGGCTATGAGTTAAAGAAAAAATTGATAGTTTATTTTACAGAGCTAGGCCACGAAGTGGAAGACAAAGGGCCTTTTGAATATGATGCCGATGATGATTATCCTGACTTTATCAGGCCTATCGCCGAAGCCGTTGCCAAAGATTCCAAAGGAAACATTCAGAGCCTTGGGGTAATTATGGGTGGAAGTGGGCAAGGCGAGGCTATGTGCGCAAACAGAGTTTCCGGTGCGCGGGCGGCTTTGTTTTACGGAGAAGCTTTGCCTATTTCTTCTGTGGATATCAGGGGTGGTACCAGTAGAGACCCCTATGAGATCGTTAAACTTGCAAGACAGCATAATAATGCAAATATTTTATCTGTAGGCACGCGATTTTTATCGGAAGATCAGATAAAATTTGCCATAGAGCTTTTTATCGCTACCCCATTTTCAAATGAAGAAAGGCATTTGAGGAGAGTGCAAAAGCTAGGCTAATTTATGGAAAATAAATCACCCGAACTAGAGATAGCCATCAAAGCGGCGCTGGAAGCCGGCAAAATTTTAGAGAAATATTTTGAAACGGAAATTTTGAAAGAATTTAAAGAAGATAATAGCATTGTTACTCGAGCAGACAAAGAATCGGAAGAGGTTATAAAAAAAATCATATTAGAAACTTTCCCTACACATTCTATACTCGGGGAAGAGACAGGGCTTACAAAAAATGAAAGCAGATGTACATGGCATATTGATCCGGTGGACGGGACTAGAAATTTTGCCAACGGCATTCCATTGTTTGCCGTTTCTATTGCATTAGTATGCCAACAGAAGGTGAAAGTTGGAGTTGTCTACAATCCAGCCACGCAATCTTTATTTTATGCGGAAGAAGGGAAAGGAGCCTATTTCCACAATAAAAGAATTTTTGTGTCAAAAGATGGTCCAGAGCAGGCAATTGTAACTATTGCACCCGGTAGAAAAAAGACTGATGGAGATCTTTTTCGAGAGCTTTACTATGATATTAAAAAAAAAGTGGCTCGTTCAAGCCGAGATCTTGGTTGTACTGCTGTTGAGCTTGCTTATGTGGCTCGCGGAGGAGTAGAAGCTAATATACAGCTTGGATTGGAAACCTATGATTTTGCTGCGGGTGTTCTTTTAGTTCAAGAGGCGGGAGGAACGATAACCCGACTTGATGGTGGCGCTTGGCAATTTCCGCAGAACGAATTTATAGCTTCCAATGGAATTTTTCATGATAAGCTTGTAGAAGAAGTTAAAAAACAAAAAGAAAAATTAGGTATAAATTAAATTGCAATAAAAATATGACAGAAATAATTCCGGCAATATTGCCGAAAAATTATGAGGACTTAAAAAATAAAATTTCTTTAGTGAGAGAAATAGTGCCCATTGTGCAGGTAGACATTTGCGACGGGATTTTTGTGAAAAGCATGACCTGGCCTTTTCAGTCTCCGAGCAAAGAAGGAGTTGCGACAGACGGCCTCGATCAGCATTTCCAGAATATTTTAAACGAACAAGAGGGGATGCCCTTTTGGGAAGATATAGATTTTGAATTGGATCTTATGGTCTCGGATGCGGTACAAAATTTTGATATTTATACCAAGCTCGGCCCTAAAAGGATAATTTTTCACATAGAAGCAGTGGGAGATCTGGAAGAATTTAAGCAATTTCTCGAAGGCATAGATAATTATGTAAGAGATAGCATTGAAATAGGTGTGGCTATAAATCCACAAACATCCATAGAACAGATTTTTCCTATTGTAAACAATGTAGACTTTCTGCAATGCATGGCTATCGCGCGGATCGGCTACCAAGGAGAGCCTTTTGACGAGAGATGCATTTCCCATATAAAGACACTAAAAGAAAAATTCTCTGATCTTATAATTTCCGTAGACGGAGGAGTAAATTTGGAAACCGGAGCAAAGCTGGTGAATGCGGGCGCAGAAAGGCTCGTTGCCGGTTCGGCAATTTTTAATTCTGATGATATAATTGACACTGTCGAGCAGTTTAAAAATTTGTAAAACGTTTCACTAATGTCTTTTTTATCGGAAGAAAAAATAAAAGAGCTGGCGAAAAAGGCGAACGAGATTCGCATGTCTATTATTGAAATGCTGGTGGAGGCAAAAAGCGGGCACACTGCGGGACCTCTAGGCATGACGGATATTTTTACTCTTTTTTATTTTCATATTTTAAAGCATGACCCGAAAAATCCAAACTGGGAAGAACGCGACCGCGTAGTGCTTTCAAACGGGCACATTTGTCCCGTGCTTTACGCGACCATGGCTCATGCCGGATATTTTCCCGTAGAGGAATTAAAAACTTTGAGAAAACTTGGCAGCAGGCTGCAGGGACATCCGCATCGCGAATATATGCCGTGGCTTGAAAATTCATCAGGTCCTCTCGGTTCCGGTCTTTCGCAGGCAGCCGGCATGGCCCTCGCAGACCAGATGGATAAGAAAGACAAAGAAAGATTTATTTATTGTTTCATGTCGGACGGAGAGCTTGATGAAGGAAATACATGGGAAGCAATAATGCTCGCCGGAAAATATAAACTACGAAACTTGATAGCAATTATAGACAGAAATAATATTCAGATAGAGGGAGTTACTGAAGACGTGATGCCGCTTGAGCCGCTTCATACCAAATGGAAATCTTTCAACTGGCATGTGATAGAAGTCTCGGGGCATGACTTCAGATATTTGAATGAAGTGGTGGAAGAAGCGCAGTCTATGGCAGGCAAGCCGATAGTGATCATAGCGCATACGGTTCCCGGTAAAGGCGTCAAAGAATTTGAGAGAGATTATAAATGGCATGGCAAGGCTCCTAGCAAAGAAGAAGGGGAAATGGCCCTCGCAGAGCTCAGGAATATAAGGTTTTAGAATATAGATATGTTAAACCCGAAATTAAAATTAAATCCAAAAATTTTTAACGAAGATGTTGAGCAAATACCTATTCGCAAAGGTTTTGGGCAAGGGCTGCTGTTAGCCGGAGAGAAAGATAAAAATGTCGTGGGGCTTTGCGCGGATCTGACCGAAAGCACCGCGATGAATTTATTTGCGGATAAATTTCCCGAGCGTTTTATTCAAGCCGGAGTCGCTGAACAGAATTTAGTCACTGTGGCTTCCGGCATGGCCTCGATGGGCAAGATTCCTTTCTGCTCTTCCTATGCGATGTTTTCTCCCGGCAGAAACTGGGAACAGATACGAACTACGATAACGTATAATGACAGACCGGTAAAAATTGTCGGCTCGCATTCCGGTATTTCTGTCGGGCCAGACGGGGGAACGCATCAGGCTTTGGAAGATATTGCGCTCATGCGGGTAATGCCGAATATTGATGTCATCTCTCCGTGTGATGCGATTGAAGCCAAGAAAGCGACGCTAGAACTAGTAAAATCCGGCAAGCCGGCCTATCTGCGATTGGTTCGAGAAAAAACGCATATCATTACTACGGAAGAAACTCCTTTTGAAATAGGCAAAGCAGAAATTTACTGGATGCCGGATGTGGGACTGGCCGAAGTCGGTATCATAGCTACCGGCGGGCTTGTTTCCCGCGCGCTTTTTGCCGCGAAAGAATTAGAAGCAGAAAATATAAAAGTTAAAGTGCTAAATTTAGCGAGTATTAAACCCCTAGACAAAGAAGCAGTTTTGGCTTTGGCAAAAGAAACAAAAGCGCTCATAACAGTAGAAGAACATCAGATAGCCGGAGGGATGGGATCCGCCGTCGCAGAATTTTTAGCTCAAAATTTTCCAATACCGATAGAATTTGTCGGGGTACGAGATCAATTCGGCCAGTCGGGCATTCCAAGTGAACTCATAGAACACTACAACATGGGTAAAGATGCTATCAAAGAAGCGGTAAAAAAAATATTGAGGAGAAAAAATTAACTTATTTTCTTCGCCTTGTAATTCTCCGGAGCGTTTTTGA
Organism: uncultured Candidatus Saccharibacteria bacterium; assembly: GCA_964553015.1. Classification (GTDB taxonomy): domain Bacteria; phylum Patescibacteriota; class Minisyncoccia; order Phycocordibacterales; family UBA9973; genus UBA9973. The sequence continues at coordinate 74,435 of CAZKJE010000001.1, read as the reverse complement.
GATATTCTTCAAGTTTTTTTCTGGTCAGCAGTCCTTTTTGCGCTCCGATTTCTTGCACAACAGACATGGAATTTATCGGCCCCCAGGGAAATGCTTCTAAGGGAGAAAGCCCTAACGCTAAAGCGCAAGTTATTGTAGATGAGAATGCGTCTCCAGCTCCTGTGCGCTCCAGAGGAGGCGCAATATTCGGATAAATTGGGATTTGCCAAAGCTCGTTATTCAGAAACATATAAGCACCTTTTGGCCCGTCGGATATCACAACTATTTTAGGGCCTAAGCGGGAAATTCCCTTTGCAAGAGTCATTATTTCTTTGTTCTCTGTTTCGAGAATTCTTTCAGCTTCCTCAACGTTGCAGAAAAATACTTCAGTTCGGGTGTAAATTTTTTTTAATTTTTCTATGCCTGCTTTTATCTGGTACGTACCAGGCTGAAAAGCAAGCTTGGTTTCAGGATTGTGTTTTAAATATTCTATGATCTCTTCTTCGTAAGGCATGGTATTCTCTGCCAGAGATGTCAGATATATCCATGAAGTTTTAGGTATTTTAGGAAATTTGTAAGTAAAAGCAGTATGTTTGATCAATATTGTGCGGTCTACGTTATACCATAGTACATAGTGATAATTTGTAAGTTTGCCCTTTTCTTTTTCAACAAATTCCGTACTCACATCGTCTTTCTTTAATGATTCTAGGCAGTCGTTGCCATGTTTGTCGTCTCCGATATGACTTACTACAGCTGAATTCAATCCTAACCGTGCAGCTGAAACTGCAGCATTTGGCCCATTGCCCACAGCAGGGACAACAGTGACAGATTCATAGGGGACTTTGTCTCCAAAACGCACGCAAAGCTCTAGAGTGCCGTGATCTATGAGCTCTTCCGCATCCTTGAGTTTTATAAAAGCATCTATCACCATATCTCCAATGGCTACCAGGTCGTAATTTTTTTCCATAATACTATTATAGCTTAAAAGATTAAATTTTGGTATATTTGACCACATGTGCGGGATCATAGGATACATTGGGAAGAGAGAAGCATATCCCATTTTAATCAAAGGACTGGAACGGCTGGAATACCGCGGTTATGATTCTGCGGGCGTGGCTCTTTTAGACGACAGTTCTTTTTCCGTGTACAAGAAAAAAGGAAAAGTCGCAGAGCTTAAAAATTTTGTTCAAAGAGGCAAAAAAGGCAAAAAAATTCAGACTAAAAAACTCGGCGGAATGCTCGGCATAGCTCATACGCGCTGGGCGACTCACGGAGTTCCTTCTGATAAAAATGCTCATCCGCAGGTTTCAAATTCCGGAAATATCGCTATCGTGCACAATGGAATCATAGAAAATTATTTATCTATTAAACAATTTCTCCTCGAAAAAGGATATAAATTTAAGAGCGATACCGATACGGAAATTCTGGCGAATTTAATTGAGGAAATAAAAAAAAGCGCAAAAGTATCTGTTGACGAAGCAGTACGGCTGGCTCTTTTAGAAGTTAAAGGCGCTTACGCGATTTTGGCTATATCTAAAGACGAGCCGGATACAATTATAGTTGCAAAAATCGGCAGTCCGGCGGTGATAGGTCTCGGTGGAACCAAAGAAGATCCGGAATTTTTTATCGCCTCGGATGCGACACCGATCATCGAATACACTGATAAAGTAATTTATTTGGAAGATATGGAGATGGGAATAATAAAGAAAGGAAAACTCGTAGTCAAAACTATTCAAAATAAAATAAAAAGTCCGTACATTCAAAAACTTGAGACGAACATCGAAGCGCTTGAAAAAGGAGGCTTTCCGCATTTTATGCTTAAGGAAATTTTTGAACAGCCGGAATCCCTGCGGAATGCGATGCGAGGGCGGCTGCTTTTAAATGAAGGAAATATAAAATTCGGCGGCTTGGAAAAAATTCAGAAAGAATTAAAAAATATAAACAGCTTTACCATTGCGGCAATGGGCACGGCGCGATTTACCGGGCTTATCGGCGAATACGCGCTTGAAGAATTAGCGGGAATTCCGACAAAAGTGGAATACGGCTCTGAATTTACTTACAGAGAAAGCGCAGTAAAAGAAAATATGGGCCTCTTGGCCGTATCTCAATCCGGTGAAACCGCCGATACGCTAAATGCTATTAAAGCAGCAAAACGAAAGGGGATGCTGACGCTTGGAATAGTAAATGTCATTGGCTCCAGTATTGCGAGAGAAGTAGATGCAGGAATATATAACCATGCCGGACCGGAGACAGCCGTGGCCTCTACCAAGGCGTCCACCTCTCAGGTTCTGCTTCAGATTATGCTGGCGGTATATCTGGGCAGAATGCGCGGACTCTCAAAAGCTAAAGGGCAGGCTATTTTAAAAGAAATGCAGAAACTTCCGTCTCTGGCGGAAAAAGTTTTAAAAAACGCAAAAGACATAAAGCGTCTTGCGCATAAATATAAAAACAGCAATAATTTCTTTTTTCTGGGGCGGAAATATAATGCCGGCACAGCCATGGAAGGAGCGCTGAAGCTCAAAGAATGTTCCTATATTCATGCGGAGGGGATGAATGCGACCGAGCTCAAGCACGGCCCGCTTTCGCTCATTGATAAAAATTTTCCTTCGTTTGTGGTTGCGCCGGAAGACAGCATGTATGAAAAAAGTAAATCCGGCATACAAGAGATCAAAGCGCGCGGAGGACGTGTCATTGCAATCACTAGCGAAGGCAACACTGAACTCAAACGCCTCGCCGATGATGTGATTTATATTCCAAAAACTTTGGAAATATTAACCCCTATCTTGGCGTTTATTCCCATGCAGCTTTTCTCTTATTACATTTCAGTAGCGCGAGGCAATGATGTCGACAAGCCCCGCAACTTAGCAAAAAGCGTAACGGTAGAATAAATAAATTTAAATGGAACTTTCTTTCGAAACATTAGAAAAAAAATGGGACGAGGGAGTTGCTGATATTTATAAAAAACTCTCAACTACTTTTATATATCAAATACCAAAGGATATTTTATATGGACTAGAGTACATTACTATAAAAAAAATAGCAACGAAAAAATTAAAACCAAAGCTTATAGTTATAAACGGTCCCGGTGGTGCAGGTAAAAGCACAATAGGAAAAGAGTTGGAAAGGTTGGGGTTTAATCGTATTCCGCGGCTTACAGATCGAAAAAAAAGACCTGCAGAGATTAATGGCAAAGATTATCAATTTGTGACCACTGAAGCTTTTGATGCGTTATATTCCGCAGGAGATATTCTTGCTGCAAAAAATACCTATGGATTTAGGCGGGGTTTCCTAAAAAATAGTTTTGAACAGATAGCCTATTTAAATTCAAAAGCACAATTTTACACTGAGGGTGACAGCTCTTTAAAAGCATTTCAAGAAGCGCAGAAGATTTTTAACCTTTCTTTTGATGATGTACTCAATATTTTCATTCTTCCTCCCTCCTTCAAGGAGCTTTATAAGCGTCTTTCTGATGGCTATAATAAAGGAAATTTTACAAAAGAAGAATTCAATATTCGTCTGGAAGAAGGAATTAAATATTTAATAAAAAGTATTGCTCACTTTGAAGATTTTCCCAACTCAGTGTTTTTAGTTAATGACGATATTGATCGACTATGTTCAGTTTTTTCAATATTTGCGATAAAAAATAATTTTCAAAAAACTGATTGTCTTTTGCCTATTTTAGATGATGAAGGTAATTTGCAGGGCATCAGTACTCGGTTTCATGCTCACCGAGCTGGGCTTCTTCACCCTATATCGGTAGTGTATGTATTTGATTCACAAGGAAGACTTATTCTGCAAAAACGTTCTGATTCAGGTTTGTGGGATAACTCATCCGCTGGGCATTTGGATCTAGGCGAAACTTATCAAGAGGCTGCTCAGAGAGAGATGACTGAAGAGCTTGGTGTACAAGAAGTCCCGCTGTTTTTTATTGGAAGTGGTATTTTAGCCCATCCTCTTATACCAACAAAAAAACGTCATTATTTTCACCTTTTTTCATGCATATTTGACGGTCCATTAAAGTTGCAAAATTGTGAAGTTCTTGAGGTGTGCTATATTTCAATTAAGGAGCTAGAGCATAGACTAACATACGAGCCCATGATGTTTTCTGGCGGATTTCATGCAACATACGAATATTATAAGTCACAATTGCTAAAAACATAAAGTTATGAAAATTATTCCAAGAGACAATTTGCCTGATTTTTCTCTTCCGCTTCCGATTTTTACTTCCATACACATAGCCGATGCAATTTCAAAAGACGGCGATGAGTTTGATCTATTGGTAGGACTTGAAAAAAAATATGCGCAACAGCTCAAAGAACTTTCGGAAGACGAAAGCGATGTTGATCTGCAAAACTTTACCGGCGACAGGCGGCGCTTTGTAGAGAAAACATACGAGCATTGGTACAAGAAAAATCGCACCCCTTTTGGCCTTATCCATAAACAAACCGATACCTTGGCGGCGATAATCTGGTTTGGGCCAAAACCGCTCGGCAAGAAATCTATAAAATTTGGCGGTAAAGAGGAAGGCAAAACCGACAGCGATTGGCACACGATATCTTTTCGCTCGTATCCCAATTTTCGAGGAAGAGGAATGATGAAAAATTTCGGCAAATTTGTTATTGATTTTTACAAAAGATATTTCATTAATATTAAATTTTGGACTGGTACCGACGACAGAAATAATGCTTTTACAAAGCTAATTACGGATCTTGGTTTTGAGACTGACGAAAAAACTTCTGATTTAGCTGAACATTGGCTCATCATGACCAAGATGTGACCCAGTAGTAGATTTTGGAAAGGTGATTTTTAGAAAAATCACGCCTTAGAGGCATTTCCAAAATTCACTACGGGGTGATAATATAAATATATGCAGGAAAAAAATAATGAAAAAATTTTAGTGATAGGGGCGTGTGGAATGGTGGGGGTGGGGTTAACACTGGAACTCCGAAAAAAATATGGAAGCGGGAATGTTTTTGCTTCCGACATCAGAGAAGAAAATGAATTGCTCAAGGGCACGGGCCCTTATGCAGTTCTGGATGCTCTCAATATTGAGGCTATCAGAAAATTTGTAAAAGAAGAAAGTATTAATACCATATACCTGCTGGCGGCTCTGCTATCGGTTGGCGGAGAAAAAAATCCCAAGCTATGCTGGGGTTTAAATATCGGGAGCTTGCGCCAGATTCTTGATTTATGCGTGGAGGAAAAAATTAAATTATTCTGGCCGAGTTCTATGGCGGTATTTGGACCCACTACTCCGAGAAAAGAAACTCCGCAAAGAACCCCCATAGAGCCGGTTACGATGTATGGAATTACTAAATATGCCGGAGAGCTTTTATGCCAATATTACAACAGGCGTTATAATTTAGACGTTAGGAGTGTGAGATATCCCGGATTAATCAGCTGGAAGAGCGAACCGGGGCCGGGGACGACGGAATATGCAGTGGAAATATTTTATGGAGCTCTGCAAAATGCGAAATACGAGAGCCCTCTTTCCGAAAATACTTATCTTCCGATGATGTATATGGATGATGCTATCCGAGCGACCATTGAATTGATGCAGACCCCATGTGATAAAATTAAATGCCGGATGTCTTACAATTTATCGGCTTTAAGTTTTTCTCCGAAAGAAATAGCTGCAGCCATAAAAAAACACATACCAAGTTTTGAAATCAGCTATAAGCCCGACCCCCGCCAAGCTATCGCCGATAGCTGGCCTCAAAGCATTGATGACAGCGTTGCCAGAGCCGACTGGGGCTGGAAGCATGAATATGATCTGGAAAAAATGGTGGCTGATATGCTTAAAAATTTAAAAGGAAAATTAAGCAAATAATAAGTATTAAAATACGTATTCATGTAAGTACTATCATGTATTCAAAAAAAATAACAGAAGCTATAGAACATGAACTAGAAGCCCTGAAACAGGCAGGGAAATTTAAGGTGGAGCGCGAGCTTGAGGGCGCGCAGGGCGCAGAGGTGGAAATCAAAGGAAGAAAAGTATTAATGTTTGCCGCTAATAATTATCTGGGACTAGCGAACCATCCGGAAATTGCAAATTCTGCAAAAGAAGCCATAGATACATATGGTTTCGGATTGTCTTCCGTGAGATTTATTTCCGGAACAGAAACGATCCATAAAATTTTGGAAAAGAAACTGTCTGAATTTTTGGGAACCGAAGATGCTATTTTATACTCTACGAATTTTATGGCAAATCTGGGATTCTTTGCGACGATCACCAACGAACTTTTTGGCGGAGACGGCAAACATCAGGATGCTATTTATAGCGATGAGCTAAACCATGCGAGTATCATTGATGCCTTCAAGCTCTGCAAAAAAGAAAATACAATAAAGAGAATTTATCCGCATGGAGATATAGCTACTTTGGAGAAATTTTTAGACGAAGACAAGGACAAGGATTACAGGTTTAAAATCATAGTTACAGATGGCGTTTTTTCTATGGAAGGATATCTTGCCGATTTGCCAAAGTTGCGTGAACTTGCCGATAAACACGAAGCCATGCTGTTTGTGGACGATGCTCATGCTATCGGCGTGCTCGGAAAAACGGGCGCCGGAACCCCGGAACATTTTGGACTTCTAGGAAAAATTGATGTACTATCCGGTACTTTTGGTAAAGCGCTCGGTGGAGCTGTCGGCGGATATATCGCAGGCTCTAAAGAGATAATAGAATTACTCCGCCAAAAATCCCGCACGTATCTATTTTCAAATTCCGTGCCGCCCTCTGTCGTAATTGCATCCATAAAAGCACTGGATCTTTTAAAAGAAAAACCGGAGCTTTTAGATAAAGTAAAAGAAAATGCCGAATATTTTAGAAGTGGCGCGAAAAAATTGGGTTTTAATGTCTTGGAAGGCATTCATCCTATAGTTCCGGTCATGCTCAACGATGCGGCAAAAACGCAGGAGATGAGCAAGAAGCTTTTAGAGAAAGGAATTTTTGTGGTTGGGCTCTGGTTTCCCGTTGTGCCTGAAGGCACCGCCCGCCTGCGGTTCCAAATTTCCGCCGCGCACACTAGGGAACAAATAGATCAAGCACTTAACGTATTGTCGGAAGTAGGGAAAGAAATGGGGCTTATTTAAACTAATCCTTGGGAGTGTATAATCCGCTCTTTTTTGCTGTGGAAAACTTTATTGACAATACCCCCTAGGGGGTATATGCTTGGGGTATGAAGACAAATAAGCAAAAAATTATCAGGAGACTGAAAATCTTAGAAGGTCAGGCGCGGGGATTGCAAAAAATGATAGAAGCAGATACGTATTGCATTGATGTCATCACTCAGACATCAGCTCTTAAGCAGGGTCTTTCCAATATAGAAGACATGCTTCTCGAAGGGCATCTTGGGCATTGTGTTGTCAATCAGATAAAGGGCGGACAGACGGATAAAGCAACCAAAGAAATTTTGAAAGTTTATCAGCTTAAGAGAAAATAATTATGAGCCACACAGAAACTTACAAAGTAAAAGGCATGCACTGCGCTTCCTGCTCTAGCATTATAGAAAGAACGATAAAGAAGATAGATGGTGTAGAGGGGATTTCAGTTAATGCTGGTACCGAAAACGCAAAGATTTCTTTTAATGAGAGCAAAACAAGTCCGGAACAGTTCAACGAAAAACTTGAGCCTCTTGGATATTCTATAATGGTAAATAAAAAAGAAGACCACGGTACTCACGCTAGAGGAATGACGGCGAGCGAAATGGGTATGACCGAAGACGAGCATAAAGCGCATTTAGGCATAAATCAATCTAAAAAAGAAAAACTAAAAGAGCTTCAAGACATGCGGAATAAAATTATTTCTGCCATACCGCTTGCAGCTATAAGCGCTTTTGTAATGGCATGGGAAATTCTTGAGCAGTACGGGCTTGTGTCCGGAATGCCGTACGTGTGGGAAGAATTTTTCCACCATTTGATGCCTATACTCGCCACTTATATTTTATTCGTGGTGGGCAAACCCTATCTCCTAGGCTTTTACCGATTCTTGCGTTACGGCAAGGCGAACATGGATACGCTTATCGGCATAGGCACCTCGGTTGCATTTTTATACAGCTTTGCCGTTACGGCCTTTGAAGAAACTCTCGCGCCTTTTATTGATACAGCAAGCACATATTATGACGTTACCATTATAGTCATTGCTTTTATTGCGCTCGGAAAATATTTAGAGACCCGCTCTAAAATAAAGACCGGAGATGCAATAGAAAAGCTCTTGGGTTTGCAGGCGAAGACCGCTTTAGTCATTCGCAATAATCAGGAAATAGAAATACCTGTTGAGCAGGTGATGCACGGAGATTTGATTATAGTAAAACCAGCGGGAAAAATCCCAGTGGACGGTATTATCGTTTCAGGCTCTTCGTATATTGACGAGTCCATGGTCACCGGCGAGCCAATGCCGGTGGGTAAAAAAGAGGGAGACAGCGTGGTATCAGGGACGATAAATACTACAGGCTCATTTACTTTTAGGGCTACAAAAGTAGGTTCGGAAACTCTGCTTGCCAACATTATCAGGATGGTGGAAGAAGCGCAGGGAAGCAAGGCGCCGATACAAGCTCTGGCGGATAAAATTTCCAGCGTGTTTGTGCCGATTGTTTTAGGAATAGCAGCTCTAACTCTTTTACTCTGGCTTGTGGTAGGTTCACAATACATGGATTTTTCACAGGCGTTCTCGTTTGGCTTGGTTTCATTTGTGGGGATACTTGTCATAGCTTGTCCGTGTGCCCTAGGTTTGGCGACGCCGACTGCGATAATTGTCGGAGTAGGCAAGGGAGCCAAGGAGGGTATTCTCATAAAAGATGCCGGCACTCTTGAAAAACTTCATAAAGTTAATGCGGTGGTGGTAGATAAAACAGGGACACTTACTTTTGGTAAGCCGGAGCTTGTTTCTATAAATAATTTTTCAGGCAAAAGCGATCATGAGTTGGTTTCGATTCTCGCAACTCTAGAAAATAAATCAGAACATCCCATTGCTCACGCAGTGCTGAGTTATGCTAAAGAAAAAAAAATAGCGATAGGCGGCGTAGATAATTTTGAAATTGTAAAAGGAAAAGGACTTAAGGGAGTCGTGGGTGGTGTAGAATATTTTGCCGGCAATACAAAAATCGTTGAGGATTTGCATCTAAAATTCAAAGAAAATCAGAAAGAAAAAATAGAAAAAGAAACCCTAGAAGGCAAAACTCCTATAATTCTTGGTGCGAAAAATGAAATTCTGGGAGTTTTCATGGTGGCTGACGCTATAAAAGAGGAGACAGTGCTTGCAGTTAAGAATCTGCATAAACTCGGAGTGAAAGTGGTAATGCTCACGGGCGATAATAAAAATACGGCAAAACATATTGCAAATCTTGCCGGAATAGACGAAATAGTGGCTGAAGCAATGCCGGAAGATAAATTAAATAAAATAAAAGAACTTCAGAGTAATGGTTATGTCGTGGCCATGGCGGGTGACGGGGTCAACGACGCTCCGGCCTTGGCGCAGGCAGACGTGGGCATAGCTATGGCTACGGGCACTGACGTGGCGATAGAAAGCGCAGGCATAACTCTGCTTCATGGCGATATTTCAAAACTTGTAAAAGCCATCAAGCTCTCAAAAATGACCATGCGAGGAATCAAACAGAATCTTTTCTGGGCTTTTGCATATAACGTCATAGGCATACCACTCGCCGCAGGATTATTCTATCCAATATTCGGATGGCTGCTGTCTCCCGTGTTTGCAGGATTTGCCATGGCCATGTCTTCGGTGTCGGTGGTCGGAAATTCTTTGCGCATTAAAAGCAAGAAATTATAAGGTCGAAATTATTAAAATAATCAATTTAAATTTTATGAATTATAGAAATTTGGGAATAGTAGATAGAGTTTTACGCTTTGCCTTGGCCTTCTGGTGGCTTTCGCCACTCGCGCCGCAGTTTGACGCGAATTGGGGGAATGTTCTTATTGCGATTGTCGGCTGGATAGCCCTTGTTGAAAGCTTTATTGGCTGGTGCTGGCTGCATACCGCATTTGGTATTGACAACAAGAGCCAATAGTAGTATAATATAAATGCGGGGGTAGTGTTTTACACTAAAATGCAATAGAATTAAGTAACATGAGTATCTGGAAAAACAATTTCATCATCGGCAGTCTTGTTTTACTAGCTTTTGTAAGCGTAGGCGTGTTTGGTTTGGTGGGATGGAGCCATACCACCAGCTCCACTGAAACGCCGATGATGAATTGTCCTTATGCAGAAAACGGCTTTTCGGTATGTGAAAATACCTTAGACCACATCTCCGGCTGGCAGCAATTTTCAAATGTAACACTAATGTCTTTATTTGCTCTTTACCTTTTTGTTTCAGGAATAATTTTATATTTTATCGGCAAGCATAACTTTTTCAATGAAAAACAATATTTTGAAAGCTGGAAGTATTATCTGGATATCAAAATATTATATTCTCCTAAAGAAGAAATAATAAAATGGCTATCGTTTTTTGAAAATAGCCCGTCTTTTTTATACGCAAGGTATAGCTAACGATTTTGTCGTAAAATTTTTAGCTGTATCTTTAAAATCCCCTCAAGGGATTTTTTACTATTCTAATTATTTAAATTTATGGACAAAAAAACTGCAGTTTCGTTAATTATAATTGTTATAGGAGTGGCGGGTCTGGTGTGGTGGAGCAAGTCGGTAGACAGCGATAAAGCACTCGAGGCATCTGTTACTAATTCGCATCCCGCTAAAGTAGAAAATAAGATAGCGGGAAAACTTTCAGCAGAAGAAACGCTATATGACTTCGGACAAATCTCCATGAAAGATGGAAATGTCAGCAAAATATTCAAAGTCACCAACTCTGGCGCTGAAGACGTCGCGTTGACCAATATCAGTACTTCCTGCATGTGTACAGCGGCTTATTTATTAAAAGATGACGGCAGCAAGCTTGGGCCGTTTGGCATGCCTGGTCACGGCGGTGCGACTGATATGCCTGGACATGGCGACGGCAAAGCGGGGGAAATAATTCCTGCCGGAGAATCTCGCGACATTGAAGTCGTGTACGATCCGAACGCGCATGGCCCAGCCGGGGTAGGCACGATTGACCGGTTTATTTACCTCGTAGATGAAAACGGACAAAAACTTGAACTTGAAATTAAAGCGAACGTAACCCCTTAACACAGATGAAAAAATTCATTATAACAATCAGTATCGTATTAGTTGCCCTGATAGGCATAGTTGTACTAAAAAATAGTCCGGCGACCTCATCTATCATCTGGGAAATGAGCCGGGAAGGCACATGGCTTTTGCCGCTTCTTTTAGTGTCGGCGCTTTTGGATAGCGTGCACCCCTGTTCGTTTTCTATTCTGCTTATTACTATCGCATTTTTATTCGGGATTCAGATGAGCCGTGAGAAAATTCTTCAGCTGGGGGGAACTTATATTGCAGGAATTTTCACCGCATACTTCCTGATAGGTTTGGGGATACTGAAAGTTCTGCATTTGTTCAACACTCCGCACTTCATGGGGAAACTGGGAGCGACACTTCTGATTATTTTCGGAGTAGTCAACTTGGTAAATCGTTTTTTTCCGCAGTTCCCGATAAAATTAAAAATTCCCGGAATTGCCCACAGCGCTATGAGTAAATTAATGGACCGAGCATCATTCCCTGCGGTATTCGGACTCGGAATTCTCGTCGGCATCTGCCAGTTTCCATGCATGGGTGGACCATATTTAATGGTTATCGGGTTATTGCGCGATCAGGTGACTTACATGAGCGGATTTGGCTATCTTCTCCTATATAACTTGATCCTGATTATTCCTTTGGCTGCTGTTTTGTTCATATCCGCTGACAAGCTGCTAGTTGATAAAGTTCAGCTGTGGAAGCGTGACAACATTGGGAGCGTCAAGCTCTGGACCGGCATTGGTATGATTATTATCGGTATCCTAATCTTCTTCATATGATTATAGTAATATCATCAATTCTCTTCTTGACTTTAATCGTGCGGGTAATTAATAAAAAATTGCCTATACAAATCTGTGCTATCTGCGCCGGTGTAACACTTACGTGGCTATGGATGCTTTTGGGCATGTGGCTCGGGCTTCTATCTGTATCTCGCTATGAGTTTCTGACTGCGATTTTGATGGGCGCATCGATAGGGGGTATTGTAACGGAACTTAAAAAAATATTCTCAAAATTAAGAGAAAAAAAGGGAGGAGAAAGCAAAAAAGTCGAATCATTAGAAAATAAGTTAAAAGATTGCTGCTAATATGAAAAAATTAAAAGAAATTTTATATGCCTCACTCGTCATTGCCGGAATATTGCTTTTAGGCCTGACGCCAGTAGAGCAGGCAGTGTTCTCCGCTCTGGAATGGGGCAGCTTGGGAGTAAAAATGGCAGAAGCGGGCGTGATAGATACAAAAAAGTTTGAAAATCTATACAGCCAAAGAGGCGGACTTTCGGAAGCGGATAAGAAATTGTTGTATGATGGCGCAAACGGCAAAGTAAAGATTACGTCTGAAAATTCCGGAATGATGCTAAATATGCTCTGGGCGTTCGGACTCTCAAATAAAAACCCAATTCTTGAAAACGGTCCGATGATGGATCCCAAATATGGCGGAGCAGGCAATTTCGCCTCCACTGGCGGCTGGACCTTGGCTAAAGGTGGCGCGATGGATCATTACAGCATGCATGAATTTGTAACCCTGACTCCAGAACAGCAAGTATTGGTTGAAAAAGTCTCAAAAAATATTTTCCGACCTTGCTGCAAGAACCCTGCTTATTTTCCCGACTGCAATCACGGCATGGCCATGCTAGGACTCTTGGAACTCATGGCCTCGGAGGAGGCCGGCGAAGAAGAAATGTATAAAATTGCAGAAGAGGTAAATGGTTATTGGTTTCCAAAAATAGAAAAAACTGGTTGCAATGCGTAAAAATTTAAATTAAAATATTATGACAACAGAACATAAAGTAGTAGGAGGAATTACATTATTAACATTAATTATTATGGCTGGGGGAGTATGGTTTTCAAGTAAAGAAGGAGCTAAAAATCAAGAAAAACTTAGCAAAGTTATGATGGGAGAAAAAATGGCTGATGAGGGTAGAGGGCATGTTGGTCGCAATGAAACGCATCCGGCATATAAATCAAACCCTCCGACTTCCGGACCGCATTGGGCAGGCGTAGCAGGGCCGGGAATAAAAGATGAGACAGTCCCTGACGAACTCGTGCTTCATAGTATGGAGCATGGTGCGGCAGTGGTTTGGTATAGAGAAGACCTGGAGCAAGGTGAGGTGGATAAAATCAAAAAAGCATTCATCGGCGCTGATGGCAAGAAAATAATGTTAGCCCGCAAAGATCTGGATGTTCCCGTCGCTCTGACGTCTTGGGGCTACCTTCTAAAACTTGATACAGTTGATGAAAGTAAAATCAAAGAATTCATAGAAACAAATAACGACAGAGCGCCCGAAAAGGCTCCAGTCTAAGTAAATTATTAGCATTAATTAAATAATGGTCAGACAGGACATTCTTGTGGAATCTTTAATTAAAGAATAACTCAATGCAAATAGTTTTCTTACATGGGCTTGCGGCCTCAAAAAATTTTTTTCAAGAAATGGAAAAGTCTTTTAAGGAATTCGGCGCTCGGACGCTTTCTTTTGATCTTCTTGGGTTTGGAGAAAACAAAGATCTAGGTATGAATTTTACACTCTCAGAACATCTTGCCTATATTAATTCTCAAATTTTAAAGAAGTTTCCTAAGGGAGAAATTTTTCTAGTTGGGCATTCTATGGGTGGCATTTTGGCGCTGGCTTGGGCGAAGGAAAATCCAAGCAAAGTAAGCAAAATTGTGCTCTTGAATGCTCCATTGTTCAAAGAAGAAAATGAAGCTGAAAAAATTATTTTGAAGAGCAAAATCGGTTGGGGATACTACCTTTTACACGCACCGAATTTTTCTCGGACAGCCTGCAATATTCTTTGCCAGCATAATCTGATGCGTTTCTTCAAGTTTTTGAAACCGTCATATATACCGGATCTTGTTTTTTCGGATTATCATTTACATACGTTTAAAAGTTTGAGTGATACTTTTAAAAATATTGTTCTTGATACCAGCGGGCTGCCACTACTCTCTTCAATTTCCGTGCCGGTCTTAAATATCATAGCAGACAATGATCTGCTTTCTAATAATCATATTGCTCAAAAAAATGTAATGACAAAGACTTTGCGGGGTGGCCACTATGCACCGCTTAAACATCTAAATGAAACAGTAGATGAAATTAAAAAATTTTTCTTAGCCTGACATTAATTTATTTTTTGTGCTAGTATAGGCAAATGAAAACAGGCCAAAAAACCCATACATTTCACGTTTCCGGCACGCACTGTGCCTCGTGTAAAATATTGATTGAAGATATTTTGGGTGAACAAGAATCGGTAAAAAAAGTTCAGGTAGATCTGAATAAGGAAAAAATCCTGATTGAAACCGAAAGTGAAAAAACTCCGGAAGAACTTGCGGAGATATTAACTGAAAAAATACAACCAAATGGCTATACTCTTTCTGTAGAAAAAATAATTAAAGAAAAACAGGACGATGATATCATCTGGAAAGCCATACCTATCGGGCTCGTGTTCTTGGTTTTATTTTTTCTGCTGCAAAAATCTGGAATCCTGAATTTTGGCATTGGCGGTCAAACTACTTACGTTACCAGTTTTATTATTGGGCTGGTTGCTTCGGTTTCCAGTTGTCTGGCTGTCGTCGGAGGCTTGGTGCTATCTCTGTCGGCGAAAATATCGGAAGACAACGTAAGCGATACAAAAACTTTCCTGCTTTTCCACGCCGGCAGATTGTTTAGTTTTGCAATTTTAGGCGGAGTTTTGGGAGCGCTCGGCAAGGCAATAGGAATAAATTTTACTTTCACGGCTATTTTGGGAATTATCGCTTCGCTTGTCATGCTAGCTCTTGGCTTAAACTTAGTCGGCATATTTGCAAAAAGTAAAATTACTCTGCCAACAGGAGTGTTTAATTTTTTCAGAAAAATAGAGCACAAAACTTTTACGCCTCTCATTATCGGTTTCGGAACTTTTTTTCTGCCTTGCGGATTTACACAGTCAATGCAGGTCGTGGCGCTTTCGAGCGGGTCTTTTGGCGCCGGAGCGGTAATTATGTTTGCATTTGCTTTAGGAACACTGCCGATGCTTGCGCTCCTATCTTTTGGGTCGGCATCTTTTGCGCACGGGAAGCATGCACCCCTGTTCTTTAAATCCGCGGGCGTAGTAGTCATAGGGCTCGGATTGTTTTCATTACTCGCAGGACTTGCAGGACTGGGCTTTATCCCTCCATTATTCAGTATATAAATTGTGATATAATTATTTTATGAACAAAACAGCTCTCATAATATTAAGCATAGCCCTACTGTTTGTTTTTGGTTTTATTTTTTGGGGAAACGGCTCTAGTCGGCCTGCCTCCCTTCAGAATGTGGAAATAAAAAATGGTATTCAGTATGTCAGAATAAATGCCAAAGGCGGATATTCGCCGTCGGTATCTACCGCCAAAGCCGGAATTCCTACGAAGCTTATCGTAGATACAAACAACACCTTTGACTGTTCTTCCGCCTTGGTGATCCGGTCTCTTGGGTTCCAGAAAATTTTGCCTAAAACCGGAGAAACAGAAATAGATATAGGAACTCCTAAGGCAGGTGAGCCGCTTAATGGCCTGTGCGGAATGGGGATGTATAGTTTTGAAGTGAATTTCGAGGAATAGAAATTCTTTTGAAAATTAGGTTTTTTCTGTTATATTTTCCATATGTCGCTGTCAATCGGAATCGTCGGTCTGCCAAACGTGGGAAAGTCCACGCTTTTTAATGCACTTACTAAAAAAGGCGTGCCGGCGGAGAATTATCCATTTTGTACCATTGATCCATCGGTGGGGATTGTGCCTGTACCGGACGAGAGACTAAACAAACTTTCAGAAATTTCCAAATCTAAAAAAACTATTCCCGCGGTAGTGGAATTTGTAGATATTGCCGGACTCGTGAAAGGCGCTTCGGAGGGGGCAGGGCTCGGTAATAAATTTCTATCCCACATACGCGAGGTGGACGCAATCATTGAAGTCGTGCGAATTTTTGAAGATCCAAATACCATTCACGTGCATGATAAAGTAGACCCCATGTTCGATATTGAAGTTATAAATTTTGAACTGGAGCAGGCAGGGATAAAAAAGCCGACACTTTATGTATTAAATAAATCAGAAGCAGCAGAAAATATAAAGAATGATTTTATGGCGAAATTGCCCGGCCCTTTTATAGAAGTAGATCCTGTGTTTGGAACGGGTTTGGATAATTTAATTAATGCCGGATATGATTTATTAAACTTGATTACTTTTTTCACCACCGGAGAAGATGAATCGCGGGCTTGGACAACTTTACGCGGAGCAACTGCGCCTTTTGCGGGCCGTTCTATCCATACCGATTTTCAGCAGAAATTTATCCGCGCGGAAGTCGTCTCATACGTGCAACTCATAGAAGCCGGAAGTTTTGCCAAAGCCCGCGAAAAAGGTTGGGTGCGTACGGAAGGCAAAGAATATATAGTGCAAGATGGCGACGTAATAGAATTTTTGATATAACATGAAAGAAATTAAACTTTTTTACTCAAAAGAATGGAAAGATTATGAGCTTTTAGATACCGGCGAAGGAGAGAAGCTCGAGCGGTTCGGGCAATATGTTTTTATTCGCCCATACGAAGATGCTGTCTGGCCGAAATGTTCAACACCGAGTGTTAAACAAATGTGGAAGAGTGCAGATGGAAAATTTTGGAGCTCAAAACAGGGGGCAAAAAAGGGCTGGGTTATATCCAAGGACGGTCCTTTGGGAAACTCTCTTAAGGACCGTCCTTTTAAGTGGGAGATGGAATATAGGGACATTAAATTTTTGGCGACCCCGACGCCTTTTCGGCATTTGGGATTTTTCCCAGAGCAGGCGAGCCACTGGGATTTTATAGAAAATGAAATAAAAAAAGCAAAATCCGCCAGAGGCGGACAAGTGAAATTTTTAAACTTATTTGGCTATACCGGAGTAGCAAGTTTGTTTGCTTTGCGGGCCGGCGCGGAAGTGACGCACGTAGATGCCTCAAAACAGACTTTGAACTGGGCCAAGGAAAACCAACAATTAAACGCTGAGCTTGCTCCTGCACCTATGAGGGTTATAGAAGATGACGTTATAAAGTTTTTAGAAAGGGAAGAAAAGAGGGGAAATAAATATGATGCGATTATCATGGACCCGCCGAAATTTGGCAGGGGGCCAAAAGGCGAAGTCTGGAAAATAGAAGAAATGCTCCCGAAACTTCTTGCACAAGTAAAAAAAGTTCTCTCTGATAAGCCGCTTTTTGTAATTATAACTTCGTACGCGATAGATTCTTCGTCACTATCTCTCGGCTACGCGCTAGAAGATATGATGAAAAGTTTTGAGGGAAAAACAGAACAGGGAGAGCTTTGCGTTCTAGAAAGATCAAACAGTCGCATCATTCCGCTTGCTAATACAGCTATTTGGCACTCTGTTAAATAGATTTATTTTGTTCCGGCAGCACCGGCCCATTTTCTTCATCCTGAATTTCTTCCTGAATATCCTCAACGTCTTCCTGAATCTCGTCGACGTTCTCCTGAATTTCTTCCACGTCTTCCTGAATTTCTCCAATGTCTTCAGAAACTTCTTCCAGCTCCTGCGCATGCTGATTTACCGTCATTTGTATAAAAATTGATAAATATATCGCTTCAAGGGATACAACAGTTGTTAAAATTAGCAGAACATCCGAAGAGGATATGCCAAATAACCGCAGGCCTAACATTCCCGCAAAAAAAAGAGTGTGCACCAATATAGACTGGGGCGAACCAATCCAGCGAGTCAATTTTTTTGAAAAATTCTCGAATTTTTTCCGCATATATTCTCTATTGTTGCCTAATTTACATATGATATAATAATAGACATGGAAACACAAACAAACGTTATAAGTTCAAAGTTTAATGTCGGGTTCTTTTTCTTGTGTCTGGGGGTATTAATAACCTTAATAACTTCGGTCGTATCTTTTCTAAATCTTGTTTTTGAAACATTGAACAAGCGTTTTCCCGATGTTTTAAATTCCAGTTATCAATACGGATATTCTACGTACGAATATGAAGGTATCCGCACGGCGCTCGCAACCCTCATAATAGTTTTTCCGATATTCCTCACAATATCTTATTTTTGGAATAAATTTTCAAAGATGTATTTGGGGCAGATCGACGAGATGTTTAAAAAATGGGTGATATATATTATTCTTTTTCTTTCTTCTCTTGTTATCGCTGGCGATCTCGTTACGCTTGTCAGGTATTTTATTTCCGGAGAAATAACTTCAAGATTTATTTATAAAGTTATAACTGTATTAATAGTGGCCGGACTTGTAGGTTTTTACTATGTACGTAATCTTAAAGCCAAAGAAGAAACACAATCAAAACTCGGCATGATTTTGGGAGGCGTGGGAATTGTCATTGTGATAACGGCCGTCAGTTACAGTTTTGCTATTCTCGGCAGTCCTATGAAGCAGAGATCTCTCCGTTTAGACGACAGGAGAGTAAATGATTTGCAGACTATCCAATATCAGGTAATTAACTTCTGGCAGCAGAAAGAAAAATTACCGGCAACATTAAGCGAGCTGGCGGACCCGATTTCCGGATGGTCCTTGCCCGTAGAACCTGAATTTGAAAAAGGAAAAACATACGAGTATGCAGTGAAAGGTTCTCTTCAGTTTGAACTTTGCGCTACCTTTTCTCAACCCATACCGAAAGGCTGGAGGGAGTACAGTTACGGAGGAGGGATACCTCCTATGATGCCGTATTACGAGAAAGACGCGGCTGTGTCTTACCCGTATCCGGGCGGCGGCACAAATGAATCGTGGAGCCATGAAGCCGGACGAACTTGTTTTCTTCGCACTATAGATAAAGATCTATACCCGCCGTTCCCAAAACCAGTAAGATAACAATGACAGAATATAACCATTTAAAAATCGAAAAAAAATGGCAGAAAGAATGGGAGAAAAATAAAATCTATCAAGTAAAAGATAATTCTAAAAAGCCGAAATTTTATAGCTTGATAGAATTCCCTTATCCGTCCGGTTCGGGGCTTCATGTGGGGCATATACGCTCCAATACTGCGATGGACATCATTTCCCGCAAACGCCGGATGGAAGGGTACAATGTGCTTTATCCGATAGGCTGGGATGCCTTCGGATTACCAACGGAAAACTATGCCATCAAGACTGGCATTCATCCGACAAAAGTTACTAAAACAAACACTGACACGTTTAGACGACAACTCAAGGCTCTCGGTTTTTCTTTTGACTGGTCGCGAGAAATAAATACTACCGATCCAAAATATTACAAATGGACGCAATGGATATTTTTACAATTTTATAAAAAAGGTCTGGCTTATAAAAGCAAAACTGAAATAAACTGGTGTCCAGTAGACAAAATCGGCCTAGCCAACGAAGAAGTGATAGATGGCATGTGCGAACGCTGCGGTAACCCCACAGAAAAGCGAGAAAAAGAGCAGTGGATGCTGGCAATTACAAAGTATGCAGAGCGGCTGGATAAGGATTTAGATACAGTTAACTATTTAGAAAAAATAAAAATTCAGCAGAGGAATTGGATAGGGAAGAAAAATGGGGCAGTGATTAAATTTGCAGGAGAAGAAGGCAGTATAGATATTTTTACTACTAGGCCGGATACGATTTTTGGTGCCACTTTTGTCGCCATTGCCGGAGAGAAAGATAAATTCACCGGCCGATATGTCACTAATCCGGCAACCAAAGAAAAAATCCCTGTTTGGGAAGCGGAATATGTTATGTCAGAAATCGGCACCGGAGCGATAATGGCCGTGCCTGCGCACGATGAGCGCGATTTTGAATTTGCTAAAAAATATAATTTGCCGATAAGACAAGTGATTGAGCCGTCTTTTTTTCAGACCACAGAACCTGGGAAAATAAGGGAAGATCTGCCCATTGAACACAGAGATGCAATTATTGCTATTGTTAAGCACTGGTCTGAAGAAAAATATATAGCATTGCGTTGGAAAAAAGTAGCTTGGACGACATTTATTACGGGAGGCATTGAGAAAAATCAAACACCTGAAGAAGCTGCACGGATGGAAATCAAAGAAGAAACAGGATATATAAATTTAAAGTTAATTTCTAATTTAGGACGATTACATGGTAAGTTTTACCATGTTCCAAAGGGGGTCAATCGCTACGCGCATTCGCATACTATGGTTTTTGAGTTACAGGATAATAAATGTGAAAATATTACAGAGGAAGAAAAAGAAATTCATGATGTAATTTGGCTTACAAAAGATGAACTCAAGAAAAACTTGACTGCGGATTCTCATCGTCGTGCCCTTGAGTTAATAAATGGGCAAGAAGTTTATTCGGGAGACGGAATACTAATCAATTCGGGCAAATTTGACGGTCTGGATTCGCAAATCGCTAGGAAAGAAATCATAAAATTTGTCGGCGGAAAAGAAAAAACCACTTTCAAGCTTCGCGATTGGATTTTTTCCCGCCAGCGTTATTGGGGCGAACCTATACCCCTAATCTATTGCATGAGCAAGGGGAGTCCTTGCTCAAATACTTGGGTGCCGGTGCCCGAAAAAGATTTGCCGGTAGTTCTGCCGAAGGTGGCAAAATATAAACCTACAGACAATGGAGAGAGTCCGCTTGCCGATATAAAGTCGTGGGTAAATGTAAAATGTCCGAAGTGTAAGGGGAGGGCCAAAAGAGAAACGGATACTATGCCGAATTGGGCTGGCTCGAGCTGGTATTACTTGCGATATACTGACCCAAAAAATAATAAAGAATTTGCCAGCAAAAAAAATTTAAAATATTGGACGCCCGTTGACTGGTACAACGGGGGCATGGAGCACACGACGCTCCATTTGCTGTATTCGCGTTTCTGGCATAAGTTTTTATATGATTTGAAATTAGTACCGACCAGCGAACCATACATGAAACGCACCTCGCACGGGCTTATTTTAGCGGAAGAGGGAGAGAAGATGTCTAAATCCAAAGGCAACGTAGTAAATCCGGATGATTTAATAAAAACCTACGGCGCAGACACGCTTCGCCTGTACGAAATGTTTATGGGGCCTTTTGACCAATCAGTATCTTGGAGTACAAATAGCATGATAGGCCCTAGGAGATTTTTGGAAAAAGTTTGGAGAATAGGGATAAAATTTTCGCAGCAGAAAAATTCGCCCGCTTTAGCTGGAAGTGGGTCAGGACACGGTTCAAATTTTTCTGTGCCAAAACCTCAGAAACTTCTACATAAAACGATCAAAAAAGTTTCGGAAGACATAGAAGACATGCGATTTAATACGGCTGTATCTTCCATGATGGTCCTCGTAAATGAAATGGATAAGGGCGAAATTAGTAAAGAAGATTATAAAAAATTTCTGCAGATTCTGGCTCCGTTTGCACCACATATCGCAGAAGAATTATGGAGCATGCTCGGAGAGAAAAAGTCTATAAATCTTTCCAGTTGGCCGAAATGGGATGCCGATAAAATTACTGATGAAGAAATGAAAATAGCTGTGCAGATAAATGGAAAAGTGCGCGCCGAACTTATGATAAGCACAGAGGACACAGAGGAAAACATTAAGAATCAGGCTCTCGCAGATGAAACTATAGAAAGGCATATAAAAAATTCGCCTATTAAAAAAGTTATCTATGTCAAAAACCGACTTATCAACATAGTTTTATAGTCTTTTTATTGTATTTTTTTAACAGCCCATAGTATAATAGGGTCATATGAATTCAAACATATTTGATAAGCTTTCATTTTTAGCATTATTTTTAGTAGTAGTGTTGCTGCCTCTTTTTGCTCTTCCTTTTACAAACATTCCGGTTGAGGCTTCCAAAGGTCTGCTCTTGGTTTTAGGGCTTGCCATCAGTATAGTTTTCTGGGCTATCGCCAAATTCTTGGACGGAAATATTATCTTGCCAAAATCTTGGATAATACTTTCCGGCGCGGGCATTTCTCTGATATTTTTACTTTCTTCTCTTTTGTCTTCAACTCCGCAAGTGTCTTTATTCGGGACAATGTTTGATGTCGGCAGCTTCTGGTTTATTTTTGCCGCTTTTGTTTTGATGCTCATGTCTTCCATTATTTTTAAAAACACCAAACAAGCAAAAATTTTCCTGCTTGGAACGATATTATCCTCCGCTTTAGTTTTAATTTTTCAAACTGTCCATCTCTTTTTCCCCGAGACTCTTTCGTTGGGTATTTTGTCAGGTAAAACAGGGAACGTCCTCGGTTCTTGGAATGCGCTAGGCCTATTTGCCGGATTTTCGGCCCTGATGTTCCTATTAGTTATAGAATTTTTCCCGATTTCAAAATTTGAAAAGGTTTTCCTGCAAATACTAATCTTGCTTTCGATGTTTGTCATAGCTTCCGTAAACTTTACATTGGTTTGGATTTTGCTTGGCATTTCCGGTCTTATTATTTTTGTTTATAAAGTTTCAATTACTCTGCAAAGAAGCGAAGGGGAGCAAGCTGAAAAGAAGCCTTTTCCGACGATTTCTTTTGTGGTGGTGATGATATCCTTGCTCTTCTTTATCTCCGGCCAATTTATCGGCAGTTTCATTCCTGATCGTCTGCAAATTTCTAATACCGAAGTTGGCCCCTCTATTAGCGCTACTTTTGCTGTAACCAAAGGTGTCCTCTTGAAGCATCCTCTATTAGGAATCGGCCCAAACAGATTCAGCGAAGCTTGGTCTCTTTACAAACCTGCCGTCATAAACAATACTCAATTTTGGGATGTTTCTTTTGATTCTAGTTTCGGTGCACTGCCCACGCTTTTATCTACTACGGGTGGTTTAGGAATCCTATCCTGGCTTGTTTTCTTGGTTCTCTTCCTGATAGCTGGAGTTAAATCCGTATTTTCTAGCATAAAAAATGGAGCCAACTGGGAAATGATGGCATTTTTCGTGTTATCGCTCTATTTGATTATCGCTTCGTTCTTTTACGCTACCGGAGTTGTAATCTTTTTATTGGCTTTTGCATTTATGGGGGTGTTTGCTGGGCTAGCGGTTTCAAACTCCGGCAAGGAATTATCAATTTCGTTCTTAAATGACCACCGAAAAAGTTTTTTCTCCATTTTAGTTCTGATTCTTTTAATCATCACTTCTATCACCGCTTCCTTTAAGTTTACGGAACGTTTTGTTTCTATTTCATATTTCGGCAAGGCTCTCTCCGCACAGACTATTCCTCTGGCGCAAGAAAATATAGGCAAAGCGCTTTCTCTGTACTCCAATGATTTATATTTAAGAACTTATTCACAGATATATCTTCTTGAATTAAATTCCATAGCTGCTAAGGGCTCCAATTTATCCGACGAAGAAAAAGCAAATTTGCAGACCAGCTTTGATCAAGTCGTAAAAAGCGCGCAATTGGCTGTTTCTTATAATCCGTCCAATTACCTTAATTTCCAACTACTGGGTTCTGTGTATCAGGCTGTGGGAGCTCTCGGAACTAAAGATGCCTACAGCCAAGCCGTTTTAGCGTATCAAAATGCTTCCAATTTAAATCCGCTTAACCCAGGCTTAAAAATTGCTATAGCAAATTCTTTATATGCCGACGGAAAAGGAGAAGAAGCTTTAATTTATGCAAAAGAAGCTCTGGCCCTTATGCCGAACAATAAAGATATAATTGAATACGTAAATTCTATAAAAAACAAATTATCTGCACCTGCAGTGGAACCAGCTCCCGATAAGCCTAAGCAGTAAAAGAGAACAGGATGGAGAAGATTCTAAGAATTTTTACTAAAGAATCCGGCAGCATAAACCAAGCGGCGCTCCTTTTAGGTTCGCTTACTTTGCTGTCTCAGATTTTGGCGCTTTTTCGGGATCGTTCTATTGCGCATTTTATCGGGCCATCCGCATCGCTGGATGCCTACTATGCGGCTTTTCGCGTGCCGGATCTTCTCTTCATCAGCGTCGCCTCGCTTGCTTCCATCACTGTGATCATTCCTTTTCTGGTGGCGAAAATGCCGGGAGATAAAATTACGCCAGAGGCCAAGAAATACCTGAACGACATTTTCACCGTTTTTTTTAGCCTGATGGTTCTGGTCGCCTCCTTTGCATTTATCCTGATGCCCCATTTGATTTTTTACATTGCGCCGGGCTTCACCCGCGAATTTCAGAGCGAAGTAGTTCTGCTCTCCCGGATAATGCTGCTCTCGCCGATTCTGATGGGCCTTTCCAATCTTTTCGGGACAGTCACCCAGCTTTTCCGCAAATTTTTTATTTTTTCTTTGAGCCCGATTTTTTATAACTTCGGAATAATAATCGGCGTGATATTTCTGTATCCGATTTTTGGAATTTACGGGCTGGCTCTGGGCGTAGCATTGGGGGCTTTTATGCATTTCATTGTCCAGGCCTTTGCCTCACACAGCTCCGGGTTTACTCCGAGGTTTTCTTTTGCAATTAATTTCAAAGATATCAAGAATGTGGCTTTGACTTCGATGCCTCGGACTCTCGGGCTTGCTTTTAATAATATTGCCCTCATTTTTATAATTTCCCTTGCTTCATTTTTTAAAAGCGGTTCTATTTCCGTGTTTAATTTTTCATTCAATCTCCAGTCAGTCCCGCTTAACATCATAGGCATATCATATGCTGTCGCGGCATTTCCAACTTTGGCAAAATCTTTCAGCAATGGAGAGAAAGATGAATTTAAAAAACATCTAAAGGGAGCGGCGAGAGCAATCGTGTTCTGGTCGTTGCCGGTAATATTTCTTTTCATCGTGCTTCGGGCGCAGATAGTGCGGGTGATCCTCGGCTCCGGATCTTTCTCCTGGGACAATACCCGCCTTGTAGCCGCGTGTCTCGCTATTTTTTCCGTATCCATTCTCGCCCAGGGAATGATTACACTGCTTTCACGAGCATATTATGCTACGGGTGACACCAAGCGGCCTCTCATCATCAATCTCCTTTGTTCCATACTTATTATTATTTTGTCTTATCTATTTATTTATATTTTTAAAAATATTCTCTTCTTCCGCTATTTCATAGAATCCCTGCTGAAGGTAAATGATATTCCCGGCACCGAGATCTTGATGCTCCCTCTTGCATACTCTCTCGGCACTATTATCAATTTTATTCTGCATTGGATTTTTATCAGAAGAGATTTTATGCGGAACGAGACTTTTATATTTCAAACATTTTTCCAGAGTCTCGGCGGGTCTTTTTTTCTGGGCCTGGTAACCTATTTATCCTTAAATGCTCTTTCTCCGGTTTTCGGCACGACGACATTCTGGGGCATATTTCTTCAAGGATTTATTTCTGGAATTATAGGAATCATGGCAGCTCTTGTAGTCTTGTACCTGCTTAAGAATCAAGAATTAAGCGATCTCATCAAAGCCCTAAAAACCAAATTCTGGCGCGCAAAAATTATCGCCCCATCCGCCGAAGAGCTCTAAAATCTTTTCTACGCTTTTAAATAAGGGTTTTTTGTGATAACATTTAAGAATGTCTTTATTGAAAAAGATAGCTAAATATTTGTGGCCGCAAATGCGAGATCAGAAATGGGCCTTTTTGGCTGTCATATTTCTCTTTACAGTCAGGGTGGTAATTGATTTCATTATCATTCCTATATATTTTAAATACATAATAAACATTATTTCAGCTCCCGCAGTGGACCCTGTCCTAGCCTCTCGAGAGCTTTTTATCTTGGTCTTTATTATCATAATATTTCATTTTTTGGTTAGCATTACAGCGCGAGCACGGCAATTTTTATATTTTGATTTCCTAATTAATACTACGCGAAATTTGCGAAATTACGCGTTTCAGAAAATTGAAAACAATTCTCAAACATTTTTTGCTAATACTTTTGCAGGAAGTCTAGTAACCAAAGTAAGGCGTTTTATAAATGGGTTTGAGCGGATGCTAGATATAGCTATTTTTAATTTCCTTCAAATTTTTATAATTTTAATAGGGGTATTTGTGGTTATGATTCAAGAATCCCCAAAGATTACTTCTGTTCTTTTCGGAGTGACTTTTATATATATGGTAATAATCTTATTTTTTATAAAAAAGAAAATAAAATTTGACCTTTTGGAGGCTGCACAAGATTCGGTGATTAGTGGAAGACTGGCCGATGTGTTTAGTAATATTTCCGCAGTGAAATTTTTCTCAGCACGGGAAAAAGAGATTTCTTCTTTCAAGCTGTATACCGACGAGGGTGCAAAACGGAGCCAGGACTCGCTTTACTATGCCGGGAAAATCGAAATAATACAGAGTATTTTTAGTTTTATAATACAGGCGGTTCTCTTATATGTGTTAATTTATTTTTGGATTAAGGGCGAAATTTCTACCGGTACTCTAGTGATTATACAGGGATATGTAGTGCTGATCCTGATTAGACTATGGGATCTCAGTAACGCGCTAACTAGCTTTATGAAATCCGCCGGGGACATGAACGAGCTCATAGATATCTTTGAATTGAAGCAGGATATTGTTGACCCCATAAATCCGGAAAAACTTAAGATGAAAGAAGGAAAAATTGTTTTTGACAAAATCAGTTTTAAGTATCAAGTGGGTGATGAAGTTTTGTCGAGTTTTAATCTAGATATTCAACCGGGAGAAAGAGTGGGAATTGTGGGGCACTCTGGGGCTGGAAAATCAACAATCACCCGCCTTCTCCTTAGGCTGAATGATGTAACAAATGGAAGTATAACCATAGACGGGCAAGATATAATAAATGTGACCCAGGACAATCTTCGAAGTGCTATTTCTTATGTGCCTCAAGAACCACTTTTATTTCATCGTTCCATTAAGGAAAATATTTCTTATGGAAAACCTGAAGCGTCAATGGAAGAAATTATTAATGTTGCCAAAAAAGCGCACGCACATGAATTTATTTCAAAATTGCCTCATAGCTATGACACTTTGGTCGGCGAACGGGGCGTAAAACTTTCCGGCGGGGAGCGGCAACGCGTGGCAATAGCGCGGGCAATGCTTAAAGATTCGCCAATATTAGTCTTGGATGAAGCCACAAGCTCGCTCGACAGTATCAGCGAATCCTATATTCAGGATGCCTTTAACGAACTGATGAAGGGCAAGACTACGATAGTTATAGCGCATAGGCTATCCACTATACAAAAAATGGATAGGATTATAGTACTTGATGCTGGTAAAATAGTAGAAGAAGGAACCCACAAGGAACTTTTAGAAAAGAAAGGTTTTTATGCCGAACTCTGGAATCATCAAACCGGAGGATTTTTAGAATAATAATTTTATGGACCTAAAACACATCAGAAATTTTTCAATAATTGCGCACATTGATCACGGCAAGAGCACCTTGGCCGACAGAATGCTTGAAATTACCCACACCATAGAAACGCGTAAAATGCGAGATCAAGTTCTAGATTCTATGGATTTGGAGCGAGAAAGAGGCATTACCATCAAGATGCAGCCCGTGCGGATGGAGTACGAAATGAATGAGGAAAAGTATATTTTAAACCTTATAGACACTCCTGGACACATAGATTTTTCCTATGAGGTTTCTCGCGCCCTAAAGGCCGTGGAAGGCTCTATATTGCTCATAGACTCTACGCAGGGTGTGCAGGCTCAAACCCTTACCACGCTTGCTCTGGCGCGCTTGCCCCGCCTTGGGCGGGGCGAGGAGCCCTTTAAAATCATTCCCGTGCTTTCCAAGATAGATTCGCCGCTATCTCGGGTAGAAGACGTAAAAGAAGAGGTGGTAAAGCTTTTAAACTGCTCTCCGGAAGACATACTGCTTGTTTCTGGACGCACAGGAGAGGGGGTGGAAAACCTATTGCAGGAAGTCATAAAGCGTGTACCGGAACCCCAAGAAACACACCACGGCGAAAACATTTTAAGAGCGCTCGTTTTTGATTTCAAGTATTCAAATCATAGAGGAGTGATAGTGTTTGTGAGGGTGCTTGATGGAAAAGTAGCAAAAGGAGACACGCTGCTTTTTGCAGTTTCCGGTGAAAAATTTTCAGCGCTGGAGGTCGGCACGTTTTCTCCGGAAGAAACTCCGAGAGATTCTTTAAATAGCGGAGAGACAGGTTATATAGTTACCGGCATAAAAAAGCCCGGCATAGCTTCCGTCGGAGACACTATCACCATGTTTAAAAATCCGCTGCCGGCATTTCCGGGATACATGCAGCCTCTGCCTGTGGTTTGGGCCTCTGTGTTTCCAGAAGATGCGGACGATTTTGCGGAATTAAAACTGGCTTTGGGCAAATTAAAATTATCAGACTCCGCATTTTCTTATGAAGAAGAAGCCTCCGGCTCTCTCGGCAAAGGATTCCGCTGCGGATTCCTCGGCATGCTGCATTTGGAAATTATTACTGAAAGGCTAAAAAGAGAATTCAATCTGGAACTCGTCATCACCACGCCGTCTATAACTTATGAAGTGCTTTTAATAAGTGGCAAAAAAGAAAAAATATATTCGCCATACTTTTTTCCAGACGACGGAAACATAGATACCGTATTTGAGCCTTGGGTAAATTTAAAAATAATTACTCCGATAGAATACGTAGGAAACATCATGCAGCTTTTATTTGACCATGAGGGAGAAATAGGCGAGACGGACAATTTCGGAGACCTGTCTGGCCGGCAGGCAGGCAATCGTGCCATTGTATCTGTAAAAATGCCCTTGCGCGAGCTGATGCGGAATTTCTTTGATGAATTAAAAAGTGTTTCCTCCGGCTATGGTTCTATTTCATATGAAATAGGTGAAATGCGGGAGGCCAATGTCACCCGTTTGGATCTACTCGTCGCTGATGAACTAGTTCCGGCTTTTTCCAGAGTGGTTTCCAAAAAGCGCGCCGAAGAGGAAGCCGAGGATGCGGTATCCAAGCTTGCAGGTTTATTGCCGCGTCAGATGTTTACCATGAAAATCCAAGGCAAAGCGTTCGGGCGCATCATTTCTTCGCGCTCGCTGTCCGGTATGAAAAAAGATGTTACCCAGCATATGTACGGAGGCGACATCACCCGCAAGATGAAACTTCGCGAGAAGCAGAAAAAAGGCAAGAAGAAAATGAAGGAGCGAGGCAAAGTAAACATTCCTCAAGATGTATTCCTAAAGATGATGCGTACTGGCAATAAAAACGACTAGGCCAAACGATTTCTTGCCTAGTCGTTTTTATTGCAGCCTAAATATAGGCGAATAGAGCAAAATCATGCTTATGATGATCAAAACGCTGACTATCGCCCAGGCGAACTGTATCTTCTTTTGATGTTTTTTATTGAAAAGCATATACTGAAGTATAGCATATTTATGAGAAATTACGAGCGAAAAATAAACTGGAGAAAAGTAGCAGAGTCTAAGCCGGTTTTGATTATTCTTGGTATTTTGATATTGATATTTGCGTGGAGCGTACTTAAGTTTTGGAATAAAATGGAAGAAACAGGAAATAATAAAAAAATAGTTGAAGATAAAGTTACTGCGCTTCGGGATAAAAAAGAAAAACTGGAACTGGATATAGAAAGCTTAAACACCGAAGAGGGCAAAGAAGCATTTTTCCGCGAAAATTACGGTTTGGCAAAAGAAGGAGAGCAGATGATAGTAGTGGTAGAAGACCAGAAACCAGCTGAAGCCCCAAAAAAGTCTCCGCTGTCGGGATTCTTCTCTTTTTTTGCGAACTTATTTAAATAGATTGTTCAACACTCGGTGTTAAACAATTTAACTTATCCAATCTAATTCCTCCTTTAATAATTTCGCTGTGCTGCTTTTTACGAAGTGGTCGTATTCTTCTTTGTTTTTAAATTGCTCCTGTATAATATCAAAAACAAGCAATTTTTTAAATCTGTTATTTTTCACAAAATCTCTATAGCTTGACCACTCATAACTATCTTCTTTATTAAACCAATCTTTTAGTTCTCTCGGATTTCTGTGAACATATGAAGATAAATATAAAAGTTGATTATTATTTTTTACGTGAACGGCTTTATATGGACCCTGAAAAAGATGCCCTGATTTTTTGTATTTTGTATTATAATATTTAGTATAACTATTCAAGACTCTTTGCATATATCTAGCTATACCATTTTCTTCAACCTCTTTTATAATTAAATGAAAATGATTCGGCATCAGGCAAAAAGAAGTAAGTTCTACGAATCTACCCTTGATTATTGTCTGCATAATTTCTTGATCAATGTTAAACACCGAGTGTTGAACAAATGATTTTATAGAACGGCCTATGTTTTGCAGAATAAGAGGGGATTGAAAGTATAAAATTAAAAAAAGAAATCGCACTCGATCACGATTATCATGGAAAATTGTTTGCTTGCTCATTCCACGATTGAAAACGTGGTAATATTCACCAGGCGCTATTTTTATGTTTCTCATTTGCTTCTATTATATAGCTTTATTAAAAATTGTTCAACACTCGGTGTTAAACATTTTTTTCTTTTAGGTATATATGCTACAATAAGCCTATGAAAATCGCATTTTTTGAGGTGCCGAAAGAAGAGCAGCCGATGTTTTTAAAAGCTTTTAATAATCCGGATGTTTTGTTTTTTGAGGAAAAATTAGATGAAAAAAATGCCGGTAAGGCAAAAGACGCTGAAGTTGTTTCTGTTTTTATCAATTCAATAGTCAGTAAAAATATCATTGCCTTGCTGCCTAATTTAAAATTTATTACCACTAGGTCAACCGGTTTTGATCATATTGATTTAGAATATTGTTCCACAAAGGGTATAAAGGTTTCCAACGTGCCGGCTTATGGCCCCCATACGGTGGCAGAGTTTACTTTTTCTTTAATTTTGAATCTTTCACGAAATATCATCAATGCTAATAATCACCTGCGAGATTCAATGGATTTTAATTTTTATTCTTCTCTGCAGGGTTTTGATCTGCAGGGCAAGACCATCGGAGTTATAGGCGTCGGCCGGATTGGCAAGAATGTTATAAAAATTGCAAAAGGCTTTGAAATGAATGTCGTTGCCTATGATCTTCATTCGGACATGGCCTTTGCGGAAGAGAACAATTTTGAATATAAAAGTTTTGATGATGTTATCGCAGAATCTGATATCATAACTCTGCATACTCCCTATACCAAAGAAAATTATCACTTAATTAATAAAGAGAATATATCCAAAATGAAGAGGGGGTCATATCTTATAAATACCGCGCGCGGGGCTTTGATAGATACCGAGGCTCTGATTTGGGGCATTAATGAGGGAATTATTGCCGGCGCCGGCCTGGATGTTTTGGAAGGGGAAAGAGATTTAAAAATACAAAAAGAAATTATTGGCTTCGATAAAAGAGAAAAAATAGATTATAAAATAATAGTTGAAGATCAGGTTCTAATAGATATGCCGCAGGTGATCGTTACCCCGCACATCGCTTTTTACTCCCGCGAAGCAGTGGCTGAAATATTAAAAACCACTATTGTAAACATACAGGCATTTCTAAAAGGAGAGCCGGTCAATGTAGTGAAATAAAAAGTGCGGGATGGGGTAATCGAAACCCCGTCTAATCCTTGGGAAGGACTCATTTTGCCACTAAACTAATCCCGCGATTAAATAAAATATAGCTTTATTTTTTATGCTTGACAAGCATGCTATAATAAATAGATTAACAGGTAAAAAGAAAAAATTATGAAAGACGTAACAATTTATTCCACCCCGACCTGCCATTTCTGCCATATGGCCAAAGAATATTTCAAGGCAAACAATGTAGCTTATACAGAATACAACGTAGCTTCTGACTTAGAAAAAAGAAAAGAAATGGTAGAAAAAAGCGGCCAGCTCGGCGTGCCTGTAATCATAATAGGAGGCGAGCTTACTGTGGGTTTTGACCAGCCAAAGATCGCTAAGCTTCTTGAACTTGCTTAAATAGCCGCTACCAGCCAGCCAAATAAACTGAAGTCGTTTTCTTTCTCGTAGAGCAGAGTCTCTATCTTTTTTTGTTCTTCTTTTAGGATATAAATCTGATCTCTTATCTGCATTTTAATAGTTACGTCCGTAGTTTTTGGAATTAATGAATTAAGTAAAGCTTGCAACCCTTTTATTTGCACCAACTGAAACTCAAGCGTGCCTAAATTATTGCCGAGGAGAATAGTCCCAAGCTCTGTTTTTTTGCTTACTTTATTTATAGCTTCTTCCGCATCTTTCATGGCAAAAGTTTGTTTTTCAGTCAGTTCATTTAGGGCTATTTCAAAATCTGCAGGATCAAGCAATTCGGATTTTCTATCAAAGTAACTGCTTCTAATCCAAATCGGCAGAGATTCTCGGAGCGATTCGTCTTCTTCCAGCAAAAGAGCGATGTCTTTGCTTGCCAGCATTTCATCTATAGAGGCTTGGTTTTCTAAAGCATAGTACAAATAAATACTGTCGCGTTCGGAGGCAGGGTAGGTTGCTGCGTTTGCGGATAAAAAGGGAAAGGCCAGCAGAAAAAGCGCTATCACCGGCAGTATTTTAATCGCAACAGGGAACATCTTCATAAATTTCTAATTTTAATATATTTTTAATAATTGCTTATATGTACCAGACGAGCAAAATTAAATATCATTACAGTTTATGTCTGCATGAGTTTATTTTTTAATTCCAAAAAAGCCTTTAATATGCTAGATTGTAAGTACGTCTTCGTAGTTAAATGGATATAACGACTCCGTCCTAAGGAGTAATTGCAGGTTCGATTCCTGCCGAGGACACAAGCTTGAATTGGATTTTTTTATTTATTTTTGCTAGTATTCTAATATGTCGCCCGAAGAAAGAGAGCTTTTGGAAAGGAGCGTAGCGCTCGGAGAAGAGAATAATAAACTATTGCTTTCCATGAGACGTTCCATGCGGCTGGCGCGTGTTATGACTCTAATTTATTGGTTGTTTATTATAGGCTCGGCTATAGGCGCATTTTATCTTTTACAGCCGTATCTAAATGATCTCCTCAATGTATACAGCGGAGCAAGCGATGTGCTGGACAATTTTAAGCAGTTTAGTCAGTAAAAAATGCCGAGGTAGCTCAGTTGGTAGAGCGCTCCCCTGAAGAGGGATAGGTCACCAGTTCGATTCTGGTCCTCGGCACAAAATTTGTAGTTCCTAGATAGATTTGACTCTGACAGTATTTTTCTTTTCTTTGTCCACCTTTTTGACTTTGACAGTTAAGAGGCCGTGGCGCTCTGTCGCTTCCACTTCTTCCGGCTCTACTTCGGCGGGAAGGGTAATGGTGCGGGAAAATTTTCCCCAGTACAGTTCTTTGGTGAAATAATTGTCTTCATCTATGCTCCTGTTCTCTTCGCGCTTGCCTCGGATAGATACGACGTCGCGCGCTATTGATATTTCCAGATCTTCGGGTTTTACGCCGGCGACCATGGTCTGAATTATTATGTCAGTCGGCGTCTGGTACACGTCGACAGTAAGCTCGGCTTCGTCGTTCTCTTCTTCCATCCAGCTGCCGTTTTTCTTTTCGCCCTTGTCTCCCTTGTCTGCTCTGTCGTTTTTGAATCCTTTTACTAAATATTCTTTTCTTGAATCCAGTTCTTCCTCGTCGTCCATGCTCATGCTGCCTGTTAATCTTTCAAAAAAACTCCTTTTTTTATTTTCCATGTTTTTTCTTTTTTATTTAAATAATAATTAGCTTCTCTCGATCGTTTCGCTCATTCTTCTTACTTTTTCAAATAAGAGCATTACGATAATTGTGACGACCCACAAAAACGCAAACACTTTCAGAAAATCATTACCATCATTCTGTATTATAAAAAAATTAAAGGCGCTATGCAAGGCGATGGCGATAATAAAACCGAACAAGAGAAACCATATCTTTTTGAATTCGCGCATAAAGAAAGAAATTCCTATGAAAATACCTATTGTTCCGCTCGAAATGGTGTGCAGGAGGGTAGAGCCGAGGAAACGGAGCTGTCCTGTTAAGAGGCTAACAGTGGTTCCGCTTATTGACAGAGGCTTTATGAGGTAAAGAGTGTTTTCAAGCGTAGCAAAGCCCAGGGCCGCTGTGATGAGATATATCGGCCAGTCTATAGGCTCGTCTGCATTATTTGTTCTGTACAAAATTATAAGCACAGCCAGATATTTTAACAATTCTTCAGCACTGGCCCACAATATCAGCTGCCCGTTTTGAGAGCTTACCAGGGTTTGTATAAATTTCTGAATAGGGAATACGATGATTACTGCAATCATGCCGAGGATGAATACAAAAGTCAGAAGCAATTTTGGTTCAGGGTGTATTTCGTCTTCTTTGAGCCAGAACCACAGCCATAAAAGAGAGGGGATGACTCCTCCGAGAAATGCTAAGAATAATATTTTAGGATCTGCTGTTAAAGTGGCCATGGTTCAATCATTAATAACTTCTTTTCTTTTGCTTCAGGAATCATAGACCAGATTTCTTCAGTGACAAAAGGCATGAAGGGGTGAAGCATTTTTATGCAGTCTGTCCAGATGGATAAAAGGGTAGGCAGTATATTTTTATCCTTTTTACTTTCTTCTATTATTTCATCCGCGAATCTATGCCATATATACTGATAAATTTTTTCTGAAGCTAGATGGAAACGATAATTTTCCATATCAGAGGTTATATCTTCCTTAATTTTATTAAATTCTCCTATTAAATTATTTTCTGTATTTTTTTCAAAATTACTGCTACCTGTATTATCTAAAATAAATCGAGTTATGTTCCAGATCTTGTTAGCAAAATTTTTATAGCCTTTAATTTTTTCTTCCGAAACTTTACTATCCATGCCTGGTGCGGTGCCTACAATGAGCGACATGCGAAGAGCATCGGCTCCATATTTTTCTATAATTGAGACTGGGTCTATGTTGTTTCCTGATGATTTGCTAAATTTTTTACCGTCTTTATCTCGGAGCATGCCATGAAGATACACTTTTTCAAAAGGTATTTCTCCAAGCAAGAATTGGGACATTAAAATCATCCTGGCTACCCAGAAAAATAAAATTTCATACCCAGGATTTACCAGTGTTGTGGGATGGTAAGTTTCTAGATCTTTCGTTTTTTCCGGCCAGCCAAGTGTTGAAAAAGTCCAAAGCCCCGAAGAAAACCATGTATCAAGAGTATCTTCATCCTGAACATATTTAGCGTTGCAATGGGGGCAATCTTTTATTTCCTTACCAACAGCAATTTCTTCGCAATCTTTTATTTCTTCTTCTCGTCCGGGTATCGGAACACATTTTGGCTCATGGTACCAGACGGGTATCCTATGCCCGTACCATATCTGGCGGGATATACACCAGTCGCGCAGATTTTCTATCCAGTTATAATAAACTTTTTCAAAATGATCTGGAATTATGGCTATAGTTTCTTTTTGTATCGGTTCCCGCATCAAGTCTTTGAGGGTTTTATTTTCTCTTTCGGGAATGGGTTTGTTTACATCAATAAACCATTGGAGCTTGGGAATAGGTTCTATAATTCCTCCAGTACGTTCTGCTGTACCAATATTTTGTTTTATATCCTCTTCTTTCTCTAAAAGTTTTTGATCTCTGAGCCATACTACGATAAGTTCACGCGCCTCAGTAGTTTTTTTCCCGGCTAATTTTTCCTCACTTACTATCATTTTTGCATATTCATTTATAACTTGCGGACGGGGAAGATCGTGTCTTTCAGCCATTTCCCAGTCGATCATAGAATGTGCAGGAGTTACACCAAGCGCACCTGTGCCAAAATCTTTCTCCACTGCTTCGTCGGCAATTATTTTTATATTTAATTTTACTCCACAAAAATCTTTTATTTCGTATTCTTTACCGACATATTTTTTATATCTTGAATCTTCTGGATGTACTGCTACGGCCACATCGCCCACTTTTGTCTCTGGCCGGCTTGTTGATATGGGAATAGGGAAGTCCGTCGAATACTTGAAGGTATATAATTTAGAGGGGCGTTCTTCGTAAACGATTTCATCGTCAGATATAGTAGTCTGACCTTTGGGGTCCCAATTTACTATTTTATTTCCGCGATAAATTAAGCCCGCATCGTACATTTTTTTAAATGCAGTATTGACAGCAAGATTCCTTTTATCGTCGAGAGTAAATGCTTCTCTTGACCAGTCGAGTGATGAGCCTAGCTTTCTTACTTGGGATACGATGGTATCGTGGCTATTTTGAGCATATTCTTTTATTCTCAGTAACATTTCCTCTCTCCCTAAATCGTGTCTAGATTTTCCTTCTTTTTTATAAATTTCTTTTTCAACTTTTGATTGAGTTGCAATAGCGGCATGATCTGTACCCGGTATCCAAAGAGTTTTTTTCCCCTGCATTCTCTGGTATCGTACGATCATATCTTGAATTGAATTTTCTAGTGCATGGCCCAAATGAAGTACACCGGTAACGTTTGGAGGAGGTAATACAATAGAAAAAGACTCCTTGTGTCTTTCCGGTAAGTTATCCGGATTAAAAAAACCGCTCTCTTCCCAGAGCTTGTAAATCCTGTCTTCGGTTGCTTTCGGGTCGTAGGGTTTGAGTAATTTTTCGTCCATACTCTTAATAATATCAATTAAAGCCTTAAATTGCCAACTGCTTTTATGCTGCTCGCCTTAGGCACCTTCCTTTTATTTTTTATATAATTTAAATATCCAGCAATGCCTATCATGAGCGAATTGTCGGTAGACAGTTCTTTGGTGGGGAAGTAAATTTTCAAATTTTTATTTGCCTTGCCGGAGCCTTGGCGAAAGCGGGTTATTTCATTTTTTAAATGCTGGTTTGCAGAAACTCCGCCTCCGACAATCAAAGTTTTGATTTTATATTTTTCTATAGCTTTTTTTGTTTTGTGAGTCAGGCATTCAATGGCTGCGTTCTCAAACTCATGAGCTAACTCAGTAATTAACTCATGAGTTAATTTTTTACCTGATTTTTCCAAATCTCTGATTTTATAAAGCACTGCAGTTTTCAGTCCGGAAAAAGAAAAATTAAAATCTTTGGTGTGCAGCATCGGACGGGGGAGAGAAAATTTTTTAATTTGCTCCAATTTAACCAATTTTCTCTCCTGCTCTGCTAATTTTGAAATTTGCGGACCGCCGGGATATGGAAGTCCGAGCATACGGGCTACTTTGTCAAAAGCCTCGCCGACAGCGTCGTCCAAAGTTTCGCCGAGTATCTCATAATTCATCCATTTTTTTACCAGCACTAATTCTGTATGTCCTCCGGAGACAAGGAGAGAGAGCGCAGGCATTTTTACTTTTGGTATTGTGAATTTTCCTTTATTTTTCCCAAAGACAGAAAGCAAATGCCCCTCCATGTGATTTACGGGGATTATAGGCACATTCAATTTTTTTCCAAGTTCTTTAGCAAGAACGATTCCTGTCCACAGCGCAGGCTCGAGTCCGGGACCGTAAGTCACAGCTATTGCATCGATACCTCTCCCCAGCCCTCTCCTTTCAGGAGAAGGAGTAAGGGTGAGGTTAGCTTCTTTTAATGTTTTTTCCAAAACCAGAGGCAGGTTCTTTATATGTTCTCTTTTTGCCAGAGCGGGAAATACTCCGCCGTAGGGGATATGCAAGTCTATTTGGGAAGAAACGTTATTTCCTAAAACCTTAAAGGAAGCGTTTGTCGCGCCTCCCTTCGCTTCCATTATTGTTATTCCTGTCTCATCGCAGCTCGTCTCTATGCTTAAAATTTTCATACAGAGTGCGCGATACAGGATTCGAACCTGTGGCCTACCCCACGTCAAGGGGTCGCTCTACCAACTGAGCTAACCGCGCAGATATTGAAACATGCTTTAGATATTAGCTTTTTTCCTTAATTCTTTCAAGCGCTAGAATAAACGCGCCCATGCGCAGATATGTTTTATTTTCTTTCGCTTTTTCTGAAACTTTGTGTGCGGCGTCTTCAAGTATTAGTTTTAATTTGTCAAAAACTTGCTCTTCGCTCCAGTGTTCATTTTTTAAATTCTGATCCCATTCAAAATATGATACGGTAACCCCGCCGGAATTTGCGAGCACATCCGGTATTACAGGAATGCCTTTTTTAAATAAAATTTCATCCGCCTCTGGAGTTATCGGCCCATTTGCCAGCTCCATTATTGCTTTTGCTTTTACATTTTTGGCGTTTACTTCTGTAATCACATTCTCAAAAGCCGCAGGCACTAACAAGTCGCAGGTGAGTTCCAGTAATTCAGCATTGCTAACATTTTTTGCCTGCGGGTCTATCTTGGAAAAATCTTTTAGCGCGCCCGTGCTTTTCTTGTGTGCTTCAACTTTATCCAAATCTAATCCATTTTCATTAAAAATTGCGCTTTTGGAATCCGAAACCGCTATAACTGCGTGTCCGTTCTCCGCGAAAATATGAGCAGCATGTGCTCCGACGTTGCCAAATCCCTGAATTACGACTTTGCATTTTTCTGGCAAGCCAATTTGTGTTCGGAGTGCATCAAAAACATAAAATCCTCCCAAACCCGTAGCCGTGCTTCTGCCTTCTGAACCCTGCCTGCCGGCCGGCAAGCGCTCGTCTAGAGGTTTGCCTGTAAATGTGGCACCAGTTTCTTCGCCTGTTATTTTCATGAATTCATCATTCATCCAAGACATTATCTCGGGAGTCGTGTTGACGTCCGGCGCAGGCACATCTTTATACGGCCCTAAAATATCAGAAAGTTTTCGGACCCACCCGCGGGACAAATTTTCCAGTTCGCTCTTTGAAAGTTTTTTCGGATCAACAGTAACTCCGCCTTTTCCTCCGCCCATAGGTATGTTTGCGACAGCGCATTTTATAGCCATCCAGAAGGCGAGGGCTTTTACTTCGTTTATTTCTGTATCCGGATGATATCTGATTCCGCCCTTGTAGGGCCCGAGGGCATTGTTGTACTCTACTCTATAGCCTTCAAATATTTTTAAGCTTCCGTCATCCATTTTTACCGGAATTGAAATTCTGATATCCCGATCGGGATAACGAAGCTTTTCAATAAATTCTTCCCCAAAATTTTTAATTTGGCCAGCTTTCTCTAATTGCTTCATAGCATTTTGGAAGGGGTTTTGCATAGTTTAATTATTATCCCAGTTTTTAATTATATCTAATTCTTCCTTAGAATTTGCTCCAACAGCCTCGCGCGGGTTTATTTTTATGTTTTCTATCTTCATCCCTTGTTCTTCAGCCATATACACCAAGTCAGTCAAATATTGTTCACCTTGCGCATTATCTTTTTTTATTTTTTCTAAATTTGGCCAGAGCCAATAGGCTTTAAATACATAATATCCTGGATTTACTTCTCTCAAATCTTTCTCTTCTTCCTTTGCATCTTTATACTCACGAATTCCAACAATTTTTCCATTTCTTCGCAAAATTTTAGCGAAATTGGAAAAAATTCTGTATTTATTTTCAAAATTAGGAACTTCTGTACTAGCTAAAGTTATTTCTGCATCAGTTTCCTCGCTTTTGTCAAAAAGTTTTTTTATTGTATCTGAAGAAACAAACGGATGATCTCCATATAAAACCAAAATTCTTTTTGCATTACCGCAAGCATCTTTAGCAGCTTTTAGGGCATGAGCCGTACCTTCTTGTACTTCTTGAATTCTATATGGCTGCTTCGGAAATTTTGATTTAAAAATTTCTTCTGTTTGCCTAGAAATCACCGTAGTAGCTTGAATATTAGCCCCCATTGCTGATGCGTGCAAATGCCCAAGCATGGGCTTTCCTGCAACCTCTATCATTGCCTTTGGTTCGTTACTTTGCATTCTTTTGCCCAAACCCGCGGCAAGTATTACTGCTGTAGAATCACTTTCCATAATTATATTAGAGTATACACTAGCTCTCTCTTTTTTCAATTTCTTTCAAAACCTTCGGAATTTTTTTAAAATCTGCCATCAAAACTTCGCGCATTGATCCGTCATACAGCGCCGCCGCCGGATGATAAAGAGGGAAGAAGTATTTGGTAGACATTCCCTTAAACGGTTTTATGAGAAGCTTGCCGTGCGTCTGCGATATCTGAAGCTCCGGAAAGAAATTATTCATCGCGTGCCGTCCTAAAAAAATTATTAGTTTCGGCATTATTATTTTTAGTTCATCTAAAAGCCATTCCCTGCAAGCGGCTTTTTCTTCGGGACTAGGATCACGGTTGTTCGGCGGGCGGTATTTTACGATGTTTGTGATGTAAATGTCTTCGCGCTTCAAATTTATAACTCCGAGCATTTCGTTCAAAAACTTTCCGGCGGCGCCGACGAAAGGTTCTCCGAGCTCATCTTCCTTTTTCCCCGGCGCTTCACCTATAAAAACCATTTCTGCGTCTGCACTGCCGGCTCCCGGCACGGCCAAAGTGGCAGTCTGTTTCAATTCGCATTTGCACTCCTCCATCCATTTCTTGTGCAGATTTTGTAATTCTTGGGTTTTATCCATTGAGATATTTAATAAGGTGTTCGTGTTGTAGTTTTGCTTGGCATGCCGATGACTCCTTTGTAAAATGTCACGAACACAATATTCCTGGATTGCTCTACTCCATATACGACATCAGTAACCGTGCAGTCGTAAGAAACTTGTTCCGTGTACCCAAAAGGAACCTTGCGTATTGTATCCTCATGAATGAACGTAGCGCACAAATTCGGTTTTTGTTCCTGCAGTTTTATAACTTTCGCATTTACTAATTGCATAGCTTCTTCGGCTTTAAGCCAAGGACTCCACGCCGAAACTATGAGAGCTAAAATTATTAAGTATTTCATGATTTTTAATTATAACACAAGGAACAATTTCTAAAAATTTAGTGAAGTTGACATATTTTCATACTAGGGTATTGTTTCAACAGAGAGGAGGCGGTCATGAAGCACATTGTATTTATTCCGCACCCGGAAGGTTCCGAAACCTGTTATCACACTCGGAGAGTCATAGATTTCCTACAGGATTACCCAAACGATGTACGAGAAGAGGTTCCGGAGTCTCCAGAGGCTGAAAAGCTTTGGCTAGAGGCCTGCAACAGGGGCAAGTTTGGCAACAGGCAGATAGCCGGCTACCCGTACTTGTTCATCCTCAACCACAAGGGCCAGGTGATCTGGGCGTGTGCGGAGCCCAGATATGAGCAGCTGGAGGAGGTTGTCACTGTCATGGAAAGACAAGCTATGCTGGATGTCGTTCTTGTTCTTTCCGAATCTGACTGCTGACAGTTTCTTCTATCGCATCCCCGCCGTGACAATTAAGTCCTCTGGTCACGGCGGGGAGGAACTAGCAGTTTGTTCTTTTTTCTTTTTCATAAAAAAATACATGGCGTGTCTGTACCGCCTTTAATTAGCCTCATCTGCTTCGCATTTGAGGCCTTGTTTGTTTAAGAACTAGTATTTTGGCATAAATTCAGCTTGCGCAATTTATCAATAGGTGATATAATATAGAGATATGAATAATGTAGAAAAAAATTTTGGGAAAAGGGAAGACTCACCCGCTGTAGTGGAGATTAGGAATGCCGTAGAGAAAGTGCGTGCCCAGGCAAAGCAAGAGAAAAAAGATGAAGATGAGGCTGTACGAACTTATTTGGAACAGAGAATAAAAGAATTAGAAAAACAAGAAAAACATTTAGCAGAAATAAGAAAAGTTGCAGAAGATTACCTGAAATCTCTAGGTGTGAAATAAAAATAATCAGCGAGAAGGAATTTCTAAAGATGATAAAATAAAAGACCGTGCCTCGGGCGGTCTTTTTTAGGATAACTCTGCTTTTATTCGTCTCTACAATTTACAATTTCTGAAACGAAATCTTGGAATTCCGGACTTTTCGGACCATGTTTACTTAATATCCGGTCAAGTTCCAGAGAGCTCGGAAGTACCGGTCTGCAATCAGCGATCATCCCAGAAACCATGAATTCGTTTACCATATACCAAACTCTGGTCTCTTCCAAGACAAAGTCTTCACAGGAGTGGGGATCTTGCCAGAAGCGAAGATGTTCCGCCTCGTGGACTATCCCAATCAGAAATATATTTCTCATGGACTCTTTTACATCTTGGCCGGACAAACGAGCCATCCAAATAAGTATTGAGAAAGCCTCTGGGGATATTCCAATCACATGCTTGTTATCGGAGTGATAGGAACACATCAAGAAGGATGGGGCATCTTCAAAATAAATGAACTGCAGCTTCAATTCTTTTTTCTCGAACATTTCCAGTGCCCAGGAAATGTTCTGCTTAGCGTACTCCGGGTACCACGCGTTCTCTGGTTTTTCAGGTCCCATTTCTGCCCAAAATTCGGTAAGTAACATGACCACATTGCTTGGCGCATACGCGAAAACTGAGTTTGGTTTTAATAGAAAGAACAAATAGCAGAAGAGGGCGATTTTCTTCATGATGACCTTCCTTTCTGTTTTTGATACTACTCGTATTTTTGAATCTGTCAAATAATTTTCGCGAGGAAATTCAATTTATAACCTTTACTGATTTAAAAGACCATAGTGCTTGTAGTCGTGTACGGCGAATCCTTTAAACTTGGAATAATTTTTAAAATAATTCCAAGCTGTCATTAGTTCAATTTCCATATAGTTTGCACCCTCTTCGCAGAACGAGATATATTCCGGCTCGGAAGTGCTGCATCTGGTCTCCACGCCTATAGTCAATTCCTTGCCGACGCTTTGCGCATAAATTATTTCAGTTTCTCCCAGACTAATAATAGAGTTGCCAGTATCGCGGTAATCCATGATCACGACTCCGTCTGTTCTGTCAATAATCGCCTCGCTCAAAACGCGCGATACGTCAGCCCGTACCACCGTCCTTCCATCAAACCAGAAAGGCATATCTACCGTAAATTTAAGACCGGTTCCTGTCGTGACCGCAGAGATCTTTTCAAGCAGGTCAAGGTATTGGTTTGCCACGCCGTTTTGATCCGTACTCCATTCTGCTAGCGCGTATGGCTCAACGTCAAAATGTACGCCGATTGGCTTAGCGCCGGTTGCTCCCGCAAAAAATTGCACTGACTTTTGGGCGAGGTCAACTGCAGTAGCGTGGTTTTGGGTAAGGGTCCAATTTGCATTTCCGAAGAGAAGTTCTACATCCATGCAATGCTGATTTTTGGCTTCTTTAATAAAACTGTCAAGTGAAGCCTGGTTGTTTGCTATAAGTCCTTGGCTTTCAAGATAAATAGTACGGACAGCATGAGCGTCGGCAAAGGTAAAGAAATTTGCGCGCGCCGTGGTGTCTGTCGCGACAGCGCTCTGCCATGTCCATAGGTTGCGAGGCAGAAGGGGATAAGATGAATTTGCGCAAGCAACTTCCGTAGTAGCTGATGCGGCAGTGGAGTAAGGCGAGCTTTTTCCTTTACTTCCCCTTGCTCTTACTTGGTAATAATAAGTAGTAAGAGGGGACAATCCCGCATCAAGATAATAAACTATATTTTTCCCAACCGATATGACGGGGGAAGTTTCTTTGACTCCGGAAGAATTGATAATGCTTCGCTCTATATCATATCCCGTCTCATTTGTGTTGGTGTCCTGCCAATTAAGACGAATTTCTTTTGCGGAGATTGCCGTCGCGGAAAGTGACGTCGGAGCGACGAGCGGAGCAGATGCTCCTCCTCCGGAAACTTTGGCAACATTTTCTTCTTTTACAAACCCCGAACTAAAAAAACTGCTTCCATAATAATTTAACAATAAATAGACTATGCCACCCAAGACAAACGCGATGACCAATGCTATAATTATTTTTTTGTTCATGAGATTAATTATACCTCATAACTAATGAAAATTATAGCAAGTCAAACGTTTGCGAGGTTTTTGTTTTGCAATTAAGCAGAAAAATGTTATATTATTTTGGCTTGAGTTTTATATGGCCCTATCGTCTAACGGTTAGGACATCGGCTTTTCAAGCCGG
The DNA here is from genome assembly GCA_964553015.1 of uncultured Candidatus Saccharibacteria bacterium. Classification (GTDB taxonomy): domain Bacteria; phylum Patescibacteriota; class Minisyncoccia; order Phycocordibacterales; family UBA9973; genus UBA9973. The sequence goes on along the minus strand of CAZKJE010000001.1, from coordinate 30,738 downwards.
TAATCCGGGTTCGATTCCCGGTAGGGTCACCACTTGACAAATATACAGAGGCGTGTCAACAGAGTAGGAGGCGTGGCTGAGTGGTTGAAGGCACCGGTTTCGAAAACCGGCATCGGGGAAACCTGATCGTGAGTTCAAATCTCACCGCCTCCGCATAGGACTGTTTTTGTACTAGCGGGCGTGTATAGCCAAATAAATATCTTCAAGAGCTCGGACGGCATCGCCGGCGGCGATGTTGTTTTGGTGGTAGAGGACGTTTGTACAGTCTCCGGCAGCCCAGACTCCGGCTACTTCGGTTTTCTGATCTGCAAAATTAATTTTTACTCTGCCTATTTCATCAAGCGGCAGGAGGTTTTTCACAAAACCAGTATTAGGAATCTGCCCGATTTCCACGAAAATTCCGGCTACATCAAGTTTTATTTCCTTACCTGCATCGTCTTTATAAATTATCCCATTTACAAATTTATCTCCGGTAACTTCTAAAATCTCCGCATTTTTTTTCGCTTTCATTTTCGGATTAGCCAGAACTTTTTCCACGGTTATTTCATCCGCGCGAAAAGTGCCGCTTCTGTTTAAAAGAGTTACCGATTTGCAATAGGCAAGCAGCTGGGCGGCTGTCTCAAAACCGGCATTGCCTCCGCCGATGACGGCGACATCCATATCTGCAAAAAGGGGACCATCGCAGGAGGCGCAATAAGTGAGGCCTTTGTTTTCAAACACATCTGCGTTCTTGGCGGTGATTTTTCTTCTACTGCTACCCGAGGCGATTAAAATTGTTCTGGATTCAAACTCTTTGCCGGATTCTGTTTTTACTTTAAAAATTTCACTCTCTTTTTCTATGGTTGCTACTTTTTCTCCTTCTTTTACCTCCAAGCTTTCGCCGATGTTGGCCATTACGTGCTTTTTAAAATTTTCGGCAAGCTCATTACCAGACAAGGAAAGTGTGCCAATCCAGTTGTATATTTGTTCAGAAACGACAGACTGCCCGCCCCATTCGGCAGTTATAAAAAGGGTCTTTAGTCTTTTGCGCGCAGCATATACAGCCGCCGCCGAGCCGGCAGGCCCACCCCCGATGATTATTAGGTCATAAGTCATAAACTCATTATATACTAATGTACTAATTTTTATTATTGACAGAAAAGTTTTTTTGTGATATCACAAATATGTAATTTAAAAAAGTTCTTTTACAAGAATCACTTATACGAGACGAGCTTTTTGAGCCTTAAATCTTAGGACTTATAAAGCTCGTCTCACAAGGACGGTGCCGCAAAATAGTACTCGGGGCGAATCCGGGGAAAGAAAAAGGAAAAGTTATGACAACGACAATACAGCAGGGCATCGTTCGGGTATGGGGGTTGGGATACTGGGCTAGCTACTACGGCCCGACCGAGAAGTTAGACCCGCAGGTCGAAGAAATTCTGATGAGCACCTGCCCTTTCCACAAGGGCAAGCTTGTCGCAGATACTCACTTTGCTTTCATGGGCGTGCCGGACATCAACGGCGATCCGCTCACGGTCGCGAAGTGGCTCGAGTTGCATCCGTTCTCGGGTCAGCCGAAGTTCTACTTCAACACGAATCCGTGGCACGCGGGACAGCCCCACACGGACATCGCAGTACTAGAACCGCGGTTGTACATCATGCTCCGGGACATCGTTCCCGACTCTAGGTACAAGACGCTCGAAGAGCAGGTGATGTTGCTCCCAGAAGGCTACGAAGTGCCGACGACCATAGCCGAGGTAACGAAAAACATCCTCGTTTTTCGAAAGACCGGCAAACGGTCCAACCAGAATTTTTGGGCGGCGTGCTCGGAAAGGACGGTGAAGACTGCTACGGCCGGCGCTGGTGACGTTTCGTGTGTCGGTGGCTTCTCTGAGCACGGCCTCAGCGTCTACAATTGGAGCGACTACCGCACCAGTTATGTCGGCGTCGGTGCCTCACGGATTCTGAACCTGGAATCCTTGAAGGCCTGATCCTCTTGAATTCTTGAGCCTCCGCCCATTTTTTTCGGGTGGAGGCTCTGCGTAGGTGATTCTTATTTTTAGCATCAAAATCTTGTCCATTGAACAAGTGCGAACCGAGAGGTTCGTCGAGACCTCACGAAGATTCGCGAGGTCTTTTATTTCTTATTTCTCCTCAAAAATGCCGGGACAGCGCTCCAGTCGTCGCCGTCGTCTTCTATAACCATTTCTTCTTTTGCTTCTTTTCTGATGTCCGGCTTTTTGATGAAATCATTATTGCTGTTTAGGTTGCCATTCTGCAAGCTGTTGTGTATTTCTTTTTTTAGAACTTCAGGCTTTTCGTCTTTTACTAGTGCCCCAGCTGCGCCGGTAAACAAGCTCTTTCGAGGCATGTCGGCAGGGAAGCTTGTTGCAATGACTGTAACTTTTATTTCTCCCTTCTTTAATTTTTCATCGTGAATTGTTCCGAATATAACTTTCGCATCTTTGTCTATGGACTCGGTAATTATTTTCGCAGCTTCCTGAATTTCATTTATTGTCAGATCATCGCCGCCGGAAATCGCAAAGAGCACGCCTTTGGCGCCGTGTATTGAAATTTCAAGCAGAGGGGAATTGATCGCTCCGAGAGCTGCTTTTTCTGCTCGTTTTTCACCACTGGCGCTACCAATACCCATAAGGGCAGAGCCGGCATTGGCCATCACGGCCTTGATATCTGCAAAGTCCACGTTTATAACTCCCGGAGTGGTGATAAGGTCGGAAATGCCTTCTACGGCCTGCCTCAAAACGTCGTCGGCGCGGACGAAAGCGTCCTTGAAATTAGTATCTTTTTCAGCCAATTGGAGCAATTTGTCGTTTGGAATTATGATGATCGCATCCACTTCTTTTGCAAGATCTTCAATGCCTTTTTCTGCGATTTTCATTCGATGACTTCCTTCAAAAAAGAAAGGCTTGGTAGTAACTGCTACAGTGAGTATTCCTTGCTCTCGGGCGGCGCGAGCGACTATCGGAGCCGCGCCGGTGCCGGTGCCGCCGCCTTCTCCGCAGGCAAGGAAGATCATGTCCGCGCCTTTTACGACGTCCTGAATTTCAGATTTTGTTTCTTCGGCAGCTTTTTTTCCGATCTCCGGATCCATGCCGGCGCCGAGGCCTTTCGTCAAATTTTTTCCGATATGAATTTTCTTTTCTGCCATGGAGTGATGCAGGTCTTGAGTGTCAGTATTCATGCAGATAAAGGTGACCCCTTTAACTTTTGAGTTGATCATATGGTTCACTGCATTCTTGCCGGAACCTCCGATACCGATGACCATAATTCGGGCGAAACTCTCTATCTCTTGATTTACTTTTGGCATATCAAACATACTATCACTAGAAGGGAAAAAAGCAACTTCTTTTATGGCATCAGCTGTTTGAGGCTTGATTTAAAGGTATTTTTGATGTCGCGCATTAAACCTTTGAAAGATCCGTCTGAATATCCGCCTCCGCTCGAAGAACCGGCAGACAAAAGCCCTATGGCTGTAAACCATACGGAATCCCGAAGCTTTGTCTTTGTATTTCCAAACATTTCCGTTCCTCCGAGGAGCGCAGGAAGCTTCAAAATATCTTTTGACAGCTCTATCAGGTTTGGAGTGCCAGCTCCTCCGCCGACAAAGACAATGCCGGCCGGCAGGAGCTCGGATCTTTTTATTTTTTTCAAGTGATTTTCGATTGATTCAAAAATATCGCACAATCGCGCTTCTATGATCTCATCGAGTTTTTTCTTGGAATAGCCCTCGCTTAAATTTCCAAACTTAAAGTTTTCTGCTTCCTCAAGATTAATTTTAAATCCGAGAGCGATGTCGTTTGTGATATCCGTGGAGCCGATGGAAAAAGTATGTGTAGCAACCATTGCTCCATTTTCAAAAACTGACAGCGTTGTGGTTTCCGCGCCGATGTCTACGAGAGCGACGCCTACGATCTTTTGCTTCTCCGTCAGGACCACACTTTCAAGGGCGACAGGAGAGGCGACGACGTCTATGGTTTCCACGCCGGCAAGAGCTATGGCTCCGAGCAGATCTTCCAAATGGACTATAGAATACGTGACAAAAAGGGCCTTGGCTTCAAGTTTGGTGCCTCGCATGCCTTCGAGCCTGCCCTGCACTTCTTTGCCGTCCAGTCGGAAAGAAACAGGGTATGTGTGAATGATCTTTTTGTTGCCGATAGAAAGGTTGTCTTCGCAGTCTGCTATCGCTTTGTTTATGTCGAGCGTGGTGACTTCGCCGTCGGCCTTGGAAATAATTGCAGAGCCGGAACTCATCTCTCCGCGAAGAGTCGTGCCGGATAGCGACACAAAAGCGCGGCGTATTTTTACGCCGGAAGTTTTTTCTGCGAGAGCTACTGCTTCTCTGATAGATTGCGAAGCGAGAGACGAGTTTACGACGTAGCCATGACGAAGGCCCAGAGTCTGCGCTTCGCCCGCGCCGACAATCTTAGGATTTTTTTCTCCTTTTAAGAACTCGCCGACGACGACTCGCGTCACCGACGACCCTACGTCTATTCCCACCGAAATATTTCTGATCATATTTTTCTTCTACTCTCTCCATTGTACTACTATGATCGAGTCCTTTCAAATGAAGCATGCCGTGGATAACTAGAAATCCCAGAAGGTCCGAGAAATTTTTATCAAATTTTTTTTCTTGTGCTTCTTTTTTTATGACAGCTTTGCATAGCACAAGCTCGCCGGAAGTCTTGGAGAGCGAAAAAGATAAGACGTTTGTCGCCTTATCCTTGCCTCTCCATTTCTTATTTAAAACTCTAGATTTTTTCTCGCTAACATAGGCGATAGATAGGGAATAGTCTTTACCCAAAATATCATTTTTTATTTGGGAAAATTTTCTCTCCATTCTATTTTGTCACCATCTTGCCGAGTTTCTTGAGTTTCTCAATTTCTTTTCGGCGAGTCATCCTTTTGAGCGCGCTTTTTTTGACTTTTAGTTTGGATTCACTCCTTTCATTGTAGCGGGCGCCTTTCACTTTTCGGATTATGCCGGATTCCTGAATTCGGCGTGAAAATCGGCGCAATACGCTCGCGTTGTTTTCGTTTGGATTTTTCTTCACCTCTATTACTGTTTTTGCCATAGTCCTAAGACTAACATAAAAATTATTTTTAGCAACTCCCAACTTGAGTCATTGACTTTTTATTAAAAAAGTTTAATATTAGTTATCCATGAATCCCGTTAGCGGGATTTAGTCGTTTTTACTCATAATCAATTAAAAAATCAGATGAATGCAGGAGCAGATTACATAACGGCAGAAAAGCGCAAGGCTTTGGAAGCCGAACTTATAGACCTGAAGGGGCCAAAAAGAAAAGAAATTCTGGCGGCTTTGGAGTACGCAAAATCCCTTGGCGATCTTTCAGAGAATGCGGAATATCATCAGACCCGCGAAGAGCAGGGCAAACTGGAGGCGCGCATAGCAAAAATTGAACAGATTCTTCAGACGTCTGTCACGGTCAAAGGCGGCGGCGGAGACATCATAGAGATAGGCTCTAAAGTTGTCGTGCAAAAAGAAGACACGCAGCAAGAAAAAAATTATGTTATAGTAGGAAGTGAGGAAGCGGATATGGCAAATGGAAAAATTTCCAATCGTTCTCCTTTTGGCGAGGCCCTCTTTGGAAAAAAGAAAGGCGATAAAGTAACTTTTCAGACTCCGGGCGGCACAGTCAATTATAAAATCATCAGCGTTTCTTAATTTACCCCGCCGTGGCGGGGCAAGCAAAAAATGTCTTCAATTGATGAAATTAGGGACACCAGAATCAGAAAATTAAAACTCTTACAGAAAAGAGGTATAAACCCTTACCCCGCAGAAGCAAAAAGGGAAATTTCACTTGCTGAAACTGTATTAAATTTCGATACTCTAGAAAAAAACAAAGAAGTAAAGTGGATCGCTGGCAGAATCATGTCTATCCGCGGACAGGGGGCGATAATTTTCATAACTTTAAATGACGGCACAGCTTTATTTCAGGGACTCTTAAAAAAAGATATTCTCGGCGAGGAAAAATTAAACTTCTGGAATGAAGTGGTAGACATCGGAGACTTTGTAGAATTACAGGGGACTTTTTTTACGACGCAAAGAGGGGAGAAAACTCTGGAAGCCAAGGACTGGCGGATGCTTTCCAAGAGCCTGCGGCCGCTTCCGGAAAAATGGCACGGGCTTACAGACGTGGAAGAAAGATATAGAAAACGATATCTTGACATTTTAATGAATCCGGAGTTGAAAGAAATTATAATCAAAAAGTCAAAATTCTGGGACGTTACCCGTGAATTTATGAAAGAAAAAGGATTTTTGGAGGTGGAGACGCCGACATTGGAGACGACGACTGGCGGGGCAGAGGCTACTCCTTTTAAAACTCATCACAATGACTACGATCTAGACGTATATATGCGCATATCTATCGGCGAGCTTTGGCAGAAACGCCTCATGGCTGCGGGTTTTCCGAAGACGTTTGAAATCGGACGAGCATATAGGAACGAAGGCACGAGCCCGGAGCATGCGCAGGAATTTACCAATATGGAATTTTACTGGGGCTATGCGAATTATAAAGACGGCATGAATCTCGTGCGCGAGATGTATATAAAAATTGCGAAAGAAGTTTTCGGCACAACAAAATTCACCACGCACGGACACACTTTTGATCTCTCTGATGAGTGGAAGATGGTTGATTATGTAAGGGAGATAAAAGACAGAACCGGAGTAGATGTCTTGTCTGCGAACGAAAAACAAATGAAAGCTAAGCTTACAGAGCTCGGTGTAAAATTTGACGGAGAAAACAAAGAGCGGCTGACTGATTCGCTGTGGAAATATTGCCGAAAGCAAATTTCCGGTCCGGCGTTTTTAGTGCATCATCCAGTACTTGTAGCGCCGCTCGCAAAAATAAATAGAGACGATCCGAAGACCACGGAAAGATTCAGTCCTATTATAGCCGGGAGCGAAGTGGGCAACGGGTATTCGGAATTAAATGATCCGATAGATCAGATGGAGCGTTTTATTTCGCAGCAGAAACTTATAGAAGGGGGAGACACCGAAGCAATGATGCAAGACGATGAATTTGTAGAGATGCTCGAGCACGGCATGCCTCCGACCTGCGGGTTTGGATTTGGCGAAAGACTTTTTGCAATACTCGCAGACAAACCGCTTCGCGAGACTCAACTTTTCCCGCTGATGAAGCCGCTAAAATAAAATCTGCTGTTGTTACTCAACCGAATAAGATGCAACGGGTTTAAAACGTCTTGCTATGAGTTCTAAATCCTTTTTGTCATCGCCAGATGGCTTCCAATCTTCAACTGGAAGGTTTAAAAATTTTTGAAGGTTTTCGTGATTTTCCCTATACGCACGAAGCATTTCTTCTGATGTTAAATCATGAGAAAGTTTTGCATTTGCAGGCAAGACTTGATTTAAAACATCTACAGCTGCCTCTATTGTGGCCTTTGGTAATTCGGGAAGCGATTCAGGAGAAACTTTTTTAGCTTTTATTTTTTCTTCGTATTTTTCAAGAATAGATTTCATTACTTCTTCTGTCGGTACATCCCAAATTTCAGCCAACATCTCTTTCAAAAGACCAATTTCTTCTATTGTTTTTCCTTTTTTATAATCTGGTGGTACTTCAAATATGAGCGGTTTATCCATAGGTTTTTAATTATATAATTTCCATAAAATTAACGCAAATATTGAATTCGCCACGTTTTAATTGACATTTCTAATGCAAAGCAGTATAATGCTAGAGAATAAGGAGGGGCAGTTCATGACGAAATTAACGCTTAGTACGGAAAGTCTCAAGGAAGTTAACAAGATGGTCAAGGAGCAACTTCCTGTCCCCGCTAACGGGGCGAAGTTAAAAAAAACAACCTCTTCGGTGAACTTGGAAATCTCCGAAGAAGGGGGACTTCTTCGGGGGACCGGCCGTTCCAAGTTTTTTTTCTCGGACGGGATGGTGGTCAAGACGGTCTGGAGTTTTAAGATCGTCGGAATCGAAACACAAGTCACGATCGACCAGGAGGAGGTGATCGGCCCGGTCAATCTGGCCAAGTAGAATAAACTTATAGTAAAAAATCGCAAAACCCTCGTCATTGCACGAGGGCTGATTTTTTTATTAAACTCTTATTCTTCTTTCTTGCAAAATTTTAAGTAAATCTACTATTTCAAACTGATCAAATGGAAAACCTTTTGTAAGTTCATGTAGTTTATTTATCAATTCTTTTTTCATTTTTGGGTCCAGAAAGTATTGGGGAGGCCAATTTTTCTTACCATCAAACTCTGTTTCTCTTATAAACCTATCTAAATTATCGAGTACTTTCTTTTTATAAGCCTCGTTACTTAAGCCCGGAACATTTCCGGGGAGCTTTTCTTCATATCCTCCTATGCCTGTAGTCATAAAAAGCATTATACCACCTCGTGTTTCAAGGGCAAACGAGGGGCTAAAAGTTATCCACAGGGAAGGGCTTGGCGGGGTTTGCACTCTTTTTTCCGGTGGAATATAATGTATATGAAGTGGGAAAAAGTGGGAAATTAATTTTCTAGATTTTTATGCTCATCGGCGAATATATACATACAATAGATGAAAAGAACAGAGTTTCATTGCCGGTAAAATTTCGAAAAGAAATTGGCAAGAAAATTATTATTACTCCCGGCCTCGGACAGTGCTTGTTTATTTTTACAATCAAAGAATGGGAAAAAGTTTCCAAGAAACTTTCTGATTCAGACTCCGATCTTTCTTTCCTGAAAGCAGACCAGAGAAGTTTTAATAGATACATGTTTGGCCGCGCGGCGGAAGTGGAAATAGATTCTATCGGCCGGATGCTCATACCGGAATTTTTACAGGAAGGCATCAAGCTTCGTGATAAAGCCGCGATCATCGGAGTCAAAGACAGAGTGGAGGTTTGGAATGAAAAAGCATGGTCGGAACAGAAGGAAAAAGTTGCGAGAGAGGCGGAGCAATTGGCGGAGAAGTTAGCGCAATAAGATAGCTCGCACGATGGAAAGCATACACAAGACAGTTCTTTTAAAAGAAACAATAGACGGCCTAAATTTATCTGACAAGTCTTTAGTCATAGATTGCACTTTCGGCGGCGGCGGGCATACCCTTCAGATTTGTAAAAATTATCCGGGTATAAAAATTATTGCCATAGACCAGGACGCAAGTGCAATAGAGCGAGGAAGGGAAAAGTTGTCGGGTTGTGATGTAACTTTTCTGAATAAAAACTTTCGCGAGCTTGGGGGCTTACAGGCAGATGCAATTATTATGGATCTAGGCTTGAGTTCTGATCAGTTAGAAAATTCCGGACGAGGATTTTCCTTTATGAAAGATGAGCCGCTTTTAATGACCATGAAAGAAAATCCTTCTCCAGAAGATTTGACGGCATATGATGTCGTGAATAATTGGGAGGAGAAAAGTTTAGCAGATATTATATACGGCTATGGCGAAGAAAAGTTTAGCAGGAGAATAGCGAAAGCAATCGTGGAGGCGAGAAAAAAGAAAGAGATTAAAACCACGTTTGATTTAGTGAAAATCATAGAAGGGGCAGTGGCAAGAGGACATAAGACATACAAGAGACAGAAATTGCACCCAGCTACACGGACCTTTCAGGCGATACGGATAGCAGTGAATGATGAATTAGGCAATTTGCAAGAAGGATTAGATAAAGGGTTTGAGTTATTAAATACGGGGGGGCGAATGGCAGTAATCAGTTTTCATAGCCTAGAAGACCGGATAGTAAAAAGATTTTTTCAGGGAAAAGCAAAAGAAGGAATAGCGTTACTAATAAACAAAAAACCAATTTTAGCAGGAGATGAAGAATTAAAAATAAACCCGAGAGCCCGAAGCGCAAAGTTGAGAATTTTAGAAAAAATATAAAAAACATGAGACAAGCGACCTTAAAACTAAAGACAAGCATACAGAATGCAGGCAGCAACATAAGCATTACCAATAATAATTTGGAAATGAAGGGAGTAATGCTCCATGCTATGCTTTTTGTAATAGCTGCACTTGCTCTTTGCTATGTGCTTATCCTTGGAAATATGGTCTTTGATATAGTGCAAAGAAAAACTCTGGAAAAAGAAATGCAAACGCTTGCAAACGAAGTCGGCCAATTAGAACTCTCGTATTTATCTACAGCCGGCAATATGGATCTCGCCATGTCATCTCAAATGGGATTCAAAGAAATAAAAGCAAATTTCGCAACTCGAAAATCTCTGGGCAGCCTAACTTTAGGCAACAATGAAATCTAGTTTTCTATTTCGATCAAGGATAATTTTGCTAGGCTTTATTCTTTTTGCCTGCATACTTTCCGCCAAGCTTTTTTATGTGCAGGTTGTACATGGTAATTTTTATTCCAATGCCGCAGACAGGCAGTATGTGACGCCGTCCTCGGATATTTACGAGCGGGGCAATATTTATTTCAGCCGAAAGGATGGCGAGCTTGTATCGGCGGCGACGCAGATTTCTGGTTTTAAAGTAGCGATAACCCCGGAGAAAATTCCGGACACTGAAGACGCGTATCAAAAAATTTCAAAAATTAAGGCTATTGATTATGAAGATTTTATAAAAAGAGCCGAGGACAAGAGCGATCCTTATGAAGAGATAGTCGGACACCTTTCAAAAAAAGAAGCGGATGCGATATCCGCCCTAAAAATTCCGGGCGTAAGTATTTTTAAGGAAAAGTGGCGCTTTTATCCCGGGGAAAGTCTGGCCTCGCACACTCTCGGGTTTGTGGGATACAAAGGCTCGGAACTCGGCGGACGCTACGGCATAGAACGGCAGTATGATTCTTTGCTTTCTAGAAATGTAGACAATCCGTATGTGAATTTTTTTGCCGAAGTTTTTTCCAACATAGAAGACACAATATTTGAGAATTCCGAGCCGGAGGGCGACGTGGTTACGACCATTGAGCCGCAGGTGCAGAGTTTTCTCGAAAAAAAGCTAGGAGAAGTGAGAGATAAATATAGTGTGGACTCTATCGGCGGCATAATAATGAATCCAAAAGATGGTTCTATTTATGCTCTTGCCGCCAAGCCGGATTTTGATCCGAATAAATTTTCGCAGGCTAATACTATCTCTGTTTTTTCAAATCCACTAGTGGAAAATGTTTTAGAGTTTGGCTCGGTCGTAAAACCGCTCGTGATGGCAGGCGCCATAGACGCCGGCGTGGTCACCGCAGGCACGACGTACACAGATAAGGGCTCTGTCATTGTAGAAAAAAAAGAAATATTTAATTTTGATAAGAAAGCTCGCGGAGCCAATACGACGATGCAGGATGTTTTAAGCCAGTCTCTTAATACCGGAATGGTATTTGTGGAACAAAAACTCGGAAAGACAAAACTTCGGGAATACTTGCTTTCCTATGGCATCAAAGAAAAAACGGGCATAGATCTGCCGAATGAGACATCAAGCCTTATCGGAGGCATCTTAAAAAGTCCGAGAGAAATTGAATATGCAAACGCTGCCTTCGGGCAGGGAATAGCGCTCACTCCGGTAGAACTCGCCCGCGCGCTATCGAGTCTCGGCAACGGAGGAAACCTTGTCGTGCCGCATGTGGTAAAAGAAATAAATTACAACAGCGGATTAAAAAAAGAAATGACATATCCTGTTACTTCCGGAAAAATAACCCCGCAAACTTCGCAAGAGATTACGAGGATGCTGGTGACTGTGATGGACAAGGGATTAAAAAAAGGACTGGAACATTTTAGCGTCGCGGTAAAAACAGGTACAGCGCAGGTTGCAGACAATGTTTCCGGAGGATATTATGAAGACAGGCACACGCATTCTTTTGTTGGATATTTTCCAGCTTATGATCCGAAATTTATAATACTCCTGTATGCTGTAAATCCAAAAGGAGTGCAATATGCGGCGACGACGTGGAGCGATCCGTTTTTGGAAATCACAAAATTTTTGCTTAATTATTATAATATTCCGCCGGATAGGTAACCATGAAACCAATTTTCAAAAAAACATTAGCTTGTGTTCTGAAGGCAGAGTCCAAGCTCGTCTTAATGAGGTATAAGCCTAAGGTTATAGCCATCACCGGCTCGGTCGGCAAGACTTCCACCAAGGATGCCGTATACGCCGTGCTTTCAAAAATTTCTTATGTTCGAAAAAGCGAGAAAAGTTTTAACAGCGAGTTGGGTTTGCCGCTCACTGTCCTCGGCTTGCCAAATGGATGGAACAACCCTATCGCATGGATACAAAATATTTTAAAAGGCGCATGGCTCATTCTTAGTCCTTTTGGGCTTCACAAATATCCTAAATGGCTTATCCTTGAAGTCGGCGTCGGCAAGCCGAATGATATGCGCGATACTGCTTCTTGGCTCAAAACTGATGCAGTGATCATGACTGCCATCGGGGAAACTCCGGCGCATATAGAATTCTTTACATCGCGCAAGCACCTGATAGAAGAAAAATCCGAACTTATAAAAACCCTAAAGCCGGAGGGGCTTTTGGTATTGAATAGTGACGATGAATCTGTGCTTGAAATGAAATCAAAGACAAAATGCCTCGTGGTTACGTATGGGTTCAAAGAAGGCGCGGATATTTTGGGATCTGGCAAAAGTATTGCCTATGATAAAAATGGAATTCCGGAAGGAGTCGTGTTTCGTGTTGACGAAGAGGGCAGAAGCGTACCCGTCGCCATCGAAGGAGTGTTTGGCAGGAATCATGTGTACGCCTCGCTCGCGGCTCTCGCCTTATCTTACGGACTGAAATTCAATATGCTTTCGGCTGCTGATTCGCTTAAAAATTATGATGTTCCTCCGGGGAGGATGCGCCTCTTAAAAGGGAAAAAAGAAAGCTTGATTATTGACGATACGTACAACTCTTCTCCGTTTGCCTGCGAATCCGCGCTCAAAACTTTGGGAGATATAAAATTTCCCGAGGGTTCCCCTCGGGGAAGGAAAATCGCAGTACTTGGCGACATGCTGGAGCTCGGAAAGCATACAGTGGAAGCGCATAAAAATATTGGTAAAATTGCTAAAGAAAATGCAGATATTTTGATTGTAGTTGGTCTTCGCGCGAAATCCATAAAAGAAGGCGCGCTGGAAGTTTACCCCGAAGAAGGCGGGGCGGGAATGAATCCTGAAAGTATTTTTGAGTTTTTAGATTCGCGGGAAGCTGCAAACTTTGTAAAAACTTTTATAAAAAATGGAGACATCATACTGGTAAAAGGCTCGCAAGGCATGCGCATGGAGCGGATAGTGGGAGAGATTTTATTAGAACAAGGAAATAAATATAGTCTTCTTGTACGACAGGATCCAGAGTGGCTTAAGAAAAACTAATTTTAATTATTGTAATAGTTTTTTCATTCATGATATAATTATCGCATGAACGAATTAACTCCGGAAGAAAAAAGAGTAATCATAGACAAGGGCACAGAAATGCCTTTTTCGGGCGAGTATGTGAACAACAAAAAAACTGGTGTGTATGTCTGCCGGCAGTGCGAGGCGCCCTTGTATGATTCAAAGAGTAAATTTGAATCCCATTGCGGCTGGCCGAGTTTTGATGATGAGATAGCTGGCGCCGTGCACAAAAGTCTGGACAAGGACGGCATGCGTACGGAAATAACCTGCGCAAAATGCGGCGGGCACTTGGGGCATTTATTTACCGGCGAAGGGTTCACCGAAAAGAATTTACGGCACTGCGTGAATTCTATTTCAATGAAATTTTTAGAAGGAAAATAAAAATCACATGATCAAGAAAATAATTTTAGCAGGAGGATGCTTCTGGGGATTGCAGGATTTAATCCGGAAACAGCCCGGTGCGGTGAAGAGCCGGGTGGGCTATACCGGCGGATCTGTGAATAATCCTACATATGAAAATCATGAGGGCCATGCCGAAGCCGTGGAGATAGAATACGACAACACAAAAACTTCTTACAAAAAACTGCTGGATTTTTTCTTTCAGATCCATAATCCGACAACCCTAAATCAGCAGGGGAACGACAGAGGAACCTCGTATCGTTCTGCTATTTTTTACGGAAATGATGAAGAGAAAAAAGAAGCGGAAAATTTTATAGATATTGTAAACAAATCCGGCAGATGGCCGAATAAGGTGGTCACTACTATAGAGCCGTTAGATACATTTTACGAAGCAGAGGAATATCATCAGGATTATCTCCAAAAAAATCCCGCGGGATATACATGTCATGCTATCTGGTTTGACAGCTATTTGTGACTCTACGCGGAATCGAACCGCGATTCTATCCTTGAGAAGGATATGTCCTAACCGTTAGACGATAGAGCCGAAAATGCCTACAGAAAAAATATAACATTTTTAGTAATAAAATCAAAAAATTTTTAGCATAAAAAAACCTCGCGCAGTTTTTTTCACGAGGTTGTCACGAACCTCGCGGTTCGCATTTATACAAATTTTAAAAAAGAACTTCTCTTGGCCCCGTCCCGCCGGGATTACTCACGGCGGGGGTTATGACATGTGGTGCTTACCTATATGTACGAATTCGGAGGTAAGCAAAGGACCTGTGTCCTGATGATCAACAACACTTTCTCCAACTCGTCCACACCTGGGCTGGGGGTTTTTCCGTTGGGCATCAGGTAGGTGTCGTAGTACACTTCCATCATCTTAAGCACCACATCTACCTTTTTTCGTTCAACTGCCTCAATAATCAGATTCACCACCTTTTGTTCCAAGTTTTTACTATGGTAGTTCCGAAAAACCACCAAAGCACGATCCCAGAAACCGTCAAGCTGGGATTCCAGCACAAACCGAAATTCTGCTTCCTCTATCCTCATAAACCCTCCTAAGAGTTTGTACTGTGTGTTTGTTGTCCACGAAAATTCTAAAAAAGAGTATGTCATGTCCCAGCACTTCTGTCAATTAGTTTACGCTAGTATGGGTAAAGGGAATCAAGAATTAAAAATTGCATAAAATAATTTATTATTGTTATAATAACAGCATGTCATCGGGATTTAATAGTTTAAATAAAGCTCCGGAAAAAAAGAAAGTTACAGTAGAGGACAGAACACTTTTCGGAGATAAATTAAAAGAGGCAAGAAACAGACTAGAAAAAAGTACTAAGAAAAATGTGGCATTAAAACTCGGGGTTGATACCACATCAATTAATTTTTGGGAAACAGGTGAAACATTTCCAGATGAAAGTAGGCTTCCGGACATTGCGCAAGCTTACAATATAGATTTAAATGAACTGACTGGAGCTTTTAAAATATCAAAAGAGGCTAGAGAACTGGAAAAAAATTCAAGAAAAAAACCAAAACCTATTACTAACAAATGGGATCCGTACAGCGACGACTATTAAGGATATAGAATTTTACTAGACAGGATATTTATAAAATGTTATAATAATAGCAGACCTGTTAGAGGCGGATGTAGGTCTGCATTCTAACGCAGTTACTTTGACAACTAACCGATAAAGGAGGGGGGTAAAAGTTGAGTCTGGTAATTAATTACAGTCTTTCCGAACACCACTTAATTCCTCGGAGTCGCGGAGGTTCTAACGAAAAGTGGAACCTTGTCATGCTGACGCATGAAGTACATTCGGCATGGCACAATCTTTTTTCAAACCTGTTGCCAGCAGAAGTTCTTCATCTCATTTCAGTAATAGGTCTTGAGACCGACAAACGGCGTGAATCTTGGAGAATTCTTTTCGAAAACAGGACAGCAAAAGAGGTTGCCGATCTGATCGAGAAGCAGTGGACTCCTAAGAAACCACGACGTAAGTCCTTAAGAAGGAGAGAGGAGGAAAAAGAAGTTCAGGTTTACGTGGAACAACCAGGCATCTGACACAACCATCAACAGTAGTCGAAAGAAAGGGAACAGGGAAATGAAATACTGGATCGTTCTTTTTTGGATGTTGTTGTCCGGTTGTGCGACTGTCGTGCCTTCCGAGCCGTCGGAAAACTCTCCCAAAAAAGCTTGTCTCTGTTACAGGGACGAGCGGACAGGTGAAATGATCCGATACCGGATCTTGGTTGTGGGTATGAACGGAGAAGTGGTGCTGTACAAGTTTTTCGACAACCCCTCTTTTAAAGAAATAGAGGGGCAACGAGTCGAAATTACCTACCAAGAGTACAAAGAAAAAGTACACTTGGCGGGTAAACCACTTTGCCCGTGGGATGTATGGGATCTTGCTCCACGTGTTCCTCAGGCAATCTTCGACCTGATGAATCGGGGTACGAACGGCCCATGAAGCGTCGGTTAGTTATCGTAAGAGGGGGAGTGTCTTGAAGCTTCGGCTGATTGGCGCTCCCCCTTTGTACGTTTAGAGAGCTTTACTCTTCAAATTTTGGTTTTTCTACCTCAAGCAACGTAAGTTCAGGGGAAGAATTAGTTATACGTAAAATATCTTTGTCTATTTTTTTTAGTTCTTTACCAGATAAAGAGTATTGATTAAATACAGTTCCTAAAGCATTTCCAAGACTGTTATAATATTTTTCATAAGATTTTAAATGTGTGCCAAGTTCTCCAACTCTTTTCCTTATTTCAACTGCATCTTTTTCAATTTTAAGTGCATTTAATCCCTGTAATACTGTTTGTAGATAGGCAAGAAATGAGGTAGGCGACACTATAATGACTTTGTATTTATTTGCTGCACGTTGAATTAAATTTTCGTCTTCACCCTTACCGACTCTTCCTATTAGTAAATCATAATAAATTGCTTCATGGGGAATGAACATAAAGGCGAATTCCATGGTGCCTAATTCTGGGTGTATATATTTTGAAGTTTCAACAATCCTGTCTTTTAAGTCGTTTTCAAAAGTTTTTTCCAATTTTTCTTTTTCTACGGGATTTCGCTCATCCACTATACGATTATAATTTTCCAATGAGAATTTAGAATCTATTGGAATTATTTTATCCTTTACAAATATTACTGCATCTGGTATTAATTCATCACCATTTTCATTTTTTCCTAGCTTGTATTGCATTTCAAAACTTCCTGGTGGCATAACATTTTTTAGAAGTGTTTCCAAATAATATTCTCCCAGTATTCCGCGCTGTTTGGGATTCTTTAAAATATTTTCCAAGCTTTGCAATTGATCGGCAAAAGAGATAACTTGTTTATTCGTTTCGTCCAATCTGGTGAGGCGTTCAGTGACGTCCCTGATGATTTTATTTGATTCGCTGGAATGAAATTTAAGACTTTCATTGACTTGTTTGTGTGATTCGCCGATTTTGTTATCTACCGTGCGCGAGAGTTCGTTTAATTGAGTGAGAATTAACTGCAGACCTAGATCGTCTTTCTTCTCTTCTTTCTTTCTGCCGAAAATAAAATAAACAAAAATACCGCCGATTACTAATCCAATTATTATTTCAAAACTATTTTGCATATTTATATTTTAGCATGCATACAAAAAGAAACCACCGCGCGGGCGCGATGGCTCCGGCGGTGGGGAATGCGGTTTAAGTTATTCGATGAGAATTACCATCGAGTTGACCTGCTTGGCCGGAAGACTGCGTTTAGCAGCCTGTGTGAGGAAGTGGCTGCACACTTCCTTGTAGTTCTGAGGAACCCCAAGTAACCCTACGGGTCCCTTCGTCTTAAAAACGACGATGACCTCAAGGATTCCTCTCGATTCCAGCATTATCGCATGATCTCCTCTTTCCAGCACTACATCCTCATAATGCATTTGCATTCGCGGAATATCTCCCTCTCGTTTAGTGAACTTATTTCACATACTATTGTGCACATAAAAAACGTTTTGTCAAGAAAAACTTATTTTCCTAAATGATGCTGGAGAGTGTAGATCCAATCGTCTTCAATTTGGTCGCTTTCGAGCTTTTGAGCGAGTAACCATTCCAAGTATCCGCGATCAGTCGCTAGTACTTCTTCAATTTTTTTGCCGTTGTGCTTGCCAAAACTAAAAGAGCGCATCATAGACGGGTGCGAAGAGATTTCTATCATTTTTTGTATCGCTTCTTCTTCTGATATTTTTTGTTCTTCTATAATTTTCTTTTTTAGCCTGTCAAAAAGTTTTTCGAGCACTAAAACATCTCCCATAGCATCATGGGCCGTCGCTTCCACATCAAGGTCAAGCAAGTATCGCAGATATTGCAAGTTATATCGTTCAATTTTTCCTTCTTTATCCAGTTCTCTGGCGATGCGCAGGGTGCAGATGAATTTTTTCGGCACGATATCTTCTTTGGCTATGATCATTAGGTCAAAAGGCGCGTTGTGAGCGACGACGACAGAATCTTTGTCTTCAAAAAGTTTTTTAATGATCGGCTGATCGGTACTTTCTTTAAAAGTCGGTTTATCAGCTACCATTTTATTTGTGATATGATGAACCGCCGAAGCCTCGGGCGGAATTTTTGTTTGTGGTTTATAAAGTTCAGTAAAAGTATCATCGCTAGTTTTAAAAGCGATCTGAACGAGAAAATCTTTTTCGGTATTTCCGGTGGTCTCTGTATCAAAAAATATTAGTTTAGGCATAGTGCTATTTTAGCACATTTCTGTTATAATTTATTTATATGCTGCATGAGCAAATAAAAAATAAAATAAAAGGGGCCATGATGGCCAAAGACAGCATAAGCTTGGAAACATACAGAGGCATGTCTGCAGCTTTTACAAATGAGCTTGTAAGTAAAAACAGAAAGCCCAATGAAATACTTACAGATGAAGAGGCGCTCACGGTCATCAGGCGTATGGTGAAAAAAGGCAAAAAAGCTGTAGAATTATTTAAACAAGGAAATCGTCAGGATTTGGTAGATAAAGAAGAAGCTGAAATTAAGATCATGGAATCTTACATAGAGTAAAATGCACACTGTAAAAATTCTGTCTGGCATAGTGGAGAATCATCAGGTTCTCATATACGCTATAATTCTCCTCGGAATTATATTTGAGGGCGAGTTTGTGATAATATTTACCGGAGTTCTGGCGCACTTGGGCGCGCTCAATGTATTTGTCGCTATCATATTCATCCTGCTCGGCGCTTTTGCTAAAACTTTTTTCGGATATGCTCTCGGGCAGTTTCTGTTTAAAAAATTCAATCATCACAGATTTTTTCGCTACATTCAAAAGCGTGTGTATCTGCTTCTACCGAAATTTAAAACAAAACCGTTCTGGTCCATTTTTATTTCAAAATTTATCATAGGAGCGAACAATGTCGTCATCATATTTTCTGGCTTCGAAAAAATAAATTACAAAAAATATTTAAAAGCCGAAGTATTGGCTACTGTACTCTGGGCTCCTTTTCTCCTTTCTTTAGGGTATATTTTCAGCTATACTGCCTTGCAGGTGAGCGGAGAAATCTGGAGATTTTCAATGGTAGTTCTTGTGCTCGTGATAATGTTTATATTGTTTGATAAACTGGTAAGCTGGATATACGAATTATTTGAAGAATATTATAATGACAGACCATAACATGCACGAAAATTTAAAAAAGAAGCTGATAACGCACGACGGAGCTTTCCATGCTGACGATATTTTTGCGACGGCTGCACTTTCCATGATGCTGGAAAAAGAAAATACAGCTTTTGAAATAATAAGAAGCCGGGATCCGAAAGTCATAAAAACCGGGGATTATGTATACGACGTCGGCGGAATATATGACGAGAGCAAGAATCTTTTTGATCATCACCAAATCGGCGGGGCGGGCAAGAGTCTCCGAAATATAGAATATTCTTCTTTGGGACTGGTGTGGAAAAAATTCGGAGAAAAGATCGCAGGGTCTAAACGAGCGGCAGAAATAATTGAAAAACGGCTGTGCGCTCCTATCGATGCAGCCGATAACGGATTTGACCTGACAGAAAACAAATATGACGTGGCGCCATATTATATCCAGAATATTTTCTTTTCTATGATGCCTACATGGAAGGAAGACAGTACCAAGCTCGACGAGGTATTTTTAGAATGCGTACAGATGGCCAAAATTATTTTGACGCGGGAAATCGTACAGGCGCGGGATATGCTGGAAGCAGAAGAAGACGTGATTTCTTCTTATAACAGCTCTGGAGACAAGCGAATTGTTGTTTTAGATAAAAATTATCCTTTTGAATATATAGTTTCGAATTTTCCCGAGCCTCTTTTTGTAGTGTATCCCAGGAAGACCGGCGGCTGGGGCGTAAAAGCTATAAGGGCAGATATAAAAACTTTTAAAAATAGAAAAAATTTGCCGAAACTTTGGGCAGGACTTTCCGACGAAGAATTTGTAAATGTTTCAGGCGTAGGAGATGCGCTTTTTTGTCACCGCGCGCTTTTCCTCGCAGGAGCGAAATCAAAAGAAGGCGCTGTCAAATTGGCGCAAATTGCGGTAGAATCATAGGGATGCCTTTTATAGATGAAATGAAAATAGAAGCCGCTGCCGGCAGGGGCGGGAATGGCGTTGTGCGCTGGAGACAGGAAAAGTTCGTGCCAAAAGGCGGACCTTCGGGCGGAGACGGCGGGCGAGGGGGAGATTTCTTTGTAAAAGCTGTGCGGGATATTCATATTCTCTCAAAATACAAAGCTAAAAAAGAATTTTTGGCGGGACGGGGAGAAGACGGCGGAAATAAAAGCTTGCATGGCAAAAATGGCGAAGATTTTGTTTTAGATTTGCCTATAGGGTCTGTCATTACAAATCTTGGCACGGATGAAACTTGGCAGCTCTCAAAGGAAGGAGAGAAATTTTTAATTTTAAAAGGCGGGTACGGAGGTTTCGGCAATGAGCATTTTAAAAGTTCTACCAATACTACGCCCAAGGAATCTCGCGAGGGACAAGAGGGCGAGAAAGGAATTTTTAAAATAGAGCTGGAGCTTTTTGCAGATATTGGCCTTATCGGTTTGCCGAACGCCGGCAAGAGCTCGCTTTTGAATACGCTTACAAATGCTGATGCGAAAGTGGGGGATTATGCTTTTACGACTCTCGATCCAAACCTCGGAGATTTTTATGGATATATTATTGCCGACATTCCGGGAATCATAGAAGGAGCATCCGAAGGGAAAGGTCTCGGGGTGAAATTTTTGCGTCATATCAAGCGCACGAAAATGCTGGCGCATCTCGTGTCTTTTGACCCCGAAGGAAAGAGTGCTTCCAACGGGGCAGGAAATCCTAAAATGCTTGCAAGCTATAAAGAAATTCGTAAAGAGCTAAAAAAATACGGAAACGGTTTAGATGAAAAAGAAGAGATTATAATTCTCACCAAAAGCGATACAACAGATCAGAAAACAATAGATAAAAAATTGGCAGAATTCAAAAAAATATCAAAAAAAGTTTTTGTACTTTCGCTATATGATGATAAAATGGTAAAGAAGTTTAATGACGAACTGACGAAAATTTTACGAAAAAAATAATGACTAAATATTATCCAACCATAGGGCTCGAAATACATGCGGAACTGAAGACGCAGACAAAGATGTTTTGCTCGTGCAAGAACGATCCGGACGAGGAAAAACCAAATGTAAATATTTGTCCCGTCTGCATGGCACATCCGGGAGCTTTGCCGGTGCCAAACAAAAAGGCCATAGAAAACGTGATCAAAGTCGGCTTAGCAATAAACGGCGAAATTGCAGACTTTTCAGAATTTGACCGCAAAAATTATTTTTATCCTGATATTCCAAAAGGCTATCAGATCTCGCAATATAAATACCCTATAGTTAAGGGCGGGCGATTGGCAGATATGGACGTTACTCGCATACACTTAGAAGAAGACACCGCAAACAATAAACACGATAGAGGAGACTTTTCACTCATAGATTTCAACCGCGCCGGAGTGCCGCTCATGGAGCTCGTGACCGAACCGCATACTTTTGAAACCGCGGAAGAAGCAGGAAAAGTCGCTACGAAGTTTGCAAAAGAGCTCCAGCTTATTCTTTGGTATTTGAATGTATCTGAAGCCAATATGGAAAAAGGAGAAATGCGTGTTGAAGCGAACATTTCTATTTCAGCTGACAAAAAAGTCCTTGGTACAAAAGTGGAGGTGAAAAATTTAAATTCTTTCAGAAGTGTTGAGCGAGCTATAAAACACGAAGTAGACAGGATGACGAGGCTTATGGAAACTGATAAAGGAGAAGAGATAGTACAAGAAACGCGAGGCTGGGATGAAAACAAGCAGACGACATTTTCTCAGAGAAAAAAAGAAGGCAGCGCTGATTATAGATATTTTCCGGATCCGGATCTGCCGAAAATGAAGCTTCACGAAGCTTTTGATATTGAAAAAATTAAAAAAGAATTGCCGGAATTGCCGGCACAAAAGCGAGCGCGTTATCAAAACGATTTTGGAATCAAGGAAGAAGATATAGAAGTTTATATAAATGATCCATTATTACTGGGGGCTTGGTTTGAAGCTATTGCCAGAATCCTTGAAAATAAAGATCTGCCTGCCGGCGGGCAAGGAAAGATAAAAATTGCGTCTAATTATATTACAACAGATTTTATTGGTATAAAAAAAAGCAATCCGGAAATTAAAACCCCAAGCGCAAAAAATATGGCTGAACTTTCGTCTATGATTGCGGAGTCTCTCATAAGCTCTCGCGCTGCAAAAGATATTTTAGTGGCGATAGCAAATCACGATGAATCGCCGATGAAAATTGCCATTGATAAAAATCTGCTTCAAAGCAGTGACGAAGGCGCGATAAAATCCATTGCTGAAAAAGTGGTTTCTGAAAATCCTGATGTCGTAGCTTCCTATAAAGGCGGAAAAGAGAACGCCATAATGTCTCTCGTCGGAAAAGTAATCAAAGAAAGTAGTGGCAGCGCAAATCCAAAAGTGGTCATAGAAATATTAAAAGGTTTATTAAAATAAAAATCATGGATAAAAATATATTGATAGATACTGTAGCTCGTTTGGTAAAATCTCCGAAAGGAATTCTGGCGATAGATGAGAGTTTAGGCACATGCCGTGGCCGTTTTGAAAAGCTAGGCGTGCCATTTACAGAAGAAAAGCGCCGTGAATATAGAGAGCTACTTATTACAACCCAAGGGATTGAAAAATATATCAGCGGTTATATTCTTGTTCATGAGACCGCCTTTCAAAAGACCAAAGATAACGTACCCTTTATTGATATTTTAATTCAAAAAGGAATTTCTGTTGGCGTTACTGCTTATACTGGTTATAGTTTATTTAATAAGAAAAATGACGATATTAAAGAAGAAGTAACGGAGGGACTTACAGATTTTCCCTTAAGAATAAAGGATTATAAAAAACAAGGAGCTGTTTTTTCTAAATGGCGTGAAATGATTAGAATTGGGAAAAATCTTCCAACCAAAGATTTTTTGAAAGAAAATGCAAAACGTTTAGCGCAATACGCCTTGATATGCCAATCAGAAGACATTGTTCCAATAGTTGAGCCGGAAATAATGATAGACGGCGATCATACGATAGAGGAGTGTTATGAAGTTACGACGCATAACCTTGATTTAGTTTTTTCTGAATTAAAAAATCTAAATGTTTTTATTCCAGGGGTGATTTTAAAAACGAGCATGGTGCTCTCTGGGAAAGATGCAAAAAATAAAGCTTCTATTGAAAAAGTTGCTGAAATGACCATAAAATGCCTGAAAGAACACGTACCTAGAGATATAGGCGGTATAGTATTCCTTTCCGGCGGGCAGACAGACGAAGAAGCAACAGTAAATTTGAATGCTATGCATAAAATGGGTACTCTGCCGTGGCCACTTACTTTTTCTTATGGTCGTGCAATTCAGAATGAAGCTTTACAAAGTTGGGCAAAAGATCCGGGCAGTGTTGCACATGCGCAGACCCTACTTTTAGAAAAAGCAAAAGCGAACAGCTTAGCAAGTATAGGAGAATATATAAAATAAATGTTCTGGATAATCCCACTCATAATTTTTATAACGCTTACGTTAATAGCAGATGTTTTTTCTAAGGAATACTCACTCAGCGGTCATTGGTATTTTTGGGTGCTGGCGTTACTGGGGTATACCATTGGAAATATTTTTTGGCTGTGGAGCATACGATCAGGATCAGGACTTGCGCGGGGCGCTCTCGTTTATTTGCTCGCAAATGTAATTTTTGTTTCTGTGGTAGGAATTTATTTTTACGGCGAGCAAACAAATAGATTCCAGCTTGCTGGCATAGCACTAGGGATAATAGCTCTTATTTTAATTTTTTGGGAGTAATTAATAGTCTAATATTCTATAGAATTATAGAATAGAAAAAACATGAAAAAGACAAACATGCAGCTGGAAAGAATAGTAAAAGGATTTGCAAATCACAGAAGATTGCAGATACTTGAGCTTTTATACAAAAATCCAGAATTGTCGGTTCAAGAGATTTCTGATAAACTAAAGTCGGCGTTTAAAAATATTTCTGCGCACATAAACAAGATGGCTACTGCAGGGTTGGTTATGAAAAGACATGATGCAAATATGGTACGTCATAAATTAACAAAACGTGGAAAGAGTATTCTACAATTCGTTAGAATTATAGAATAGATTATAATGAAAGAAGAAATACTAAAATTTTTTAGGGGAGAGGTGGAGGATAGCGAAGAGACGCTCACAAAATACTCACACGATGCGAGCTTGCTTGAAGTGCGGCCTAAATTGGTTTTATTTCCACGAGATTCTGAAGATGTAAAAAATCTAGTGAAATGGGTTTCGCAAAATAAAGACATGTATGTGCACCCGGGCAATGATGGTGTGGGTCTTTATATTACAGCTCGGTGCGCAGGGACAGATATGTCGGGCGGGGCCATAGGCGAATCAATTATTTTAGATTTTACTCGGCATATGAACAAGCTTATTGGCGGGCCGCTGCCCTTAAAGACTCCATCAGCTTGGGAAATTGCCGTACAGCCGGGAATGTTTTATCGCGATTTTGAAAAAATTACTTTGGATAAAGGACTTATCCTGCCATGCTTTACCGCTTCAAAAGAAATAAATGCTATGGGCGGGATGTTTGGAAATAATTCTGCAGGAGAAAGGACTTTGAAATATGGGCAGACATCGGCGTATGTGCTTTCCTCTAAAATGGTTTTTGCAGATGGAAATGAATATATTGTAAAGCCTCTAAATAAACAAGAATTAGAGAAAAAAATGGCGCAGAATGACTTTGAAGGGAATATTTATAAAAACATTTTTAACCTAATCAACGAAAATGAAGACGAGATCAAGCATGCTAAGCCGAACGTCAGCAAAAATTCAGCAGGATATTATATTTGGAATGTTTTAAAAAATCAGAACGAGAAGAATTTTTTGAGTTCTGGTTTTAGCTTTGATCTCAATAAAATACTAGTGGGCTCGCAGGGTACACTCGGCATAGTCACAGAAATGACCATGAAAATCATTCCAGAAAATAAGCATTCTAAACTCGTGGCAATATTTATGAATGACTTGAGTCCGCTCGGGCGATTAGTGGATGAGATTCTCACCCTAAATCCGGAAACACTTGAGACTTATGATGACAAGACGATGAAGCTCGCGGTGAAATTTTTCCCTGATTTTCTAAAACATAAAGGTTTTATAGGAATGCTGAAATTCATGTGGAGTTTTCTACCGGAATTTTTCCTCCTCATTTCTGGCGGTTTTCCAAAATTAATTATTCTTGCCGAGTTTGCCGGTGATAGCGAAAAAGAGCTAGATGTAAAATGCGAGGAACTGAAAGAAAAAATAAAAAATTTTAAATTAAATATACACATAACCGAATCAGAGATTGAAGCAAATAAATATTGGGACATCAGAAGGGAAAGCTTCGCGCTTTTGCGCAAGCACGTGAAAGGCATGCGCACGGCTCCGTTTATAGATGACATTATTGTCCGTCCGGAATTCTTGCCTAAATTTATTCCTGAATTAAACGGAATACTTAGCCAATATAAATCCAAAATGATTTACACCCTGGCCGGCCATGCCGGAGACGGGAATTTTCATATCATTCCTCTTATGAATTTCAAACGCACCGATACTGCGCAAACCATATTGGAACTTGGAGAAAAAGTGTATGACTTGGCAGCTAAATATCATGGCTCAATAGCGGCCGAACATAATGATGGCCTCATACGTACGCCTTATCTAGGCAAAATGTACAGCGCGCCTATGCTTGAAGTCTTTAAGAAAATTAAAGATATTTTTGATCCAAAAAACATTTTCAATGCCGGCAAAAAAGTGCCGACAAAAAATTTTGGAGGTACGAAAGAATACATAGCCTCGCACGTGGTCATAGAAGTTGAATAAAAATTTTGACTTTTTATAAGTGTGGGGGTATACTGTATTTATGTTTGCCATAAAAGCTAAAAGCAGGGTGGGGGGAGAAAAACTGGAAGTTTTACGAAAAGCAGGGGATATCCCCGCTGTTTTTTACGGAGCCGGAAAAGAGACGACCCACATCGCGCTTTCAAAAGTTGAATTTAAGAAAATTTGGAGAGACGCCGGAGAATCTTCTGCGGTAAAAATTGAAATGCCGCAAGGAGCGGTAGATGTGCTTATCCACGAAGTGCAAGTGGATCCGATAACCAGCGAGCCGATACATGCAGACTTTCTTGCTATAGACATGAAGAAGAAAATACACGTCAAAGTTCCCCTTGTCTTCGAAGGAATTGCCGGTGCGGTCAAAAGCGGAATTGGTAATTTGGTTAAAGTGCTTCATGAAGTAGAAGTTGAAGCCCTACCTGCTGATTTGCCTCACAATTTATCAGTAGATGTTTCAAGTCTTAATACTCTCGAAGATTCTATAATCGTTTCAAATATAAAATTACCGTCAGGCGTCGTTGCTATTACAGCTGGTACTGATGTGGTAGCTTCCATAATTGCTCAAGTGGAAGAAAAAGAAGAGGAAGTAGCTCCGGTAGACTTGTCTGCAATTGAAGTAGAAAAGAAAGGCAAGAAAGAAGAAGAAGGCGAAGCTGGCGCAGAAGCTGCTGCAACACCCGCCAAAGAATAAAAATTTTTAAATATGCTATAATAGAGCTATGATAAGAAATACGGTCATAGTTTTTTTTGTTTTAATGTTAGCTATATTTTTAAACCCTTTTAGGAAAACTAATGCTGCTTTTGATTGTCTGACTCTTACGACCTCTTCAAGCGAGGCGGATAAAAGTTATTGCAAAAAAGAGCTAAGCCAGATAGAGGCTCAGCTTGCAGAATTATTATTAAAACAAAAAGAACAACAGAAACAAACAGGCACCCTAAAAGGCGATGTCAGCTATCTGACGAGCCAGATAAACGCCCTCGTGGCAAAAGTAAAAGCCAGAGCTTTGGTCATCGCCCAGCTCAAAGTGCACATAGCAGAAAAGGCAAGCACTATAAATTCGCTTTCCCAAAAAATTAAAAAAGAGCATCAGTCTTTGGCTCAGCTTCTTCGAAATACGAATGAGTTTGATAATGAAAATATGGTGCATCTTATTCTCTCCGATGAAAGCGTCTCCAGTTTTTATAGCGATTTGGAATCTTATGCTTCAATTAAACAGGCGGTGAAAGATTCTGTAGACGTTCTCCGAGGCGTAAAAACCGAAACTGAAATTGCCAAGCAGGATCTTGAGGAAAAGCAAAACGCAGAAACTGATGCAAAGGCAGAACTGGAGAGTGCCCAAAAGAAAACCGCTGTAGCGGAGGCAGAGAAAAAAAGACTATTGGCAATCAGCCAGGACACTGAAGCAGCTTATCAGAAACTTGCCGCAGAAAAAAAAGCAAGAGCAGACCGGATTCGCGCGGCGCTTTTCCCTTTAGCCAACACCACGACAAAAATAGATTTCGGCACCGCGCTCGCCTATGCTAACGATGCTCAAAAATTAACGGGCATAGAACCTGCATTTCTCCTGGCGATTCTTACTCAAGAAAGCAATCTCGGCGCAAATGTCGGGCAGTGTTATCTCACAAACCAAACTACTGGCGCAGGTGTTGGAAAAAATACCGGCACTCCTTTTATTAATGTCATGAAGCCTATGGGACTCGCCGGCAGAAAAGGAGACGTGGACGATTTCCTAAGAATAACTTCTAAACTAGGGCTTCTCTGGAACCAGACTCCGGTTTCTTGTCCTATCGCAGGCGTGGCGGGATACGGAGGAGCTATGGGTCCGGCGCAATTTATACCGACGACGTGGACTCTTTTTGAAACTCGTCTGAAAAATCTTCTTGGGCGCGATGCTAACCCATGGTCTCCAAAAGATGCTTTCATGGCGTCCTCCATGTATCTGACAGATTTAGGGGCAATAGGTACAAGCGTCAGCGCGCAGCAAAGCGCTGCCTGCCGATATTATGGCTCCGGAGGCGCAACTTGTTCTTATAGTGCCGGCGTAATGAAACACAAGGCTATCATACAGGCAAATATAGATTTGCTTTTGCAGTAATTCTGTGATAATCTAAAAAAGTTATGCAAAAAGATATACATCCAAAATATGATTTAAATACGAAAGCCACCTGCGCCTGCGGGGCTGTCTTTATGGTTGGCTCTACTATGCCTGAGATTCAGATGGAAATCTGCAGTAATTGCCATCCGTTTTATACTGGAAATGAAAAGATAATGGACACTGCGGGACGCGTAGAGAGATTTAACAAGCGCAAAGCTGCTTCTGTTAAAGCGAAAAAGTAAATGGATCTTGAAGAACTAAAAAAGAATCACAATACCAGCTATTTAGCCGGCGAGCTTGAGCGTTTGGCGCGTGAAGAGGGAGAAGTGCGCGAGATGCTTGATTCTGATGAAACTCTTCACGAACTTGCAGCCAAAGAACTAAAATTTATACAGGAAGAACGGGAAAGAATAGAAAAGCAGATAGAAGATATTTTCAAAAAAGAAGAACAGCAAGACAAAGAAGCGAATGAATTTCCTGGAGAAATAGTATTGGAAGTACGCGCTGGCGCCGGCGGGGACGAAGCCAGTCTTTTTGCATGGGAGCTTGCGCATATGTATGAAAAATTTTCAGAAGCGCAGGGCTGGCAGTGGAAAGTGAATTATGAATCCAAGAGCGATCTCTCCGGCTACAAAGAGGCTAGTTTTGAAATAAAAGGAAAGGATGTGTATAAAAAGATGCGCTATGAAACGGGAGTGCACCGAGTACAGAGAATTCCGGCGACCGAAAAAAATGGCCGAGTGCACACTTCTACTGCTTCAGTTGCTGTTCTCCCGATCAGAAAAAAGGTTAACTTTGTAATTAATCCCGCAGATTTTGAAATGGAATATTCGCGTTCCGGAGGAAAAGGAGGACAAAATGTAAACAAAGTTGAAACCGCTGTGCGCATCATTCACAAGCCGACCGGCCTCGATGTGCGCTCTACAAATGAAAGAAGCCAGCTCGCAAACCGCGAACAAGCGATGCTAATCTTAACGAACAAGCTTCAACAGCTTGAAGAAGAAAAAGAAGCAAAGAAATATGGGGCTGAGCGCAAGAATCAAATCGGCTCCGGCGACCGCAGCGAAAAAATCCGCACCTATAATTATTCCCAAGATCGCGTGACAGATCACCGTATAAAAAAATCCTGGCACAATCTGCCAAAAATAATGGAAGGAGGTATAGAAGACATTATTTCTGATATTGAATCCGGCGCAGTGGGGGACGAAGATGAAGAGTAAAATCTTTTTGCTTTACAAATGAGTACTAAGTGTGCTATAATATCACAAGGAGGTTGTTATGGAAAAGAAATCGAGGTTTTTGCTTACTGCTGCACTGGCTGCTTCCAATGCGGTACTTGCGTCTAGCGCGCATGTGCTTGCTCCACTGGCTGCCGGCACGACCGTCATGTGTGCCCTTATCGCGATTTATGTGGCGACCAACGGCAAGTAGTAAACGCTAATCCAATCGATCGCGGCCGCCGAGAGGATTCCTCCGGCGGCTTTTGTTTTGCTTTTAAATTTGCACTGCAGTACAATTAAATAGATTATTATTAACAAAAATACAATATGGAAGAATTTAAATATGTAGTTTTGAAAAAGTACGCCGAGTTTAACGGAAGGGCAGGCAGGAGAGAGTTTTGGATGTTTGTTCTTATAAGTTTTATTATTAGCATCGCTTTGTCTATTGTTGATTCTGCTTTAGGTACAAAAATTGCGGGTAGTTATGGAAGCAATACCGGAGTTCTCGGCTCGCTTTATTCGCTTGCAATACTTGTGCCTTCTGTTGCTGTAAATATCCGAAGATTGCACGACACTAATCATAGTGGATGGTGGTGGTTCTTGTGGCTTATTCCTATCGTAGGCTGGATCATAATGATAGTGTGGCTGGCTACTGATTCAATGCTGGAAGACAATCAATATGGTCCAAATCCAAAGGGGATGCCCATCGCTTCAGCTTCGCCTGTTGCTTAAATTATTAAGTAATGGTATGATTTTCGGGCAGGGTCTAATTTAGCGAAAAAGAGATTTCTGCGCCAGTCTCAAATGAAATTCATTTCAGGCAGGATTTATTTTTAGTTTTTTGTCCTTTTTAGTAAAAAAGGAAGAAGTAAATAGTATGGCTACAAAGCTATATGTAGGGGGACTCCCTTACAGCACTCAAGAAGATGCCCTTAGGGACCTCTTCGCACAAGCTGGAAACGTTGTTTCTGCTGTGATTATCATGGACAAGATGTCTGGTCGTTCAAAAGGTTTTGGATTCGTAGAAATGTCATCTCAAGATGAAGCAGCGAAAGCTATTTCTATGTTCAATGATCAGGAATTCGAAGGACGCAAACTTACAGTCAACGAAGCTCGCCCTATGGAAGCCCGACCCCCACGAAGTGGAGGAAACGGCGGATATGGAAATGGCGGAGGACGCCGAGAATACTAATAACATATATTTGTATTTTAGAAACAAAAAGCCGCCCTTACGTCAAGTTTGAGCGGCTTTTTGTTTGCTCCGGAAGCTTTTTTTTGATATAGTCAATTCTGCCGAGCGTGTAGTTCAGTGGTAGAACGCTGTCCTGATAAGACAGAGGCCGATGGTTC